>CAWAUK010000015.1:0-73446 GCA_963784975.1 uncultured Thermoleophilia bacterium | reverse complement strand
GTAGAGCCGCACCTTGGTCTCGTGGTCAACTTCCCCGCGGAAGTGGACCTTGTCGGAGAGGTGCGGCTCGACCTCAGCGGCGAAGTAGTCGTGCTCCGGTCCTTCGTTGACCTTGCCGGCCATGATGAGTCGCTGCCCGAGGACGTGCGCCACGTCGGATCGCGGTGTGCGCCCCCTTGTCCGGGGTCATGCGGCCGATGAACAGCAGGTAGTCGTCCTTCTGCGCGCTGAACGGCATGTGCTCCACGTCGATTGCGTTGGGGATGGTCCCCACGAAGTCGAGGTCGGGGAACCCCTGCCGCTGGTAGTCGCTGATGGCGATGAAGCGCAGATCGGCGCGCAGCGAGCTCAGCGCCTGTTGCGTGATCGGGTCCGCGGGACCGTGCAGCGTCGCCACTACCGGCATGCCCGTCAGCCGGTGGACGAGCGCCCCCATGGACCTGCTGGCGAGGCCGTCGTGGTCGTGGATGACGTCGAACTCGTTCGCCCGCGTGTACGCGTCGAGACTGTGCATCACCTCGAGGTGGCTGCCACCCTCCATCTGCTCGAAAGGAGCGCGCGCGAAGATGAAGCTCAACCGCGCGCCTGCGTCTCGGAGTCGCCGCTGGCGAACAGCGTGACGTCGTGGCCGCGCGCCACGAGACCCTCGGTGAGGAGGCTGACGACGAACTCGATACCGCCGTAGCGCTGCGGCGGCAGCGGGAACCAGGGCGGCGCGATCATCCCGATGCGCATCGCGGACCTCCAGAGCGGGGCGTTCATGAATGCGGGCCACCTCATCTTACCCGCGGCGGCACGAGGGTCGGCGAGATGCGGGCTTCCGCGCGCGAGCACGGCCCGCGCCTGTGCAGGGTAGGCTAGGAGCATGATCGACCTGCACACCCACACGACGTTCTCGGACGGCTCGCGACGCCCACCGAGCTGGTGGAGGAGGCGGCGGCCCAGGCCTCTCGGCCATCGCCGTCACCGACCACGACACGGTGGACGGGCTGGCCGAGGCGCTCGCCGCGGGCGAGCGCCTCGGCGTGGAGGTCATCCCCGGCGTGGAGATCAATCTCGAGCACGACAGGGTCACCATGGACATGCTCGGGCACTTCCTCGCCGGGTGGCCCACTGACGAGCTCCGGGAGGAACTCGCGGAGCTTCGCGTCTACCGCACGGAACAAGGAACCAGCGCATGATCGAGCGCCTGGCAGAGCTGGGGCTTCCACTCGAACCTGATGACCTCGCCGCCGCAGCCGAGAACGGCGCCGTCGGCCGGCCGCACATCGGCGAGGCGATGGTGCGCCGCGGCTACGTGAGCTCGATCAGCGAAGCCTTCGAGCTGTACCTCCGCCGCGGCGCCCCGGCCTGGGTGGACCGTCGCCGCTTCGCCTTGGGCCGCGCCCTCAGACTGCTGCGCGCGTCTGGCGCCCTTCCGGTGCTCGCGCATCCCGGCATCATCCGCGCCGACGCCGCCGGCCTCAACCACATCGTGCGCGACGCCGCCCGCAGCGGGCTCGCCGGTATCGAGTGCTACTACCCGCTCCACGACGCGGACACGGTCGCCCGCTGTCTCGGCCTGGCGGAGAAGTACGCGCTCGTGGCCACCGGTGGTTCGGACTACCACGGGAACGTCAAACCCGACGCTCGCCTCGGCGTCGGTTCGCTCGGCGAGCCGGTCCCGGACGATGTGCTCGCCGACCTGCGCTGCATCGCCGAGGACCAGCTGCAGCGCCTCAGCTGAAACACCCCGCACCCGTCGATGCATACCGATACGGGGCGCAGGTACCCGATCCGCCAGCCTCAGGCGTTCACTGTATTGTCCCGCATAGCCCCCGGGGGTATAGTGGCTTGTGTGGAGGAGTACATGGATCAGGATGAGGCAGGGCGCCGATCAACCGCTTGCGCCGGGTCGAGGGTCAGTCCCGCGGCCTGCAACGGATGATCGAGCAGGGACGTCCCTGCGAAGAGATCTTCACCCAACTCGCCGCCACCAAGGCGGCGCTCGACCGCGTGGGCGTGCTGCTCATCTCTCTGAAGATGCGCGAGTGCCTCAACGAGGAGGCCGGCGACGAAGTCGCCCCCCCGGAGGCCGTCGAGAAGGCCCTCGAGGCCTTTCTCAAGTACGCCCGCTGCGTGAAGTAGCGGGTCCGAGCCGGCGCGTGGCCGAGAAGTTCGACCCAACACGCCGACAAGCTCGAGAACCCCGAGAGGCTTGTCGAACTGCCCCCGGCAAAGCTGGTGGACTTGCTCCGTCTCAGTGGCGCTGAGACAGTCGTCGACTTCGGCGCCGGCACCGGCATGTACTCCATCCCTCTCGCCGTCGCCGTCCCGCTGGGACGCGTGCTTGCCGTCGACGAACAAGCACAGATCCTCGACCGTCTGCGCGCCAAGCTGGAGGCGCTGCCGGCCGTCCACAACGTGCGGCCGGTGCTCTCCGAGGGCGGCCGTGCCCCGCTCGAGGACGGCGTCGCCGACCGCATGCTCATCGTCAACGTGCTGCACCACGTGTACGACGACCCCGGCGCCCTCACCGAGACTCTGCCGGCTCCTGCGCCTGGCGGCCTGCTCGTGGCCGCGGAGTTCGCGCGGATGGACCGTCCCGTCGGCCCGCCCAATGAACACGTGCTCTCGCTCGACCAGTTGCGCGGGGTGCTCACCGGCGCCGGCCTGAGCGAGCTCGCCGGCGACGAGCCGGACGCCGTCGGGCTGTACCACCACGTCCTGGTCACCCAGAAGCCGGCATGTGAGCGCGCCGTCAGAGGCCGGGACGCCGGCGCGGGCCGGCGCGGACGATGGCACGCCGGGTACGCCTTCGCTCGTCTCCCACGTCAAGGCCACGCACGGACCCGGGCTCGACGCGTCGCTCGAACGGCTCGTCGAGCCCTTCGGCGGCTGGTCCGCGATCGCCCGGCCCGGGGAGCGCATCGCCGTCAAGATCAATCTGCTCCGCGCCGCGGCTCCCGAGCGGGCCGTCACTACGCACCCGGAGACGCTCGGCTGCGTGCTGCGCGCGCTCAAGCGGGCCGGGGCGGAGCCGTTCGTCGCCGACAGCCCCGGCGGCCCCAACGGCCCCGCCAAAGTGGCGCGCGCCTACAAGCTCAGCGGCATCGCCGACGTGTGCGCCGCGGAGGGCGTCCAGATCGTCGACGTCGAGGACGACAGGGCGGCCCTCGACGCGCCCGAGGGCAGGCTCTACCGTTCCTTCCCGATCGGCAAGGCGTTCGTGGACGCCGACGCCATCGTCCAGGTCGGCGTCCTCAAGACCCACCAGCTCATGCGACTCACCGGGGGCGTCAAGCTGACCTACGGAGTCATCCCGGGCCTGGCCAAAGCGCACCTGCACGTCAAGGCACAGCGGCGCGAGGACTTCGCCGACATGCTCCTCGACCTGCACCTCGCCGTGCGGCCGCGGTTCACAATCATCGACGCGATCATCGCCATGGAGGGCCAAGGCCCGGGCAGCGGCACGCCCCGGGAGCTGGACTCGCTGTTCGCGGCCGGCGACTGCCTCGCCCTCGACGCGGCGCTTGCCGATCGCACCGCGCACGAGCGCCGCCACGTCCACACGGTAGCCGCGTCGGCGCGCAGGGGGCTCCTCGACCTCTCCGACCCCTACCGCCTCGCCGGCGACCCCATCGAGCCCGAACCGACGTTCAAGCCGGTCCGCCGCGACATGCAGGAACTCCTGCCGCCGGCGCTGCACCGGATGGCGCGCAATCTCATCACGGCGCGGCCGCGCCTGGTGGACCCCGAGGCCTGCATCCGCTGCAACGAGTGCGCCGCCATCTGCGGCACCCGGGCCATCGCCATGGACCCTCTCCCCGACTACGACGACGCAGCGTGCGTGCGCTGCTTCGCCTGCACTGAGGTCTGTCCGACGGCGGCCATCGACAACGTGTCGCCGCTGCTCGTCCGCCTGTTCTCCCGCGACCGGTGAGCTGAGCTCCGGCGCCGCCGGGGGCTGCTGCGGCGGCGGACTACTGGTGCTGCTGCAGCCGCTTGAGCAGCGTCGTCTTGCCCGCGCTCTCCAGCTTCAGTGTGCCCTCCGTCTCGCCCCGGCGCACGATCGTCTGACCGCCCATGGGTTCGGCGATCACGAGCTCGTCGCCGTCCCGCTTGGCCTGGTAGGCCTGTTTGGCCGCGCCGTAGTACAGCCAGTACGTGTCGGCCTCCTTGCGGATCTCCACCCGCCGGCCGCTGGAAGGCTCCCAGTAGAGCCCTGTGAAGGGATCGGCGTTACCGCCGCAGCCGACGAGCGCCGGCGCCGCGACCAGGGCGATGAGCACGAGCGCGAGCAGGCCGGCGGCGGCGCGCCTCACCCGCCGGCCTCCACGTGGAAGACGACGACCTCGGGCCGGCAGAAGGCGCGGAACGGCAGCATGCTGGTGCCTACGCCGCGTGTGACGTAGAGGGAGCGGCCGCCGACGTCGTAAGCCCCCTCGGCGAACTCGGCGTGCAGGTCGCTGAGCATGACACGGCGGCCGGGCAGGCAGATCTGGCCGCCGTGGGTATCGCCGGCGAATGTCATGTGGAAGTCGCCGGGCTCCGTCCGCTTGATCACCGCGGCGTGGTGCGAGAGCAGCAGGCGCAGCACCCCGGGTCGGCGGTCGAGCCGCGCGAGCACCGCCGGCAGGTCGTCGTGAGCGCCGTCGATGTCGTCGACGCCGCCGATCTGCACCGTCCCGCCACCGCGCTCCACCGTCACCGTCTCGTTGATCAGCAGGCGCACGCCGCAGTCCTCAAGGAAGCGCGGGTCGGTCGGCTGCACGAACGGCGCTTTGCTGTCTCCGTGGTCGTGATTGCCGAGCACGCCGACGACGCCGAGCGGCGGCGCCAGACGCAGCAGCTGGCGCCGCAGCCCGCCGGATCCGGACCTGCCGCCGGCGAAGTCGCCGGTGATGACGACGAGGTCCGGCCGAGCGGCCAGCGCCAGGTCCACTGCCTTGCGCGTGGCGCGCAGATTGAAGCTCGGCGTGAAGCCGGCATGGAAGTCGGAGAGCTGCACGATGGTGAGGCCGTCGAGCGCCGCGTCGGCGTCCGGCGCAGGCAGGCGCCGGTCCACGCGGCGCACCCACTGCGCCTCGTGCAGCAGATAGGCCAAGCCGAGGGCGGCGGCCCCGGTGACCGCCGCCGCCCCTCCGAACCCGTTGCGCGCGAGCCGGTTCAGCTCGGGTCGCTGGAAGCCGTGCCGGCGGGGCCTCCGTAGGCATCCTCGCCGCCGCCGTCGCCGTCCGCTCCCATCTTGCTGCGCAGACGCTCGCGCGTCTCCTCGATCTTGCGCCGCAGCGCCTCATTCTGGCCGGCGGCGGAATCCTGGCCGGCGCCGATCGCTCCCTTGATACGATCGACCTGGCCGCCGATCCCACCCTGGCCGAAGAGCTGCTCCCGCGTCTCCCGGCCGCTCTTCGGCGCCAGGAGCAGGCCCGCCACGACGCCGGCCACGACGCCGAACACGAGCCCTCCGCGGGCCTTCTTGCCGCTAGTCTTCTTCTCGGCTCGTCCCACCGTCCACCTCCGGTCGCTCAGGTTGTCTCAGATATAGCACACGGTCGCGCGCGGGGCACCGCGGGCGCGCCGCACGTCACAGCAGGCGCGTGCCGTTGCTCACGATACCGAACCGGCAGCCGAGGAACTCGGCCGCGCGCCGGCACATCACCATCCTGTCGAGGAAGATCTCGAAGTACTGCATCACCTGGATGATGTCGGTGTCGATCTCGAGCTCCAGCGTGATCGTGTGCTGCTCCGCGTCCACTGCGAGGAACGACCGCGTAGTCGCCATGTTGACGCGGTCGTGGATATCGTCGGTCTCCGGGTCGATGACCCGCACCCGGCTGCGATGCACGTCGCTCTTGTCGCCGAGGATGACCGCCGCGGCCAGTGGGCTGACCGCCTGGCCGTACTCCTCCTCGTGGTTGCCGATGGCGCACATGACCTCGGCGTACTCGTCGGGGCCCATGCCGAGGCGCTCCAGGATGTGCCGGCTGAGGAGCGCCGCGGCGATGCCGTGATCCAGGCGGTTGATCCCGTTGCCGACGTCGTGCAGATAGCCCGCGATGGCCGCGAGCTCCGCGGTCCGCGGCGGGTAGCCGAGCCGCGACAGCACGTTCCCGGCGATGCCGGCGACGAGGCCGCAGTGCCGCGGCCCGTGCTCGGTGTAGCCGAGGACGCCCAGGCTCTCGTCCGCTTTGCGCACGAACACCCGGACTTCGTGGTCGCGGCGCACGTCGTCCAGGGTGACGGGCGGACGGACGTGCGTCTCGTTGTGTTCCGGCATCTACCTCACCTCGAAGTCGTGCAGAGTCTCATCGGCAGGAGCGTCGGAGACCCTGAGTCGCGACACGCGCGCCGCCGGCGGCCCAACGCGGCACCAGTCGAGCATGGAGTCGACAGCCGCGGCATCCCCCTGCAGATGGAGGCCGACCGAGCCGTCGCTCTCGTTGCGCACCCAGCCGCGCAGACCGCGCAGCGCGCCTTCGCGGCGGGCGCCGGCCCGATAGTACACGCCCTGCACGCTGCCGCTGACCTTGACGTCGACGGACTTCATGCCTGCCTCCTCCCCCGGGTACACGCTGTCACCGCGAGCGTCCTCGCCGCCGGGCGGCGACCAGCCCGCGTCGGCGTCCGCCGCGCTGCCGTGCATCGCCGCCCTGCGTCGCTCGTCGGGGCTGACGTCGCGCACGAGGGGCACGAAGCGGCAGCGCGTGTCGTACGACTCCCGGAACGACTCGCGATCTCGCTCGACGATGGTGAGTACCTGGTCACCGCGGCCGATGGGCACGATGAGCCGGCCGCCGTCGGCGAGCTGGCCGAGCAGCTCCGGCGGCACCTCGTCCGCGGCTGCCGCCACGAGGATCCCCTGGAACGGCGCCTGCTCGTGCCAGCCCTGGGCGCCGTCGCCGATCGCCAGGCGGATGTTGGCGTACCCGAGGCGGGCGAGCGTCGCGCGGGCTCGCTCCGCGAGCGGAGCAAGCCGCTCGATCGCGAAGACCTCGCCCGCCACCTCCGCGAGCACCGCCGTCTGATAGCCGCTGCCGGCGCCGATCTCCAGCACGCGTGAGCGTACGTCCACCTCGAGCAGCGAGGTCATGAGCGCGACCATGAACGGTTGCGAGATCGTCTGGCCGAGGCCGATGGGCAGCGGGGTGTCGGCGTAGGCGTCGGCCGCCGCGCCTGGCACGAACAGGTGGCGCGGCACGGACCGCATGGCGGCCAGGACGTCCTCGTCGCGCAGGCCGCGCCTGACGAGCTGCTCCTCGACCATCCGCAGCCGCCGGACCGCCTGGTCCGAGCCGTCAGCGCTCATCGCCATCTCCGCCGGCGCCGGGCGCGCGGGTGACCGGCTCGTCCACGGATCCCGCCGGCGGGAGCACGCCCGCGTCGAGCGCCGACCGTTCGGGGAACGTCGGCGGGGTGTCCGCCACGGCCGCCCGCGGCGAAGCGACCGGCGGCCGAGCCGGCGCGGCCGCGGCAGCCCCGGCCTCCCGCGGGGCTCCCGCTCCGCGCGCCCCCAGACGCTCGGCTTCCGCCTCGGCGGCACGGACCGCCGCAGCGGTCCGGCGCATCTTCTTGTACTTCGACCGGCGCCTGCCGCGCGCGCGCCAGTAGATGAAACCGGTGACGCCCACGGTTGCGTACCCGGTGTATGGCACGGCGAGCACGAGCACGCTGCCGAGGAACGCGCCGAGGTCCTCGGCGGCGCTGATGAGCGTCACCACGGCCTCGCTCGGCACGCTCCGGGGGCGGCTGAGGTGTTTGGTGTACTGCGAGAACCAGGCCGCGCCGGCGCCGATGCAGGCGCCGACGACGATGCCTTGCCAGCCGAACGGCGCGGTTGCGGCGCCGGCGACGCCGCCGATCACAAGCCGATACGGCATGATCAGCCGGTCCTGCAGCCGGTCCAGCTTGGAGATCTTGTCGAAGGTCGACTCAAGGATGGCCAGCACGACGAAGATGCCGATGACCAGCCCGTTGCTCAGCCAGTGGAACGTGGGATTGGGGTCGACGCCCCAGTCGAAGTAGTCGACGACCCCGATGACGGCGAGCGTCAGCGACGGCCGGATGCCGGCGATGGACCCGAGCCCCAGCATCCGCCCGATTGCGATGATCCAGGCGGTCACGACGCATCCTCCATCGCCCGATTGTACCCGCCGGGGCGCGGACCCGTTGCCGGCCGCGCGACGGGACGCGCCGGGCGGCGCGCGAGCCCGGGCTCGCCCGCGCGGCGCCGGGGGCGCTCAGCGCCGGGGCGACGCTCCTCCAGATGCGGGCACGGGCGGCCGTGACCCCGAGCTCCGGCGCGAGGTAGTCGTCACGGAACGCGTACGCTCAGGCGTACGTGCAGTGACACAAACGTACCTTCAGGCGTGCAACTGGACGTACGTGCCCCAGGAGCACTCATTTCGTCCGGCCCGCGGCCGCAGGGGAGCCGGCCGGCCAGTGCGTCGCCTACGCCGGCCGCGCGTACTTCGCGCGCCCCTCCTCGTAGAGGTCGCCGCCGTAGCAGTCCATGACGACGATCGCCGGGAAGTCGACGACCTCGAGACGGGCGATCGCCTCGGCGCCGAGCTCCGGGTAGGCGATGACCTCGTTGCCGACGATGCGTTTGGCGAGCAGCGCGCCGGCGCCGCCGGTGGCGGCGAAGTACACGGCGGTCTCGTCCCGCATGGCCTGCTTGACCTCGGCTGTGCGCAGCCCCTTGCCGATCATGCCCTTGAGCCCGTGCCGCATGAGCAGCGGCGCATATGCGTCCATGCGGCCGCTGGTGGTCGGCCCGGCCGAGCCGATGACGTTGCCCGGCTTGGCCGGGCTCGGCCCCATGTAGTAGACGACCGCGCCAGAGAGGTCGAACGGCAGCTCCTCGCCGGCCTCGATGAGCGCGACCAGCCGCTTGTGCGCCGCGTCGCGCGCCTGGTAGATCACGCCGGTGATCTCCACGGCGTCACCGGCGCGCAGGTCCTTGACAGCCTCGTCCGTGAGAGGGGTCGTGATCTTCTTCGCAGCCATGATCCCCTCCCTAGAGCGTGACGGTCTTGTGCCGCTGTGCGTGGCACTGGACGTTGACGGCCATCGGCATGCTGGCGATGTGGCAGGGCATCTCCTCGATGAAGACGTCCAGGGCCGTCGTGCGGCCGCCGAGGCCCTGCGGGCCGATGCCGAGGGCGTTGATCTTCTCGAGCAGCTCGTCCTCCATGGCGGCGATGCGCGCGTCCGGGTGCGCGCTGCCGACGTCGCGGAGCAGCGCCTTCTTGGCGAGCAGCGTGACCTTCTCGATGGTGCCGCCGATGCCGACACCGATGATCACCGGCGGGCACGGGTTGGAGCCGGCGCGGCCGACGGTGTCGACGACGGCGTCGACCATGCCCGCCCAGCCCTGCGCCGGCTTGAGCATGTTGAGCGAGCTCATGTTCTCGGCGCCGCCACCCTTGGCCATCATCGTGAGGCGGACCCTGTCGCCCGGGACGATGCTCGTGTGGATGATCGCCGGCGTGTTGTCCTTCGTGTTCCGCCGGGAGTGTCCCGGTTCTTCGGCGACGGACTTGCGCAGGTAGCCGTCGCCGTACCCCTGCCGCACGCCCTCGTGGACTGCAGTCTCGAAATCGCCGCCGCGCAGGTGCACGTCCTGCCCGACCTCGGCGAAGATCACCGCGAAGCCGGTGTCCTGGCAGATCGGCACCCGGTCGGCGGCAGCGACGTCGGCGTTCTCGACCAACTGCGTCAGGACCTCGCGGCCGACCGGCGACTCTTCAGCCGCAGCCGCCGCCTTGAGTGCGTCGTAGACGTCCACCGGCAGGTCGCAGTTGGCGGTGATGCACAGGTCCTTCACCGCCGCCGTGACCGCGGCGACGTCGAGTTCTCTCACGTTCACATCCCTCTCCCCGTCCTTGACCCCCGTCATCCCCCGATCACCGTCCCGGATCCGGCGGCGCCGGCGATGACCAGGACGATCGCCAGGTAGACGAGGAAGACGATGACGGCGACCAGCAGGATCCCCTGGAAGACGCCCCAGCGGATCTCCTTGCGCAGCTGCCGCGGCGTGAGCTCCGCGACCGTGGCGGGCGCCGTGGCCGTGGGCGCGTCCGGCGGCCCGGAGTCCTCCAGCATGTACGCGCTCACCGCGACGAGATCGGCGCCGCAGGATTCGCAGGATCCGGCGCCGGGCTCCACGCCGGCGCCGCAGTTCGGACAGAACCTCACGAAGACCCCTTCCCCGAGATGGACGAACGGGGCGGCGCGGCCGGAAGCGCCGCGCCGCCCGCTCCGGCTACTCGTCCTTCTTGTCGACGGCCGGAGGCTCCGGATCGGCGGCCGGCGGCGTCCAGGCCGGCGGCTCCTCGTCGACGACTTCGGCGTCGGTGACGCCGTCGTCCTTCTTCATGCCGGACGTGGCCCTCTTGATCGCCTCGGTCGCCCTGTCGATCGCCGCCTGCGTCGCCGCGGCGATCTTGTCGGCGGCCGGCCCGAGGCGGTCGACGGCCTTGTCGGCCATCTCGCCGGCGTAGTCCCCGGCGCCGCGCGCGACCGCCCTGGCGGCCGCCTTGGTCGGCGCCGGCGCACGGCTGCCCTCGGGCATCGGGATGTACCCGATGGCCATCTGGTCCTGCACCATGCCGCGGGCGCGGGCGATGATCGCCGTCGCCTCCTCGACCTCCTGCTGGAACGTGAGGTCGGTGCGCAGCGCGATGCCCTGCTCGATGGCCTTCATCGCCACCGCCGCGGCCTCACGCGGGAAGACCTCCCAGTCGTCCATCGTCGGCATGATGTAGTCGGCGGACAGGCCCTTGTCCTCGGCGACCTTGGCGAGCTCCTCCGCGGCGGCGATGCACATCTCGTCGGTGATCGTCTTGGCGCGCACGTCGAGCGTCCCGCGGAAGATGCCGGGGAAGCCGACCGAGTTGTTGACCTGGTTGGGGAAGTCGCTGCGGCCGGTGGCGACGACGGCGGCGCCGGCCGCCTTGGCGTCCCACGGCCACATCTCGGGGATGGGGTTGGCGCAGAGGAAGACGACCGGGTCGTGGGCCATGCCCTTGATCCAGTCCTTCTCGATCGTGTCGGGACCCTGCTTGCTGAGTGCGATGCACACGTGGGCGCCCCGGAGCGCGTCCTCGATGCCGCCCGTGCGGCCCTCGGCGTTGGTGATCTGGCAATACTTCCACTTGTCGACCCACTCGTCCTTGACGGCCTCGACGTCCGAGCGGCCCTTGTGCAGGATGCCCTTGCTGTCGACGATGCGGCACTTCGCGGGGTCGGCGCCGTAGGCGAAGATCAGGCGGCTGATGGCGACGTTGGCGGCGCCGGAGCCGATGAAGGCGATCTCGACGTCGTCGATGCGCCGGCCGACCACCTTGAGGGCGTTGATGAGGCCGGCCAGCGTCACGCACGCCGTGCCCTGCTGGTCGTCGTGCCACACGGGGATCTCGCACTCCGCGCGCAGGGTGTCGAGGATACGGAAGCACTTGGGCTGGGCGATGTCTTCGAGGTTCACGCCGCCCAGCCCCGGCTGCACGAGCTTGACGAACTCGATCAGCTTGTCCGGGTCCTTGGTGTCGACCATGAGCGGGAAGCCGTCGACGCCGCCGAGGTACTTGTAGAGGAGGCTCTTGCCCTCCATCACCGGCATGCCGGCCTTGGGGCCGATGTCACCCATGCCGAGCACGCGCGTGCCGTCGCTGACGACGGCCACCGTGTTCCACTTGTTCGTGAACTCGTAGACCTTCTCGGGGTCTTCCTGGATGTCCAGGCACGGCTTGCTCACGCCGGGCGTGTACCAGATGCCGAAGTCCTGGAAGTCGCGGATGCAGCACTTGAGCGTGGTCTCGATCTTGCCGCGGTAGAACGGGTGGAGGACGGCGGCGTCCTCCATGGGCTTGTAGGCCTTGGCCTTGAGCTCCTCGACGGTCGGTTCGGGGCCCTTGCTGGTGTCGTCGGTCATGTTCCCTCCTTGGCGCCGGCGGAGTCAGGCCGCCGGATCAGTGCGGGTCCCCCCGGCCGCGACTGAGTCCTGAATAGATGAACGCTACCATCCGCCTGCGCGGCGAACAATGTGCAGAGTGCGGAGCCGCAGCGAGAGGCCGGGCAAGAGCGCCTGGACGACGCGCCTGCGAGTCTCGGCCACCGGCAGGACGCTCTCGGCTCCTGCACGAGACGCCCACGACCTAGTTCGCAGCGGCCTCCGCGATCAGCGTCCCGAGAGCATCCAGGCAGAGGTCGACGTTGGCCCGGGTACACGAGGTACCCATGAGGCCGATGCGCCAGACCTTGCCGGCCAGCACGCCGAGTCCGTTGCCGAGTTCGAGGCCGTACCGCTTGAGCGCCTCAGCCCGGACCCAGGCGTCGTCGACGCCCTCGGGCACGCCGACGAGGTTGAGCTGTGGGAGGCGGCAGGGGGCCTCGACGAACATGCTCAGGCCGAGGCCCTCGAGCCCTCCGACCAGGGCGACGTGGAGCTCGGCGTGACGCCGCCACGCCGCCTCAAGGCCCTCTTCCGTCAGCATGAGCAGCGCCTCGTGCAGCCCGTAGAGCGGATTGATCGGCGCGGTGTGGTGATACGTCCGCGCGCCGCCCTCCCAGTAGGGAAGCACGAGGTTCAGGTCCATGAACCAGCTCTGGCACTTGGTCTTCCGTGCCTTGACCTTCTCGAGCGCCGCCTCGCCGAAGGTGACCGGTGAGAGGCCGGGCGTGCAGCTCAGGCACTTCTGGCTGCCGGAGTAGACGGCGTCGAGGCCCCACTCGTCGACGAGCACCGGGATGCCGCCGAGCGAGGTGACGGCGTCGGCGATCACGAGCGCGCTGTGGGCGTGCGCGATGGTCGCGATCGCCTCCGCGTTGCTGCACACGCCGGTCGAGGTCTCCGCATGCACGAACGAGACGATCCGGATGTCCGGGTGGACGTCGAACGCCCACTCCAGCCTGTCGAGCGAAACCGGCCTGCCCCAGTCGTCGTCGACGACCACGGGCAAGCCGCCGGTGCGCTCGACGTTCTCGAGCTGCCGGCCGCCGAAGGCGCCATTGCGGCAGACGAGCACCTTGTCGCCCGGCTCCACCAGGTTCACGAAGCAGGTCTCCATACCGACGGAACCGGGGCCGGAGACGGGGAACGTGACCCGGTTCTCGGTCTGGAAGGCGTACCGCAGCAGCTCCTTGAGCTCGTCCATCATGCGCACGAACTCGGGGTCGAGGTGGCCGATGGTCGGACGCGCCATGGCGTCGAGGACGCGCTGGTGGACGTCGGAGGGGCCGGGGCCCATCAGCACGCGGTGCGGCGGATCGAACGATCTGATTCCTTGCACTGCTCCCATGATCCCGAGTCCCTCCTCGAGCGGTCTACGCCACCTGGGCGCGATAGCGCTTGGCCATGTCGCGGAAGCACTGGATGAGCGCCTTCTGCGTCCCCGAGAAGTAGCAGCGTTCCAGCTCCGCGACGATCGCGTCCTCATCGGTCGTGAGACTGCGGCCGGAGAGGAGCCGGTTGAGGTACTGCTTGGCGAGGTCCGTCGCCACCGTGAACTCGGCGGCGACGATCACGCCTGTGTCCATATCGACTTCGCACACGACGCTGAGGATCGTGTACATCTGGCCGCTCACGGTGTTGGCCGGCGGCTTGGCGTGCCCGACGAAGATGCTGGTGCTCATGGCGAAACGATTCTCCCACGCCGCTCCGCCAGCGTCACCTTGAGCACGCGCACGAAGGCGACCACGGTCACGTAGGCGAGCCCGAAGAAGAGCGCGACCCACAGGATGGGGTGCAAGCCGCCGCGGACCGAGGCCCAGATCGACCCGGCGGTCAGCCCGGCGGCGACGAGCAGAAGCGGCAACCAGACCATGGCGGAACGCCGGCCGTAGAGCAGGAGGAGGGCGCAAGCCATCATGACCGCGAACGCGGTCAGCAGCAGCGCCCCGACGAAGATGACCTGGGCCGGCGTCACGAAGCGCGTGTAGCCGGCGTCGAACTCCTTGAGGCGGTCGGCGGCGGCCCGCGCGCCGCGCAGGACCGCCCACGTGCCGGTGACGCCGTAGAGGATGAGCCACGGGAGAGTGACCGCGGCGCCGAGCAGGCGCAGACCGGCGCCGCTTCTCGCGCTCCCGTCCGGCGTGACCTCTGGGGCGGCCTCATCCGCGTGCTCCGCCGGCGGCACTGGGGCCGGCGCGGCCTCGGCGGCCGGCCCCGCGTGGTCCGCCGGGGGCGCGGAGGCCGGACCGGCCTCGGCCGCAGGCTCCGCAGGCGGCACGGCAGGCGCCGTCACATCCGCCGGACGCGGGTTCTCGCTGTGCTGCTCGTCGCTCATGGTGACTACGTCTCCCGACGCTCGACGGCCGAAGCCGGGCGCACCCGCCCGCTGACCCTAGCGTACAATCTCAAGCGGCCGGCAGCACACGTCCGAGGAGGCTCCCGTGAGCGAGCGGCTCGATGATCCCCGACCCGACGCCCTGCAGACAGCGGCGCGCGCCCTGGCCCGGTCGGCCAGGCTCGCGGTGTTCACCGGAGCCGGCGTCAGCAGGGAATCCGGCATCCCGACCTTCCGCGAGCCCGAGACCGGCCTCTGGGCGCGCTACGACCCGATGCAGCTGGCCACCCCGGAGGCGTACCGCAACGACCCCGCGTTCGTCTGGGGCTGGTACGAGCACCGGTTCGGGGTGGCCGCCGACGCCGAGCCCAACCCGGGCCATCTCGCCATTGCTCAGCTCGAGCAGCTGCTGCCCAAGGTCGTGGTGATCACCCAGAACATCGATGGTCTACACCAGCGCGCCGGCTCGTCACACGTCATCGAACTCCACGGCAGCATGAACAGCTTCCGCTGCATCGAAGGGCGGCACCGCGGCTTCAGCTGGGACGACTTCGCCGACCAGGACGAGAAGCCGCCGCGCTGCCCGGAGTGCGGCGACTACCTGCGGCCCGAGGTGGTCTGGTTCGGCGAAGGCTTGCCTGCGGACGCGCTCAACGCGGCGCAACGGCTCAGCGCCGGCTGCGACGTGATGCTTATTGTCGGCACCTCCGGCGTGGTCTACCCCGCCGCGGCCATGCCGATGATCGCCAAAGAGGCAGGCGCCACGGTGATCGACGTGAACCCCCAGCGGGACGCGCTGGCGCGGACGTGCGACCTCTTCCTCCGGGGCCCCGGGGGCGACGTACTGCCGGAGCTGGTCCTCGCCGTCCGCTCGCACCTGGCGGCGTGAGCTGGCCCCTCAGCCGCGCTCGCCGGATACGGCCTCGTCCCACGTCCCTCGCCGCTTGGCCTCGTCGACGAGGACCATGCCGGCCGCGGTCATGCGCCCTTCGGCGATCATCCGCGTGACCCGCTCGACGTTGCTCTCGCTCCAGACGCTGCCGGGCTTGCGCGGCGTGAAGCGGACCACGTAGCTGCGCTCGTCCCAGCGTTTGGTGCGGCCGTCGATCCAGCCCCAGCACAGGGCTTCTTCGACGGCCTCGTCATAGCCCACGCTCGGCTCTTGCACGCGCTTCTTGTGGAGGATCAGCCAGACCTGCGTGCGCTCAGCGTGATGCGCCGCGAGCCACTCGCGCCATGCGGCACGGTCGGGAGCGAAGAACGTGTCTGCCTCTGTGATGGCGGCCATGGCGGCAAGCTACCCGGCCGCCCGGCGGGTCAGTCCGGCGCGAGGCGCCGCGAGGACGCCGAGCGCGCTGCGGCCAGCCTAGCGGAACGTGGAGAGGTCGGCCGCCAGTCCCTGCTCCGTGTACAGGCGGCCGCGGGCCGTGTACCGCCCGCGGACGGCGGCCAGCGGCTCGAGGTCCTCGTCCTTCAGCTCGCGCGCCACTCTCGCCGGCGTCCCGACAAGGAGGCTTCGCGGCGGATACGTCCTGCGGCCCAGGACGAGAGCGTTGGCGCCCACGATGCTGTCGGCGCCGATCACTCCCCCGTCGAGCAGTGTGCTGTGCATGCCGACCAGGCAGCCGTCTCCGATGACGGCCCCGTGCACGATGGCGCCGTGCCCGACGGCGCAGCCGCGTCCGATGGCCACCGGCGACCCAGGCTCGGTGTGGATGACGACCCCGTCCTGGATGCTCGTGTCGGCGGCGACGGAGATGCGTTCGATGTCTCCGCGCAGCACGGCCTGCGCCCAGACGGTGACGCCCCCCTCGAGGACGACGTCGCCGATGATCGTGGCGTCGGGGTGGACGAACACGCCGGGGCCGAACTGGGGTACCTTGTCGCCGAACGCACTGATGGACATGCGCCGAGCATACCGGAGCTCGCCGGAGGAGGACCACATGAAGTTCGTGCACGTCGCGACCAGGACCAAAGACCTCGAGGGAGCCATCAAGTTCTACGAACAGCTGGGGATGCGCGAGTCGCGCCGGCGCGACCTCACCAGGGGCAAGGCGACCCTGGTGTTCATGGAGCCCGAGGCCGGCAACTTCGCCATCGAGCTCGTCTACAACTGGGGCAAGGACGACGCGTACCCGGGGGGCGAGCGCTTCGGCCACTTCGCTTTCGAGACCGAGGACATCGACGCCGTCCTGCCGGTGATCGAACTGCTCGGCGGCCGCGTCACGCGCCAGCCGTACGTGCTGGAGGGGGGCGACGGCCCGCGGCTGGCGTTCATCGAGGACCCGGACGGCAACCCGATCGAGCTCATCGAGCGGTAGGTGCCGCCGGCGCCGTGGCGGCGGCCGGCGGCCCGGCCGACTCAGCTGTACCGGGGCGCGTTCCGGCTCCATCCCATCTTGCCGGAGGAGAACGCCCGGGGGATCGAGACGAGGGCCAGCACGGCGAGGAGGATGTAGTAGGTGAGATTGAGGTTGGTCGTCGCGCCCGTGACCGCCGCCGCCAGGAAGTAGGCGCTCGCAGCGCCGGCGAGGACGGCCAGCAGCCCCCAGGATCCCCGCCGCGGAGCAGAGCTGAGCTCCAGGATGAGACCGGCGACGAACAGCCCGGGCGGGATGAGCAGCAACGGCAGTGAAGCGAGGGAGCCCGCGGAGGATGAGGTGGTGCCAATGGAAGGCCCGGTGGCGGCATACCAGCCCTCATAGAACTGCCATGCGAACCCGGCCAGCAGGAACAGCAGCACGGCGACCCGGCCGATGAACTGGCGATCGTGCCGCGTCATCGACGGCAAGCGACGATTCCAGGCGCGGGAGCGCCTCCACGCGCGCGCCATGAGCAGGACGAAGAGCACAAGGAAGACAGGGGCGAGCACCCACGGCCGCGTCGTGAACCAGGGGAACCACCTGAAGGGCGCCCAGGTCTGCTCATGCAGGACGAACTCGGTCTCGCCGTCCACCGGCATCACCTGGATGACGCGCGGACCGTCCAGAAGCACGTCGACCTGCAGACCGGTGACGTCGCCGGCGCGGATGCGGTAGACGACCGAGTCGTAGGGCGGCTCGGGGGTGGCCTCGTCCGAGCGCAGAAGCGGCCACTCCTCATCGACGGCGGTCGCCCGCGCGGCGGCCCACCGATACTCGAGGCGGTAGCCGGCCGGCTGGTCCGCCGTGCCACCCCAGGGCGTCGCCTTGTCGACGGACGCGCCCGTGCCGTCGAGCACGGCGGCCACGGTGGGGTCGGCCTGCGCCGCGGCGGCCGCGGCGGCGGTGTCCCGCGACGCCGCTTTCCCGCCGGTGGACTTGTCGCCGGAGGCGCGCGCGGCGGCGGGCAGCAGCACGAGCGCCGCAAGCAGCACCAGGCAGAGAGCCAGCGGGCCCGTTGAGATGACGGCGCGGTGGGCCTTGCTGAGCGGCCGTGTGTACTCCTCCCACCGGACCCATTCTCCACCGGCGTGCCGCGCGAACACCGTGTAGAAGTACGCCTGGTCAGGGCTGAGACCGCGGTCACGGAACGAGCCGGTCACATCCTGATAGACGAGCTCCTGTCCCTGGTCGGGGCCGTCGTCGAACGACCCGGCCAGACCCTCGGACGAACGGAAGATGCGGACTTCGAGCAAGGTCCGCCCCGGGTAGTCCCAGGCAATCGTGAAGCTGTCGTCGTGGGCGCGCGCCATCACGCGCCGTCTGTTCACGTCGGTGATGACCTCGTCGGCGTGGCTCACGTGCCTCCCGAAGTGGCTCCGCAGGTCAACGAACCGTATCACGGAGCTTCGCGCGACGGGAGGGGATGAGAGTGGCGTCCGCGCTCAGAACATCCCGTAGCTGGCGGGCAGGTAGCGGTCCAGGCGGCCGAACGGCCTCGAGGCGAGCAGCAGGCCGGGTGTGGTCTGAAAGACGAGACCGGCCTCCCACAGGGCGCGCTGCGCGCCCTCGCAGCGGCCGGTGACGCCCGAGCGGACCTCGGCGGCGCCCGCCGCCGACAGCGCCGCGAGGGCATAGGCGGTGACGGCCTGGATGTCCGCGGCGCGCACCGAGGCTGCCGGCCCTATCCAGCCGTCCGGGCGCAGCATCACGTAGGCGACAGGCCGGCCGGCGCGCCGCAGGAGCCAGCCGCGCCGGCCGCTGACGGTGAGGTAGAACTCGTGGTCGACGCTCCGGTCCAAGCCGCTCGCCGCCGCGTCGATTTCGCGGAGATCCGGGATCGACGCGGTGGTGAGCGGTTCCGCCTCGAGACGGCCGAGCCGCGGCGGCCGCAGCCCAGGCCGCGGCCTCCCGCCGATCTCGACGAGGACCTCTCGTGGCAGCAGACCTCGCCGCGCGTACAGCGTGTTCGAGATCGGCTGCAGCGAGTCGCTGACCGTGGCGCGCACCGCTCCCGGTGGCGCGCCCGTCGCCGCCAACTCGAACAGCCGGCCGCCGACGCCGAGGCCCTGCGCCTCCGGCAGCACGAAGAGGCTGCTGAGGAACCACCAGTCGCCCCTCACCAGCCCGCTCCCCCAGGCGACGACCTGCCGACCGGTCGCGCCGAGTGATCCGCCGCCGCCCCCGGTGAGCTCTTCGACCACGGCCTCGGCGACCCAGAACCGTTCACCGTCGTGGCGCAGGTAGTGGCGATGGGCCGGGGACACGTCATCGTCCTCGGCGATGCCCGTCTGCCCGGCCGGGATCAGGTAAGCATTGAGCGCCGCGCGGAACACCTCGAACAGGCGCGGCATATCCGCGTCCTCCGCGCGCCGGAACGTCACCTCGGCTGCTGGTCTGACCTCGTTCACGGACGCAAGCCTACCCGCAGGACGCCTCAGGACGCGCGGGTTTTCCGTTCCGCGGCTCTTGTGCTACCCTTATCCGCCGCTGCCCGCTGCGGGCCTCGTCCCGCCACGCAGCAGCCCCGTTCTTGCGTGGCGCATTCGTCTAGGGGCCTAGGACGCCGCCCTCTCACGGCGGTAACATGGGTTCGAATCCCATATGCGCTACCACCCATTTGCAGGGATTTCTTCCGCCAGACCCCTCGCTCGGACCCCGTTCTGCAACCATTCTGCAACCCAAATGCTCGGTTGCAGGTGGTGCGGGAGCCCACTGCATGCGTCTCGTTGTGACTCTGCGCTCATCGTCACCGTTGACGCCTTCGGCCCCCTGCTCGCCGTCCGCAAGCCGTCACCCAGCGCTCGCCTGAGCTGACCGAACTGACGCAACCGACAGATCTGCGCGTCATGACGCACCTCTCGCGTACCACTGGGAGTTGTGGCCGCTCCACGAGCGCCTGGACCTGCGGCAACAGGTCTGGACTGCGGCCATGGAGTGAGTGAGAGACGAGCGCAGTGTCAGCCCCCGGGCTCCTCCTCCGGCATCCGCCGCCGCCGCCGATGCCGTCGGATGAGCAAGGCCGAGGCGACCAGGCCCACTACGGCGACGCCCACTGCCAGCCATACAAGGCCCCTGGCCGTGCCCGCCGGATCCGCAAGCGCAGATTTGGGCTGAACAGTCAGGAAGCTATCGGTGCTCATAACGCTACCCGAGCCCGGTGGGACCTGCTGCCAGCCCGTCCAATCAGCTGTGTTCCACGCCTCCAGATCGTCCGTGTAGGCCAACACGATCTGAGGCGACTCTTGATAGATGATCTGCTGCATGCGGTCGACGATGGACTTCCGCTGGGTGACATCGATCGTTCGCTCCTGCAGGCGGTAGAGGCTGTCGTACTCCGAGTCCGAGAACCCAGTGTCGCTTAGGCCCCCTATCTGATCACTGGTGAAGTACTGAAGACCGCTGCTCGGATCGAGGGTGTTCACCCAGCCCCACAGGAACATGTCGTAGTCGGGCGCCGGCTTGCCATCGACAGTGTTGTAGATGAGGTCAGCCAGGGCATCGCTCTGAAGGGATTGCAGCTCGATCTTCAAACCAACGTCCTTGAACCAACCGGCTATCAGCTTGGACGCCGTCAGTGAGAATCCACTCTCCACCCGTCCGACAAGCCGCAGCCGAATCGGCTTGCCCTTGAACTCCCGAATGCCGTCGCCGCTGGAATCAACGTAGCCGGCGGCGTCCAGCAGATCTCTGGCCTTCTGAAGGTCGAAACGATAGGCCAAGCCGGTTGGCGGCGTCCAATGCCAATCTGGGTCCTTGGTGAATCCGGGGGCGATGACGGTGTCGCCGGGCCGTCCGTCGCCGTTGAGAGCCAGGTCACAGAGCTTCTCGCGGTCGACTGCCCACTGCAGTGCCTGGCGAAAGCGCCAGTCCCTGAGAACCGGATTTCCCAGGCTCGTGCCGAGTGCTGGGGGGACGTACGAGTTGAACACGAGGTTGCTGTAACCGTTCACGGGGTACGCCTGTGTGCTGACAGTCTTCGACTCCTTCAGGCCGCGGATCTGTGCATTCATGAGGCCCTGCGCGCCATCCAGCGCACCCGTTCTAAGCTCCTGGGCAAGTAGCCACTCATTGGTGTTCATCTCGAACAGAATGCGGTCAATCTTCGGCGCGCCTCGCCAGTAGTTGTCGTTTGCCACGAGCTCGACATACTTGCCTCGTTTGAAGGCCACCGTCTGGAAAGGCCCTGAGCCGACGACCGGTGGCTTGTTGGGGTAGTCCAGAGCCACCGACTGGCTGGAAACTTCGCTCCATACATGTTTTGGCAGGATGTAGAGATTGCTCGCGCTGTAGAGCAGCCCTGCTTGCGGCCTTGCACAATCTATTTCGACCGTGAACTCATCCAGCGCCTTCACCCTGCGGATGCCTGAGACATATCCGACGAGAGTGGCCGGCTTGCTCTTGATGATGAGGTTGTATGTAAAGGCGACATCGTCGGCCGTGACCGGCTGGTGCGTGTCCTGCCACGTGGCGTTGCGGCGCATAGTGAAGACCCAGGTCTTCCCGTCGGCGCTAGCCGACCAGTCTGTGGCCAAACCTGAGGAGGATTGACCGCGCTTCGGCGCCATCGTCTCGGGGTCGAGACCCACAAGGTAGTCATAGTTCAAACTGCAGACCTGTGAGGTCGCCGACATTATGCCTACCAAGGGGTTGAGACTGTCTGGCTCCTGAGTCCAGCCAATCCTGAGCGTAGTGAGTTCGTCCTTAGCAGAGGGGCTTGGACTCCCGGCGGAAGCTTGTCCCACGGCACAGCAGACTGCAGTGAAGACAAGGAGAACGACGAGCAGCGCCTTCAGGGGTGGATGCGCAAAGAGGAGGTGAGAGCGTCTTGCGACATGAGCGTCCATCGGCCCCCCGAACGATTTCGCGCACAGGCACCCGGCTTGGTGGCACTTCGAGTCTAGCGCAAGGGAGGATATGAGTATAGGTTCTCCTAGTAGGATTCTCGGGCTGCGTAGCTGAGCGGAGAGCCCTGGGATGATGGTTCTCGCACCGCGACGTCCCAACGAAGTGGTCCGAAAGCGCGGTTGGGCATGGAAGGGACCGGGTCGTGATCAAGTGCCCTACCTGTGGTCGCCTCAACGCGAACGATTTCCTCTTCTGCCCTCAATGCGGCAGCAAGCTAGGTAAACACGACGCCGGCGCAGTACGCCGCACGCGTGTCCAAGGGGTGGGGCAGACCTCGCACCACCGCCTGCCGCTGACCGAGGAACGCAAGGTCGTAACCGCAGTCTTCTGCGACCTCGTCGGCTACACCTCACACTCCGAAGTGGCCGATCATGAGCTCATCGACGAGCTCCTCCACTCCTACTCCGCCCTTGCTAGGGAGCTGGTCGAGAGCTACGGCGGGGTTGTGGAGAAGTTCATCGGCGACGCCGTGCTCGCTGTCTTCGGCTTTCCGCACTCTCACGACGACGACGCCGAACGGGCAGTGCGCGTCGGGCTCCGGCTGGTCGACGAGGCGAGCCGGCTCACCTGGCCCGACGGAGAGCCAGTCCAAGTGCGTGTCGGAGTGAACTCCGGGGAGACCTATGTGCGCACTGACGTCGATCCCGGGTCGGGTGAAACCTTCCTCACGGGCGATGCGGTCAACACGGCGGCCCGCCTCGAGACCGCCGCCCCGCCGGAGTCCGTCGTCGTCGGCGAACTCACCCACCGACTTAGTAAGCGGCACGTGGTCTACGAGGAGATTCCCTCCCTGACTCTGAAGGGCAAGAGTCGTCCGGTCAGGGCGTGGCTCGCCCGGCGCGTGAGAGCAGACGCGGCAAGCATTGGCTATCCGACTCACTTCATTGGGCGGGACTCTGAGCTTGAGGAGCTCAAGCGACTGTTTGAGCTGTCGGCAGACACAGGGCGCAGCCAAATCGCGCTCGTGGTCGGTGAGCCTGGCATCGGAAAGTCACGGCTGGTTGCCGAATTCGGCCGGTGGCTCGAAGAGCGCCATGAACAGGTGACCTGGCGAGAAGGCCGCTGTCTGCCCTACGGTGACGGAGTCTCGCTGTGGGCGCTGGCGGAGATCGTCAAGACGCACATCGGGCTACTGGACACCGACAGCGAGGCTGTGGCAGCGGCCAAGCTCGAAGGCGCGTTGCCGCCGGGCGATGATGCGGGCTGGCTCGCCGGTCGGTTGCGCCCCCTACTCGGCCTCGAGACAACCCAAGGGACCCGCGAGGAGAGTTTCACCGCGTGGCGGCACTTTCTCGAGCATCTAGCAGTCGATGGACCTGCGGTGCTGGTCTTCGAAGACCTGCACTGGGCGGACGACATGATGCTCGCGTTCGTCGGCGATCTACTCGCCAAGACAAGCGAGGTTCCGCTGCTCATACTCGGCACAGCCAGGACGGTGCTGTTCGAGCAGCGTCCCAGCTTCGCGCAGAGCGCTGTCCGTCTCGACCTGAGCGGCCTGACAAGCAATGATCTGTCAGCCTTGGTTGCCGGACTCCTCGCGACGCCCGAGACCCCCCCAGAGATCGAGTCTCTCTTGGTGGAGCGGTGCGCAGGCAATCCACTCTATGCCGAGGAGTATGTCCGCCTCCTCACAGATCGGGGTCTGCTGGATCACGAGGGCGCTGCCCTCCGTCTGAAGTCCTCGGCGGTTCTTCCTCTACCGGACTCGCTGCAGGCAGTGATCGCTGCCCGGCTCGACACGCTGCCGCTCGACCGCAAGGCGCTGCTGATGGACGCCGCAGTGCTCGGTCGCTCGTTCTGGTCGGGCGCCGTCAAAGCCCTCTCCGGGGTTGGGTCGACTGACGTGCAACAGGCCCTCGCCGCTTTGTGTAGCACCGAACTGATTCGAGAGGCGACGACGTCCACGATGGCTGGAGAGACCGAATACCTCTTCTGGCACGTGCTCGCCCGCGATGTGGCCTACGCAGAGCTCCCGCGCCGAGAGCGGGCCACCAAGCATGCCGCTGCGGGTGCCTGGCTTGAAGCCAAGGCCGGCGAACGTGCCAGGGACATCGGAGATGTACTTGCCCATCACTACACGACGGCTCTTGAGTTGGCGGAGGCGAGGAACGACGAACAGCTCGCCCAGTCGCTTATCGATCCAGCGGTGCGCGGGCTCTCATTGGCTGCTGAACGGATGGAACGGCTGGACCTGCCCGCGTCCGGGGAGTACTACCGCCGCGCCTACGACCTCACGAAAGAGACGCATCCACGCCACTGGAAACTCCTCAAAGGGTGGGGATCGAGCCTGCTCTACACGGGGAAGTATGAGGAGGCCTACGGGGCGCTTGAGCGAGCTGTAGACGGCTTCAAGACCGCTCGGGATTGGCGTCAGGCCGCCGACACGCTCATGTACCTTGCCACAGCCGCAAATGAGCTGTCCCGTTCAGATCCGAGCCTCATGGTTGAGGACGCCTTGGCCCTGCTGGCCGACGACGAGCCCTCACCGGAACTGGTATCCGTGCTGGAGTGCCTCGGGGACGTCTACATGATGCGGGGCGACTGGGAGACTCAGCTGCGCGTGTGCGACCAGGCGCTGGCATACGCAGAGCAAATCGGAATCTCCGACGAGGCCTGGCAGGCGCTGGATAGGCGCGGTTTTGCGCGCTGCCAGCTGGGAGATCTCGGTGGACTCGAGGATGCGGAGCGGGCGACGGAACTGTGGAGGTCGCCGATGGCGCTACTCGATCTCGCTTCGCTCCTCAATAGCATTCGCGGCCCACTGGTCGCCGCCGCGAAGAACGATGAGGCAATCGCCGCGGCACGTCGGAGGGGCGAGCAGCGGACTCTTGCGTCTGCCATTGGAAACAGGGTTGACCTCCTGAGGCTGGCGGGACTCTGGGACGATGCCCTTGCGGCTGCTCTCGACCTCGAAGAAATTGATGGCCGCGTCACATCTCCGGCCCGGGCCAGTGCCCTGTTTGCGACATGCCACATCATGCTGGCTCGGGGTCAAGTCGCAGATGCAGAGAAAGGTGTAGAGAGTCTTCGCCAATCTCTGGCAGGTGTCGAATCTGATGGCTACCAGAAGAGCCGCATTCACGCGATGCTCAGCCAAGCTGAAGCGGCGATGGCCGTCATACGAGAGACGCGGGAGGAGGCGAGAGAAGCTCTTGAACACCTCCTGTCGTCTCGCGATCCCTCGGAGAACACGGACTTCGGGCCGGAGGCCATGCGCATTGCGTTGTGGTCGGGAGACGAAGACCTGGCGGAGAGACTGGCGAAGGCCTTCGATGGCCCGCTACCTCTGTCGCAGCATGTCCATGCGGCGGCCGAGGCTTTGCTCTTCGCTGACGATGGACGCCAGGAAGCTGCAGCCCTCGCCTTCGCAGACGCCGCCAGCCGCTGGCGTGAGTTCGGAGTGCCGTATGAGGAAGGCCAGGCTCTGCTCGGGCAGGGCCGCTGCCTGATGGCACTCGACAGGGATTCGGAGGCGGCAGAGCCTCTCGTTGCCGCCCGCGAGATCTTCGCACGGCTCGGGGCGAAGCCTGCGCTCGCTGAGACCGAGGGATGGCTGGCGAAGACGAACTGAGGCTCGCCTGACGGAATTGCCAGAACCGACAGAATCCGTCATGGAAACTCCCGGCGTACAACTATGAGTTGTCGCACCTCCCCGCGACCTCGGTCGCTCGGCCGGGGGTATCGACTACGTCGGACGAACCTCGTCCTGCCGCGCCGCCCTCACCAGTGCTGCTACCTCAGAGCCGTCCAGCGTCTTCTCGCGCATGAGTGCACCGGCAACGAGGCCCACCGCCGCGTTTGATACGCCACGTCAAGTCGAAGGCGGGTTGCTGCAACCGTTCCGCAACCCAAACCCCGTCACACGACGGTCCGCGTTCGGGTCTCCCTGAGCTTCCGCGCTATACTTGTTCCCTTCGTGGGCCGCTAGCTCAGTTGGGAGAGCGCTGCCTCAGCTGTTCCACTGCCGAGCCCGCTGCGCGAAGCTCGACCTATGCCGCCGCCTGTGCGGGTGCGCGGCTGGCGTCCGCTTCCAGGGATCTCTTCATGGCCGCGACAGTCCTGTGTCGTTCGCCGCGTCCGATGACCGCGACCATCGGACGCATCAGCCGGAAGATGCCGTGGAGCTCCGACTCGCCGACGTGATGGACCGCGGTACCACGCGGGTCCGGCGAGAAAGCGTACTCTATGCGGCCCACGACGACGGTGGCGCCGAACCAGCGCAGCGTCTCCTTGTAGACCACTCGCGATGGCCGATCGAATTCGCTGACCTCGCCGCGAAAGCTCCCCATCCATCCTTGGTCGATGTACGTCGTGCCCAGCCGAACCGGGCCTTCCGACACCTGGCTGCACTTCCTGAAGACCCCCGTGTGTGGCATCCAGTCCGCATACCGTGAAAGGTCTGTCGCGCGCTCGAACACCTGCTCCATCGGACGTGCGATAACCTCATCGATCTCCACTCGTACTCCGCTCATCATTGACTCCGAGCTCGAGCATGCATGACGCATGCGTATCTACGATCACAGGATTGTACCCGGCTCCGAAGCATGCCGTGCGCTCGCCGTCGGAGGTGCGGAGGCAAGGACTGAGCACATATCGTCACGGGGGCGGGCCGGACCGGGCAACCCCGTCGCAACCCGGCTTGCTGCGACTGGATGTGGCCAGACGGCCCCGCGGACTCTCGCGGTATACTTGTCCCCCTCGTGGGCCGCTAGCTCAGCTGGGAGAGCGCCGCCCTTGCACGGCACGCCCGGACGGCTTCGCTCTACATCGCCTATGTGCAGTGCAAAGGGCCGGGTACTGTGTATTGGCACACGAGCACAGCCGTCGGCGGCGCGAATCAGCGCCTCGATCCCCGGCCCGGGCTGGTCGCGGGAATCTTACTTGTGGCCGTTGGCGTCGCGGCCTTCCTCTGGAGAGGACGTCGTCGGTCCTGACGCGGTCACACGCGAAGGCCTTAGGCCGCTTGCCCCATGAGTTCGACGATGTAGAGCAGGTTCCCGTCCGGGTCGCGTAGCGAGAACATAGGCGGCGCACCTTCGAAACGCAGGACCTCGGGGTCTGCGTCGACGCCGCGGGCCAGCAGAGCGACGTGGTCGGCCTCCGCGTCCTGCGTCGCAAGGCGGATGCCGGTGTCGACACCCGCTGCGCCTGCCTGCGGCAACGGGGCGAGCGCGATCGTTGTGGAGGAGCCCCGCGGGGCCACCTCGATCCAGCGCCTATTGCCGCTGAAGGTCGCATCCATGCGCTTCTCGAAGCCCAGTTGTTCCACGTAGAAGTCAAGGGCGCGGTCCTGGTCAGCCACCGGGACTGCCACTGTGCGTACTTCAGTGATGTGAGTCTTGTTGGCCATTTCAGCCTCCCGGGGAGCGTCGCACGTGACGCTCCGTCTTCCGCTCTGATCGATGGAGATCAGACCCTACGGTCATTGGGGTGGTACCCGGCGGTGGACAGCAGGAAGCGCCCGGCGTTGGTTTCGAAGGCCTTGTCGCTTCGAAGAGCATTCGTCGTGACTGGGCGCGTACTCGCTGTGACCAAGGCGACGAAGGAGACCGCAACAATGGCCCGGCGGCTTCGACTGCATCGTCTTCACCAGTCTTCGTCAGTGAACCGAAGCGACGAAGGCGACTGAGGCTCCGACGTTGTCTCCACGAAAGCGCCTCTGGGCCGGCCTGAACGCTACGCCTGCCTAGCGAGGGCAGCTCGCCCGTTCGTGAGCACCTGGTCGAAAAGCTGCTCGAGGCCTGCGTTCGCGCCGCGACAGCCGGCGACGACGCGCTCTGCCCAGTCGAGGTACTCGCGTCGTCGCTGAAGCGACCAGTCGGACGGCGGATTCTCGACCACGTCCCGGGTATTGCAGATCTTGTCGCCGAGCTTGATCTGCTTGGCGGCAGTGGACAAGGCCGGGGTGTGTTCAATCTGTAGCCGCTTGCGCACGTCCTTTTCGAGAGTCTTATCGTCCGTCACCTCTTCGACGAGTAGGCGGACTTCTGGTCCGAACTCCCCCTCTAGCTCCTCGGGCGTGGCAGAGGTGTCCTCGACCGTGTCGTGCAGGAGCGCCGCGACGAGGGTGGTCACGTCCGAGATGCCCCCAACGTTCGCGAGGATGCTGGCCACTTCGAGTGGGTGGTTGATGTACGGCGACGGATCATCGCCTTTGCGGCTCTGGTGCCGATGCCGCTCAGCTGAGAAGGTCGCGGCCCTCAGAAGTAGCGCCAGGTCGCCTGCCCCGGTGTCTGCCACGAGGATCCTCTCTGTAGATTAGCCGCTTGGTCCGGAAGCTGCGGCTCCCTGATTTCATCCTACCCGCGGGAAAGGACGGCTCTGCTCGCCTGCCGCGCCCACGCGACGACACGACCTCACCCTCGACTATGGAAGCGTGCCACGCCTCAAACGCTCCTCGTAGGTGTCTTCCTGCCTACACCTGTTGATGATCGTGGTCTCGTCGAGCGGCGCGCCCATCGTCCAGTAGACCATGCCTGCCTCTTCGTAGTAGACGATCGTCTTCTGGTAGAAGTGGCCCTCGTAGCCGTGGGCGCGAATGTGCTCGACCAAGCGAACGAAGAGCCCCTCGTCGACGCGATTCCGGACGAGGTACTCGTGCGGCCAGTCCGGCATGGTCTTGGCGAACGTCCATGCCGAGGAATCAACGAACTCTCGCAGGTCATCCGGCAACGTAGTTGCGTCATGCATCATCAGGACCGGGTTGTTGCTCCAGCACCGACAGAACGTCCGCGATTGCCTTCAAGCGATCCACAACACCTCTGACCACTTGGTCCTTGTCCGCACCAAGAACGACGTCAACTGCCACGACGAAGTCATCGTCCTCGTTGGCAGTGAAGACGAACTCTGTTGCAGCCCACGGTTCGAGCAGCACTCGTACTTCGCGTGCACGACCGAAGCCCGCGGAGCCCGTGGAATCGAATACGAGCCAAAGCGGTGTTCCACCATGTTCCTTCCAGAGTCGAAAGTTGACTCCGTACCACATGCCAACTCCCCGCTCGCTCGAGAACCTCGCATACTGCCCGATTCGTTCCCATGAAATCTGCGGCCTGAGACCCTTGAAGTTGAGGACACCTTCGGCGCCCGCCAAGCCCAAGGAGGCCTGTACGATCGCGCTCAGCTGAAGAATGAGCGATGGGGTGCGTTGGTCGGTCACCTCAGTCGAGGATATCGGTTGAAATGCCTCACTATCGGCCGCCTCACAGAGGGCTCGCAACTGGACGAGATCGCTTCTTGCATCCGGGTCGTCTGCAATCTCACGCTCCAAAGTCGAAAGCAGCTTCGCCCAGGACGTCAGTGCGAGTATCGGGCCGATCTCGGTCGTGGCGGAATGGACAATCCCTGCGGCCGCGTCCCCGCTCGTTGCCGAGATCCCACCGCCTTCTAGTCGTCCGGTGAGTTCGCGCCACACCGTCTGCTCACGGGCCTCCGGCACAACCACCAAGAGAGTGGTCGGCTGGGTGCACTTGGCGAGTTGCTCGAGATAGGCGATTGGCTGGTTCTCAGTCAGACCGGCCCAGAACTTGTTCTCAACGAAGACACGAGGTCCCGTTTCGTCAAGGCCCCACATGTCGGGGCGGATGCTGCCTTCCGTCTGCTGAGTTCGGAACCGAAGGTCGGGGATGTCCGCAACGATCCCGCGGAGGAGTCTCATCATGCCGGTCCGAGCAGATTCGCTGGAGTGAAGGATGAACGCGAGCGCATCGGTTGCGACATCTTCGTTTACCTGAGAGAAGCGCTTCTGGATGATGTGACTGAATACGGTTTGCATGACCCGTCCTTTGCCGAACTTGGGGGCGTTGAGCTGCGAGGGCTCACGCCACGGCCTTGAGCCTAGCTTCTGCGAGTCTGCTCGAACGCCTTGCCGAACGCTCCGCGTCGCCCATTGACGAACCAAGCTACCGGCCCAAAGAAGTTGTCTTTGCGCCCACAGGAGCGGCGCCCTCGGTCGTACTGCATGCAAGCACTCGCGTGTACTAGGAAGTCACGTGGCGCCCTGCACGTGGTCCAGGCCGACCGGCAGGGGTCTCGATCATCCACGCAAACGGCTGAGTCACTCGCCGAGATTGCCAGAACCGACACTTCGACAGTGGGAATCGGCAGCTGTCGTTTCTGTCAATTGTGTCGCCACCCCGCTAGCGCGGCCCGCAGTTCCGCGGGGCGCGGACGGCTGCAAGCATTCTGCAACCCAAATGCTCGCTCCTAGACTGCCCTCATTGGGACGCGCTGGGAAACGTGCCTCGGATTTTCGCTGCAAATGGCCACAGTTCTTGGGACTGTCCGTGACCTGACGCACTCCTCTGGTCCCTATCGAACAGACGTTCGGGGCGCCCTCTCACGGCGGTAACATGGGTTCGAATCCCATATGCGCTACCACCCATTTGCAGGGATTTCTTCCGCACAGGCCAGCCGGCCTCATGCTCACCCACGACGCCCTGCACCCCGGCCAGCCGCTCTACCTCCGCGCGGCGCTTGCCGCCCACGGAGTCGAGGCCAACCACGTGAAGGTCTGCAGACTGTCTGAAAGCTACGTCGGCGGCACAGGCTCATGGGAACGGGGGCCGGGATGCCGCGGGAGAGACTCGATGTGGGAGGCGCGGCCGGTGACGAGTTCGTTTCGCGGGTGAGATGCACCGTTCGGGTCACTCGGCCGTTGGATGCTTCGCCTCGCTGAGTTCGATGAGGTGGCCATCCGGGTCACGGAGAAAGCAGCGGATCTCCCACTCGTACTCCACGGGAGGGGTGAGGAACTCCGCGCCGCGGTCGAGCAGCTCCGCGTAGGCCGCCCGGCAGTCCGGCACGGCGATGATCATCTCGTGACTTGCCGTGCCCCGGTCACGCGGCGGCGCGAAGCTCACGTCCGGCTTGTCGGTAGTCGGGCCGCCGCCAGTCACGAGCAGCAGCCACGTGCCGAGGAGACGCAGGACGACCGAGGTTCCGCCGTACTCGCGGTGCACCTCGGCGCCCAACACGCCGGAGTAGAACGCCTTGGAACGCTGCACATCGTCGACGACGAGCAGGTGGGTCAGCTCTGACCCGACGTGCCACTGCCCGGATTCCGAGTCCTCATGGGAAGTCATTCAGGTCTCCTGCCTCGATTTGGAACGGCCAGGCTTCGGTGGGCTGAGCGGCCGCGCAAGGACTTCCGGCACCCCGGCTTCGGCCAGGCTGCCCATCCGCTGGGCCTGCACGGCCTTTTCCAAGTCGTGAGCGAGGAAGGTGAGCCACGACGCCCGGGCCAGCCAGCGTTGCCGGAATGTTGGCGCTGTTGCCTGCTGCGACATGTGCCTCACCTTCTCTGTGGACGACGCTCGACGCGGCCTGCTGCCCTCAGATGAAATAGGACAGCAGGCGCATGAACGAGTTGCGGAAGCGCGTGGTCCTGCTGAGGGCGTCGAGGTCTATGAGCGTGATCTCGCGCGAGTCCGTGATGTCCTCCTCGAAGAGCTGCTCCTGCCGCTTGGCCAGCTCTTCGTCGTACATCCACAGCATGAGCTCCTTGTGGAGTCGCAGGCTGCGGATGTCCATGTTCATGGTGCCGATGGCGGTGATCTGCCCGTCGGCCGTGAGCGTCTTGGCGTGCAGGAAGCCGGCCTCGTAGAGGTAGACCTTGACGCCCGCCTTGAGCAGCGGCCGGAAGTACGTCCAGGCCGCCCAGAAGGGCACCTTCTTGTCGGGCACGCCGGTCATCATGAAGCGCACGTCGACGCCGGAGAGGGCGGCGTTGATCATCGTGTCGTAGAGCCCCACCTCGGGGATGAAGTAGGGCGACTGGATCCACACGCGGCGGGCGGCGTTGCCGACCGCCAGCATGTGCGCGCGCCGTGACGACTGCCACGGGTCCTCCACGGACTGCGCGATGACCTGGCAGAGGACGCCCGTCTCACCGCCGTCAGGCGCCGGCGCCGGGAGGTACTCGTCGGTGCCGACGTCCTCCTTGGTCTGGTCGAACCAGCGCGCCGCGAACAGCGCCTCGAGCTCGCCCACGACCTGGCCGGTGACGCGCACGTGGGTGTCGCGCCAGACCGCGAAGCGCTCGCCGCCGTCCACGTACTCCTGGCCCACGTTGTAGCCGCCGGTGTAGCCGATCTCGCCGTCGATGACGACGATCTTGCGGTGGTCGCGGTAGTTGAGGTGGGAGATCGAGACGACGTCCTTCTCCACCTTCGCGCCCAGCGGCACGAGCGCCTCGAGCTTCTTCTTGTCCCAGTGCTTGCTGCCCAGGTAGTCGTAGAGGAAGCGCACCTGCACGCCGGCCTGCACGCGATCCCTGAGGATCTCGGTGAGCGCGTCGGTGAGCTCATCGTCCTCCCAGATGAAGTACTGGATGTGGATGAAGCGCTGGGCCGCCGCCAGATCGACCCTGAGGCGGCTGAACTTCTCCGCCCCCGTGGGGAAGATCTCGGCCTGGTCGGCGGTGACGACGCCGAGGCCGTCCTCGCGCGACATGGTGTCGCTGAGGCGCTCGACGTAGGTGCCGCCGAAGCGCTCCCGGAAGCGCCGGTCCGCGGCCGCCGTTACGCGCGAAGAACGGCTTGAGGGCGGCCTGCAGCTGCGCGTAGTAGTCGCGCATCCACTGCTTCTTCTCGGTGATCGTCGCCCAGTCGCGGCCGGCGATGAAGTAGAAGATGATCCCGAGCACGGGCACCAGCAGGAACGCGAACGCCCAGGCGAGCGTGTCCGCGGGTTCGCGGTCCTCCATGATGAGCGTGACCATGACGTACAGCCACAGGACGAGGTACGGCGCCCATATCCACCAGGGGAGGAATCCGAGCCAATGCATACTGACCTCTTTCTCTCAGGAGGACCGCGCTGCAGTCGTCGCGACCCAACGATCAGGGTCACGTAGTGTGCGACCGCCTCAGCCTCTCTTCTGGTACAGCCGGTTCACCTCGCGGATCGGGATCGCCAGGTAGATCGCGATGAGTAGGTAGATGATAACGCCGAGCTTCGGCGACAGCAGTCCGAGGGCGCCACCCGCGATGTAGGCGATGAGGCCCGGCAGCAGCTGGTACTTGACCCGGGCCTCCTCCTTGCGCTCGTCCTCGAGGTCGTCGCCGAACAGGCCCTCGTTCTCCGCGTGCCGACCCATCACCAGCAGCATGAGCGTCATCATCAGCAACACGACTCCGTAGAACACCACCGCCACACGCTCGCCGGGGATATCGCCGGCGAACTCGCTCATGAGTCGCGTCGGGAAGGGCAGGAAGGCGCAGAAAAGGAGCAGCACGAGGTTCAGCCGCATGAAGACGCCGTCGATGTGGTCGAGCGCGTCCACGAGCGCGCTGTGCTCCATCCACACCACGCCGATGGTCATGAACGAGATAAAGTAGGTGAGGTAGACCGGCCACTCGTGCGCGAGCCCACTGAGCAGGTGCGTGCCCTCTCCGTTCTCCACCGGGATGGCGATCTCGAGCACCATGAGCGTGATGGCGATGGCAAACACACCGTCGCTGAACGCCTCGAGGCGACCCTTCTTGTGCTTGATCTTCGCCGGCTTCGTCGACTCGGTCATCTCGACTCCCCATCCGCGCCGGCCGGCCGCTGGCGGCCGACTAGGCACTCGTTGATGTCCGTCTTGGGTCAGGCTTCCCACCGGGCGGTGAGACCCCAGATGACCCGGTCTGCGTCAGCTGTATCTCCATGGCCGTGTCACGAGCATGTAGATGCCCCAGATGACCATCCCGACGATGCCGAGCCAGATGAAGAACCTGAGGTTCGCGAAGACGATGCCCGCCACGATGAACGCGAGCAGAAGGCCGCCCACGATGAGCAACACTGCCAGAAGGACTCGCATGTCCGTTCCTCCGTATCGTTCCTGGGGTGCTACCGCGGGGTGAGGGCGACGCCCTCACCCCGCGGTAGGTTCGTCCGCGCAGTGCGCATGGACGGATTCGCCGTGCGCTGCGGTCAGCGTCCGGGGCCGAACCCTCCCGGTCCCGGGCCCGGCCTCACGCCGATCCCCGGCGCGCCGACGCCGCGTCCCGGGCGCACGCCCGGCCCGGGCGCGCCGCGGCCGGGCGTGGCCACGGCGACCACGGCGGCCGTGCGTGCGACCGGCCTACCGATCACGCCGGGTCCTCTGCGTCCTGGTCCAAGTGGCATGTCAGGCTCCTTCGCTCGCCGCGGCGTCCGCGGCCGCCTCGGCGGCGGCGAGGATCGCCTGCGTGGGGATGCGGCCGCTGGCGACCAGCTGGCCGCCGGACTCGCGGATCGAGACCGCGAACGGCGCCGCCCAGGTGTTCTCCCAGACGAGCGCCGCGGCCACGGTGCCGGGCTCGAGCGCGGCGGCGATGTGGCCGACGTCCTCCTCGGAGAGCAGCTCGGTGAACCCGGCGCCCAGCTCCTTGAGAGCGGCGGCGTCGCCGCCCTCGAACTCGTGCAGCTCGAAGGCGTCGACCTCGCCGCCCTCGTCCTTGGTGATGATCAGCAGGTCGAGGACGCGCACGATGCCCGCCTCGACCAGCGCCTTGAGCTTCTCCGCCATCGCGCCGGAGAAGTCGGCCTTGCCGGCCGGGAACTCGACCACCAGGTAGTCGATCGGTCCCAGCTCGACCATGACTTCGTCGTTCATCGGTACTCCATTCCTTGTGCTGTCACCGAGTGTCCGATCACGCCGCCTGCGACGAGCCCGGCATGCGGCCGCGGTTGCCGTAGGCCCCGCCGCCCCAGAAGGCGACGTCGACGAAGATGGCGAGTCCGACCCAGAGCCAGTCGAGCCCGTTCACGCCGCCGGGCGCGACGATCACCCACGTCATCGTCGTCCAGGGCGCGAAGATGATGCCGAGGATCGGCCAGAGCGCCGAACTGAAGGCCGCGTCCCAGCGCGCCGGTTGCGCGATCCACCAGACGACGTCGACGGCACGGGCGCCGAGCAGGAAGAGCAGAGTGAAGAGACAGCACATACGTTCTCCGATCTTGTGTGGTGCGGCGGGACCAGGATGATGTCTCCCGGTCCCGCCGCCATTCCTCACGACATGAAGAGCCTGCCGCGCTCCTTACTTCTCGCAGTCGACCCACATCAGGTCGGGGTGGAAGTCGTAGCCCCAGGGCAGGCCTTCGTTCTTCCAGCCGTTGCGCATGTGCTTGCCGTGGTAGACGCTCCCCGGGTCGTCGACGCGGTCGCCCTCGAAGCCGTTCACGATGTTGTAGACGTGCGTGAACCCGGCCTGGGCGAGCGCGTTGACGGCCATGGCGCCGCGGCCTCCCGTCGCGCACATGGCGAGGATCGTCTCGTCGGGGCCGAACGCCTCCTTCACCTTGGCGATGAAGTCGGGGTTGGCCTCCCCGGAGCACCCGGGCGGCCGGCCCGGCATCGAGGGGCCGTCGGGGTCGAACCTGGGGAACACCAGGGGCACGTTCTTGGCCATCTCGACGTGGCCGCCGAAGATGTACTCCTCGAAGGTGCGCACGTCGAGGAAGTTGACCCCGTCGGGGTCGGCCTTCCACATCTCGTAGGCCTCGCTCGGGGTGGCGTAGAGACCGAGACTGGTCTTGTTGGTCTCGGGGATCTCCTGAGCTGGCATGGTCATGCCTCCTTCGGGTCGGCCTCGCGGTCACCCGAGCACGTGGTGCGTGGACAGATCGACCTCGGTCACCTCGGGGAGCTTGAAGGCGCTGCGCTTCTTCCACTCCTCCTCGATCAGCTCCTGCGCCGCCTGCTCGAAGAACTGCGGCGCCGCCCACTCGTCGACGTCGAAGTCGTTCTTGATGTAGCCGTTGCTCACCATGAAGTCCTTGCCGATCTTGACGCAGGCCAGGTTCTGCGGCGAGAGGTTGGGCACCATGTCGACGTCCTTGATGCCCTGGTAGGTGTCCTCGGCGTCGCGGTAGAAGGTCTGCCGGTCGAGGATCACCGCAGCGGCGCTGCTTGTACTCGTTGGCCCAGCGCCCGACCTTGATCATCGCCTTCATGTAGGTGACGACGAGCTCGGGGTGCTCCTCGGCCATCACGTCGGTGCAGGTGATGACCGCGGGCGTGTTGGCGACCTGCAGGGTCCAGTCCGGGTAGCTGCGAGAGGTCCTCGATCGTCTTGATCTTGCCCGTGTCCTCCTGCAGGTGCTGGAACTGACTTTGCTCAGCGTGTAGATGGCGTCGACCTTGCCGCCCAGCAGCGCCATCTCGAGCGGGCGGAAGGCGAGGTCGTGCTTGTGGTCGCGGTGTGGCCCAGAGGTCGGTCGGGTTGATCATCGGCGCCAGCATCTTGGGATCGCTGTACCAGTCGTCAGGGTAGGGGAACTCCACGATCTCGACGTCGTCCATGCGTCATGTCGTTCACGCGGAGCATGCTCTCGATGCCCATGTGCTCGGTGATGCGCCACCAGTCGTTCTTGAGCGTGTTCAGGCTCTTCGAGAGGCCGATCTTCTTGCCCTTGAGGTCCTGCATCCGGGAGATCGGGTCGCCGGCCCGCACCATCATGGCGCCGCCCTCGTAGACCCAGGTCGCGCCCAGCAGCCGCGTCCGGCGGATGTCGGCGTTGACGGCGATCGGCGGGTAGAGGCCGCCGAAGCGGAAGAGGTTGTCGAGGTTGTGGACGTAGTGCGGGTAGAAGTCGTTCTCGCGGCGGCTGCGGAAGTAGGAGTAGTCGACGCCGATCTTCTTGAAGTCGGTCTTGCACCAGCCCAGCTCCTGGTCGACGTTGTTCGCCGAGACCATGGGGCAGTTGGTGAAGAAGACCTCGTTCCAGTCCAGATCGACGGTGTGGAGCGTCTTCCCTTGCACGATCGTTTCAGGCATGGCTCTTCCTCTCTCTCAGATCCCGTCGTGATGTTCACTTGCGGGCAGGCCGGCCTCTTGCCAGGCGCCGAAGCCGCCCTCGAGGTTGGCGACGTTCTCGTAGCCCAGGGCCTTGAGGGTCGCGGCGGCGAGAGCCGCGCGATGCCCGGAGCGGCAGTAGACGATCACCCGGCGGGCCGGGTCGAGCTCCGCGCTGTGGCGCGGGCTCGAGGGATCGGCGACCCACTCCAGGATCCCGCGGGGCACCTGGACGGCGCCGGCGATGTGGTGCTCCCACTCGACAGGCTCACGCACGTCGAGGAAGACCGCCCCGCCCGCGGCCGCCTCGGCGGCGGCGTCCTGCGGCGCTACGTTCTCGACCTGAGCCATTGCCTCGGCGACCAGCTCGGCGACTGTCTTGGACATGGCGTCCTCCCTTGCCCGTATACTCTCCATGAGGGCCGTGTGAGTAGTAAGCTACGGTAGTGTGCTATGGAGCGTGCTACGCATAGTAACCCTGCAGCGGCACCGCCACAAGACTTGCCATTGGTGCCAATGCGTCCGGTCGAAGACGAGCCCGGGGAGGCGAAGACGTGCGCCGACGACTAGATGACGGACGTCGTGAGGAACTGCTGGACGGCGTCATGGAGATCATCTCGGCGCGCGGGTTCTCTGAGCTCCGGACCGCCCAGCTGGCGCGCGAGCTGCACTGCTCCGAGTCGACTCTCTACAAGATCTCGCCGAGCAAGGACAGCCTCCTGGTGCTCGCGATCACTCACTGGGGGGAGCTCACCCTCGAGAAGTCCGAGGCTCGCGTGCGCCGCGGCAAGACGGCGTCGGAACGGGCGCGTCTGTACTACCTGGCCACGACGGAAAGCCTGCGCCCCTTGTCGCTTGCGTTCCGGAGGGACGTCGAACGCTTCGACTCGACGCACGTGGCCTACCAGGCCGTCTCGGACCGCTTCGTGAACCGGTTCGTGGATCTGCTCGACGACGCCGTCGAGGCCGGGGAGATCAAGCCGACGAACACACGGTTCCTCGCGGAGCTGTTCAGGTACATGTCCCGGGCGATCCGCGACGAGCAGGCTCTGCGGATCAGCGGGCTCAGCACCGAGGAGGCGGCGCTCCTCGTCGACGGACTTATCTGGGACGGGATCCGCGCCTCGTAGCATCAGCGGTGCTCGGGGACCGCTCCCGCGGGTGCTGCGCCTCACGGGGGACGACCCTGATGCTCTCCCCAGCTGCACGCGCCACCTCACTCTGTTGCCACACCCCCCGGTAATCAGCCCCAAATTGGCGACAAGCGGTCCGGGCGGCTCACGCCGTAGGCGCGTTCTCAGGCTCAAACTGCAACTTCTGACACCTGATATGGCGCGTCGGAGGGCCCTCTCACGGCGGTAACATGGGTTCGAATCCCATATGCGCTACCAGCCGACTTGCTGACGATCACCACCGTGGGCTATGGCGACCAATGCCCGTTGGCGCTCCGCCACCAGCCCGGCTCGCGCGTGGTCCACGGGCAGCGCATGATGCAGGCCGCGAGCGACATCTACCTGGGCTGGACCAAGGGCGTGCAGGCCGGCCGCTACCTCTACTGGCGCCAGCTGCGCGACATGAAGGGCTCGGTCGTGGTCGAGGCGATGACCCCGTTCGCCCTGGCCTTCTACGCGCGCCAGTGCGGCTGGACGCTGGCCCGGGCGCACGCGCGCTCCGGGGACCCGGTGGCGATCGCCGCCTACCTCGGCAAGAGCGATGCCTTCGAGCTGGCGATGACCGACTTCTCAGAGAGGTACGCCGACCAGAACGAGCGCGACTACGCGGCCTTCGCCAAGGCAATCAAGTCGGGGCGGCTGGCGGCGGTCGAGGGCGTCTGACGGTCAAGGCGCCAGCAGCGCGTACCTGCAAAGGCGCGAGGCGAGTGCCAGCAGGACCGACCTGGGCCGCGGTCTTCGACTGGGGGGAGGAGACACCGACCATCGTGGATTGGGGGGTGAGCTTCCCGGACCACCCCGCTCTGGGGAACACCACGATCCTGCACTGGCGGATCCGCCCGCAGCTGATCGTGTCCTTCCCGAACAAGCCGGGCGTGCAGCAGTTGTGGGACCCGTACGACTGGAACATGGTCCTGCTGGACGAGCCGGGCCCGAAGTACCCGGAGGACCGGAACGACGTGATCCCCGGGTGGCACTACCACTGGGGCACCGGGACTCTCGATGGCCGAGGCCGGCGCGCTCCTCCAACGAGAGAGGTCGGCCAAACGCTTGCATCCTCTGCCGCACGACGATAGGAATCCGAAGGAGTCCCGGGGCGAGTCTGGAGGGTGACTTGCGTCCTACGCGGCGAACTGCACGTGTCCTGACGGTCTGTTGCGTCGTCTTGGCCGCGTTCTTCGGTCTTGCCGGCGCCTTCGAGGATGGCGTCTACGGTGTCACTCCCTGCCTTGCCGAGGACACCTCCTTCTTACGCGACCAGCCTTCCACCGCTCTGCCCGGCGAAGGCTCCCAGCGATTCGACAAGGTGTCTGCCACCCGTTCGCACCTTGGTTCCCCGAGCCTGCTCGCGGTTGTCCCCGGTGGCATCTGCCTGCTGATCTGATCGCCTCCGAGGGACGCCCGCCTCTTGGCGGCTGTCCGTCGAAACGACTTCCGGTCACGCGCCCAGGTCGTCGCTCTGCGAACGATTCCGAAGGAGGTACGCGATGAAACGCCCAGTCATGCTCGTCTTCGCTCTGTGTTTGGTGCTCCTGCTGATTCCGTCCCTCGCCCAGGCATCACCGCCAAGCTACGACCAGGCGGTCGATCAGCTGGTCACTCAGGGCTACCCTCAGCAGATCCAGAGCTACCTCAACTCGCTGGGCACATCGCCGCTCGGCATGCGTTGGGCGGGGTCGGCCTCGGACAACGCTGCCGCGAAGTACCTCGCGCGTGAGATGCGTGCCATGGGCCTCAAGCACGTCCGTCTGGAGCGCGTCCCGCTCGACGTCTTCGAGCCACGGGGAGCCAGCGTCACCGTCGGCGGTACGACCATGGTCGCCTCGCAGTTCGCCGGCGTGCCCGGCACGCACCGAAGGGGCATCACGTCGCAGGTCGTCTACGTCGGCGGCGGCACCGCGGCCGACTACGCCGGCAAGGACGTCAAGGGCAAGATCGTGCTGATCGACCTGATGCTCAACTCGTGGTGGCTGCACCTGCCGTCTCATGAGGCGACCCTGCGCGGCGCGGCGGCCATCATCTTCACCATCGACCCCGCGGTCGACGACAGCTACTACACGATCGCGCCCGACGCCCTGGGCAGCAACGACGGCCTCTACGGCCGCTCGTGGGTCCCGGCCGTGTACATCTCGCAGCAGGACGGCTTCGCGCTCAAGGCGCAGCTCGCCGCAGGACCCCTGGTGACCGCTACGGTGAAGAGCGACGTCAAGGTGCGCTACGAACAGCAGGGCGGCGCTGGCTACAACGTCGTCGGGGAGTTGCCGGGCAGAAGCTGCGACGGGCAGATGGTCGTCGTGACGGCCCACCACGACGCGCACTTCCGCGCCGGGATGGACGATACGTCCGGCACGACCCAGGCGATGACCATCGCCAAGGCCATGCGCGTGAGCGGCTACAAGCCGCAGCGGTCCGTGGTCTTCATGCTCACCACGGCCGAGGAGTTCGGCTACACCGACTCGGACTACGACTTCCTGGTCGGCTCCTGGTGGCCCATCACCCACACGCACGCCGACTGGCCCGGCAGGGTGGCCGCCCAGATCAACCTCGAGTCGCAGGGCGGAGCCGGCGGCAGGATGGGGATCGCGACGGCCGCCGAGCTCAATACGTGGGCTGCCGCGACGGCCACAGCCAATAGTCCGACGTTGACGCCCTACGGCTTCCGTGTGAGCAGCCCCGTGAGCACCTGGACGGACGCTTTTCCGTTCCTCACGAACGGCATCCCCTCGATGACGTTCAGCGCCTCGGGGTCGGCGTACGCGGGCAGATACCACACCAACTACGACGTGGACTCCCTCATCGACTGGACCTACTTCGGCGCCATGTCGAAGCTGGAGTTCCGCTTCGCCCAGAGCCTCGACAGCGGCCTGCTGCCCTACAGCTTGAAGGACCAGGCCGACCGCATGGCGAGCCGCGGCGAGGTAGGCGAAGCCCAGCTGCTCGCCGCCGGAGCCGATCCCGCGGTGGTGGCGAGGTTCGTGAGCGACTTCGCCGCCTATCAGACGGCGGCCACCGCCTACGATGCTCGCGCGGCCGCCATCCCGGCCGGACATATCGCATGGGTCAACAAGGGCCTTCTGCGCGTCGAGAAGTTGCTCGACGGAAGACTTGTCGCCATGGCGCCGGACGGAGCCACCGTCATCCTCCCGCACCAGCAAGTCTTGTGGGACACAGAGGGCATCAACGACGCCCTGGCGGCGCTGCCCGCCGATCCCCAGGCTGCGCTCGACGCTCTGACCGGCGTCTATCAGCTGTGGATCACGCTGTACTTCAGCGACCCCGTCTACTACACGGAGTCTCTGTGGCAGACTCCCGGCTACAAGCGTCTCGGCTACGGCGCAAGCGCCCACCTGGCCCCACCGGTCGACGTGCTGCCGGCGTACCGGCAGATCGAGGCGGGCGACTACCCGAAGGCCATCAAGACCTTGACCTGCAAGCGCGCAGCGCGTGTCGCCGAGCTCAACTCGAGGCTGTGCTCGATGAGCCGCGTCCTCGACAAGGCGGCACACCAGATCGAGTCTCTGCGCTAGTCGCAGAGGGTGCGCTCTCGGTGAGCGCGAGGACGCGTGGACGGAAGGGGGCCGGCTCGCGAGCGAGCCGGTCCCCATTTCGGATTCGGCGGGCCGGTCTTCTCGCTTCTTCGACCCGGCCCGCAGATAAACCTGACGGCCGGGAGCATCCAATACGGTAGAGGGGGAATCCAGCCGACGGTCGCCACCTGTGGCGGCTGTCGGCCGAGGCGGACCGAGGTTTCCATGGCGGGGACCCAGGGCGGCGAAGCGACGGTCATCGAGCTGGCCGGACGAAGAGGACCGGGGGATGATCCTCCGTCTGCCCTGGTCAGGGCCGCCAGGCGCGGTGACCACCGCGCCTTCACCAGTCTCGTCGATCGTTACGACGACGGCCTCCGTGCTCTCGCATTCCATCTGCTGGGGTCGCGTGACGCGATGGACGAGGCTCTGCAGGAGACCTACCTGAACGCCTACCGTGGCCTGCCGCAGTTCCGCGGCGAGGCCGGCGTGGGCACCTGGCTCTATCGCATCGCGTACACCACCTGTCTGCAACGATTGCGGCGGCCGGAGCGCCTCGAGCCGACCGATGAGGAACGGCTCGAGGCGCTGGCGGCGCCTTCGCCTGACCTTGCCAACGACGTGGCGCTGCGTGACGAGATGCGCCGCGCTCTCGGCGCCCTCACGACCGCGCAGCGCGTCGCCGTCCTGCTCATCCACCGCGACGGCTTCAGCTATGCGGAGGCGGGCGAGATCCTCGACGTGCCGGTCGGCACCGTCGCGTCCCGCGTGGCGGCCGCACGCACGGCCCTGGGCCACGAGCTCGGCAGGCTGAGTTCCGCCAAGGAGGATCGATGAACGACGAGCGTCACGACCTGAACGAGGTCCTGCGCCTGCACGGTGGCGCGCCCGACCACCTGCCGGGTTTCGAGGCGCGCCTTCTGACCGGCCTGGCCGAGGCCGACCGCGAGATGGGCAGGGCCTCCGGCGGCCGGCTCCGTTGGCCCCATGGGTCGCGCTCCCTCTGGTCCCGTCACCCCGTCCTGGCGAGCGCGGCCGCGGTCGGCATCGCGGCCGCCGTCGCGACGGCCGTCCTCGTCGGCGTGCCGGGGATCTCCCGCCTGAGCGGACCGCAGCCTGTCTCCGCCGCCCAGGTGATCCAGAAGGCGCTGGACGCCCTCTCGTCAGGCAAGACGGTGCAGGCGGACGCCACCGTCAAGGAGCAAGGGGCTCTCTCGCCCGGCGGCGTCCTCGAGTACATCGTCACCCACTCCCGCGTGCTCCTGCGCTCCGACGGCAGCTTCCGTCAGACCCAGACAGACAAGCCGCAGACCTCCAAGCCGGTGCAGATGAGGGACAGGGCGGATGCCGCGGATACGGCCTACGACGCGGCCAGCGGCGTGTTCCGCGACTACTCGCGCGGCTGGGACTGGGATGCGGGGGGCTATGTGAACCGGGTCGAAGTGACGACGGGCTACCCCCTTGGCCCGCCCGACCGTTGGGCGAACGAGCAGTTCGACATCAGCGCGACGGCGCGGGCGCTGCAGGCCGACGGCGCGGCCACGCTGGAGACGGCCTCCTACGACGGCAGGCCGGTATGGGTGGTCTCGGGGTCAAAGCGGGTCGCCGCCTCAGGTCCGAGCAACGACGAGACGTACTCGATCACGATCGACCAACAGACGTGCCTGCCGACACGCGTTCAGATGTTCTCGGTGGGCGTTCTCCAGCTCGACTACAGCTTGCACAACGTGCGCATCGACGAGCCCTTGCCCGACACGGCCTTCAGCTTCGCTCCGCCCAAGGGCGCCAAGGTCGTGCGTAGCGACGCCGGCTTCCGCCGACTGCCGCTCGCCCGCATCGGCTCCACGGCGGGCCAAGTCACGCTGCTGCCGACCTGGCTCCCGGCAGGCTACGTGCAGAGATGGTCCGCGGTCGCGGCGAGATCGACCACCGCGAACGGCGTGACCGAGGGGCGGCACGTGGTCGCACTCCAGTACGTGCGCGGGTTCGACGCCCTGACCGTGACGACCCGCACCGTCGCCGACCCGCACGCCGCCGCGACGATCGATCCTGTGGAGCCCGACACGTCCTGGGCCGACCTCGTCAGCCGCGACGTCAGGCTCACGGCCGGCGCCTTCGCCGGCGTCACCGCGCGGGTCGTCGTGGCGTCGTACACGACCATCCCTCATCTCTACGCGGTCAAGAACGGCGTCTTACTGACAGTGGCCGGCGGCGCGACGGCCGAGGAGCTGATCGCGATCGCCGAGTCGCTTCGGCCCCTACCGACCGGATCGAGATAGGAGGCCGTCATGAGCACCCGCGGGGACAGACGCAGAGTGGGCCGATGGGGAAGGGAGAGGTCATGAAGGGGCACCGCAGACCCAGTGATGCGAAGGCCGCGATCATGCTGGCGCTGCTCGTCGTCCTCGCGGCGCTTGCACTCGCCGCCTGCGGCGGCTCGTCCAAGAGCGGCAGCACGGCAAGCTCAACGACGCCATCGACGACGGCGTCACCGGCGACCGCACCGCCCGCCGTCTCCGACCCGACGCAGGTGGCGAGGACCGAGTCGGTGGTCGGGGCACTCATGACCGCGTGGAACAACGCCTGGAGCGCCAGCAGACACCGACGCGCTCTCCTGTCTCTGTATGCAGACGATGTGCAGTACTACGACGCCGCCGCGATCGACACGGTCATCTCCAAGAGCGACATGGACGCCATGAATCAGGACCCCGACTGGTGGAAGGCCTTCCGGCTGACCCTGGAATCCTCCTTCGTCTCCGCCGATGGCCGCTTCGCCGCCACGCTGGGCAGGATCGCGCTGCGGGACGAGTCGGGCGACCTGCCGTGGCAGCCGGCGGTCTCCGTGCTTGCGGTCGCGAACGACAAGATCGTGTGGGAGTGCGACTACTACGGCGGTGAGCCGGGCAGGAGCAGGCAGGTCGAGCCGATGCTCACCATCCCGCGCAGCGTTCCCGCAGCGGGATCCTCGGCTGCCCAGTCCGCCGCCGCCGAAGCGACCGCCACCCTGAAGCAGTGGCTGGCGGCCTACAACGACAGGGACGCCGCGTCCTTCCTGTCGTTCTATGCCAAGGATGCCAAGTACGTCGACGTCGTCAGCCCCAGATGGCGGATCTTGGCCAAGAGCCAGCTCGCCGCGGACGTCGCCTCGCAGTTCGCCCGGGCCGAGTTCCAATCCAAGCTCGAACCGTCGCCTGGGTCGGCCATGGACTCCGCCTTCTTCGTTTCGGCCGATGGCCGCTTCGCTGCCGTGCAGGGCACCTACGCCGATGAGATCGCTGGAAGGCTCGTCGACCAGCCGATGCTCGTCATTGTGGAGCTCAGAGCCGGCCAGATCATCAAGCAGTACAACTTCGTCGCCATGGACCGGAGTCTGCTGCGGCCCTAGGCGATTCGACAGGCAGGCCAAGTCACTCGCCGCTGCGGGCGGCGGCGGGGCCGACGCCGAGAAGAAGGAGGCAGGTCATGAAGGGGCAGGGAGGATCCTGGAAACCCGCAGCCATCACACTCGCGCTCGCCGCGCTCGTCACGGTGGCGGCGCTGGCCCTGGCTGCCTGCGGCGGCCGCACGACCGTGACCGCCATCCCGGAAGCATCTTCGGGCACCGGACAGGTCCAGCCCACCGAGCGGCACGGCCGTATGGGTGACGCGCTCGTCCTTTCCGACGGGGGCGATGGGCAGGTGGAAGTCACGGCCCTTGGGCTGGAGTTCATGAGCAACATCGCCACCAGCGACAGCACCGTATCCAACGTCTACCGCGTCAAGCTGAGGCTGCGAAACGTGGGCTCCACGCCGATCCACCTGGCTGCCGTCGGGCTGAACTCGGTTCTGTTTGACGCCGGGGGATGGCGGTACTTCTCCCCGGGCGACAGCCCGCGGAACGCCCTCAGCGAAGTCGATCTCGGTCCCGGCGACTCCCGCGTTGGCTGGGTCTACTTCGCGGTGCAAGTGGCGGCCGGGGCACCCAAGGCCTTCGGGGCGCCCAATGCCTTCCACTACACAGCGAAATCGTCCGGCGCGACGGCCGAAGGCGATACCGGCCAATGGGAATGGACGCCGATGTGAGACGAGGTGGTTGCCCCTGAACAGGCTGCTAGGCTAAGCGGCCTCTTGGCGCGACAGACGCCACCAGACGAGGCCGTAGCTCGCCACCGCCCACGCGACGATGATCGCCACGGAGAGCCACTGGGCGCCGAACAGCTGGCGCCCGGCCAAGGCGTTCACCCCCAGCCGCATCGTCTGCGCCGTGGGCAGGACGGAGACGATCGCCTCGACCCAGCCGGGCACGGGCAGCCCGACGATGATGGCCGGGACGATCAGGGGGATCAAGGCGACGCTGCTCCACGTGTTGAGCTGCGTCTGAGTCCGCATGAGCCCACCGAGCAGCAGACCAAGGCCGACCAGGGCCACCGACGTCAGCACGACGTCGACGACGAAGAGCGCCACGTTCTCCGGCACCACACGGGTGATCACGAGCATCAGCGGCACGGAGATCAGGCAGTACGTGAGGCCGAACAGCGATTTGGCGGTGATCACTTCGGCATCGGAAGCGATGAGGGTGAGCGCTTCCACGGTGCGCTTCTCTGTCTCCTCGGTGAGCACCGCGGGCAGCGCGTAGACGGCGATCATGGCGAGCATCAGGATGACGGCCACGAGCACGAAGGCCTTCCGCGCGCCGAGCGCGTCGAACGCTGAGTCAGAGGTCCCGGCCTCGGCGGGGAGCACCACCCGCGCGATGGTCGCCGCCGGCACCTGCCCCGCGAGCGCCTGCGTCACCCTGTCGAGGACCGCCGCCACGTAGTCACCGCCGAAGCTCGGAGAGGCCGGCAGGACGATCGTCAGCTTCGGCGACGCGCCGCTCGTCAGAGCCGCGTCGAAGCCGTCCGGGACGATCAGCCCGACGTCCACCTTCTTGTCGCGCACCTGCTGTGTCAGTGCCGCTGCATCGGCGAAGGACTGGACCCGCAACTGCAGCGCCGCCTTCGTCGCCGCCTGCAGAGCGGCGGGCAACTGCGTCGATGTCGGCGCGACCACGCCGAGCTTGGCCGCCGGCCTCGTGTCGTCCTTGAACATAAAGCTGTAGAGAAGGCCGATGAGCAACGGCATGAGGACAGCCATGATGAGGCGCGAGTCACGCAGCGCGTCGCGCAGGTCCTTGCGGTAGATGGCGTTGACGCGCGCGACATTCACAGGGGCCTCCCGGCCAGATCCACGAAGACATCTTCGAGGGTGCCTTCGTTGGAGTGCACGGTGAGTACCTCACCGGCGGCCATCCACGCCTCGAGACGGGCGGCGTCGTCGCCGTCGTCGAGACGGACCTCGTGCTCCGACCGGTCGCGCAGCAACACGGTGGCGGTGCGCTCACCCAGACGGAGCTTCAGCTCACGCGGCGTGTCCAGCGCCACGATCGCACCCGCCGCCAGGAAGGCGACGCGGTCGCACAGCTCGTCCGCCTCTTCCATGTAGTGCGTGGTGAGGAAGATGGTGGCGCCGGCGCGCGCGTGGTCGCGGATGATGCCGCGCACGTCACGGGCCGATGACGGGTCCAGGCCCTTGGTGGGTTCGTCGAGAAACAAGACGCGAGGGTCGTTCACCAAGGCTCGGACGATGAGCAGCCGCTGCTTCATGCCGCTCGAGTAGGTCCTGACCTTGCGGGATGCGGCGTCAGTCAGGCCGACGCGCTCGAGAAGCTCCGGGACACGAGCCGACGGCGCGCCGTAGAGCTTGGCGAACAGCTCCAGGTTCTCACGGCCCGTCTGGCGCTCGTAGAGATTCTGCTCTTCGAACACCAGATTGATGAGCGGCTTCACGTGCTCACGCTCGCGCACGATATCGTGGCCGGCGATGCGTGCGTGGCCGCTTGTCGGACGGACGCGCCCGGTCAACATGCGGATGGTCGTCGTCTTGCCGGCGCCGTTGTGGCCGAGGAGGCCCAGGATCTCGCCCTCAGCCACGTCGAAGCTGACACCATCCACCGCGTGCACGTCGCCGTAGTGCTTCGAGAGGTCGTCCACCTCGATGATCGCACTGCCGACGCCGCGAGCACCCATTCTCACTCCGATCTCCCTGAAGCGTGCCACTTGCTACCCTACAGGAGGTCGCGAGGGCCCGGCCCGGCGCGTTTCTGTACCGCCGTCGAACCAGCAGTGGCTGGAGAGGCCGATTGGGACAGCGTTGGCCACCTCCCTCCGCAGAGGTAGGCCTGAGCAGCCCGAAATCCCTCAGAAGTACGACCCCATCCACCTCCGCAGGGAGGTTCCTGTCCGCACTCTCCCCTGTAGCCTCGCGTCGTGAGCAGACATGGAGGTGCAGGCGTGAGAAGGGTCAGACAGCCAGGGTCCATCTGGGTGGGCGTCGTCATCGTGGTGGTGTTCTTCGCGGGCGTGACGCTCGCGTTCGCCTGGTTGGGGGGTGGGCCCGACATCCCGCACGCCGTCGGCGGCGACCGGGCCGTGTGCATCACCTGTCACCCGACTGATGGCCTGCCCGACAGTCATCAGGACCGCGTCAACGACAGCTGCCGCTCGTGCCACTCAGAGAAGTCCTCGGGCGCGAGCGTCCCTGTCGACCGACCGGATAGTGTCGAGTCGGCGGACGACGGATCGTTACGGGCTGCCGACTCCGCTGTCGCCGGGCGAGCCTAGCTTCTTGCTTCGCTGGCCCCGCGCAGTCGGGGACCGCCTCCGCTTCAGGCATCAAGTCATGCTCATCATCGCGGCGGCCGAACAGCGTCGTGGATCGAAGGCCTATCGCGTGGCGCCGTGGGGGTATACGCTCGCGACCTGGGCTGGGACGGGTACGGGGAGGCTGCCTTGCGTCGTCCAGCGCGCTGGAACTGGTTCCCGATCGTCTTCTGCGTCGCTCTGGTGACCATCCTTGGCCTCGCCTGTGCGTTTGATCAGGATGGCAGCTTCGGCGTTGCCGCCACCCTCGCAGCCGACCCCTCGCACTCACGGGACGAGGCCTCCCGCGCGCCGTCCGCCACAGATGAGCACAGGCTTCTCGGCGGACCCGCCGCTCGAACCGGCATCCGGGCCCCGAGCCTCCTCGCCGCAGTCCCCGGGGGCCTCTGCTTGCTGCTTTGACACCCCCTCGAGAGCCCGGCACTGACAGGCGACTCCTCGCCGTCGGGCTCCGGGCACCGCCCAGCAAGCACCACCAGGCCATGGGTCCTGGGGTACCTGAATCCGGCGTAGTGAGGGGGAACGATGCGAAAGCGGAAGCTTGGTTTTGCTGTTCTTTTGGCGCTACTGGTTGTCCTCACCTTCTCTGCGAACGCCTTCGCCCTGGGTGGGCGAGTCGTTCAAGATGATCCGAACAATCCCATCAAGTTCTCCATCGACGCGGCCATCGCCAACGGCAGCGTGTCCACCGCGGACCTCTACATCGGCACCGTTGGGTCCTACCTGGGCGCAAAGGCCGACGGAAGCACGCCCGTGTTCCAGAACGGCTTCGGCAAGAACCCGAACGACATCCTGATCATGAACGACAAGGTGGGCATCGTCCTCGCGATCGGGACGCCGGATCCCTGGGGGTATCCGGGCGGCTCCATCCTCGACGCCGGCCGCGTCACCTCCGTACCGGCCGGCGCCACTGATCTGAAGGCGGCGACGTTCGGCCCGGACACCGTGCTGACGGTCCAGTTCCTCTTCAACACGTGGGACGCCTGGGCTCCGGCGAACGCCGGCATCGTCTACGTCGACCTCGTGAACTACAACTTCGCGACCAAGGCCGTCGACGACGTCAACGGCGTCCCGGCGGTTCAGGTGAAGCGGAAGTTCGCCGTGCCGTACAACGACGGCGGCGTCTCCGTGGCCAGGGATCTCGACGTCATCTCGTACTACAGCATTCCTGCCGACAAGGAATACGCCTACATGTTCGACACGGTGACCAACAACGGCGTCGCGTTCTCCAAGGAGTCCGCCAACGAGGTCAGCCTCTCGAACAAGGGCGGCGACGGCATCGACACCAAGACGGTCGGTGCGCTCTGCGCCGCGAACACCTACAACTGGGTCGCGGACACCGCCGGCGACCCGACGCGGGCGTTCTCGACGACGTTGATCTCCCCCGGCAAGAACCCGGGCTCCGACGGGAGACTCCATCCGCTCGCGAGCTTCACCGGCGCCAGGGGCTACAGAGAGCTCGCGTTCGCCGACCCGGGCTACATCGTCGGGGAGAGCCGCACCTACGAGTCCTACCTGATGATCGACGACCAGTGCTCGTGGCAGAAGGTCTTTGACTTCTATGCGGACTACAACCACCTGAACACCTTCAGCATCGCCGGCTCAGTCACGGACCAGGCCGGCGCCCCGGTCTCCTATCCGGTCGTCGTCATCTACAGGGGAACGACGCTGTACGGCTGGGTGATGGGCGACAAGGACGGGCACTACACCGCCGCCCTGCCGGACGAGAGCGGCGTCGAGCCGTACCATCTCCAGGTCGAGAAGTCCGGGACGACGGCGGGTGACCCGAGCGCGGACTTCACCGCCGCCACCGTCCCCGCCGGCGGGATCGACCTCAAGACCGGCGGCTACCTCGTCCCCGTGAAGTTCCACTTCCGTGACCAGAACGGCCACCCGGTCTGGGGCAGGGTGGCTGTGGGCACCACCCCGACGATCGCCTTCGCCGGCCAGACCTACTTCTTCTCCGACAACGCCTCGAACGGGTCGGTGAGCAGGGGCAACGTGACCGCGCTGGTCAAGCCCGGCGCCTACTCGGCGACGTGCTACGGCGAGGGCTTCGGCTTCTACTCCTTCACATCGGCGACGAACAAGTACAACCAGGTCGTCACCGGCGACACGTCGACGGACACGGACCGGACGGTGATCATCCAGAAGACGCTCGGCGCCCCGAAGGACTGGTTCAGCATCGACAACCATCATCACGGCACAAGGGCCGACGCGTTCTCGCCTGCCGAAGTGGTCGCCAAGGCGCAGATCACGGCCGGCCTTGAGGTCCTGACCCTGGACGACCACGAGTACGTGGTCGACAACATCCTGGTCTACAACTGGGCCAGGAAGATGAAGGCGACCGGCTACATGCCGTCCGAAGAGGTGACGCCGAGCTGGGCGCACTTCGACGTCATGCCGATGACGAAAGCGGCCTATGCCCGCTTCCTCGACCGCGGCCAGCAGAACAGGATCGTCAACACCAACGCCTCGCTCCAGGGGATCATCGACGACGCTCACAATGCCGGCGTCGCCATCGGCGCCAACCACCCGAACAGCTCCTACGGTCTGTTCCTCGCCGACGACAACAAGACCGTCCCCGGCGGGATGACCGACGACTTCGACGGGATCGAGGCGCAGTTCAGGACCCAGACGCTGGGCGAGGCCATGAGCTACTGGAACGCCTACGTCACGGGCGGGAGCTATCGCGGTGCCGCCGTGAAGCGGCCGCACTACATCTACGCGAGCACCGACATCCACGACTCGGGAGTCGGGACGTCGAGTGGCGCCAGGCGGTCCTATGTCTACGTCAAGCACGGCGCCGCCAAGAGCAAGGCCGACTTCGAGGCCTTCAGCCTTGAGTTCGGGAGGAGCCAGGCCGCTGGTCACAGCTACAGCTCCAGCGGCGTCTTCGTGACGCCTGCCTGCGGCACGATGTTCGGCAACACCTACAGGGCCGACAGGACCGGCACGTTCACGGCGACGTTCAAGGTGTCGGCGCTCAACCCCATCGCGAGCATCTACGTGTTCGGCAGCACGGGGACTGGGACCGGGACTGCTCCCTTCGCCATGAAGAACCTCGTCTCCCAGACGACGTACACCGGCAGTGACCTGAGCACCTCGAAGGACTTCACGCTGACGGTGAACGGCGTGAGCGGGAAGCAGTGGTACGCGATCGCCGCCGTCTCCAGCGCCGGCCAGTTGGCGTTCACCAACCCGATCTGGGTGAACGGACGCGACGTCCCGCGACCGGTGACCATCACCGACGTGCACGCCATCATCACGTACCCGACCCTGCCGGCGGCGGGGACCATGATCGAACGGCCGCCGACGGCCATCCTGACCACGACACCCTGGTGCGGCTTCCTCTTCGCCGACTGGAAGCTGTCGAAGGGCGACCACCACTCGGTCGCGAAGCGCCACGGCACCTACGTCTACACGCTGACCTTCACTGCCCCGCACGGGTTCATCTTCGATCCGGCGCTCAGTGAGGACGTGAAGGACGGCAGGAAGGTGTCCGACCACGGGACCCGGCTGATCTACACGGTGCATCTGAAGGCGCCTGCGAAGTAACGGGGGCATCAGGTCCCGATCGACCAGTGGACCCTTTGGGCGAGGGAACGCGTACGACTCGCCCAAAGGGTCCACGCGGGTGCGCGCCGTGCTCGCCTTCTGCCGCGCGAGTCATACCGCCTCGCCGGGCTCCCGCTTGACGCTCTTCGAGGCCGCCCTCTTCAGCTCCCTCTCTCCCAGACTCGTGGCCACCCAGCGCGCCTCAGGCAGGCCCCCGGGATCCGTCAGCAGCGTCGCCTTGCCGGTGCGCTTCTCGACCTTCACGCCGAAGTTCCGGTGCCAGAAGTACAGGGTCCCGTCCTTGGCGGTGTAGGTGGCCTCGAAGCCCTTCGAGACCACGTCATTCAGGCTGAACGTATGGTCGCGCTTCACGCCCGTTCCCCCTTTCGCGTCCGCAACTGCCGTACGGGGGCTCCATCATCGCTATCGGCCGGGCAGACGCTTGAGATCGTGGGACGAGTGTCTAGGTTCGGCGGATGTCCCGCGCCTCCTCGCTCGATTCCAGTCGAGGAGGGTCGCAGCGCAGGTGCGATCGCCGTAAGGCTTTGGCCAAGGGGATCTACATGCGAACGAGGGAGAAAGGGATGGCTGGCGAGGAAGGACTCGAACCTTCAATCCCCTGATCCAGAGTCAGGTGCCTTGCCAATTAGGCCACTCGCCAGCGGCGCCCGAGGGGCAGGCAGAGTCTACCCCGAGACGTGACCCTCCTCAACCGTCGCAGGGGTGGGGATCTAGTCCTGCCGTCCCTGCGCCTGCAGCTTCGCCCAGGTGTCCCGAAGCGTGAGCGTACGGTTGAAGACGAGGGCGCCGGGCGCCGAGTCGGGATCGGGGCAGAAGTAGCCGAGGCGCTCGAACTGCACGGTCTCGCCGACCGGCACCTCGGCGAGCGAGGGTTCCACGACGCAGCCGCCCAGCACCGTCTCAGACGCCGGGTCGAGGTCGGCGAAGAGGTCGGCGCCGTCGGCGCCGGGATACGGGCTCTTGAAGAGGTAGTCGTAGAGCCGGACCTCGGCGGGCGCGGCGTGAGCCGCGGACACCCAGTGGAGCGTCGCCTTGGGGCGGCGGCCGTCGGGCGCGTCGCCGCCGCGCGTCGCCGGGTCGTGCGTGCAGCGCAGCTCCACGATCCTGCCGGCGTCGTCCTTCACGACCTCGGTGCAGGTCACGAAGTACGCGGACCGCAGCCGCACCTCGCGGCCGGGCGCCAGGCGGAAGAACTTGCGCACCGGCTCCTCCATGAAGTCGTCGCGCTCGATCCAGAGCTCCCGCGAAAAGGGCACCGGGCGGCTGCCGGCGGACGGGTCCTCCGGGTTGTTGGGGACCTCTACCTCCTCGACCTGACCCTCGGGGTAGTCGTCGATGACGACCTTGAGGGGATCGAGGACGGCGAAGCGGCGGGACGCCGTCCGGTTGAGGACGGTGCGCACCGCGTGCTCCAGCATGCCCACCTCGACGACGCTGTCGGTCTTGGCCACGCCGACCATGGTCACGAAGTCGCGGATGCCCTCGGCCGGGAAGCCCCGCCGGCGGAGGCCCGACATGGTGGGCATCCGCGGGTCGTCCCAGCCACGCACGTGGCCCTCGCTCACCATGCGCAGGAGGACGCGCTTCGAGAGCACGGTGTGCGTGAGGTTGAGCCGCGCGAACTCGATCTGCCGCGGACGCGACGGCACCGGAAGGTTGTCGATGAGCCAGTCGTAGAGCGGACGGTGGCCCTCGAACTCGAGCGTGCAGAGCGAGTGGGTGACACTCTCGATCGCGTCGGATTGCCCGTGAGCGAAGTCGTAGGTCGGGTAGACGCACCAGGCGTCGCCCGTGCGCGGATGTTCCGCGTGGAGGATGCGGTACAGGACCGGGTCGCGCAGGTTGATGTTCGGGGCCGCCATGTCGATGCGCGCGCGCAGCACGCGGGCTCCGTCGGGGAACTCCCCGGCGCGCATGCGCGCGAAGAGGTCAAGGCTCTCCTCGGCCGGCCGGTCCCGCCACGGGCTCTCCCGGCCGGGCTCGGTGAACGTGCCGCGGTGCTCGCGGATCTCGTCGGCGCTCAGGTCGTCGACGTAGGCCTTGCCGCCCTCGATGAGCGCGACGGCCCACTCGTAGAGCTGCTCGAAGTAGTCCGAGGCGAAGTACAGGTGCTCGCCCCAGTCGAAGCCAAGCCAGCGGACGTCGGCCTGGATGGAGTCGATGTACTCCTGCTCTTCCTTCATGGGATTCGTGTCGTCGAAGCGCAGGTGGCAGCGGCCGCCGAACTCCTGAGGGATGCCGAAGTTGAGGCCGATGGACTTCGCGTGGCCGATGTGGAGGTAGCCGTTCGGCTCCGGGGGGAAGCGGGTGACGATGGTGGCGTGCCGCCCCTCGCGGAGGTCCGCGGCGACGATCTCACGGATGAAGTCGCCGCGCTCGGGAGATGGCGTCTCGGTGCTCACGGCGCCGAGGATAGCACAGGCCGTCGCCGCGCCTCAGAGCGACGTCAGGCGAACTGCACGGAGCGTCTGGAGAGTCCCAGCCAGAAGCCGGCGATGGGCGTCGCCATGGAGGCGTCCGGGTCGGCGGCGCCCAGTGCGACGAAGAGCGGGGCGAAGTGCTCGACCGTCGGGTGCGCGTACCGCGCGGACGGGACGTCACGGAAGGCGGCCAGTGCAGCCAGGTCGCGGCGCTCGAGGGCCGCTGCCACCCACTGGTCGAAGTCCCTTGACCAGTCCGGCGGGGGCGCGTCCAGGACGAACTCCCGCAGGAACGGGAGGCCATGCGTCATGAAGCCGCTGCCCATGATGAGGACACCCTCGTCGCGGAGCGGCCGCAGGCGCCCGCCCAGCTCGAGCAGGCCATCCGGGTCCAGGCTCGGCAGGGAGACCTGCAGCACGGGCACGTCGGCCTCGGGATACATGGCGACCAGCGGCACGTAGGCGCCGTGATCCAGGCCGCGGCTTGACTCGTAGGCCACCACGCCCTCGCCGCCGGCCAGGTCCGCGACTCGCCGCGCCAGCTCCGGAGCCGGCGGCGCCGGATAGCGCGCCTGGTAGTACCTGTCCGGGAAGCCGTAGAAGTCGTAGATGAGCGGCACGCCGGCCTCCGTCGCGCCGAGCGTGAGCGGCGCCTGCGTCCAGTGGGCCGAGACCATCAGCACCGCGCACGGCCGCGGCAGCGCCTCGGCCCAGGCCGCCAGCTCGGCCACCCAGAGCGCGTCGTCCAGGAGCGGCGGCGCGCCGTGGCCCAGGTAGACGGCCGGCATGCGGCCGGGGACCTGGGCCTCGGCCGCGCGAAGGGCGACGGCGGTGGCCGCGGTGGCGACCTCTTCTTCGTTCACCGCGTGGATCCGCGGCCAGGCTCCCTCATCCATCGTCTCTCCGTTCTACGACCGTGCCGCGACTCTACCCGGCAGCGCGCCGCGGGATACGCGGCGGCTCGCCGGAGGATACGCCGCGGCTCGCCGCCACCTCTCCTCCGCCGCTGCCGCGAAGGAGGCAGTATCGTGCGTGGCGCCGGGTACACTCAGGACGTACGCAACGCGTCCTGAGAGGTACTGATGACGATCAGAGGCTGGACGACCAGGCGCGGGACGGCCTTCGTCCTCGTCGCCGTGATCGCGCTCGTGACGTTCGCCGTGCCGGCGTGGTGCGTTGCCTCCGGCACGTGGGGCTGGTAGGCCGCCGCGGCTACTCCGCGTCGGCGGCCCCGCCCCCACCCGTGGTCCAGCGCTCGAGCCACCACGACACCGAGCGGTTCATCTCGACGGAGAAGTCCGCCGTGAACTTGCGTGCGTAGACATCCTGCACGCAACCGGTGATGCCGTCCCGCGTCTCGCGCACGCCGTGCACGTCGTCGAGCTCCCTCGACACCTGCCGAAGCTCGAGCGGCGGGAGGCGGCGGTATCGGTCCTGGTGCACGACGTGCTTCTCATACCGCTCGGTCCGGTGGGGCCGCACCTTGGGGCGGCCGAGGCACAGCATCGCCGCGGGGAACGTGTACCGCGGCAGGTGCAGGAGCTCGGCAAGCGTCTCGCCGAGCTCCATGACGTCGCCGATGTAGCACGAGCCGATGCCGAGCGACTCGGCCGCCACCACCGCGTTCTGCGCCGCGATCAGGGCGTCGCTGCACGCCATCATGAGGTCGCCCAGGCCAGGCGTCGCTCCGTGCGGCACACCCGGCAGGTCGTCGCAGCCGCACACGGCGAACAGGTCCATCCACTTCTGCCAGTCGGCGACGAAGAGCAGCACCCACGGCGCGCGGGCGATGAACGGCTGGTCGTCGCAGATGACTGCCAGCCGTTCCTTGAGCGCCTGGTCCTCTATGTCGAGGACCGAGTAGAGCATCTGGTTGCCGGCTGTCGGCGCGCGCATCGCCGCGTGCAGGATCGCGCGCTTCTCCGCGTCGGTCGGCGGCGCCGGATCATACGCGCGTGTGGAGCAGCGCTCGTCGAGCAGCCGGATGATCTCGTTCACTGCACCTCCTCCAAGCGGAGCGTCAACCGTACCACCCGGGAGGCCAGTGGACGTGCGGCGCCGGGCGCGACAGCATCGGCCGATCGCTGCTCGGCCGCCTGGGTCCACATGCGGCGGCGGACGCCCGCCGGGCGCATGGGGGAGCCGGAGCCGGGGAACATCGGGTGGGACGAGCGAAGCGACCAGACCTCGCCGTCACGAAGTCTGGAGCGATCATGACCACACTCAGCACGCGAGGAGCAGGGACCCGGGAAGACCCGTGGACGCTCAGCACTCCTCCGGGGAAGTCCGAGTACCAGGCGTACCGCGACGAGGCGGCCGATCCGCCCGCCCTCGTCGTCATCGTCGGCAAGACCGAGCTCCGCTATCACCTGCGCTGCATAGACGACCTGCACGCCATGCTCGAGGCCGCCGGCGATTGGGTGCCGCTGGGCAGCGCCGACGAACTGAAGCCGGCCGCGGAAGGCACCGTCGAGGCGTGGGGCCGGTCCCCCGACAACCCGGTGGGCGGCTGGTACGGCCTCAAGAAGGGGCTGCGCGGGAGGTTCGCCAACTACGTGCCGCCCGTGCTCGAGGCGCTCGGCCTTGCCGAGGTCGAGCACGAGGCGCGCAACAATCGGATGCGCGCGAGCTGAACGACGGGGCCGGCGGAGGGCGATCGTCACCCTGCCGGCCGGAGCGGCCCTCAGGAAGCCGCGGCCTCGACCTCGTCCAGGGCCTCCGCCTCGGGCTCGCCATCTGCGAACTCAAGGACGACCGAGGTGCGCCCGGGGTGGGTGCTCAGCAGGACGCGCTCGCAGACCTGCAGCATGATCGTAAAACCCATGCCCAAGCTGGAGGCTGTGGAGAATCCGCGCTGCAGGGTCGCGCGCGGCAGGGTGCGGAAGTCGATGCCCGGGCCCTCATCGCGGATGAGCACCTGGAGCCTCTCGTCGCGGGCGAACACCTGGTACGTGCCCCCGCCGGCATGCCGCAGGGCGTTCACCAGCGCCTCACCTACCGGCGTGCGAAGGTCGATGCGCGGCGCCCAGTCCGGGAAGCGTTCGGCGGCGAGGCGCGCGACGGCGCCGCGCGCCTCGCTGAGTTCGCGCGGCGCGACGAGCTGCTCCGGCTTCATGAGCGGCACACCGAGCTGGCCGGCCAGCTCCTCGTCGGTGAGCAGGATGAGCTTGCCGCCGGTGACCGCGCCGAGCACGTCGACGTAGGCCCGGCGGATGTTCTCCTCCTGCCGCCGGAGGGCCCGCTCGGCATGGCGCACCCCGCTGATGTCGAGCGCGGACAGCGCCCAGCGGTCGCGCCCGACGGGGTACGCCTCGAGGAGCTCGTAGGCGTCGTCACCCTCGATGAAGAGCTCGGAGCGCGCGGGCGTGCCGCCGTCCGCCGCGCTCGCCACGACCTCGAGGTACGAGCGCGTGCGCTCGTCCAGGCCGTCGGGCCGGCTGAGCCGCTTGCCGACGGCCTCTTCTCGCGTCAGGCCCGTTCGCTCCTGCTGCGTGGGGTTCATGTCCACCAGCTCGAGATCGGTGAGCACGCCCTCCTTGTCGCGCACGACCCTGAAGAGGGTGAGGCCCTCCACGGCGTTCTCGAACAGGCGCGTATAGCGCTCCTGCGAGACCTCCAGGCTCTGGAAGTAGCGCATCCCGAGCACCAGGAGCAGCGTCGCCGTCACGGCGACGAAGAAGATCCCCTTGACCGAAGCGAGCGCCAGCTCCACGTTGTGCGGCAGCCCGAGAAGGCCCAGGACGCGGTCGGAGGCGACGATCCAGATGATTGAGGCGACCGCGTAGATCAACGCGTAGCGCACCGCCAGCCGGCGCGCGGCACGCCGGCGCCGCTTGCGGGCATCGGCCCGGTCTGTCGTGACTGCAGCAGGCATAGGATCGGTCTGTACTACGGGGATTCCTCGGCGATAGGCAGGACCCTTCACGACGGTTGGTACCCCGCAGGCCGGGAAGGAACCGCGTGCAGACACACCGTAAGGCTGGCGGCAGCTGGGCGCGACCCGGAACGTCGTGCTTCCAGGTTTGTTTGCAGGCTAATGGTTTGCGTGCTAACCTTTCTCGGCCACGAGCCGCCCCCGCCCCCGGAGACCGATGCACCGGCACGCCATTCCGACTCTGCCTGACACGCTCGAGGGCGTCGACGAGCTCTCCTCGCTCGTGTTCCGCGCGTTCGTGGCGACCATGCGTCAGCACGGGCGCCTGATGATGCAGGAATTGCGAGACCACGGCCTGCATCCCGGCCAGGCGATGTGCCTGCGGCTGCTCAGCGCCAACGACGGCATCACGCAGCGCGACCTCGCCGGCGCCATGCACGTGGCGCGCCCGACGGTGACCAAGATGCTGAACTCCATGGAGAAGGCCGGGCTGGTGCGGCGTCGTCCCGACGCCGCGGACGCCCGGCTCACCTGCGTGGAGCTCACGGACGCCGGCCGCGCCGAGGAGAAGAAGATGAACCTCGCCGCGGCCGACTACGTGAACAGCACCATCGCGACGCTGCCCGAGGCCGACCGTCGCGAGCTGGCGCGCCTGCTCGACAAGCTCGGCGCCAGCATCAGGCAGGCGGCCGCCGTGCGCGAGGCAGGGGCGGTGGAGGACGGCCGGTGATCCGCCTCCTCCGCATGGGCCTGCGCCCCTACCGCTGGCCGATCGTCCTCGTGCTCGTTCTGGTCCTCGTGCAGGTGATCGCCAACCTCTACCTGCCGACCCTCAACGCCGACATCATCAACAACGGCGTCGTCACCGGAGACACCGCCTACATCCTCAAGGTCGGCGCCATCATGCTCGGCGTCACGCTGATCTACGTGATCGCGTCCATCGCCGCCGTCTACTGGGGCTCGAAGACGTCGATGGCCCTCGGCCGCGACACGCGCGGCTCCCTGTTCCGCCGCATCCAGGGCTTCTCGCAGGCCGAGGTCAACAAGTTCGGCCCGCCGTCGCTCATCACGCGCACCACCAACGACGTGCAGCAGGTCCAGATGGTGGTGCTGATGATGCTGAACGTCGTCGTGGCGGCGCCGATCACCGCCATCGGCGGCATCATCATGGCGCTGCGCCTCGACGTGCCGCTCTCGGCCGTCATCCTGGTCGCGATCCCCATCATGGGGGTCGTCATCGGCCTGGTGATGACCAGGGCCATCCCTCTCTTCATGTCGATGCAGAAGAAGATCGACCGCATCAACCAGGTCACGCGCGAGTTCCTGAGCGGCGTGCGCGTCATCCGCGCCTTCGACCGCACCGCGTACGAGGAGGAGCGCTTCGACGTCGCCAACCTCGACCTGACGACGACGACGCTCAAAGTCGGGCGCCTGTTCGCGCTCATGTTCCCGGCCATCACGATCATCCTGAACCTCTCGACTGTCGCGATCATGTGGTTCGGCGCCAAGCAGATCGCCGACGGCAGCATGCCCATCGGCGACCTCACCGCCTTCCTCACCTACATCATCCAGATCCTGTTCGCGGTGCTCATGGCCACCATCATGTTCGTCATGGTCCCGCGCGCCGCGGTCTCGGCCCAGCGCATCATGGAGGTGCTGGACACCCAGCCCACGATCGTCGACCCCGAGGAGCCCGTGACCGACGTTCCCGAGGCCGGCGTCGTGGAGTTCCGCGACGTCGAGTTCCGTTACCCCGGAGCCGAGGAGCCGGTGATCAGCGGCATCAGCTTCACGGCGCGGCCCGGCGAGACCACCGCCATCGTCGGCAGCACCGGCAGCGGCAAGACGACGCTCATCAGTCTCATCCCGCGCTTCTACGAGGTCACCGGCGGCAGCGTGCTCGTGGACGGAGCGGATGTCCGCGACCTGGCGCAGCAGGACCTGTGGAGCCGCATCGGCCTCGTGCCGCAGAAGTCGTTTCTCTTCAGCGGCAGCGTGGCGGACAACCTGCGTCACGGCGACCAGGAGGCCGCCGACGAAGAGCTCTGGCGCTACCTCGAGATCGCGCAAGGGCGGGAATTCGTGGAGGCGATGCCCGAGCAGCTCGAGGCGCCCGTCTCCCAGGGAGGCGCCAACGTCTCCGGCGGGCAGCGCCAGCGCCTCGCCATCGCCCGGGCGCTGGCCAAGCAGGCGAAGATCCAGATCTACGACGACAGCTTCTCGGCGCTCGACTTCACCACGGACGCCAAGCTCCGCGCGGCGCTGCGCAGGCAGACCGCGGACGCGACGGTGATCATCGTCGCGCAGCGCGTCGGCACGATCATGCACGCCGACCAGATCATCGTGCTCGACGACGACGGCACGATCGCCGGCATCGGTACGCACCACGACCTGCTTGAGACGAGCGAGACCTACCGCGAGATCGTCACCTCGCAGCTCGGCGTGGAGGGCGTGGCGTGAGCGCCGCGGAGAACAAGTCGCAGCAGCCGGCTTCCGGCGCCGTGCCGCCGCGCCCGCGCGGCCCCCAGGGTCCGGGTCCAGGCGGCCCAGGCGGGCACGCCCTGGTGACGCCGACAGCCAAGGCCAAGGACCTGAGCGGCTCGCTGCGCCGGCTCGCCGGCCAGCTCAAGCCGGAGCGTGCGCTCCTCATCGCCGTCGTCCTGCTCGCGGTGGTCAGCGTGGCCTTCGCCGTCGTCGGCCCCAAGATCCTCGGCCACGCCACCAACATCATCTTCGACGGCGTCGTCAGCAAGCAGATCCCGGCCGGCGTGACCAAGGACCAGGCCATCGCCGGCCTGCGCGCCAGGGGCCAGGGCCGTATCGCCGACATGATCTCCGGCATGACCCTGAACCCCGGCCACGGGATCGACTTCAACGCCCTGGCGCGTACCCTGCTCCTGCTCGTCGCCGTGTACGCGCTCAGTGCGCTCTTCGCCTGGCTGCAGGCCTACCTCATGGCCGGTGTGGCGCAGCGCACCATCTACCGCCTGCGACGGCTGGCCGACGAGAAGCTCGCGCGCCTGCCGCTCAGGTACTTCGACGACCACCCGCGTGGCGACGTCCTCAGCCGGATGACCAACGACATCGACAACATCTCCCAGTCGCTGCAGCAGAGCATGACGCAGATCATCACGTCGACGCTGACCATCATCGGCGTCCTCATCATGATGCTCACCATCAGCTGGCTGCTGGCGCTGATCTCGGTGCTGGTCGTGCCGATCTCGGTGGTCGTGACGATGATCATCGCCAAGCGCTCGCAGAAGCAGTTCGCCGCGCAGTGGGAGACCACGGGCGACCTCAACGGCCACGTCGAGGAGATGTTCACCGGTCACAACGTGGTCAAGGTGTTCGGCCGCCAGCAGGCCGCGATCGAGACGTTCGACGAGCAGAACGAGAAGCTCTACCAGGCGAGCTTCAAGGCCCAGTTCATCTCCGGGATCATCATGCCGGTCATGAACTTCGTCATGAACATCAACTACGTCGCCATCGCCGTCATCGGCGGCGTGATGGTCGCCAGCGGCCGCATGTCGCTTGGCGACGTCCAAGCCTTCATCCAGTACTCGCGCCAGTTCACGATGCCGATCACCCAGGTGGCCAGCATCATGAACGTGCTGCAGAGCACGGCCGCGTCGGCCGAGCGCGTGTTCGAGCTCCTCGACGAGTCAGAGGAAGAGCCCGATCCGGCCGAGTGCGTGGCGTTCGAGCACACGCACGGCCACATCGAGCTCGACGACGTGTGGTTCCGCTACGAGCCCGATACGCCGCTCATCAGCGGCCTCACCCTCGACGTGCAGCCCGGCGAGACGGTCGCGATCGTCGGGCCGACCGGCGCCGGCAAGACCACGCTCGTCAACTTGCTCCTGCGCTTCTATGACATCAGCGCGGGCGTCATCAGCGTCGACGGCGTCGACACCAGGCACATGTCGCGCAGTGACCTGCGACAGCTGTTCGGCATGGTGCTGCAGGACACGTGGCTGTTCAGCGGCACGATCCGCGAAAACGTCGCCTACGGGCGCGAGGGCGCGACCGAAGAGGATATCCGAGCCGCGGCTCAGGCGGCGCGCGTCGACCACTTCGTGCGCGCCCTGCCCGACGGCTACGACACGGTGCTCGACGACGACGCCACCAACGTCTCCCAGGGCGAGCGCCAGCTGCTCACCATCGCCCGCGCGTTCCTCGCCGACCCGGACATCCTGATCCTCGACGAGGCCACCAGCTCGGTCGACACGCGCACCGAGGTGCTGATCCAGCAGGCGATGGCGGAGCTCATGAAGGACCGCACCAGCTTCGTCATCGCCCACCGGCTCTCCACCATCCGCGGCGCCGATGTCATCCTCGTCATGGACAAGGGCGCGATCATCGAGCAGGGCAGCCACGAGGAGCTGATGGCTGCCCGGGGCTTCTACTACGACCTTTACTCCAGCCAGTTCGAGGAGGCGCTGGACGAGGCGTCCTGAGTGAGTGCGCGCCCCTGCATCGCCGGCCTCAGCTGACGCCGCGCAAACGGGACCGATCTGGGCGGACTCCCCGAGCCATCCTCCACGCGCCTCGCGCGCAGCGCTGCCGCGCATCCTCGACGCGCTCGCCGCCGACCGCTACGGCTTCGTCACGCCTCACAGCTCCTGGCTCCGCGCGCCGTAGGCCGGACCCGCCCTGCGCTACTCCGTCCCGAGCAGCGTGCGGTCGAAGAAGCCGACGACGAGCCGCGCGTACTCTTCGGGCTGCGTCTCGATGCCCTGCGTGTGCCCAGACCCCGGCACCATCCAGATGGCCTTGGGCGCGAGGGCGGCGTCGTAGTACACGGGGTTGACAGCCTTCTCGACCTCCCGGCCGTTCTCGCCGTAGATGAAGAACGTGGCCCGTGGCGCGATCTGCAGTGACGCGTCCTTGAGCGACTGGGGGACGGGCTCGCCCCCCAGGAGCCACACCGAGACCGTCTGCACCAGGTCCTGCGGGTACTGCAGCGCCAGTTCGAACGAGCTCGGGCCGCGGTGCAGCAGCGCTTCCCGGACCGAGCGGATGCCGGCGCCTTCGCTGACCACCGCCTTGAGGCCGCGGTCACCGGCCGCGGCCTCGAGCATCTGTTCGCCGCCCATCGAGAGGCCGAGGCCGCCGATGCGGAGCCGCTGCACGTCCGGACGGCGGCGCAGCCACGCCACCGCGGCGTCGATGTCCTTGGCCGACCCCCAGCCGTAGGCGTTGGGGTCACCCTGGCTGTCGCCGTAGCCGCGCGGGTCGACCAGGAGCACGCCGTAGCCGGCCTTCACCAGCATGCGCGCCTGCCGGATGGTCCACTGGCGCGGGAAGGTGACGATCGCGGCGTGGTTCTGTGAGGGCACGTACCAGGCGCTCAGTCTGAGGCCGTCGCGCGTGGTGAGCGTGACCTCCTCGTATTGGCGCCCGAGGTCGACCGCCTTGACCGGTACGCTCGGGCGCTCGGTGGCGATGATGGCCATGCTCACGGGCAGGACGACCCAATACACGACGAACAGCGCCGCGACCAGGAGCAGCGCGCGGCGCAGCACCGTCCACCAGAGTGGCCCGCCGCGCTTGCGCGACACCCACAGCAGCCAGACGCCGAGCCCGGTGAGCGCGGCGCCGGCCGCGAGCGGCAGCACACCACAGAGCCCCGAGGCGCCCGTGCCCTCGACGCGTAAACGGTCCACAGACACGAGACCAGTGACGAACGCGAACACGCCGAAGAGGAGCGAGAGCGTGGCGCGCAGACCTGCCGGCAGACGCGGCCAGAGGTCCGCGGAGAGGGCGAGGATGGCCGCCGGGAGCAGCACGGCCAGGAGGTGATCCGTCCGCGAGACGCCCGGCCGGACGAACAGGAGGTACGCCAAAACGAGGTAGACGACGATGGCGCCGACGCACACGCGGATGGCCTTGCGCTCGCGTGGACCGGGGCGGCGCACGGACGTGGAGACCGCGTCATTCGCCGGTGCGCCGTTCGCGGATGTATCGCTCACGTCGGCGTCGCCGTTGAGGCCGGCGCCCATGGGACCTGCGACCACCTCCGCTCCTGCGGCGTTCACGTCTGGGGTGGTCATGCTCACGCGGACCCTCCCAGGTCGCTCATCGGCGCCACCGCCCTAGCCTGCCGGAGCAGGCGGTGGCGGCGCATCCGGCCCCACAGGGGCCGCGTCGGCCGCCAGGCTGGACTGTGTGGCCGCGCCGCCGGGGGCGGGCGACGAGCGTGGCGCGGGGCCGCTCCTGAGCGGCGCGTCCTTGAGCCGGGAGACGACCGCCGCGGCCACCGCCAGGAGCGCGCTCATGAGCAGCAGCGACACCGCGAACGAGCCGCTCCCGGTGCGTAGCGGGCCCATGATGTAGACGAAGACGACGGAGCACTGGCCACAGAGCTGGACCAGCCCGTTCGACGTGCCCTCGGGCGTCGGGAACGTCACCTCCGCGGCGTACTGCATGCCGATCGGCAGGGCGCCGACGATGAAGAAGCCGAGCGCGGCGAAGCTCGCGTAGAGCAAGAGCGTGGAGGAGACGAAGGCGACCCCGACGAGACTGGGGATCGCCAGCGCAAGCGTGAGCACGAGGTAGCGCACGCGTTTGCCCTGGCGATCCGACATCGCCGAGAGCACGACGGCGCCGATGACGCCGGCCACGAGCATCACCATACCCAGCAGGCCGGCGGCGTCGGCGCCGAACCCTCGCGGGAGGACGATGTCGCCGATCCAGCTGCTCACGCCGTTGAAGACGCCCAGGATCACGAAGGCCACCGCCAGGATGATGAGGAAGGGTCTCACGGTCAGCGCATGCTTGAGGCCGTCGAGCATGAGGGCGCGCACCTCCTCGCCGGCCGGCCCGGGCGGAGTCGCGGGCCGCTCGCGTGCCAGCAGGAGGAAGGCGGCGGCGGAGGCGGCGGCCATCACCCCGAACAGCAGCTGCATCGTGCCGATCGACATGACGCCGACGAGCGCCGCCGAGAGCCCCATGCCGGCGCCGACGCCGAGCATGCTCGCCAGCGTGATCAGCCCGACGGCGGTCGCACGCTCGCCGGCGGCGAACCAGTTCGCCGGCACCTTGGTCCACGAGTTGAGCAGGAACGGCTGCGCGACGGCGATGCCGATCGTGCAGACGAGCACCAGCGTGTAGTTGCTGCCCGAGAGCCCGCGCAGCACGCCGAAGACGCCCATCATCACGACACCGAAGCCGACGGCGGTGCGGAACCCGCGGCTGTCGATGACCCAGGCGGCCGGCAGCGACAGCGGGATGAACGCGATCATGAAGACCATCGAGAGCAGCGTCACCAGCTGATGCGACACGCCGTAGTAGCCGGAGGCGTCGGCGATGATGGTCCCGTAGCTGATCCAGAGGACCTGGATCATGAAGTTGACGACCATGACGACGCCGAGGATCACCCAGCGGTAGCCGTATATCCGGTAGCCCCGCTCGGTGTCGCGCCGTTCACGCGCCTCAGCCCGACCGCTCACGTCGCCCCCTGCGCGCCGCGATTGATGCGCCGGTACACCGGACGCATCTGCCTGTGAATCTCAAGGAAGGTCCGATAGCAGGCATCGTACACCTCGCGGGCCGCGGCGCCCGGCTCGAACTCGCCGTCGAACTCGACCAGCCGCGGCACGTCGCCAAAGGAGATCTCGCCGAGCCCGGCGGCGGCGATCCACGCCGCCCCCCGGGCGTTCGCCTGGATGGGGTCGCGGACGCGGCGGACCGTCACGCCGAGGACGTCGGCCATGATCTGGCACCAGACGTCCGACTGGCCGCCGCCGCCCACCAGGTTGATTCGCTCGACGGGCCGGCCGAGGAACTTGCCCACCGGCCCCAGCAGCCAGCGCGTGTTGAGCGCGACGCCCTCGAAGAAGGCGCGCACGATGTCCTCGCGCGTGTTGTCGAGCGAGAGATTGAAGAGGCCGGCGCGGAGCGCGCCGTCGTCGACCGGGGCGCGCTCTCCCCAGATCCACGGGGTGTACAGCACGCCGTTGCTGCCGGGCGGCACGCGCGCCGCGATCTGGTCGAAGATCTTGAACACGTCCGGCTGCTCCTCCTCGGCGAGCAGCTCGTCCTTGTGGTAGAGGACGTTGTCGCGCAGCCAGGTGAGGTTGCCGCCGGCCGTGGCTTGCAGCGCGGTGAGCAGCCAGCGGCCGGGCAGCGCGCACGGGACCGACGCGAGGCTGGCGAACACGTCGGTCTTCTTGAACGGCACGTGGGCGGCCAGCCACGACGACGTACCGAGGTACAGGTGCACGGCGAAGTCATGGGTCGTGCCGGCGCCGACGGCGGCCGCCGTGGTGTCGATGGCGCCGGCGACGACCTGCGTCTCCGGCGCCAGCCCGAGCTCCTCGGCCGCGGCCGCCGTCAGCCGGCCGAGCACCTCGGTGCACTTCACGATCTCCGGCAGCTTGTCGCCATCGATGCCACAGTCCCGCACGAGTCCGGCGTCGTACTTCACGTCGTCCGCGTCGCGGTTGTCCGTCACCCAGCTGGTCATGATCGAGTCGTAGCTCGCGGCAATACGGCCGGTGAGCCTGAGGTTCAGGTAGTCCGGCACGCCCAGGAACTTGTGCGTGTGCTCGTACATGTCCGGCAGTTCGAGTCGCGGACGTACAGCATGTGCCCCGCCGGGTCCTTGCCGGTCGGGCGACGGCATGCCGCCCGTGAGCTTCACCCAGCGCCGGATCCTGAGCAGGCTGATGCCCTGCATGGCGAGGGAACCCGCCGAACTGCCGGCGCAGGTGCGGCGCGCCGCGCATGTCCATCCAGAGGATGCAGTTCGTGAGCGGCGTGCCGGCCTCGTCCACCGGCACCGTGCCCTCGCCCTGCGTGCTGCAGCACACGGCGGCGACCTCCGCGGCCGGGCCGTCGTGGCGGGCGAGCAGTCGCCGCGTGGCGGCGACGATGGCCCGCCACCAGTCGTCCGGCCGCTGCTCCGCGCCGCCGCCCGGCAGCACGAGCAGCTCTACCGGCTCGGACTCCCACGCCGCGACGCGTCCGTCGACCCCGATGAGCGCGACCTTCGCGCCGGATGTGCCGAGGTCGACGGCGAGGACGTAGCGGGAGGCGCTCAAGGTGGCGACCATTCCGGCAGCATAGCACCGCGCCGGCCGGCCTCCTCGCACACCCCGGCCGGGGAGTCGGCGCCGCCTGACGCGGCCCCGACTGCCCGGCCGCACCTCGGTCAGCCCAGCTTCGACTTCATCTCACGGCTGAGCGGCACGACGAGCTCGGCGTTGTAGGAGCCCGTCGGCAGACGGCCGATCTGGTTGTCGAAGATCTGCTGGGCCGCGACGCCGTAGCTGCGCGAGATCGCGGCCGGCGTGCCGTCCTCCACCACCGGATCGACGTCGACCGCCAGGATCGAGACGGTGTCATCACTGGCGCGCAGCAGCTCGAACGTGCGCAGCTGCTGCGGGAAGTCCCTGAGCGACGAGGTCTCGACCTCCCAGAAGCCGAGCTCGGGCCGGTCCGCGTCGGGCGACGGGAACGCCGTGACCGCGTTGCAGTGCCGATGGCCGGCGATCCAGAGGATCAGGTTGGGACAGGTATGCAGCCTCGCGAGCAGGTCCTCCTCCGAGCCGAAAGCGCTCGAGCTCCATGACATCGGGTGTGGGGCCTTCTCGACGCCGATCGGGCAGTGCGCGGCGATGATCATGAGCACACCGTCGGCCTGGCCTCTGTCCAGCTCGCGGATGAGCCAGTCGTGCCGCTCCTTGTCCAGCGAGATGTGCCCGTAGCCGTTGTCGTAGGTGTCGTCGTCGCGCTGCGTGTCGTCCAGCGCGAGGACCCGGACGGGCACATCGGGCTTGGGCTCGAAGGTGTAGCAGCCGAAGCCGGCGTCGACGCGGGCCGGGTCGAAGCCGTGGCCCTTCAGCGACGAGGCGGTGGTGAAGAACTCGCTCATCCACTCCGACTTCGTCAGCGAGCGCCGGTCGGGGTCGGCGGCGAGGACCTTCGGCGGCGCCGCGAAGTCCGCGACCGGCCCGATGCCGAAGATGTCGCCGAGGGGCGTCCGTCCATCCAGACAGCCCATGTAGAAGCCGCGGCTCTCCGGGCCGCGGGGGTCCTGGAAGACGTTGCCGAGGTCGAGGATCTCCTCGCCGACGTACGTCCTGCGCAGGTAGTCGTCGATGCGGAGGAAGCCCGTCCAGAAGTGGTCGTGGTTGCCGCGCACCTGGTACCAGGGGATGGCCGGGTCGAGACCGGCCGCGTCGTAGCCGTCGAGGAACGCGGCCCTGGGCCCGGCGGCCGCCCCTTTCGTCCCCGAGTCGGGGTCGATGCGCCCGCCATCGAGCACGTCGATGTACCAGCGCAGTTCGTTGTACTGCGTGTTGTTGCACGTGTCGCCCAGCGAGATGCCGAAGTCGATGGGCTGGTCGCGATGCATGGCGTTGACCGTGCGGACGGCCGCGTCGAGCACGTGGTGCGTGTAGAGCATGACCCCCGAGTACGCCGATGAGAGGAAGCCTTTGTAGCCGAAGTAGATCGCCTGTGCCGGCGACTCCACGTCGGCGATGTGGATGTCGGTGATGGTGAAGAAGCGAACGAGTCGGGAGGCGGCGCCGGCCGCCGTGGCGTCGTAGCCGGCCGGCATGAGATCGAGCCGCCGCTCAGCGGCGAGGCCCGGACCGTAGCTCCAGGCGCCGTAGCCGTTGGCCTCGTACTTGGCCAGCTCGTATGGGAAGACCTTCTCCGCGTCCCCGGGGATCGGGTCGGGCATGATCGTCTTCTCGAGCGTCGTGGCGACCGCGGACGCATTCGCGCCTGTCTGCAACCGGTTCATGTGACCCCTCTCAGCCCGCCGGCGGCGGGCATGGCTCTGGTCCAGCATCCACACCGAAGTATCGGCAGGCCCGCGCGGGCCGAGAGTGTGACGCCTAGCGCAGGGCGAGAAGCTCGGAGACGGTGAGGAACGAGTATCCCTGGGCGCGCAGCGCCCCGAGGATCAGCGGCAGCGCCCGTCGCGTGGCGGCGTTCGCACCCGGCCAGGGATGCAGGAGGACGATCGAGCCGGGGCGCACATGGTCGACGACGTACTGCGTCATCGCCTGCGCGTCGTCCCTGATGTCGTCCCGCGAGTCCGGCGCCAGGTCCCACATCACCGTCGTCCGCCCCGCCCGCCACAGCACGTAGGGGAGCGAGAGCAGCTTCTTGGCGTAGGGCGGCCGGAAGGTGACCGGCCCCGAGTACCCCGCCGCCCGGATGACGGCGTCCGTGGAGGAGAGCTCGTCGTCGCAGGTGGACGTCGAGACGAAGACCAGTCGCCGGTGGTCGTAGGAATGGTTGCCGATCTCCTCACGCGCGGCGACGAGGACGCTCATGGCCTCGGGGTTCGCCCTCGCGTCGGCGCCGACGACGTAGAACGTGGCGCGAGCCCCGTACCGGCGCAGGTCGCCGATGATGTCGTCGACGTAGAGGTTGGCCGGGCCGTCGTCGAAGGTGATGGCGACCACCTTGCGGGTCGTGTCGACCTGGCTGACGTGGTCGCCCAGCAGCTGGACGGTCAGCGAGTCCATCAGCCAGTACGCGCCCACGGCGACGAGCGCGAGCGCCAGCGCGAGCGCGCCGCCGATGCGCGCCGCGCGCTGCCAGCCACTGCTCGCGTGACCGCGGACCACCTTCCACCAGAAGGCGAAGAACGCGCTCAACCCGGCGACGAGCAGGACGGCGGCGATGACGTCGAGGTTCACGCCGCGCTACGCGCCCTCGACGCTCGAGAGCACCCGCTCGAAGCGCTCGAGCGCGACGTCGATGACCTCGTCGGTGTCGGCCATCGACGTGTACATGCGCGAGCCGGCGAGCGTGATCACGCCGTTCGCCGTATAGGCCGCGCCCATCTCCTCCATCATGTGCTTGCGCGGCTTCATCTCCTTCGCGAAGCGCAGCGGATGCTTGAGGTCGAGGAGCATCACGCCCGAGGTCTCGAGGTGGACGATCGAGCCCTGGTTGTAGGCGACGAACGGCAGGTCGTACTTCTCGATGATGCGCCTCAGGCCGGCCGTCAGCCTGTCCCCGGCCATGCCCGCGAGCACCGGCGCGCCGGTGCGCTCCATCTCGGTGATGGCGAAGTAGCCGGCCGCGCAGCTCAGCGGGTTGGCGCTCAGCGTGCCGCCGACGTAGGCCCGCTCCCCGCTCTTGCCGCCGATGCCGCTGGCGAAGCCCGCCATGACGTCACGGCGGCCGCCGACGCCGCCGGCCATGGGGTAGCCGCCGGTGATGCACTTGCCGAAGATGGTGAGGTCGGGGCGCACGCCGAAGTAGCCCTGCGCTCCGCCCATCCCGAGGCGGAAGCCGCTCACGACCTCGTCGAAGATGAGCAGCGCGCCGAACTCGTCGCAGAGCTCGCGGACGGCGGCGTTGAATCCGAACGGCACCGGTCGCGTGCCGCTCTCGGGCCCGATCGGCTCGACGATGACCGCCGCCGTGCCGCCCATCCGCCGGTTCTGCTTCAGCTTGGTCCGCAGCGACTCGAGGTCGTTGGGAAAGACCTCCCGGGTGCGCCGGGTCGCTCCGAACGGGATGCCCTTGGCCTCGAACCGCCAGGTGCCCGGGACGTGCAGCCCGTAGACCATCTGGTCGCTCCAGCCATGGTACGCGCCGCCGAATTTGACCACCCACTTCTTGCCCGTGAAGACTCGGGCGGCGCGGATGGCCGCCATCACGCTCTCGGTGCCGGAGCCGAGCATGCGGAACTGCTCGCACGCCGGCATCAGCCGGCTCACGAGCTGCGCCAGCTTGAGCTCGTACTCGTGGAAGAGGCCGGTGACGGGACCGGACTGCTCGACGACCTCAGCGACCTTCTCGCGCAGGGGCGGGTAGTTGCTGCCGAGCACGGTGGGGCCGCCGGCCTGCAGGAAGTCGATGTACTCGTTGCCGTCGACGTCCCAGAGGCGAGCGCCCTCGGCCCTCTCGATAGCGAGCGGGAAGGGGTAGTTGAAGGCGAGGTTGTGCTGGACGCCGCCGGGGATGACTTCCATCGCCGCGTCGGTGAGCTTCTTGCTGCGGCGGCACTGGTCGTCGAAGTAGGCGAGGTAGCCGTCCATGGCGTCGCGACGGACCGGGCGGATGGGCTGGGAGACGAGGTCGCTCAGCCGCCGGTAGACGTCGGGGACGTCCGGATAGCGGCTGATGGCGTAGCCGGCGAGCTGGGCCCCAGGAGGCCGGACTCGCCGGACGATGGGCGGGCGCCGGACGGCCGGCTCGGGCGCGGGTTCGCCTGCGGCCGCCCGCGCCTCTTCCGTCGCCTTCGTCCGCGCGCGCCTCCCATGCGCGCGCGCCTCCGCGGCCTCGCGCGCGGCCCTCGCCTCCTCGACCTGCGCGGCCAGCTTCTTCTCGTCTTTGCGCAGCCTCTGGAAGGCGATCTCGCGGATCGGCAGCGGCACCTTCTCGGCGCGGCCGTCGGTGAGCAGCGCCAGCAGGTAGTCGAACGCCACCTTCTCGAGCAGCGCCATGTTGTGCACCGCCTGCTCGGCGTCGCCGCCGAGGACCAGCACGCCGTGGTTCTCGAGGATGTAGGCGTTGGCGCCGCTGGCGAGCTTCTTCGCCACGTTCTTCTTGAGGAAGCTCGTCCCCGACGGGGCGTACGAGACGAGCTCGACGGAGCGGCCGAGGTAGCGCACCTGTTCGTCGAACAGGGCGGGGATCGGCCGCTCCATCAGCGCGAGCGCGCTCGCGTACGGCTGGTGCGTGTGGATGATCACGCTCACGTCGTCGCGCCGCTCGTACACGGCCGCGTGCATCGACGACTCGATCGACGCCTTCTTGGCGCCGAGGATGTGCCGCCCGTCGAGCCCGAGGACGCAGATGTCGCCGGGTTCCATCTTGCCGTAGTCGTAGCTGGATGGCGTGATCGCGAAGGCGTCCTCTCCGGGTACGCGCACGGAGACGTTGCCCTCCGTCGCCTTGAGGTAGCCGCGCTCGAGGAGCGTCCGGCACACGTCCGCGACGAGTTCCCGCGACCGGCCGTAGTGGCTCACGAGATCACACTTCCACGAGGACGAGGACGACGGTGGCGACGGCGAGGACGATGCTGGCCGCCGTGAGCACCCAGATCACCCAGAGGTCCAGGGGCAGGGGCTGCCCGGCGGCGAGAGCGGCGCGGGTGCGCTGCGCTCGATACGCCGCCATGACGACCAAGAACACCCCGAGCGCCGCGTAGCCGGCGCCGAGCACGCCGAAGGCCAGGTGCGAGGCGTCGATCAGCGCCGGCAGCAGCCTGCCGACGGCAAGCGCCAGGCCCAGGGCGCCGAGGCCGGTGCGCAGCCAGGCCAGGTACGTGCGCTCCGCGGCCAGCCACGTGCGCCGCGGCGCCGAGTCCATGAGGCCTTCGTCAGGTGTACGGTGCTCGTCCATCTGACAAGCATTCTAGTCCACGCGTGTGAAGGAGAGGCCGGGTACGCCGCACGTCACACCCGGCCTCTTCCGGTGCGCTCAGCCCTCCAGGGTCCGGAGGTACTCGGAGACGGCAGCCAGCCCGCCATCGAGCACGTCGCGGGCGCACGCGTAGCCCATGCGGAACGCGTGCTCTTCGCCGAAGGCGATGCCCGGCATGACGAAGGCGCCGTTGAAGTCGAACATGCCTTGGCAGAAGTCCACCGAGGACAGGTCGTGGTCGTAGTGGACGAGCGCGATCGTGCCGGCGCGCGGGCGCACGAAACGCAGCCGCGGCTCCGCCGCGATCCACTCGTCGACGACCGCGAGGTTGCCGCGCACGATGTGCAGGCTGCGCTCGAGCACCCGGTCCCGGTTCTCGAGCGCCACGGCGGCGAGGGCGTCGTCGAGCACGCCGCCGCTGATCGTCGTGTAGTCGCGCACGTCGAGGCAGCGCCGGATCACCTCCGGGGGCCCGGCCACCCACCCCGTGCGCAGCCCGGCCAGCGAGTAGCTCTTGCTCATGCTGCCGCTGCTGACGCCCTTCTCGTACAGGTCGGCGACCGACGGCGCCGTCGCGCCCGGCTCGTGCTCGAGCCTGCGGTACACCTCGTCGCAGAAGAGCCAGGCGTCGCGCTCCCGCGCCACCTCGACGATCTGGCGCAGCAGCGGCTCGTCGATGAGCGCGCCGGTGGGGTTGTTCGGGTTGTTGATGACGATGAGCCGGGTGTGCTCGTCGGTGAGCGCCTGCAGCGCTTCCACGTCCGGCAGGTAGCCGTCCTCTTCGCGGAGTCGCAGCTCGCGGACCTCGGCGCCCAGGGACTCCGGGACCGAGTACAGCTGCTGGTACGTGGGCTGGACGCTGACGACGGTCGTCCCCGGCTCGACGAGCGCGTACAGGGCCAGGAAGTTGGCGCCGATCGCGCCGTTGGCCGTGAGCACCTCGTCCGGCCCGATGCGCTCGCCGTACAGCGCCGCGATGGCGGCGCGCAGCCGCGGCGAGCCGACGATGTCCCCGTAGCCGAGCCAGGTCTCCTTGAGACGAGCTACCACCCCGTCCGCGTCGCCGCTCAGCTCCAGCAGCTCGTCGAACGTGAGCGAGTGCACGCAGGTCTCCGCGATGTTCCAGGTGGCCGTCGTCTCGTGGGCGTTCATCCACTGCTCGACGAAGAACGGTTCGATGCGCACGGGGCCTCCGGGGCAGGCGGGGTGGGACGACGAGCAACATCCTGCATCCGGGGACCGCACCGGGCAACCGCGAGGACGAGATCGGACCCCATGCACGGCACGTGGACCTGGAATCACCCTCACTGGGTGACGCCAGGCGCCGCCCTGGGGCCTATGCTCACGCGTCAAGAGGTCACTCCGATGCTCGAGGGCAGACAGATGAGTGAGTACGAGACCTACGGCTCATTGCACGTGCGACGCATCGTGCCGCCGCAGCACGGCGTGTTCACGCCGCCGCACGGGACGGCGCTCATCCTGGCGGTGTCGCACGCCCTGCGCGCCATCAGGACCCGCTGTCCCTCCGCTCCCCGCCGGGACGCCGAGCGTCAGCAG
>CAWAUK010000014.1:0-54070 GCA_963784975.1 uncultured Thermoleophilia bacterium | reverse complement strand
CTCCTCATGCCCGGGATTCCCGCTCCGGGGCGTGGCACGCCGTCGCCCGATTTCACCCGTGTGCGAAGATGTGCGATACTAGCCTCAGACGCTCGTGACCCCTTGCACAAGCGGCCGCGATGCGTTAGAAACTGTGCGTAGTCGAGGCCAGGTCGAACGTGGATTCTGTGGAGTGAGCGGCCAGCACCGATCGTCATCTCTTTTCGTCCGTCCCTGCCCCGCCTTGGCCTGGCCCGGGCGCGCGTCGCGACGAGAGACGGCGGCGGGCCGCGATGGCGGGCCATCGAGCCGCGCCAGGGGGAACGCAAACGGACGAAGGAGTGCGTGGTGCCCAAGATTCTCATCGTTGACGACGACCCGGACATCGTCGATGCCGGCCGCCTGGTCCTCGAGCGTGAGGGCTACGAGGTCGTCGGCGCGCCCAACCGCGCCGACGGCATGAAGAAGCTCGAGGAGATCAAGCCCGACCTCCTCATCCTCGACGTCATGATGGAAGAGCCGGACGACGGCCTCCGCATGGCGCGCGAGATCCGCAAGAACGGCAACGAGCTGCCGATCATCATGCTCACCAGCGTCAACGCCGCGATGGGCCTCAACATCGACAAGGACGGCGAGATCGTCCCGGTCGACGAGTTCCAGCCCAAGCCCGTCGAGCCGCAGACGCTGGTCGCCAAGGTCAAGAAGCTCCTCGAGCAGTAGGAGAGGACTCCAGATGGCAACGACCACAGTCAAGCAGGACCAGCTCAGAGCAGACGTCACCGCCCTGGTCGAGAAGCTCGGCCCGGGCAGAAGCTCTCTCATCCCGATCCTCGCGGATGTCAAGAGGCGCTTCCACGAGGTCGACTCCGAGTCCATGCAGACGATCGCCGACGTGCTCGACATCCACCCCGTGGAGGTCTACAGCGTCGCCTCGTTCTACGCGTTCCTCCACGGCGCCCCCGAGGGGCAGTTCGTGATCCGGCTCTGCGGCACGCTCTCGTGCGACTTCGCCGGCAAGGACGCCGTCGCCGACGCCCTCAAGAACGAGCTCGGCGTCGGCTTCGACGAGACCACCGACGACGGCGTGTTCACCCTCGAGTGGGCGAGCTGCGTCGGCATGTGCGACCAGGGCCCGGCCCTGCTCGTCAACGACGAGGTCCACACGCGGGTCACCCCGGAGACGGTGCGCGAGATCGTCGCCGCCTGCCGCGCCGCGGCCGTGGCCAAGGAGGGCTGAGCAGTGCCCGCCACGATCGAGACGCAGGGCAACGCCCTCACCTACGAGACCATCGAAGCCGAGGCCGGCCTCAAGGCCGCCCTGGCCATGAGCCGCGCCGACCTCGTCGACTTCATGCGCGACAGCGACCTCAAGGGCCGCGGCGGCGCCGGCTTCCCCACGGGCATGAAGTGGGGCTTCTGCGCGGCGGAGAAGGCCGACCAGAAGTACATCATCTGCAACGCCGACGAGGGCGAGCCCGGCACCTTCAAGGACCGCGTCATCCTCACCCGCTTCGCCGACCTCGTCTTCGAGGGCATGACCATCGGCGGCCGCGCCATCGGCGCGTCGCTCGGCATCATCTACCTGCGCGCCGAGTACACGTACCTGCGGCCGCACCTCAACGAGGTCATCCAGCGCCGCCGCGGCGCCGGCCTGCTCGGCCACGACATCCTGCGGCGTCGAGGGCTTCGACTTCGACATCCTCGTGGCCATGGGCGCCGGCGCCTACGTGTGCGGCGAGGAGACGGCCCTCATCGAGAGCCTCGAGGGCTTCCGCGGCGAGCCGCGCAACCGCCCGCCGTTCCCGGTGGTCGCCGGCCTGCTCAACAACCCGACGGTCGTCAACAACGTCGAGACCCTCGCCTCGGTGGCGGCGATCTTCGCCAAGGGCACCGACTGGTTCAAGACGTTCGGCACCGACAAGTCGACCGGCTACAAGCTGTTCAGCATCAGCGGCGACTGCGAGAAGCCCGGCGTCTACGAGTTCCCGTGGGGCATCACCGTCGCCCGCCTGCTCGAAGAGGTGGGCGGGACCGGCGCCAAGGCCGTCCAGATCGGCGGCGCCAGCGGCGTGTGCATCCCGGCAAAGGACTTCACGCGCGCTCTGGCGTTCGAGGACGTCCCCACCGGCGGCTCGGTGATGGTCATCGGCCCCGACCGCGACATCCTCGACGTGGCCGAGAACTTCCTCGACTTCTTCGTCGAGGAGAGCTGCGGCCAGTGCACGCCGTGCCGTCTGGGCAACGCCCAGATGCTCGAGGCCGTCAAGCTCCTCAAGAAGGGTGAGTGCCCGCCCGAGTTCCTCGCCAGCGTCAAGGCGCTCGGCGCCACCATGCAGGTCGCCTCGAAGTGCGGCCTCGGGCAGACCAGCCCGAGCGCCTTCCTCTCGATCCTCGAGGGCTTCGGCGACGAGATCGCAAACCGCGCCCCGAGCGCCTGACGAGAGCGAGAGGAGTGAGCATGAGCAATCCCACCACCCCGATCCATCGCGCGCCGCTCTCGCAGCAGCACCGGCGCGTCATCACCACCACCAGCCCGGACGCCATCGGCGCCCAGGTCAGCGTCGTCATCGACGGCGTCGAGGCCAAGGTCCCCTTCGGGACGACCATCCTCGAGGCCGCCAAGAACGCCGGGATCACCATCCCGACGCTGTGCGACCACCCCGACCTCGACGTGGCCGGCGTCTGCCGCATGTGCGTCGTCGAGGTCGAGGGCCAGCGGACGCTGCAGCCCGCCTGCACGTTCCCGGTCGTCAACCAGATGAAGATCAACACGCACACGCGCAAGGTCCGCATGGCGCGCAAGCACGTGCTCGAGCTGCTCCTCAGCGAGCACTACGGCGAGTGCTACAGCTGCGTGCGCAACGGCAACTGCGAGCTGCAGACGCTGGCCGAGGAGTACGGCGTCACCGCTTACCCCTTCGGCCACCCGGAGGAGCCGCGTTCGAAGTCGGACGACTCGAGCTACTCCGTCATGCGCGACATGGACAAGTGCATCCGCTGCCGCCGCTGCGTCCGCACCTGCATCGACGTGCAGGAAGTCGGCGTGCTCGAGGCGGTCGGCCGCAGCAACAAGGTCACCATCGAGACCTTCGAGGACATGCCGCTCGGCTCGGTCGTGTGCATCAACTGCGGCCAGTGCGTCAACCGCTGCCCGGTCGGCGCCCTGTACGCCAAGGACGAGACCGACGAGGTGTGGGCCGCGATCGACGACCCCGACAAGCACGTCGTCATCCAGACGGCTCCCGCGCCGCGCTCGGCCATGGGCGAGCTGTTCGGCCTCGAGCCGGGCACGCCGGTCACGTTCGAGATGAACACGGCCCTGCGCCGCGCCGGCTTCGACAAGGTGTTCGACACCAACTTCACCGCCGACCTCACCATCATCGAGGAGGGCACGGAGCTCATCCTGCGGCTCTACAAGGCGCTGGTGGAGAAGGACGCGAGCGTCGCCCTGCCGCAGTTCACGAGCTGCTCGCCGGGCTGGGTCAAGTTCCTCGAGCACTTCTATCCCGAGTACCTGCCCAACGCCTCGAGCGCCAAGAGCCCGCAGCAGATGTTCGGCGCGCTCATCAAGACCTACTACGCCGAGAAGCTCGGGTTCGACCCCGAGAACATCGTCAGCGTCGCGCTCATGCCGTGCTCGGCCAAGAAGTTCGAGTGCAACCGGCCCGAGATGCGCGACTCCGGCTTCCAGGACGTCGACTTCGGCCTCACGACGCGCGAGCTCGGCAAGATGTTCAAGGAGGCCGGCCTGCACGTGCCGAGCCTGCCGAAGAGCGACTTCGACGACCCGTTCGGCACGGCCACCGGCTCCGGCGTCATCTTCGGCGCCACCGGCGGCGTGATGGAGGCGGCGCTGCGCACCGTCCTCGAGATGGTCACCGGCGAGAAGGTCGAGAGCATCTACGAGCACGGCGACATCATGCCGGTGCGCGGCTTCGAGGGCGTCAAGTACGCCGAGATCACCGTCCCCAAGGTCGGCCCGGTGCCCGACATCGTGGCGCACCTCGTGCCGAACTGGGACTGGCTGAACGGCGCGACGCTCAAGGTCGCCGTGGCGCACGGCACCGCCAACGCCAAGAAGGTCATGGACGACATCAAGGCCGGCGGTCACTTCAGCGAGTGCCACTTCATCGAGTTCATGGCCTGCCCGGGCGGCTGCCTGGGCGGCGGCGGCCAGCCGATCCCGACCAACGCGACCATCCGTGCCGCGCGGGCCAAGGCCATCTACTCCGAGGACGCGGCCTACGCGGTGCGCAAGTCGCACGAGAACCCGGCCGTGCTGGCCACCTACGGCGAGTTCCTCACCGACGGTCCGTGCGGCCACAAGAGCCACAAGCTGCTGCACACCGAGTACACGGCGCGCGGCAAGCACATCCCGCAGAGCTGACGCGACGCACAGGCGGCCGGGCTGCCATCCAGGCCGCCCGGCCGCCTGTGCGAGTACACTTGAGGACAATGGGCAACGAACCGAAGCAGAACCAGCGCCCCGCCGTCACCTACGTCGACCCGTTCCGCGACGGCGCCGCCCTCAAGCCCATCGGCGCCTGAGGAGCGCACGCTGCTGCGCACCGTCAACCAGAAGATCGCCGCCCGCCCCTCCCTGCGCGCCATCGTCGACTACCTGTTCGACAACACCCAGGCGCTCATCCCCTGCGACCGCATGGGACTCGCCTTCATCGACGAGCAGTCCGTCTACGTGACGAGCTACTACAACCGCACCTCCTACGACGGCCTGCGCATCGACCAGGGGTACCGGGAAGGACTGCGCGGCAGCACGCTGAGCGAGGTCATGCACAGCGGACTGCCGCGCATCATCAACGACCTCGAGGCCTACGTGAAGGACCACCCGCGCAGCCGCTCCTCCAAGCTGCTGATCAAGGAGGGGGTGCGCTCCAGCCTCACGTGCCCGCTGATCGTCGAGGGCCGCGTGGTCGGCTTCATCTTCCGGAGCTCGCGCACGCCGTACACGTACGGGCCCCAGCACATCGAGCTGCAGATGGCGATCAGCGAGCGCCTCAGCCAGGCCGTGGAGAAGGCCTGGCGCATCGAGCAGCTCGAGGAGGCCAACTACGCGTACACGCAGATGCTCGGCTTCGTGAGCCACGAGCTCCAGAGTCCGGTCGCCTCGATGGTCACCGACGCCCAGATCCTCACCCAGGGCTATCTGGGCGACCTCACGCCCGAACAGCGCGCCAAGGTCCAGAGCATGGAGCGTAAAGGCCAGTACCTCCTCAGCCTCGTGCGCGAGTACCTCGACCTGGCACGGGTCGAGGGCGGCGAGCTCAGGCTCTCCACCCGCTCGCGCGTCGACGTGATGGAAGAGGTGGTGGCCGAGGCGGTCGACCTCGTGCGGCCGCAGGCCGACGCCCACGGCATCCACCTCATGACCTGCGTGCCCTCGCCGGCTCTGCCGCCGGTGTGCTGCGATCCGACGCTGCTGCGCATCGTCACCGTCAACCTCCTCGACAATGCGATCAAGTACGGCAACGAGGGCGGCGACATCCGCGTCAAGGCCGAGGTCACCATGGACGAGAAGGGCGGCGAGCGCCTCCGGATCAGCGTGTGGAACTCCGGGCCGGGCTTCAGCCAGGCGCAGCAGAACAAGCTCTTCCGGCGCTTCTCGCGCCTGGACGACCCGGCCCTCAAGAGCCGCCGCGGCACCGGCGTCGGCCTGTACAACTCGTGGCGCATCGTCCAGCTCCACAAGGGACGCATCACGGCCGACTCCAAGCACGGCGAGTGGGCCGAATTCAGTTTCGAGATACCGGCTACGGCGGACTGCGCCGAGCCGCTGGCCGTCGACCGAGGGAGTAGTTCATGACAGCCGTGGTTGAGACAGGGGCCTTCATCGACGAGGCCGCCATCGACGAGGCGCTGCACTCGGCGTCCACCAAGGACGCCGCGCGCGTGCGCGAGATCCTCGCCAAGGCGAGAGAGCTCAACGGGCTCGCGATGGACGAGGTCGCCGTCCTCTCGTCGGTGAGCGACCCGGAGCTGCTGGCCGAGCTGTTCGCGACGGCGCGCGAGTGCAAGGAGGCCATCTACGGCCAGCGCCTCGTGCTCTTCGCGCCGCTCTACATCAGCAACCTGTGCAACAACGACTGCCTCTACTGCGCCTTCCGCGTGCGCAACAAGGAGCTCCACCGGCGCGCGCTCACGCAGGAGGAGATCCGCCGCGAGGTGGAGCTGCTGGTCGACCAGGGCCACAAGCGCAGTCCTGCTCGTGGCCGGCGAGTCGTACCCGAAGGACGGCGGCTTCCAGTACGTCCTCGACAGCATCGCCACGATCTACGGCGTCAAGCGCGGCAACGGCGAGGTCCGGCGGGTGAACGTCAATGTGGCGCCGCTCAGCGTGGACAAGTTCCGCGAGCTCAAGGCGAGCGGCATCGGCACGTTCCAGCTGTTCCAGGAGACGTACCACCGCGAGACCTACCACGCCGTACACGTCGGCGGCAAGAAGAAGGACTTCGACTGGCGCGTCACCGGCATGCACCGCGCCATGGAGGCCGGCATCGACGACGTCGGCATCGGCGTGCTCTTCGGCCTCGCCGACTGGCGCTACGAGATCCTCGCCATGCTGCAGCACATCCACGAGCTCGAGCGCGCCTACGGCGTCGGCCCGCACACGATCAGCGTGCCGCGCCTCGAGCCGGCCAGCGGCTCCGACATGGCGAGCCACCCGCCGCAGCCGGTCAGCGACGTGGACTTCCGCAAGATCGTCGCCATCCTGCGCCTCGGCGGTCCCCTACACCGGCATGATCCTGAGCACGCGCGAGACGGCCAACCTGCGGAGCGAGACGTTCGCCCTGGGCATCAGCCAGATCAGCGCCGGCAGCCGCACCAACCCCGGCGGCTACGAAGAGGACGAGGAGTTCGACGCGGCGCAGTTCCAGCTCGGCGACCACCGCTCTCTCGACGAGGTCATCCGCGACATCTCGGTGCTCGGGTTCGTGCCCAGCTTCTGCACGGCCTGCTATCGCCTGGGCCGCACGGGCATGGACTTCATGGACCTCGCCAAGCCGGGCGACATCAAGCACCACTGCGACCCCAACGCGCTCAGCACGTTCGAGGAGTACCTGCTCGACTACGGCAGCGCCGAGACCCGCGAGATCGGCGAGGCGCTCATCACACGCAAGGTCGCGGAGATGGACCCCGTGCGCCGCGAGCACACGGAGAAGATGCTCGCGCAGGTGCGCGCCGGCAAGCGCGACGTCCTCTGCTGACAGCGGTCCGGCACCACCAGACCGTCACCACCACACGAAGGGACCGACCCGTGAGCGACCAGCACATCATCCTCGGCATCCACATCTCCGACCGCCTCAAGAACGCGGTGGACGTCCAGAAGGTCTTCACCGAGTACGGCTGCAACATCAAGACGCGCATCGGGCTGCACGACACGAGCGAGAACGTGTGCTCGCCGAGCGGCGTCGTCCTCATCGAGTTCTTCGGCACCGAGGACGAGGCCTCGGCCATGAAGGCGAAGCTGAGCGCCGTCGACGGCGTGCAGGTCCAGAAGATGGTGTTCGGCGCCTGACGCGCGCTCGCGCCGGGACGACGAGCCCATGACCGACGACGTGCGCATCGAGCGGGACCTGCTCGGCGAGGTCGCCGTGCCGGCGGGCAGCCTGCACGGCGCGCACACCGAGCGGGCGCTCGAGAACTTCCCGCTCGCCGGGCGCCCGGTGCACGTGGAGCTCGCCCGGGCGTACGGCGTCGTCAAGCTCGCCTGCGCCCGCACGAATCGCGCCCTCGGCGCCTGGGCAGGCGACGACGCCAAGGCCGACGCCGTCGAGCGCGCCTGCCGCGAGCTCGCCGACGGCCTGCTCGACGAGCACATCGTCGTCGACCGCCTGCAGGGGGGCGCCGGCACGAGCACCAACATGAACGTCAACGAGGTGCTCGCCAACCGCGCCCTGCAACTGCTCGGCGCGGCGCCCGGCGACTACGCCCGCGTCTCGCCGGCCGACGACCTCAACCTTCACCAGAGCACCAACGACACCTACCCGACCGCCCTGCGCCTCGCGGCCATCGACCTGCTGCACCGGCTCGAAGAGCAGATCGTCGCGCTGCAGGAGGCGTTCCAGGCCAAGGAGCAGGAGTTCGCGCACGTGGTCAAGGTGGGGCGCACGGAGGGACAGGACGCCGTCCTCACCACCCTCGGGCGCGAGATGGGCGCCTACGCGGAGGCGCTGAACCGCGACCGCTGGCGCATCTACAAGTGCGAGGAACGCCTCCGCGTCGTCAACCTGGGAGGCACGGCGATCGGCACCGGCTTCGCCGCGCCGCGTGACTACATCTTCCGCGTGGTGGACGTGCTGCGCGAGCTGACCAGCATCGGCTTCGCCCGCGCCGAGAACCTCACCGAGGCCACGCAGAACGCGGACGTGTTCGTCGAGGTCTCCGGCATCCTCAAGGCGCACGCCGCGTCGCTGCTCAAGATCTCCGGGGACCTGCGCCTGCTGAGCTCCGGTCCGGAGGCCGGGCTCGGCGAGATCCGGCTGCCGCGGCGGCAGGCCGGCTCCAGCATCATGCCCGGCAAGGTCAACCCGGTGATCCCGGAGGCAGTGAGCCAGGTGGCGCTGCTCGTGTTCGGCCACGACGCGACCATCGCCACCGCCGCCGGCCTCGGCAGCCTCGAGCTCAACGCGTTCCTGCCGCTCGTGGCCGACTGCCTGCTCGAGAGCCTGCGGCTGCTCGCCGGCGCCGACGAAGTGCTGCGCCGGTTCTGCGTCGAGGGCATCGAGGCCGACGAGGAGCGCTGCGCCGCGCAGGTGCGCGCCTCCAGCGCGGCGGCCACGGCGCTCGTGCCGGAGATCGGCTACGACGCCGCCTGCGACGTCGCCCGGCGCGCCCACGAGCGGGGCGCGACCATCCGCGACGTCGTCGTCGGCGACGGTGTCCTCACGGCCGAGCAGTACGACGAGCTGCTCACCGCCGAGGCCGTCTGCCGTCTGGGGACGCCCCAGAGGCGCGGCCGCGGCGTGGAAGACTAGGGCGGGAGGCGCTGTCATGAATCTCATGGACGCGCCGAAAGGCATGAGGCTGCACATCGGCATCTTCGGCCGCCGCAACGTGGGCAAGAGCAGCCTCCTCAACGCGATCACGCGGCAGGAGGTCAGCATCGTCAGCGACTTCGCCGGCACGACCACCGACCCGGTCGAGAAGCCGATGGAGCTGCTGCCGCTCGGCCCCGTGCTCTTCATCGACACCGCCGGCATCGACGACGTCGGCGTGCTCGGCGAGCTGCGCGCCAGGAAGACCACGCAGGTGTTCGACCGCACCGACCTCGGCGTGCTGGTCACGGAGGCCGGCAGCTGGGGCGAGTACGAGGACGGCATCCTCGACGAGTTCCTCGAGCGCAAGACGCCCATCGTCGTCGTCTTCAACAAGAGCGATCTCGTCGGCCGGCCGGCGCCGGTCAAGCGTCTGGAGGACCTCAAGATCAAGCCCGTCCTCACCGCCGCCAGCGAGGGCCGCGGCGTGCTCGACTTCCGCCAGGCGCTGCTCGACGCGGCGCCGCCGGACTTCATCGACAACCCGTCCATCCTGGGCGACCTCGTCAACACCGGCGAGCTCGCCGTGCTCGTGGTGCCGATCGACAAGGAAGCGCCGCGCGGCCGCCTGATCCTGCCGCAGGTGCAGAGCATCCGCGACCTCATGGACAGCGACGCGATGGCGCTCGTGGTGAAGGAGCGCGAGCTCCGCAACGCCATCGCGCGCCTCAACCGGCCGCCCAAGCTCGTCGTCACCGACTCGCAGGCGTTCCTCAAGGTCGCCGCCGACACGCCGCCCGAGGTGCCGATGACGAGCTTCAGCATCCTCTTCAGCCGCTTCAAGGGCGACCTGGTGAGCCAGGTGGAGGGGACGCTCGCCGTCGACGACCTCCGGAGCGGCGCCAACATCCTCATCGCCGAGGCGTGCAGCCACCATCCCATCGCCGAGGACATCGGCCGGGTCAAGATCCCGCGCTGGCTCACGCAGTACGTCGGCGGCAAGCTCAACATCGAGCACATGCAGGGACACGACTTCCCCGAGGACCTCTCCCGCTGGGACCTCGTCATCCACTGCGGCGCCTGCACCTTCAACCGCCGCGCGATGCTCGGGCGCATCCTGCGCTGCAGGCAGCAGGGCGTCCCGATCACCAACTACGGCCTGGTGATCGCCTTCAGCCTGGGGATCTTCGAGCGCGCGCTGCAGCCGTTCCCCGCCGCCCTCGAGGCGGTGCGGGTGGCTCGGGCGCGGCGGGCCGGGCACGCACCGGCGGAGCCGGTGACCTCCGGCCTGCCCGAAGACGCGGCCGTCGACGACCTCTGCTGACGGCGGCTCCGGCCGCCCCGACAGTCCCGCCCGTGACGCCTCGCCCTCCCTCCGCCCCGCCCCTGGGCGTCGCCGACGCCCTCTCGCGGGAAGCGATCGAGCACTGGCTGCGCGAGACCGGCGCGGCGCGGCTGGAGACCCTCTGGGTCGCGGCGGACGAGACGCGCCGCCGCTACGTCGGCGACGCGGTCCACCTCCGCGGCCTCGTCGAGCTCAGCAACTACTGCGTGCGCGGCTGCACCTACTGCGGCATCCGCGCGGGCAACCGCGGCGTCGAGCGCTACCGCGTCTCCGAGGAGGTCGCCGTGGAGTGCGCGCGAAAGGCGGTCGCCTTCGGCTACGGCACGCTGGTCATGCAATCGGGCGAAGATTACGGCATCACGACCGAGTGGATGGCGGGCGTCCTGCGCCGTATCCGCTCCGAGACCCCCATCTCGGCGATCACCCTGAGTCTCGGCGAACGTCCCGACGAGGACCTCGCGGCATGGCGCGAGGCGGGCGGCGATCGCTACCTCCTGCGCTTCGAGACGTCCGACGAAGACCTGTACCGCCGCATCCACCCCGACCTGCCGGGCAAGGTCAGCGACCGCATGCGCATCCTGCGCCGCCTCCAGGAACTGGGCTATGAGGCGGGGACGGGCATCATGGTCGGCATCCCCGGCCAGACCCACGTGAGCATCGCCGCCGACATCGAGCTGTTCCGGGGCATGGACATGGACATGATCGGCGTGGGACCGTACCTGCCCCATCCCGCAACGCCGCTGGGGCAGGAGTTCGCGCGCCGCCTGGCCGAGGACGACTGGCCGCAGGACCAGGCGCCGAACAGCGAGCTCATGACCTGCAAGGTGCTCGCGCTGACGCGCCTGGCGCGCCCGGACGCGAACCTCCCCGCCACCACCGCGCTGTCGCTGGTGAACAAGACCGGCGGCCGCGCCCACGGACTGCAGCGCGGCGGCAACGTGGTGATGCCGAACCTCACGCCGGCCGAGGAGCGCGAGCACTACGAGATCTACCCGGAGAAGGCCGCCGTCCACGAGACGGCCGAGGGCATCAACGAGAGCATCCAACGGCTGCTCTCGTCGCTCGGCCGCACCCCCGGCGCCGGCGCCGGGGGCCGCCGGGACTGACCGGAAGACGCCGGCGGCCGACGGCCGCTTGGAGACAAGAGAAGGGCCGGGGGCGCCTCGCGGCGCCCCCGGCCTTCATCGCGGGTCTGCTCGTCAGATCAGTTGCAGCCGCTGCGAACGGGCAGGTTGTAGGCACGCCCGTCTACAGGAGCCACGAGCCGGATGCCCATGGTCTTGAGCACCGTCGGCATGATGTCGGCGAGCCGCATTCCCGAGCAGTTCACGCTGCGCCTGAGGCTCGGGTTGGACACGATCATCGGGATGCGTTGCACCTGCATCTGGGCGCCGCCATGGTCTCCATAGGCGGCGTAGCTGACACGGTTCTTCAGCAGCCCGACCACGTCCGCCGAGCCGTCAAAGGCCATCGTGTTCACGAGCTCCTGACCGTGCTGCATCCACCAGGCGAACTCGGACATGTTCATCCTCGTGCTCGTCCTCGAACGCTGCAGCACGTAGCGGTCGCTGTCCTTGCTCTTCACGTAGGTGGCGATCACGCCAGGCAGCGTGCCCATCACCTTCGCCGCGGCGACCTTCTTGGCCCAGCTCCAGTCCTTGAGCCATGTCTCGATGGCGACCGACTGATAGCTGAACTCGACGTTGCCGGTGTCCATGAGCGGCTTGATGGAGACTGGACCCGGGTTCGTGTTGTCCGGCGCGCCGGGGTACGACCACGTGCCGGCATACCAGCCGCCGGCATTGGCGCCGTCGTACTCGTCGGTGCCGTAGAAGCCATTGGTGCTGTCCTGCACGCCGTGGTCGGCGGTCACGACGATGAGCGTGTCATCGAACTGGCCGAGCGCCTTGAGCTTGGCGATGATCCTGCCGAGTTGGGCGTCGGCGTTCTGAGCCGCAAACGGCATATGGACCCAGTTGAACATCGTGCTGGGATCCCAGGTGTAGTTCTTGAGGTTGTCCACCGACCCGCCGCCCCACATGTGGCCGACCTTGTCCATCGCGCTCAACGTCACGAACATGCCCGACCAAGGCTCCTTCTCCATGATGGCCATGGCCGCGTCGGCGACCCAGATGTCTCCACTCTGGTTCGCGGCGTAGGGGCTGGGCACGTAGCGGCCGTCCTCGGGATAGAGCCAGGCCGGCTTGTCGACCTTGGTGCCGTAGTAGTCGGCGGGAAGCTCGGAGGCGATGCTGTTGCCGACGCTGACGTAGTAGCGGTAGGGGTTCTGTGGAGGCGGAGGGCTCTTGATGTAGCTGGGCACGTTGCCTGACGGACCCCGATAGCTGCCGGGAAGCCCGGGGATGTAGGGGACTGGGGTAGCGGCCGTCCCGGGGGGAGTCTTCTTGGATCCCATGCGGACGTAGTAGTCCGAGCTCTCGGCGGCCATTGACTCGACCTGATAGCCCTTCTCACCGACGTTCGCGACAATCGTGCCGGGGAACTTGGCGCGCAGGTAGTCGCCGAGCTTCGGATAGTTCCCGGCCGCCTGGATCAGCTTCACGTAGTCCGCGTAGCCGAGATCCCCGCTGGTGACGATCTTGTTGGCGCCGAACCCGAACAGGTTGTCGACGTCACGGAAGGCCTCGTCCGACCAGCCCATGTGCTTCGGGAACTGGCCACTGACCATGACATTGTGGCTGACGACCGTCTCCGACGCCATATCGCCGACGTAGGCGTTCGGGAACGCGACGCCGTGGTTCTGCAGCCACAGCACGTTCGTCATGTCGTACTGCTTCGCGTACTCCGGGCGCATCTGATCGATGACGACGATCATGACCCGCGTCGGGACCTTCGCGAAGGCCGCTCCCGCGGCGACCAACAGGATCAGAAGGGCCAGGAAGACGAGCAGCAAACCTCTACGTACGGTAACCATAGGATCCCCCTTCGCGATGCAGTCACCCACCGGGCTCCCTACCCGGGCGGCATCAATACCCGGAGGCTACGGCATTCATCGTCCGTGTCAACGATTGCCGGCGTTTGTTGTCAGGACAGACAACAGATGCGCGGTCGAAGGAAGCGGCCGGCGAGCGGTAATGAGTGGTGCGCCTACGGCCCCCCTCACTAGCTCCGCTGCGTCGGCCAATGAGTGGTGCGCCTACGGCGCCCCCCTCGCTAGCTCCGCTGCGTCGGCTAATGAGTGGTGCACCTTCGGCGCCCCCCTCGCTAGCCACGCTGCGTCGGCTAGCGTCACCGGCCGCGTTCCGGTAGAATCCGTCCCCGCGTCGGGGTGTGGCTCAGCTTGGTAGAGCGCTCGGTTCGGGACCGAGAGGTCGGCGGTTCAAATCCGCCCACCCCGACCAGCTTCAGCCCTCTTCCCCGCCTTCGGCGGCTTCCGCGACCGCTTCCTTCGTCATCCCCAGCAGGCGCGCGTACGCGTCCGGGTTGTAGCCGATGATGAAGTCGGCGTCGCCGAACTTCACGAAGGGGAACGCCGAGGCGCCGCGCCCCACCATCTCCTCCTGGATGCGCGCCTGCATGCCCTCGTCGGCGAGGTCGTAGTCGACGTAGTCGTACTTCACGCGCTTGTCGTCGAGCCACGCCTTCGCGTTGCGGCTCCACGGGCACGTGCTCAGCGTGTACAGCTCGACCCTGATCTGCTCGGCCACGTCTGGTCTCCTCTTGTCATCGTCCTTCCGCGTCTGTCAGGCGCCGCGCAGGAGCCTGTCGTAGGTGGCCGGGTCGTAGCCCTTGACCACCCGGCCGCCGATGCGCACGAACGGGAACCCGTCCGCCCTCTCCTTCTGCATCTCGGCGGAGATCTTGCGCTGCAGGTCGGGGCCGGCAGTGTCGTATTCGATGACGAACGCCTTGATGCCTCGCTGCTTGAAGTACTCCTTGGCCTTGCGGCTCCAGCCGCAGGTCGTGAGTGAGTAGATCGTCACTGGTGGTGTGCCGCTCATCATCGTCCTCCACGCGCGGGCCTGAGCCGCGCGGTCGAGCCTCCTGCAGTCCCGTATGCCTTATACCCGAGGCTACACAGCGGGCGCGCCGCCAGGGCCGCCCGTGAGCGGGCCGGCGACGGCCTCGACCGCCGCCCACAGGCGCTCCTGTGCCGCGACGTCGAGCGCCGCCGCCAGCGGCGTGACGGCGGCGCCGTCCTCGAAGTACGCGCCCGAGACGCCGGCCGCCTCCGGCGCCGAGGCCAGATACACGCTGGTGACGGCGCCGTCCTCGACGGGGATGCCCGGGAGTCCCGGGCCACCCGTTCGCCAGCATCCCTGTGGCCACGTCGCCCGGGTCGAGAGCGACGGCCGTGACGCCGGCGCCCTCCAGACGCCGGGCGAGCGCCAGCGTCAGCATGAGGACGGCGAGCTTGGACTGGTCGTAGGCGCGGAGCCCGTCGTAGGCGCCGGGGGCGGCGAGCTGAAGGTCGTCCCAGTGGACCTCGCCGGTCCAGTGCGAGGCCGAGCTCACGATGACGATGCGCGCCTGGACGGCGGCGCGCAGCGCCGGCAGGAGCGCGCCGGCCAGCAGGATCGGCGCGACGACGTTGACGGCGAACGTCAGCTCCAGCCCGTCGACGGTCTCGTGCCGCTCCGGGGCGTAGACGCCCGCGTTGGCGACGACGACGTCGAGGCGCGGGCGGTCCCGGGTCACCTCGGCCGCGAGCCGGCGGACGCCGGCGAGCGAGCCGAGGTCGGCGGGATGGAGCGACGGGGACGCGCCGGAGGCGGACGCGGCGCGCACGGCCGCGAGGGCGGCCGCTCCCCGGCCCGCGTCGCGGCCGTGCACGAGCACGTCCGCCCCGAGCCCGGCCAGCCGCACGGCCGTCTCCAGGCCGATCCCGCGCGTCGCGCCGGTGACGAGGACGCAGCGTCCGTCCATCCGTCCCCAGGCAGAGCGCAGCCGTTCCAGCGCCCGCCGGTGTGCCGGCGTCATGGACCCGTCCACTGCGTCCTCCCATCGTCGACCTGGGCGACGCGCGATTGCCGGTCGCAGCGCCCGGCCATATCTCCATCACGGGCGCACCCGCGCGTGTGATGCAGCGCCCCTCAGCCGACCGCCGACCCGAGGAGCCGCGACGACCGTGACAGGCCCGAACACCGCGTCCACGACGATCCTCTGGCTGCGCCGCGACCTGCGCCTGGGCGACAACCCGGCGCTGCTCGCCGCCGCTCAGGAGGCGCGCGGCCGCGGCGGCGCGCTCCTCCCCGCGTACGTGTGGGAACCGCCGTCGCGGCGCGCCTGGGCTCCCGGCGGCGCCGCGCGCTGGTGGCTCCGGCGCTCGCTCGACAGCCTCGACGGCGACCTGCGCCGCCTCGGCTCCCGGCTGCTCGTCGAGCGCGGCGACCCGGCGCGCGTCGTCGCCGCGCTCGCCGAGCAAGTGGCGGCATCTGCCGTGGTCTGGACGGCGGGGCTCGAGCCGGACGAAGTCGCCGACGACCTCGCCCTGGAGGCGGCCCTCGGCGGCGGAGGCGTCGAGGCCATCGTCGTCGCGCAGGCAGGCCTGCTCGCCGATCCCCTCGCCCCGCACACGCGCGACGGCCGGCCGTACACCGTCTTCACGCCGTTCTGGCGCGCTCGCCTGGCGGCCGGCGCGCCCTCCCAGCCTTTGCCTGCGCCGGACGCTCTTCCGCCCGCCCCGGACGCGCCGCCCGGGCTCGCTCTCGCCGCCCTCGAGGCCGAGGCCGAGCCGCCGTGGACGACGGGCTTCGCCGCCGTCTGGCGGCCGGGCGAGCCGGCGGCGCATCAGCGACTCGATGACTTCGTCTCCGGTCAGCTCGGAGCGTACGCCGCCGACCGCGACCGGCTCGACCTCGACGGGAGCTCGCGGCTGTCGCCCCACCTGCACTGGGGCGAGCTGACAGCGCGCCAGGTGTGGCACGCGGTCGAGGGAGCGCTCGCGGAGGCAGGGCTGGATCTCGACGCCGCGGTGGGCCCCGTGAGCTGGGACGAGGAGCAGGCGCCGGGCCTGCGCCGCTCGGCCGGCGCCTTCCTCCGCCAGCTCGGCTGGCGCGACTTCGGCCACCACCTGCTCGCCGCCTTCCCGCGCACGCCGGCAGATCCGCTGCACGAGCGCTTCGCCGCCTTCCCCTGGCGTGAGGACCCGGCCGCGCTGGAGGCCTGGCGGCGCGGCCGGACCGGCTACCCCGTCGTCGACGCCGGCATGCGCCAGCTCTGGGAGACCGGCTGGCTGCACAACCGCGCCCGGCTGCTCGTCGGCTCGTTCCTCGTCAAGGACCTGCTGCTCCCGTGGCAGGAAGGCGCCGCCTGGTTCTGGGACACGCTCGTGGACGCGGACCTCGCGACCAACACGCTCGGGTGGCAATGGGTGGCCGGCTGCGGGGCCGACGCAGCGCCGTATTTCCGCATCTTCAACCCGGAGACCCAGGGGCGGCGCTTCGACCCGGACGGCGCCTACGTGCGCCGCTGGGTTCCCGAGCTGGCCGGTCTGGAGACGCGGCACCTGCACGCGCCGTGGCTGGCGCCGGCTGAGGCGCTCGCGGCCGCCGGCGTGACGCTCGGCGAGAGCTACCCGGAGCCCGCGGTGGATCACGGCGAGGCCCGGAGGCGCGCGCTCGCCGCTTTCGAGCAGGTGCGCGTCCGCTGACGGCCCCGACGCCTGCGCTGGTCCCGGCGGCGGCCGGTCGTCCGTCCGCGCCCGTCAGTCCAGCGGCACGATCTCGGGGACCGGCCGCCCGTCCGGCCCGACGGCCACCAGCGCGAGCGTGCGCGGCAGCCCGAATCGAGCCTTGCCGGCCGCGCCCGGATTGAGGAACAGCGTGTCCTCGCGCCACTCCACCGCGGCCCGTGTGACTGTGACCGCTGACCACCAGATCGAAGCCCTCGCCGACCGGATCGTGCCGCCCCATGAGGCTCTTGCCGATGTGGCAGACAAGGATGCGCAGGCCCAGCGCCTCGACCTCGGTCTCCCACGGCAGGTCGTCCTCCCAGAACGGGAGGTCGGTGTTGCCCAGTACCGCCGTGACCGGGGCGATCGCCCGCAGCCGCGAGAGCACGTCCAGGCCTCCGATGTCGCCGGCGTGCACGATGCGCTCGGCGCCGGCCAGCAGGTCGTCGAGCGCCTCGTCGTAGTAGCCGTGCGTGTCGCTGACGACGCCGATGAAGGGGGCCGGCCTTCGAGTCTCTTCCATGTGGATAGGATACAGGCGGGCACGGACGGGCGAGGAGGGCACGATGAAAGGTCTTGCCGGCAAGAAGGTCGTCGTCACCGGCGGCACCAGCGGCATCGGCGCCGCGACGGCTCAGCGCTTCCGCGACGAGGGCTGCGAAGTCGTCATCCTGGCGCGCAGCCCCGGCCCGGACGTGATCACCTGCGACGTCGGCGACCGGGAACAGGTCGACCGCGCCTTCGAGCAGATCGGCTCGCTCGACGTGCTCGTCGACAACGCCGGCGTCAGCATCAGGAATCCGGCCGTCGACATCGGAGCGGACCAGTGGGGGCAGGTCATCGCCACCAACCTCACGGGAGCGTTCTGGGTGGCGCAGGCGGCCGCGCGCCGCATGCTGCTCGGCGCCGGGGGCGTCGTCCTCTTCACCGCCTCGACCAACGCCCTCGTCGGCTACCGCTACTACGCCGACTACAACGCGACCAAGGCCGGCCTCGTGGCGCTGACCAGGTCGCTGGCGCTCGAGTGGGCGCCCACGATCCGCGTCAATGCGGTCTGCCCCGGCTACGTCCTCACGCCCATGCAGGAAGCCGAGTACACGCCGGAGATGCTGGAGCAGGTGAACCGGCGCATCCCACTCGGGCGTCACGCGACACCCGAGGAGCTCGCCGGCCTCTTCGCCTACCTCGCCGGCGACGAGGCCGCCTACTTCACCGGCTCCGTGATCGTCATGGACGGCGGCGAGACCGCCGGCAGCATGGTCAGCGGACCCGGCGGGCCGGGCGCCTAGCGACGGCGCACGACCGCAGGGCCAGAGCCCTCCTGCTCGCCAGAGGCGGCGGACCAGGCGCCTGCACGCGCTACCGTTCGAGCTCGCCCACCATCAGCAGAGTTCACATCACAAGACGCTCCAACGTCCCGGCGCCGGAACCGAGACCAGAACGTGGCCGGTCCCGCAGGGCCCGCTGTCCTCACGGGCGGCGGGCCTCTGCGGCCTGAGCACGAAATGCCCGCTGCTACCCGGGAGAACGCGCGCAAGGCAGCCGTACAAGACGTCCCCGAACGCGGCTACTGCAGCTGCTGTCCCTCGTAGCCTGGTCGGCCTGGACCGCTCGCCGTCAGGGCAGTCGGCTCACGAGGCCGGCGAACTCTTCGGGCGTGAAGGCGCGGAGCGTCTGCGTCGTGACGTAGCCCTGAGCGGCGGTCGACATCGACATCAGGGCGGCGAACTCGTCGCTCGGGCCCTCGGCCACCATCACGTAGTCGTAGGCGCCCATCGTGGCATGGAAGCTGAGCACTCTGCCGCCTGCGGCCTCGATAGCCTTGACGACCGACTGGTACCGCGCCGGCCCCCCCTTGAGGTCGGCGAGTCCCTTGGCGGTCAGGTTGGAGAGAATGACGTACTCTGGCATGGCGAACCTCCCTATCGCGGGGTCGCACCCTCCTGTGCGGCGCCCTCTCAACAAGTTGTCACCTCACCCGTCCAATCGTCACCGTTGCGGGCACATTGCGGGCCCGATGTCGCGGGCGACGGCGGCGAGGCTCTCCCGCCGTCATGGGTGCATCGCTCTCCTCCTCATGGAGCAGTCCTGGGAGCCGCTCCCCGCCGGCGATCGTGGCCGCACACGTGCCGTCGACGGGTCAACGCCTCCCCACCATGTGCTTGTAGCCGCTTGACGCGTCGCCGTCTTCACCGGAATCCGGTGATTCTTGGGCGGCGCTGAGCGTGGGCGCTTCCGCAGGCTGTTCTGAATCGTCACCACTGCGGGCCGGCGACATCTTCTCCGGGCACCTTTGACGTTGCGTCGATCGACAGGGTGGACACGCCCGCGAGACGCCCGGGCTCAGTCGCCCTCGATCCCCAGGAGAAAGTCGCCGGGCCGGCCGCCGATCACGAGGCGCGTCGTCTCGGGGCGCTCACGCCAGACGACTCGCTCCAAAGCCCCCCGCCCGCGCACCCTCTGGCCGGTCCGCGCCTGGTCCGCAAAACGGCCGCGGAACGAGACCACCTCACCAAGGTCTGCCACGGGCGGCCCCTCGAGGAACCGCAGCTCGCGGAGCGCGTAGCGACAGGGCGTGAACAGGGCATCGCGGTCGTCGGCGACCCGTGCCTCCACGAGCGCCCGGCCTGCGGGCGCGAAGCGCGGGTCTCCGTAGCGCTCGGGCACCTCGGCCGGCAGCTTCACGAACCGGACGAAGTAGGGCCGGCCGACGAACCTGCCCTCATTGACCTTGCCGGCCTGCAGGCGCGAGAAGTCGGCGGCAGAGAGTGGCGTTTCCGCGCGGTGCGTCGCGTGGATCGCCGCCAGCTCCTCGCCGCGCGGGCGCCTCAGCGCAGAGGAAGGGTCGCCGAAGAAGGCGCGTCAGCGCCGCGTGTACCTTGCGACACTCGCCGTCGCCGTACACCACGAGGTCGATGTCCGAATCAGCGCTGTGCAGGTCGAACAGCAGCGAACCGGTCAGGCCCAGCGCCGTCCCCGGCACACCGGCGGCGTCGCGCAGCAGCTCCGCGAGGGCAAGAGCGTCCTCCGTGAGTGCGCCGTCGGATCCGCTGTCGCGCAGCTGCCGCAAGCCGCTCGCGCGGATCGTAGACGCGCGTCACGTCGTTCCACGGCACGGCGTCCACGGGCACGCCGAGCATGGGGTCGTCCACACGGTACGAAAGGCCCAGGGCGCGCAGTGTCTCCTCGCGCTCCGCGACGCTGTACACGCGGCGGTATCGCGTCCCGCCACGCAGCCGCTCCCCGTGCCTGTCCGGCACGTATCGCAGGTAGGCCACGATGCGATCCGGGGGGTGCACGACTCCCTTCACCGTGAAGATGAGACCGGCCACGGTCTCGACGGCGGCGCCTTCGAGTGCCGACGCGTCTCGACGATCTCCCGAGGACAACGCTCAGCCCCTCGCTTGTACCGGACTCGCAGGCGCATATACGCTGGCGGTCACCGAGGAGAGGCGACGGTCGACCGACATGGAGCTACTCATCAGCGTGATCGGCGAACACGAGGTCGAGGCCGCTGTCTCCGGGCACGCGGACATCGTGGACGTCAAGAATCCGCGCGAGGGATCGCTCGGCGCCAACTTCCCTCACGTCATCCGACGTGTTCGCGAGATCACGCCGAGCGCGATGTCCCCGTGAGCGTTGCCATCGGTGACTTCCCCGACCTGCCCGGCACGGCCGCCCTCGCAGCCGCGGGGGCCGCCGGCTGCGGCGTGCAGTATGTGAAGGTAGGGCTGCTCGGGCCGCGCGACCACGACGAGGCCTTCGCCCTGCTCTCCGCGGTGTGCCGCGCGGCGCGCGACCAGGACCCTCGGGTCCGCATCGTGGCGACCGCCTATGCCGACGCGCGCAAGACCGGCTCGCTGCCGCCCCCCGACCTGCCGGCCGTCGCCGCTGAGGCCGGGGCCGACGGCTGCATGATCGACACGGCCCTGAAGGGCGGCGGTACTCTCCTGACGGAGCTCGACGCAGCCGAGCTCGAGAGCTTCGTGGCGCGCTGTCGCGAATTCGGGCTGCTCTGTGCCCTGGCCGGCTCGCTGGGAGTCACCGACATGGAGCGCCTCCGCGAGCTGGCACCGGACATCGTCGGGTTTCGTGGCGCCGCCTGTCGCGATGGCCGCAGGGACGGGAGCGTCGATCGCGAGGCGGTGCTGCGGCTCAAGGACCTGGTCGCGCAACACTGACCCCTTCCGTCCTCCCAACCTCGAGCAGCTCGGTCAGCCGCTCGGGACGTTCGCCGTCGATGATCCACAGATCGAAAGTGGGGTCGGCGGCCAGCAGTCCCGCCAGGCGACGGTCGACGCCGGACGAGGAAGCCAGCTCCTCGACCGTCATCGCGCCTGCCGGCGCGGACGCCGGCGTGGCCGCAAAGCTCGCCATGCCGTGGCGATCCTTCAGGAGCACCAGGAGACGGCCGCCGACCTGCCCGGTCAGCCAGGCGGCGATCGAGTCGGAGGTCACCGACCAGCTGTGAGGCAGCGCGTCGGCGCGTCGCAGAGGCTCAGACGGGAGCAGCACGGTGACGCCTTTGTAGGCCACTCGCGCACGTGCTTCTCCGAGTGTACGCACGAGCGCGCAGCCGGGCATCAGGTCGGCGAGCAGATGGCCATACTGGTCCATGGCGAGAATGGCCATCCAGTGCGCGGTGCCCGACCGCAGGCCGAACTTCTTGTCCTGTTCCCTCACCGCGTCGGCGAAGACGCCGCCGCCCGGCACCACCAGCAGTCCGTAGCGGCGCCCAAGCTCGACGAGGCGCTCGCCCAGCTCCGGCAGGCAGGTCCCGCGGCCGAGGCTGCCACCCACTTTGACGACCGCGTCGATCACGACCCTGCGACCGCCGCGCCCGCTGCCAGCAACCGGGCGGCGGCGACAGCGGGTAGCGCCACTCCCTCGTTCCCCCAGATGCTTCCTGCGGGGAGCACCGCGAGGCCCAGACGATCCGCGACTTCGGCGGCGAGGAAGGCGCCGACGCCTGCAGGCGCGACGGCGGCCTCGCCTCCGCGCGACGCGACCTGGAGGAGGCCATCGCTCACGACCCGCAGCTGGCATTCGACCAGGTAGCGCGCGATCATGACGACCTCGTGCTCGCTCAGCATCTCACGATCGGCGCACACGAGGCGCGCCAGACGCTCCGCGCAGGCGGCCGGCGAGGGATCTCGCCCGTCAGGCGTAGGGCAGGTGTAGTCCGCCGCATCCAGGCGATCCAGCAGCACATAGGCGTCCGCCATCACCGCGAAGTACTCGGCGGCGACCCTGCAGGGACGGCCGCGCACCGGCACATACGTCGTCAGCGTGTTGGGGTTGGTTCGCAGCACGCCGGTGTAGACCAGTTCACCGGCGCCGAGTCGCGCGAGATCGTTGCGACCCTCACAGGCCAAGACGACCCCCCTTGATGGGGACGATGTCCGTGGTCGTGCTGCCCACGTCCACGAGGATGCAGTCGTCGACGCGCGTGGCCGCGAACAGGGCCGAGGCGATCCAGTTCGTGGCCGCGAAGTCGAGCGGGCGCGAGCGGGCCCGGGGCAGCGCCGCAAACTCGCCGCGGCTGTCGAGCACGGACACAGGATTCCGCGGGAAGGCCTCGCGCACACTGTCCATCACGAACAGGACTCCTTCCCGCTTGCTTCTGAAAGCATCCGAGAGTTCGGCCGTCATGGTCAGCGCGAGCGGCATGCCGGGGTCGAGCGCGAGCTCCTCAGCCACCTCGATGAGGACGGCTGTGAGCCGCTCGCGGCCGCGCCACACCTCGAACGGACGCACCGCCGTGCGCACCGCGCATGGAGCGTCGGCGCGTGACTCTACTCGGGCGGCCTTCACCTGGACGCCGCCCACGTCCCAACCGACGGTCACTGGCGACTCAGGAGTCATCAGCCCACGTCCTTCCGAACGCCGCGAGGGGCGGCACGGGCACCGCGGCGGGCAGAGAGCCGTCCCGGCAGGCGCGCCAGATGGCTGCGGCCATGTTGAGGTCGACGACGCGGCGCAGACCCACGTATGACGTCGTCACCCGCGGATTGATCTCGATCAGCAGGCATGTCTTCTCGCCAAGCACCAGGTCGACCCCCACGTATCCCCGCAGGCCGGGCACCAAGGCCACGGCCCTCTGCCCGAGCTCGCATGCCTCCGCGCGCCGCGGATGAGGCCACGAGGCGACTCCGCCATCGTACGCGAAGGGGATGCCCGCGCGCACCCGCTGCTGGTTCAGGCTGAGCACGGTCGAGCGACCACCGGCGACCAGCAGCGACACACTGGCCGCCGCGCCCGAAGCGTACTCCTGCACGAGGATCGATTCCGCTCCGCGCAGCGCCGGCTGCCGCAAAGCCCTCTTCAGGACGTCGTCATCCGTCGCCAGAACCACGCCGTCACAGCCGGCGCCGTCGAGGGGCTTGACGACCACAGGGTAGCGGATTCGAGCCGCCGCCACGGAGGCGGCGCCCGGGGAGACACGCATCGTCCTCGGCGCGGGCAGTCCGGCTTGCGAGAACCGCCGGTAGCACTCCCATTTGTCCGCCGCCACGGCCACGGCCTCGGGCGAGCTGCCGAGAAGGCAGACGCCGGCGTCCGACACCAGCGAGCTCAGGCGCTCGAGAACGCCGCCGCCCTCAGGGGCGACGACGAGCGCCGCGCCACACTCCCGCGCCAGTTCGACCAGCCTGGTGGGGTAGACTTCGGCGTCGAGATCGACGACGCGATCCGCCGTCAGGGGCGTGTCGCGGAGACGCCGGTCGCGCGTGGTCACCACGGGGAACCTGCCCCAGGCGCGCAGGTCGGCGAGCAGCGCGCGCAGGACAGCCAGCGCCTCCCCGGCGAGACCGGCCGGCAGACTGGGCGTGGGCCATCCGCCGCCGGTCACGTACTCGTGGACAAGGATCGCAGAAGGGAGAGGCCAGGTGGATGCCATTCCTGTCCTAGACCTCATGGGGGGACGAGTCGTGCAGGGGCTGCGCGGCGAACGGCAGCACTACCGCGCCGTGCGCAGCGGGCTCGTCGCCGGCAGCGATCCAGTGGCCGTCGCCCAGGCCCTCTGCCGCGAGTGTGGCGGCATGGCCGTGTACGTCGCCGACCTCGACGCACTCGAAGGCAGGGGCGATCAGCGAGAGGTCATCCGTGAGCTGCGCGATGATCTCGGGGCGGAGCCTTGGGTGGACGCGGGGGTCAGCGACTCGAAGGCCGCGTCCCGGCTCCTCGAGGCCGGAGCCGCGCGAGTCATCGTCGGCACGGAGACACTGACGGACCTCGGCTCGCTGCGTGCGATCCGCGAGATCCTGCCGCCGGCGCAGATGCTGGTCAGCGTCGACGTCGGCGACCACGGCGTCCTCAGCAGATGCTCCGCGCTCTCCGGCCAGCCTGCAGTCGCCGCGATCGAGCTGCTCGCCAACGAGGATGTGACCGAGTTCATCTTGCTGGCCCTGAGCCACGTGGGCACCGGCGCGGGCCCGGATGTCGAGGCGCTGCGAGCCGTGCGAGCCGCCTTCCCCGGCATGCGCCTGATCGCCGGCGGCGGCGTGCGCACCGCTGAGGACCTGCGGTCGCTCGCCGAGGCCGGCGCCGACGGCGTGCTGCTCGCGACGGCTCTTCATCGCGGCTGGATCACGGCCGCGGACATCCGCGCCGTGCGACCTGATGACCACCGACTCACCAGTGGGCCGTAAGAGCGGGCACGTCGGCGAGCATCCCGCCCTCTGTCAGAAAGGCAAAGATCGAGGCGGCGACGAAGTCGGCGGTGGTACCCGGGTTCAGGGCGTGGGCCTCGTCGCCGAGCTCGCGCGTCAGCTCGTCGAGACCAGCACGCCCCCGCGCGGTGAGGCTTCCTCCGCAGGACAACACGCGGGCCGCACGTCGCGACACGTCCTCCGCAGCGGCCTTGCCGTTCTTGCGTGCGATCAGCGTGTCGGGCACGGCGGCGAGGATCGTGAGGAAGGTGGTCAAGATAGCGTCCGAGAAAGAGACGCCGCCATCCCAGCAGCGCATGAGCGTGTCCGCGCCGAGCACGAACGTGACCTCGAACTCGGTGACGTACTCCCGGGCGATGGAATCGCGCTCGCGCGCGGCGTCCATCGCCTCGAGCAGGGTGACGGTCACGTCGTCCTCGCCCACGTCGTGGTGATCGACCTCGCCCATGCCGGCAGGGGACGCCGCGCGGATGGCCTCGTAGGCGAGACGCGCGTCCTGCAACGTCAAGTCCGCGAGAACGCGGCTCACGGCGACGCGCAGACCGCTCCCGGCTTCGAGACTCGCGGCGGCCCTCGCCATGGGCGCGAGCAGCAGGATCATGCCGAGATTGGTGTTGGTGGCCACGAGGCGGCGCGTATCGGCCGCCGCCCTCGCGATAGTCTCACCCACGCTCACCAGCCCCGATTCGCGCAGCGCCGGCCCGATCGCCACGGCGCTGGCCGCGAAGTCCTCGAAGCGCGCGTCGGCGAAGCCGACTCGCGGCGACACGTTGCCGGGTTTGGCGACGCTGGCCTCGAACAGGCAGGCCAGCTGCGCCGCCCAGGCGATCTCGACGCCCGTCAGCCGCTCCACCCCACCTCCTCGAAGACGTGGTCCGCGAGACTCTGCGCGGTTTCGACGCCAGTGACCGCAGCGAGCACTCGCCAGCAAGGGATCGTGTCGACCTCGACCACACTATAACGCGGTCATCGCACGGGAGGATGAGCCCGAGACACGCGGCCAGCGGTGTCGACATCCGAGACCCTGACGACTCTCACGACTCGCTTCAGTTGGAGATGCGGTATCCTGTTTCGATACGGCGCTCCGCGTCGAAGCGCCTGCCGGTGCGAAGGGGGTCTGTATGCGCTGTGTGTTCATCGCCGGTCGGACCATCAAGCAGGGCCAGCAGGAGAACATGGGCAAGCTCAGGGACGAGTACCTGGCGGTCGTCAGCACCCTGGACATGAACCCACAGGATCTCGCTCAACTGGGGCTTGCCCCCGGCATGTCGGTCCGTGTGCGCAGCGACTGGGGTGAGGCGGTGTACAGGTGCGCGGAGGGTGATCTTCCTCCCGGGATGGTCTTCGTCCCCTATGGGCCGCCGACCTGTCAGCTGATGTCAGGGGATACCGACGGCACAGGGATGCCTTCTCAGAAGAACTGGGAGGTCGACGTCGATCCGGCACCGGACCACGAGCCGCCGGGTGACCGCCCCGGAGTCTAGGAAAGGAGCGTGGTGATCTTGGACACATCACGAGCTTCGGACCACCAGCCGAGCCAGCCCGAGCGGCCCCGTCGCGAGCCGGAGACGTCGCCCCATGACGAGGAGGTCCCGGCGTGGGAAGCGATCGGGGACGATCTGTGGCTGCCGCGCCGCGTCCGCGGCAGTTTCCGCGGCGGAGCGTTGGGGTGAGCATTCAGAGCTGCGCCCCGTGCGGGCGCACCGTGACATCGATCACCTGATCGACGGAGGAGCGAGCCATGGCTGTTGTGAGCAACGCGGTGTGTACGTTCTGCGGCTGCGTCTGCGATGACATCGAAGTCCATACCGAGGGAGATCGCATCGTCAAGGCCAGGCACGCCTGCGCCCTGGGGGGAGCCTGGTTCACCAACCATTCCGCCGAGGCGCACTATCCGCCGGCGCTGATCGACGGGCAGCCGGCCTCGCTGGACGCGGCCGTGGCGCTGGCAGCCGACTTCCTCGTCGACGCTCATTACCCGCTCATCTACGGCCTCAGCAATACCACCAGCGAGACCCAGCGCGAGGCTGTGTCGCTGGCCGAGCGGCTTGGCGGCGTGGTCGACAGCCACTCCTCGTTGTGACACGGCCCCAGTGAAATGGCTGCCCAGTTGGGCGGTAGGTCAAAGGCTACGCTGGGCGAGATAAAGGATCGAGCAGACCTCGTCATTCTCTGGGGCGCGAATCCCGCAGAGTGCCATCCCCGCCACTTCACACGGTACTCCGTGACCCCGAAAGGCAAATACACGCCCGAGGGCCGCAAGGGGCGGACGGTAGTCGTGGTCGACGTCCGCAAGACGCCGAGTTCGCGTATCGCCGACATCTTCCTGCAGATCCGCCCGGCCAGGGATTTTGAGGCGCTGACGGCCCTCCGCGCCCTGGTCAAGGGTCGTCGCGTCGACCGGGAGCGCCTGGAGGAGACGGGTCTCACCCTGGAGCAGCTCCAGGACCTGGCGGACCGCATGAAGCGCGCCAGCTACGGGGCGATGTTCTTCGGGATGGGACTGACCATGACTCGCGGCAAGTTCATGAACGCGGCGGCGATGCTGACGTTGGGCGTGGAGATGAACGAGTTCACCCGCTTCGTATCGATGCCGCTCCGCGGTCACGGCAACGTGACGGGCGCTGATGCCGTCACGAGCTGGCTGACCGGGTATCCGTTCGGCGTCGACTTCAGCCGAGGCTACCCTCGCTACAACCCCGGCGAATACACCACGATCGACCTGTTGACCCGCGGCGAGGTCGACGCCGTGCTGGTGCTGGCCGCGGATCCCGGAGCGACGATGCCCAAGCCGGCGATCGACCACATGGCCCGGGTGCCGACGATCGTGCTGGACCCGAAGGTCACCCACACCAGCAAGCTCGCTCGCGTCCACATCACCACCGCCGTGACCGGCATCAGCGCCCCGGGCACGGTCTACCGGATGGACGAGGTTCCCCTGCGAGCCCGGCCGTCGCTGCGGTCTCCCTACCCGACCGATGAGGAGGTGATGGGCCGGATCCTCGAGGCGGTAGCGGCCAGGGCACCACATGGCAACGCCGGGACGGCGCAGAATGGCCCGGGACCCGCCGCTGAGGAAGACACTTCGTGAAGCACTGAGTGAGGCGGCGGCAAGGTGACCGTCGTGGCGACGCTCAAGGAAGAGCTGATGACGCCTCTCGAAGTCGAGGCGCTCTCGCCCGACAACCTCAGGGAGATGGGGCACGCCGAGATCCTGGAGCAGCCGGTCTACCTGGGCAATCGACGGCGCCGCCTGGGCGACTTCTTCGAGGTGGAGGGCGAGAAGAGCGCCGCTCTCGAACTGCGCGGGAACCTCGCTCAGGTGAAGTGGATCGGCCGCGGCATGACCCAGGGCAGCATCGTGATCCGGGGGAACGTGGGGATGCACCTGGGAGCGTACATGACCGGCGGGACGATCACGGTCGAGGGGGACGCCGCGGACTGGCTCGGCGCGGAGATGACCGGCGGCCTGATCCGCATCCACGGCAGCGCCGGCGGGCAGGTCGGCGCGGCCTATCGTGGGAGCACCGTCGGCATGCGGGGTGGCGAGATCCTGATCGACGGCAGCGCGGGGATCGAGGTCGGGATGCGGATGCTGCGAGGCCTCATCAGCATCCAGGGACAGGTGGGCGACTTCGCAGGCTTGCAGATGAAGGGGGGCACCCTGTTCCTGTTCGGCAGGGCAGGCATCCGTGCCGGCGCCTGGATGGCCAGAGGCACGATCGTGGCATTTGAGCCGCTCAATCTCCTGCCGACCTTTCTCTACGCCTGCACATACGAACCTACCTTCCTGCGTGTCTACGCGGAACACCTTCAGAAGCGTGGCGTGCCGGCCCCTGAACACGGCTGGCGCGGCCCCTACCGGCGCTTCACAGGAGACACCTGTTGGCTGGGCAAGGGGGAGATCCTGATCTGCCAGCCCGCGGCGCCGGGAGAGCAAGGGCCGTCGGCGGCGCCTCAAGGGGCGCACTGAGCGACCGGAGCGGCTGCTTTACGTCGCCCCCTGCGCGGGCGCACCCTCAGCGTACACCTCCGGCGTGCGCCGCCCCGGTCAGCCGGTCCACTCCGACCCCTCAAGGACGTGGTCGACCAGACACTGAGCGGCGTCGACGCCTGTGGCCGCGCGCAGCGCCCGCCACCCCGGGATGGTGTTCACTTCGATCACCGTGTACCCGCCGTCATCGCAGGGGAGGATATCGACGCCGGCATGTTCGGCACCCACGACGCGCGTCGCACGCAGACTAAGGTCACGAAGATGCTCGTCCAGGTCCAGTGGTTCGCCCTTGGCGCCCTGGGCGGCATTCGTCTTCCACCCCTGACCGCGGCGCACCATGGCGCCGATGACCCGTTCTCCGACTACGAAGGCACGGATGTCTTCGTGGCCGTGCGGCACGAATTCCTGCAGACAGTAGACGTAGCGGCCGAGCTCGAGCGCGCGAAAGACGCGGTACGCGGTGTCGACGTCTGAGACACGCACGATGCCCCTGCCCTCGGAGCCGAACAGAGGCTTGACGACCACGTCGCCGCCCAGCTCCTGGTAGGCGGCCATGGCCCCCTCAAAGCGTTCACAGACCACCGTGCGCGGCGTCGGGACACCCGCGTCGTGGAGCCGCGCGGACGTGTAGTACTTGTCGACGCCGTGCTCGATGGCGAACGCCGAGTTGACCACTCTCACGCCCCCGTGCTCGAGCATTCGCAGGGCATCCATGCGGAAGACCACCTGCTCCAGCGACCCCGACGGGATGGCGCGCACGAACACGACGTCGCAGCCGTCAAGCGGGGTGGTCGCCGCCGTGAGGCGCGGCCCGCCGACCACCCTGGCCGTCAGCTGCGTGACGGGGTAGCACTCGACCGGCAGACCGCGCCGCGCGAGCGCGCCGCGGAGGCTCTCGGTATGCCAGCCGCCGTCCTGTCCCAGGATCGCGACCTTCAAGTGAACAACGAAGCGCGGAGGATGGCGGTGTCGACGGCGCCGGCGTGGAAGGTCCGGCCACTCATGCTGTTCGTGATGGTGATCTCGGCGGGGCTGAACAGCAGAGGGTCGATCTTGTAGAAGTCACCGCCGTATCGCTGGAAGAGCTCCCCGAAGGGCACTCCGTAGTCGCTCGAGGCAACCGACGGCAGGCGCTCGATGACGCTCTCGATGTGCTCGTCCTCGGTCTCCACGGTGTACCAGGCGCGGCCCCCGTAGAGGACCGCGTCGTTGGTGCGGCCGATGGCCGTGAGGTCATCGGCCGCCACCGGCGCGAGAGGACACGAGCCGAAGCCAGAACTCACGGTGGTCAGGTCGAATCCCACCTCATGCATCTTGTGGAGCCCCGTCTCGACGATGCGCGCGGCGATCTGGACCGACCCCACGAGGCATGCCGTCGGCGCGACGAGCAGCGAGAGACGATCGGGTGCCACGCCACACTTGCCCGCCACCCAGGCGGCCACCTCAGCAGATGGCAGACGGTTCGATTCCAGCGTCAGCACGGCGAGCGTCGCCGAGTCGAGATACTCGATGTCGGCGAAGATGGGATCGCCCCGGTACAACGCCCTCGCGGGTCCGGAGCCCATGGCGAAGTACTTCTCCGAGGCGCCTGTCGCCGGCACACTGAGTGCCCAGCCGGCGTACTGCGAGGCCATGCACGCCAGCACCGGCCGATGGACGTTCACCTCGACCCCCGGTAGCACCAGGTCATCCAGTTGGATCTGGCGAAGACGGACGTCGGCAAGGCCGCCCAGACAGACTTCGGAGAACAGGCGGCCCGCTTCCAGTGAGCCGCCCGTCTCAACGCCGGCGTCGAGAACCGTCGCTCCGTTGTCCAGCGTCGACACCATCACGCCCAGGGCCTCGGCCGCTGCGCTCAGCCTCACGAAGACGGTGTAGGCGCTCTCATTGAGACTGATCAAGGACCAGGACCTCCCCTTCGCCTCCGCTGTCGATGTCGCCCACGTAGCGCCGGAACTCACCTTCGGTGATCCATGAGCACCCTTCGAGACCCGTGTCCTCCAGGTCCGGGAGGCAAGAACTCAGGAACGCGGGCCGGTCGAGGCCGGCGAAGCGGAAGGTCGACGCCGGCACGGGCGTCTCGCCGAACGCGACTATCGCGCCGCGCTTCATGCCCGCTCCCGGGGCCCCGGCAAGCCGACCGCCGACGACGATCGAGCCGGCGACCATTCCAGCGCCGGCCCCCTCGCCGGCGTCGCCGAGCACCACGATGAGGCCGCCACTCATGTGCGACCCCACCGCCTGCCCGGCATCGCCCTGCACGATGATGCGTCCGCCCGACATCCCTGCGCCCACCGACCCGCCGGCGGCGCGCTCCGCGACGATCTCGCCGCCCGACATTCCTGCGCCGAGTTGCGGGCCAACGTCGCGCGACACGGTCAGCCGGCCCATGGTCATCCCCTGGCCGATGCTCTCCACATTGGAGAGATCACCCGTCACGGTCACGTTCTGGGCCCCAGGCCCATCCACGTCGAAAACGTCGCCGAGCGGCACTTCACGGCCGCCGCTGAGGACGGGGAGCTCGGTGATCTCGGTGAGCCCGAGACCCACGAAGCGATCAGGACAGATGCTCTCCGCCACCACCGGAAGTCTGCTCGATTCCCTGCGCGTCAGCGTCACTCCGGCGCCTTCGAGGACGAGAGCCGCACATGCTATGCATCCCATCGCCGCCGCCTCACGCGCTCATCAGTTCGCGCAGTGCGAAGTGGAACGGCCCCAGCGAGCCGCCGTAGTTGCCGGCCGAGATGCGGGTCACGCCGGGAAGGCAGGCCGCGGCGATGCCCGCGCGCATGGCCTCCGCCACCGAAGCGGCGCTGAGGCCGTCGATGACGATCTCCAGGACCGCGTTCTCGCCGTCTCTGAGGGCGCTGCCTTCCTCGGCGCGCAACGTCGGGCAGTAGGGCGTGTTGCTGGAGACGTTCTGACCTTTGTACCGCGACGAGATCTTGCTGCCGCTCCGCACGACGCCTCCCGGGAACGGCATGATGGCGCCGGGCACGGCGCGCATCGCCACCACTGCGGCCTGGGCCGCGGCGAGCGCCGCGCTCAGACTCTCCGCCATCATGAAGAAGTTGCCGCCGCCGACGGCCTTGGCAACGCCGAAGCTCTCCTCCACGACGAACTCGCCGTCCATCACGGGGACGCGCCACAGCCGGCGTCCGTCAAGCAGCTTGCTGCCCTGGAAGCCGTCGCCGAAGTAGCGGAGCTTGCCGCCCACCTTGATCTTCTCATCGGCGGCAAGGCCGTCGTAGCAGGCCGAGGTGGCGCAGGTCATCACCGCCTGGCCGACGCGCTGCAGCAGCACCGTCTCCATGTTCTTGCGCGACGTCGTGAACACCAGCGCCGCCACGCCGGGGCGCCCGTCGGGCGTCTCCTCGCCTGGCGCCAGGTCGTTGGTGCCGGCCTCGCAGCCGCAGCCGATGATCGATGTGGCGAAGCCCGTCGCCGCCTCGGCGGCGGTGCGGGCCCAGCCCATGTCTTCGCCCGTGACCACGAGGCGTGAGCCCCACATCCCGAAAGCCTCGGCGAACGTATCCTCTATCTCGACTCCGTTGACATGCATGAGACCCTAGCTCCTCTCCCAGAAAGGCACCTGCGGACGTCGCGGCACCGGATGGCGACTCCGCACAGACTCAGCTTCACTGACGAACAGGTGGTCCAGCACGCCGCCGCACGCACCGCGCAGGCCCATCGCGTCCACGAGGTCGCTCAGGCCGCGGTCGCCGGCCAGTCCCTGGCCCAGAAGGGCGGCCCCTTGCGCGGCCTCACTGCAGACGCTCGCGTAGCCTTCGATCACGTGGACTGGGCCGAACCTGCGCAGCGCTTCAGCGAGACGGCGGCGCAGGCCCGGCACGCGGACGAGTCGTCCCGACAGGAGGATCTCGCGGGGCGCCTCGAGCAGGATCACCTCGGCGGCGACGCGCTTGGCCACGTCCTCCAGCAACGCCTCAAGGGCGAGCTCCGCACGGGGGTCACTCGAAGCTGCGGCGACGAGCTCCTCGGGCGAGCACTCGGGGGCGCCGGCGATCCACGCCGCTCCGCCGCTCGCGAGGACGTCTTTGGGGAAGTCCCGCAGAAGGTACGCGAGCTCACCGTCCATGGCCCCCAACGCCCTGAATCCCATCGCCCCGCAGGTGCCGCCCGAGCCGTCGATGATCGCGCCGCGTTCGACGGCCACGACGGCCGTGAACGCGCCGCCGGCCTCGACCGAGACGAACGAGGTCGCAGAGTACGGCACGTCCAGGCGGCGCGCCTGGTCCCACACGGCGAGCGCCACGGCGCAGAGCTTGTCGGCCGTGCCCATGTCGATCCGGTTGGCCTTGCGATGCTCGGGGACGGTCTTGAGCTGCACCACGCCCGGCGCGAAGCAGACCGGCAGACCGCTCTCCCTGAGCGCCTCCAGCACGCGTCCCATCCCGCCGATGATCGTGCCGCGCGGCCCATCCGCGGCGTCGGCCAGGAGCATCAGGTCCAGCTCCTCCGCCCCGACGTCGCGGACGTCGGTCCACGGCAGACCGTAGCCTGACGGTCCGACGATGAGGTCGACCGGCCCGCAAGCACTCAAGGCCTCCACCAGCATCCCGGGGTCGTCGCGCACGTCGGAGGTCTCATACGTCTCTTCGAAGAACACGTCGTCGTCGTCCCGGCCGCAGACGTCGAAGCTCACAGTCCCTGGATCGACACCGATGGCCCGCGTCATCCGGGCTCACCCTCTCCGCCTGTGTCTCCACTCAGATACCCCCAGCGCAGGGGCGACTCCTGCGTGTACTTCTTGCCGAGCTGGACCGCGAGAGCGGCCCGCTCGAGCTCCTTCCCGAGGTAGAAGGCGTGGCTGGGGTCCGCGACGTTCAAGGCGGAGAAGAGTCGGCGCGGGTCGTGGCCGCGCACGAAGGTATCGCGATTGAAGACGTACACCGACTCGCGATCGGCGAAGATCCGGAAGTTCTTGTCGCGCACGCTCCGCTGCATGTCGCGCAGCTCCGCCTCCGAATACGTATCGAACGGGGGGTCCTTGAGCGCCACGAGGCCGTCGTCGACGCCCTTCGGAAGGACCCTGTTCAGAAGCGCGTAGTGCATCAACTTGCGGGCCAGGTCGAGCTCTCGCACGGCGCCTCGCGCCCAGCTGACGACCTCCGTCGTGAGCACGTAGTCGATGCCCAGTTCGGCGATGACGCCGGCCATCACCGCGTTGACGCCGACGCTGTCGGCGTCCGTGAGCTCGGTGAGGTTGCCGAGGCCCATGAGCATCTCGGCGTCCGGGTGACGCCGACGCGTCTCGCAGTACCGCTCGAGCGAGGCCGTGAAGCCGAAGCTCAGCGGATCGAGGATCGGGTCGATGACGTAGGACGCGCCAAAGGCGTCCACGGCGGCCACGTTGCGCTCCAGAGACTCGAGGCCCTCGCCGAAGTCGGGGATCACCACGACCTTGCAGCGCAGCTGCGGCACCAGGTCGAGGTTCTGCGCGTTCACGCTGAGAAGGAGGTCGACCCCAGCCTCGTCGGCCTCGCGGATGGTCTGCGGGTGGAAGGTGTCGATGCTGACCGTGAACCCGTGATCCTTGAGTCCCGCGACCACGTCGGCGACTCCCGGGAACGCCTCCATGGGCGGGCAGCCGAGGTCGATGATGTCGGCGCCGCTGGCGCGGTAGTACTCCGCCTGTCCGAGGATGTCGGCAAAGGGCATCCGGTAGGCCTCGACGATCTCGGCGAGGATCCTCACGTCATAGTCGCCGTAGCCCTCGAGGACGCGCTCCTGACCGAAGAAGGCGCGGCAGATCCTTGAGGTCTTTGGGGCCGCGGACCACCGGGACACCGACTCTTGTCTCGATCGTGGTGAGGTCGCCCCTGCAGAGCCCCGGGATCATGACCTGCCGACACCCGCAGTCTTCGGGCAGTCTCCGCGCGATCCACTCGGTACGCATGAGGGCCGCCACCGAGCCGCTGAGGACCGCGACCTCGTAGTCGAAGTCGAGCTCGAGACTGGCGAGAGTCCTGCGCAGCGCGTGGGCGGCGAGCCTGCCGGTCACGAACAGCGTATCCGGCACGACCGTCGCCCCCTAGCCCGCCATCCACTCGCCCAGGGCGGTGTGCCGCGTGGCGAACGTCTTGCCGGCGAGTTCGGGGCGGATCTCCGCCATGGTGCCGTACCGCTCGGCGAAGGCATTGTGCTCGTGGATGCCCTCGTAGTTCTCCTGGCGGGCCAGAACGAACGAGTCGTCCGGGAGGTCCGGATAGTCCTCGACGACGTGGCGCAGCATCTCGCGCACCACATCCTCGACGAAGCGCGGATTGCGATGCGCCTTGTCGACGACGTAGAGCTCGTCCGGGCGCTTGAGCAGCTCGTAGATCTCGGAGCTCATCGACTGCTCGACGATGGCCACCAGGTCGCCCGCGGGAAGGCGGCTCTCCGAGCCGATGAGGAGCGTGCCCTTGCCGCGCTGGTTGTGCGAGGCGATGGGCAGAAGACCCAGGATCCGCTCGGCCTCCTCTTCGCTGTAGCCGTTGGCGCAGAGGCGGTCCAGTGACTGACCGCGGATCATGTCCTGGGCGCACGGGCACACGGTCAGGCCGTGCACCTCGACCCCGACAAGGAGGCGTGTCCGCGTGCGCGACGCCGCGGCGATGCCCACCAAGGTGAAGAGCTGCTCCGTGGGCCGATGCGTGACCGGGGTCTGTTTCGTGATCGGCGACTGCACTCTGATGTGGACCTCGGCGCGCGTCGCCTCCTGGGTCTCGACCACGTCTTCGGCCATGCGCTTGGCGAGTGACTCGATGTCGGCGAACGGTCTGCGCGTGAGGCCCTCGGCGAGACCCTCGACCACCTCGCTGAAGCGCGACATGTGGACGCCGGCGTGCTTGGAGCTGAGATCGGCGAACAGGTCGAGCGTCGCGTAGAACAGCTCGGACCTGCCGCTGTCCTTCATCGAGATGATGCGGCGCAGATTGGTCACACCGGCGCGGCTCAGAGCCACGGGCACGGCCGGGCGCCCTTGCTGTGTGTCGCGCTGCACGCGGCACCATGAGTCATCTGGCATGCGCGGACCTCCTCAGCGACAGGCCACGATCTCGAAGGGGGCTTCGTGGCCGGCAAGCATCGAGAAGTTGTCGAACGAGACCGTGTACGCCTCCTTGAAGTACTCGCGTAGCTCGGCCTCGATCCCTGTGTCGTACTCCGGCGCCACTGCGAACGTGCGACCGCGGACTATCCGCGACGACGACGCCGTCGCGTGCGACGAGCTCGCCGCCCTTGTAGACGTACCGCGGGCGGGCGAACATCGCCTCCTTGTCGGCGCGATCCTCATAGATGGCGATGTCGCCGTCGGCGCCGACGCCCAGGTGGCCCTTGTGCTCGAGGCCGAGCGCCAGTGCGGGACCGGCGCGACTGATGACGGCGATCTCGCCGAGAGAGTACTCGCGGTCCAGCTCCGGAAGCAGAGCTCCCTCGGCGTGCACGCGGGTGCAGGCTCTCGAACACCTCCCGCCGGTAGTCGCGGTCCATGAGCAGCCTGATGACCTGTGGATAGCTGGTGAAGGGACCAGCGTTGGGATGATCGGTGCTCAGGAAGACCCGCCACGGGTCGTCGATCAGCAGGAAGAGCTCCATGCCGGTGAGCCACATCGTCGCGTTGATGGGATTGCGGGCGCTTGTAGACGATGGGCACGACCCCCCCGCCCGTTTCGCTCTCCACGTCGCTGTTGATCCACCTGTGGCCGGTCGTCTGGTAGAGGGCGTACTGGAGAGGGCCGTCACAGGTCATCGTCGTGGCATCGCCGAAGATCAGCTGTCCGACGTCGACGGTGACTCCGGGTTGGCATTGACCGCCGCCGCGACGGCGGCCGCCTCCGATGAGTGGATGTGGCCGCGTCCCGCCCCGTAGCTCAGGAACTGCAGGTGGCACAGATGCAGGCGATGCCCGGTGAGGGCGGCCATCGTCTCGATGCTCGTTCTGGCGCTCGTGTGCCGGCCCAGGTTGATGCCGTGGACGTGGATCGAGTGCGGCAGGCCGAGATCGTCGGCGATAGAAGCCAGGGTCTGGACGATCTGTCGCGGAGTGACTCCGTAGCCGATGACCTCGTCGTCCAGCTCGGCGACGTTCTTGCCCCACTTCCAGTTCTCGACGCCGCCGGGATTCACGATCTTGATCGCGTAGCCGCGGGTGGCTCGCAGGAGCCAGGCCACATAGTCGCGCGCCTTCTCGGGCTGCTTGTCGGCGATGCATTGCATGACGAAGTGGTTGTTGCCCATCACGATGTAGGTGCCATTGTCGATGTTGGGCACGTCCTCGAGCTCTTCGTGGACGTGCCGGGCCGCGAGCGGCGCGGCGGACGCCTGCATCACCGTCGTGTAGCCGAGCTCGGAGTAGAGATACCCGGTGAGGTGGGTGGAGGGGACGATCCCTCCGGCGCCCGCGCGCAGGTTGGCCGATCGCGCGCGCTCATGGCCGCGGTGATCCTCAGGCTGAAGCTTGCGGCCAGAGTTCACCTCGCCGCCGGCGATGTGCGCGTGGATGTCGACGCCGCCGGGCATGACCACAAGGCCGGCGGCGTCGACGGTCTGCGCCGACTCTCGGTCCACGTCCTCCGGCGCAACCACACGGCCGTCCTTCACCCAGATGTCGCCGACCTCGCCGTCCTTGCCGTTTCGCGGGTCGTAGACGCGCCCGCCGAGGATGCCGAGCATCATGCCACCGCCTCCTCTGTGCCCCTGTGCATGCCGGACGCCCTACGCGCGCGTCCGGTGATGAAGGCGAGTCGTTTGCCCACGGCGCCCCTCCTCTTTCTCCTCGATATCTCCATACACCGCGGCCGCAGCCGAGGACAGTCCGTCAAGGCACGCCTCACGGTCTCGGCCGCGAGCGAATACTGTGCACACCGGATGCCCGGCGGCGACACTGCTGGCCGGACCACGGCACGTCCCGGACGCCGCGGGAACGCCACTTCCCGGTGTCCGGGGCGACGACCGGGCGCCGTGCGTACACGATCCCCTTGCCGACGCAGCCGTCGGGAGCGCGCTCGACGGCGAAAGAACCGCGCGGCATAGTGCCCGCTGAGCCTTCGACGTGGAGCGCGAACACGCCGACGCCGAAGGCGCGTTCCGCCAGCTCCATGGAACCGCTGAAGCGCGGGTTGACCTCGATCAGAAACGGCCGCACGACGCCTTCGGGGTCGCGGCCGATCACCACGTCCAACCCGTTGACACCGACGAGGCCAAAGTGCCGGGTAAGACACGACACCATGTGCTCCAATTGGGCGCGGACCGATGCGGCGTCCGCCTCCGGGACCTCGAGCGGCAGCACGTTGCCGCACCAGGCGAAACCGGAACCACCCAGCGCGGAAAGCCCCAAGAGCTGCTCGGTGAGGCCGAAGATGCGACCTTCCTTGCCGTCGGCCACGAACGCGACCGAAGCTGCGCGGCCGTCCACTTCGGCCTGCAGACAGGTGAGCGTCGTCCAGCGCTGTGCCGTCCCATGCCGCGATCCCGTGGCCGCCGCCGCTGCGCAGGCGCTTCTTCAACCAGCGCCCGCGCCGGGCGCGCTCCTCCTCGCCGCGCAGCAGGGTCACCGGGTGCGCGATCCCGGCCTTCACACAGACGCGTCGGAGCAGGCTCCAGTCACGCACGTCCCGGACGACCTCGGCCGGATTGCCGAGCAGCCGCACTCCGTGAGTCAGCTCGCCGACCACCTCGGGGTGGTTCTCCAGATTGGCGCCGTAGACGACCGCGTCGGCGGCGATGCGTCGCGCCGCCGCCGCCAACCCTTCCGCGGTCGCCGGCAGGCCGAGATCCCGCTGCAACGCGTAGCTCTCCGCCAACCCCGCCTGATCGCGATCGCCGAAGAAATCCACGGCAACGACCTCGTGACCGCCGCGGACCGCGGACTCGACCATCGCCCGCGTGCTCACTCCGAGGACGAGGACTCGCACTACTGCGCCAGCTCCTTGGCGAGGGCGAAGATCTCCTCCGCATCCAGGACCAGGTCGTTCTGCTCGAAGAGCCGTCCGACGGAACGATGGTGGATCTTCATCTTGAGGTTGCCGATGCCGAGAGCCCCGAACACGATCTTGCCGTCAACGTCCTTGCCGTCCCACGTCGCCTTGGTGCCCTCCAGGCCGACCGGTGGGACGGCGTTCACGTCGCCCAGCACCCGCAGGGTGGGGTGATCTCTCCAGATCGTCTCAGAGACCAGCTGAAGCCCGGCGGCGCCGGTGCAGAGGACCGCCTCCGCCCCCTCGAGCACGCGCGCAGTGGCGGCTGCGTCGGCGGCGGCGGCGGGGGTCACCTGCACCCCGAAGCGCTCCTCGATGGTGGCGCAGGCGTCCTTCGCCCGCTCCATCGTCCCCGTGGGCAGGGTCTCGGCCACGACCACGTCCGCCCCTTCCTTCGCGAGGAGCCCGGCCGCCCTGCGGCCGACCGGGCCGGTGCCGGCCAGCACGACCGTCTTCTTCCCGCGCAGATCGCCGGCGGAGAGAAGCTTGACGACGGCGGCGGTCGCCGTGGTGTTGCACCCGTTGGCATCCAGCATCACGGAGACCCGGACCGGCCCGAAGAAGGCGCCGCAGGCCTCCTTGAGCAGGGCTTCGCCCTTGGCCACGTCGGCCCCGCCGATGAACACGGCCGAACTCTTGAGGTCTTCGCCGCCGCGCGTGAACATGGCGCCGTAGACGATGGCACGGACCTCGGCCGGCTCCACCGAGCCATGCTGAAGAAGCACGTCCGCACCGGCGTCGTAGGCCGTGACTGCGTCGAACACGCTCGCCGTGCGATCGCTGTCGAGCTGCAGCAGGATCTTCTTCATGACGCGCCAACCTCCCTCGGTCGAGAGAATCCGAGCCCGACGACGGACTTCCGCCCGTGTCCACCCGAGATATACTCCCTCTCCATCTTCAGTTGTCGCTCGCTACCGGTGAGGCGTGACTCGCCTCCGTCAAACAGGATCACACATGGATCAGCTGCGCCGGCTCGGCATGCAAGACCGCTGGATCTACGAAGTCCTGATCTCCACCTTTCGCGATGGCACCCCCCACGCGGCTCCAATCGGTGTGTGGACCAGCGGCCCGGATGAGCTGTGCATGGACGTGTACGACGGCTCGCGGACGCTGGCGAACATCCTGGACGGCGGCGAGTTCGTGGCCAACTTCCCCGCGGATGCCGGGATGCTGTACGTGGCGTTGCGAGCCCCGGAGCAACTGCTGTTCGCGGGGGCGCAAGACGTCCATGCGCCTGTCATCGCCGGGTGCACGGTCAACGTAGAGCTGGTCCTGACCAGCGCGACCCCCGGCGGCGACAGAATGCGTCTCGTGGGCGACGTCAGGCGCGTGCATCGCCACGGGGCGCCGCGCTTGATCAACCGCGCCGAAGGACTCCTGCTCGAGAGCCTGGTCCTTGCCACAAGACTGGAGCGCCTGGGCGCCGGTGCTGCGCTGACGACGATCACAGAGAACCACCGGATCGTGGGCAAAGTGGCGCCGGGATCTGCCTACGAACGCGCGCTGGCAGCGCTGCTTCAGGATCTCGGCCCGACCTCATAGCGCGACCTTCAGTACTTCCACTCTCGCTTCCGTGTTGCGGCCGTGACTCGCGAAGACCTGCGCCTCTCTGCCAGTCGTCCGCCAGGGACTTCTTGACCGCTGCTTCGATCCTCCCGACATCCTTCTCGTGCACGAGGCCATAGACCGCCGGCCCCCAGGAACTCTGTCCCGCCCCGCAGGCGCCGGCGCGCAGCAGAGCATCGACGGCCGCGTTGGTCTCCCCCCCGCCGTATATGCCGCCCTGCACATCCGAGAAGTACTCGCCGGTCTTGCGGTCCACCGCAGTCAAGGCGCGGCCGAACTCCTCGATGTCGTGCTCGACGAGGGCCGGCATCAGTCTGAGCAGCGTGATCCTGCTGATCTCCTCGGAGATCCGCACCGACGGCGCCAACGCTCCGAAGACCCCCTCTTCGCTGTGCCCGCTCAGACCGCCGTCCGCGTCGGGAACGACCACGACAAAGCGCCAGTCTGCGGGAAGATCGCGGCGCCACACCACCGTCGGCGCCGCGTCCCGACCGGATCCCGCCCCTCTTGTGACCGGCATCGACGACGAATCCGCCCGTCTGGAATGCCGCCGTCCCGATCCCGGACCGGCGTCCCCTGCCCATGGCCGAGGCGACGTCCCACACATTTGCGTCGATACCGCAGACCATCGCCAGGCCCAGGCCGATGGCCAGGGCGAGCTGCGTACCCGAGCCGAGACCGACGTGCTGAGGGATGCACTCGCTGACCTCGATGGAGACCCGGGGGTCGACCTGATAGTGGTCACAGAAGCGCCGCATAGCACGCGCGGATCTGCTCCGGGTCGTCTCCGACGACGACCGCGTCACGGCATTCTTCCACGATGACCGTCGTGCTGGGACGGTCCAGCGCGACGCCGAGGCTGCCATAGCAGCGGCCCACGTCGTCGCTCAGGTTGGTGAAGCCCAAGTGCAGCCTGCAGCCGGTGTCGACCGACACCCTCACGAGCCGACGTCCTTCCGTTCCGCGCAAGCCCGGAGGATGCCCTCGATCTCGGAGGGCGATTCGAACACGCTGATGCCTTCCATGGTGCGCAACTTGCTGGTGTTCTCCACGTCGATCGCGCGGATCTTGAGCTCGAGGCGCTCGCCGCCGGGGCGCATGGTCACCGTCGTGCCCGGGCGGAGATCGACCGGCATGATGTAGATCGGCGTCGTCGACTTGGCGGTCTGCCCGACGGCGTTCGTCAGCATGCTGTCCTCGATGCCGTGCACGATCTTCGCCACCGAGTTCGCAGTCGCGGGCGCCACCAGCAGGCAATCGTACTGACCGATCTGCAACGGCCCGGTGATGAACGGCGAGTTGGCGTCCTTCTCGATCTTCACCGACTTCGCGATCTCGTCGACCGTCTCGCGCAGCTTGTACCAGCGCAGCACCCGCTCCCCGGCGATGGACACGGCCGCCGTGATCTCCAGGTCGAGCCGTTCCCGAGCCTGCGCCATGGCGGCGACGGTCTCGGGCATCTTGTCGCCGGAACCGCTGATGCCCCACACAACCTTCAGCGTCATCGTCATCACTTCCTCAGGATACCGGACGAGCGACCAGACGGGTGACCTCGACCAGGCGGTCGACCACACGGTGGATCGCGCGGACGCCCTCATCGTCGGCCTCGACGCCGGCGGCGCCCTTGTCGTGTGACCAGACGGCGGCGCCGAGGTTCGCGCCGAACGCGCCGCCGCCGACGGGGATCATCTCGTTGATGAGATAGAAGCCTGCGATCGTCTGGAGCGTGGGCTCCTGGCCACCGCTGCGGTCTCCCCCCACGGCGATGCCGGCCCCGACCTTGTTGCGAAAGACGCCGGGCTCGCCGGCGACGAGTGCCCGGCAGCGGTCGAGGATCGCCTTCAACTGGCCGCTCACCTGCCCCTGGTACACAGGCGTACCGAGGATCCAGGCGTCGGCCCACTCGAGCTTGGGATACACCTCCTCCATGTCATCCTTGAAGGCACACCCCTGCTTCTTGCGAATGCACGCGTCGCAGTGCACGCAGAACCCGATGGACTTGCGATGAGCGCTGAAGTAGTCGACGTCCGCACCGTGCTGCTCACGGGCGTACCTGAGCGCCTCGTTCACCGCGAAGTCCGTCGCCTTGCGACGCGGACTTCCCGAGACCCCGAGGAGCCTCATACCCCTGCCGTTCATCCGTTCTCCAGATCCCTGCTCGACGCTATCGTCCGGGGCGACGAAGGCGGGGGCGATCGTGACCAGCGTCACGCCCCCGCCTTCGCCCCATCACTGCTTGCTTCGCACCGTCGTCTCCCGGAAGGACACCGGCGGCACGTCGTTCACTCAGACGCGGCCTTCTTCTTCAGGTCTGAGACGTAGTCGTACACCAAGCCCGCCAGGGCCAGGCCGACGATCGGCCCGATGATGTAGATCGGGAACTTGGCCCAATCGGCGGCCGAGCCGCCGAACACACTCTCGCCAAGGAACGGCCCGAAGGAACGCGCCGGGTTCATCGACGCCCCGGTGAGCGGGCCACCGACCCAGATATCGGCGGCGACCACGAGACCGATGGCGAGCCCTGCGAAGCCCCCGGGCGCCCGGCTGTCGACTGCCGAGCCCCAGATGGCGAGCCCCAGGAAGAACGTCAGGACTATCTCGACGAAGATCGCCTGGGTGTAACTCACCCCGGCTCCCGGCAGCGTGATGCCCAGTCCTGCGTCGACGGCGCGCGACCCCCAAAGGGCATAGATCGTCGCCGAAGCGAGGAACGCGCCGATCAGCTGCGCGATGACATACGCCACCATGTCCTTGGCCGGAAAGCGCCCGGTGATCCACAGGGCGATGCTCACAGCAGGGTTGATGTGGGTGCCCGAGATGTGCCCGAAGACGTAGATCATCACGAGGACGGCGACCCCGAAGGATATGCCGATGAGCAGGAGAGCGGCCTGATTGACGGCGTCGAGAGACTTGAAGAACACGACCATCGTCACCACGGAACCCGTGCCCAGGAACACCAGCACCCAGGTGCCGATCATCTCGGCGACGGCGCGCTTCATAAGGCTGGGTTGCGGCACAGTGTCACCTCCAGAACGAATTGACAGGGCGGCGGCCCGAGCGGGGATCGAGATTCCTTTTCTCGATCCCCGCTCGTTCCGGTCAGCGTCGCGTCAGATGCACGTTGTCCGCTCGCCTCAGACGGTCACGTTCCACTGGCAGTAGCCCTTGGCGCCGGAGCCAAGGCCGGTCGCCATCGGGACGTTCCTCTTGATCAGGTCGCAGGTCGCGCACTGCTTGCAGCCGCGCACCGGAGCGCCGGGCACGCCGGGAGCCACGGCGATGGCGTTCGTCATGAGGGTGGCGGTGGTGCACTCAGGCGTGAGGAAGCAGGGGAAGTCGGACAGCGTCATCAGGGCGGCGAAGCGCTGCGTGATGGCGCAGGCCGGGTAGGTGTAGCGCTGCGGGTTGCTGATGACCTCGTTGCTGTCCACCGTGCTGAGATCGACCTCGACGCCCTTGACCTTGCCACCCTTGCCGAGCGGGGTGATGTCGAGGATCGCCTCACCGCGCTTGAGGATGTCCATGAAGTCGACGTTGTGCAGCTCGTCGGCCTCGCCGCGGTCCGGATGCATCGCCGCGTAGTTGTGGAAGCGCTTGTTCAGCAGGTCGATGACCATCGGGACGGTGAAGCTGTCCTTCCACAGGATGTACGCCGTGGCGCACGCCGTCGAGCCCGTCGCCACCGAAAGGACGTCGTAGGGGCCCTTGAAGGCGTCGGCCTTGAGGGCACGGTTGAGCGTGTTCTCGAGCACGCCGGTGACTGCCTCGTAGATGGCGAACACCATGTCGTCGTTGAACATGTTGTAGGCCGACTGCGCGATGTGGTGAGCGACGTCGCCGACGCAGTAGGCGGGGACGGCGGTGATGTTGGCGTAGTGCACCCCGCCCTTCATGGCGGCGACGACGGACGCGCGCATCTTGTCCTTGTAGCCCGCCATGTACTTGCGCGTGTCGAAGGAGGTGTGCGGGCCGTGGCCGCCGAGGTTGTGGGTGTCCATGAGCTGCGACTGGGCGGCGCAGGGCTCACGGTACACGAACTGCAGCATGTCGACCTCGGCCTGCTCGGCCTCGGCCGCCGTCTTGCCCGACTCCAAGGCCCCGCGGAACGCGCCGGCGAGTCCGTAGGAGGTGTTCATGCCCCAGGACTTGCAGGCGAGGATGGTCTGCTTGTGGTCCTTGGGGATGTCCATTCCGGTGAGGATCTGGTTCACGACGTTGGGCACCGAGCCGACCGACATCGCGAAGTCGACGACGCAGGTGGGGCCGTACATGCCACCGTAGCGGCGCACGGACTCGCGGCCGATGAGTGCCTTGTTCGCGGCGATGGCGTCGATGAACTTCCACATCGAAGCTTTGAACGCGGGATCTTCCTCATACATGATCTCGAGGATCGGCGGCGTCTGATAGTGCTCGACGAACGGGTCGTCCTCGGGACGCACCGTGTCGGTGAGCGAGGTCATGACGTCGAAGTGCGCGTTCACCGACTTGACGTGGAGGTCGATGACCTCCTTGGACTGACCCTCATAGACCGTCATCTTATTGACGGCGTCCACGTAGGGCTTGGCATCGACGACCTTGAAGGTGCCGCCGCGATTGGCCTTGTTGACGCCGAACACTGCCTTGGTGGCGCCGACGGCCTCGTTGATCATCTTCTCATAAAGCGACATCTCTACCTCCGTACCTCGTTTGACCGGTTTCCGTTCATCACTCCACCGGGATGGGCCGCCGGTCGGGCGACCGGCCCGGGTCGCGCTTGGTCTTCGAGAGGTGACTCAGCGTGCGGTTGTCGCGTTAGACGAGGACTTCCTTGCACTCCGCGCAGAGGATGCGCGGCAGCTTCTTCTTGGCCTTTTCTTTCGGGAACGGGTAACCCCCCTCCCACAGGTCGACATCCTCGCGGATCGCGTGATCCATGCAGAGACCCATGCCGCACACGATACAGATGCCGACCGCCTCGGTCTGCTTGCCGGCCTTCGCGCACACATAACACTGCATACGTGACCCTCCTTCCGTTTGGTGACGTACCTTGCCTATCACATCCGCGGCGTCATGTTGCCGTTGCATCTCGGCGTCGCTGCGACCCGGAATGGATCGTCCGTCGCCCTGAGGTGGTCCGCGGGAAGTCATCTCACCTCCTGCAACTCTCCTCCTTGCGCAGCATCCAGAATGCACAACAGCCGAGCCACCAAGATCGATTCCTGGCAGCCCGGCTGAGAGGAGGCGGGGGCGTCGTCACAACAGCCAGGCCATCCCTTCCGCAGGGGTAGCCTTCCCGTATGTGCAGCACAGCCTCCGTCAGTACGTCCTCCCTGTCAATATATACATGTGTAGAAAATGGTAGAGCCATTGAAGAATCGTTCACGCATCGACGCGCCGCGCCGCAAACTCGCGGATCCGGACTTCACCCAGCGCATGCACGGCCACCTGTCGCCGCGCCAGCAGCGTGACGCGGCGGGACCTGGGACGGGAACGGTCGCGATCGCCCAGGCCACTGATCAGCAGGACCGCAGCAAACCGACCGATGAAGGGGGTCACACGAGATGGGAGTGCTGGTAGCGGCGGTAGGACTCGAACCTACGACACGCGGATTATGATTCCGCTGCTCTGACCAGCTGAGCTACGCCGCCACGGCGGATGCTTACGGTACCACAGGCATATTTCGCGCTCAATCCGAGAAGAGCTGGTTGTCGCGGCGGCCTGCCGGTCGTCGCCAAGGCCGATCACCGCTGGACAATCGGTACAATTCTCCCGAGGCCGATTGGTCCGCAGAACGGTTGCGCGCGACCGTATATCGGATAGAATGCGCATGTCATCACAAGCGCCGCGGCGAGTCCCCCTCGCCGTCCGGCCGCCATGATGACATGCGAGTCCCCCGTGACGTCCCGCTCCCCCTGGCCGGGCGTCACACCCTTTCAAGCCGGGGTCGTCATCCACCTGACGACCCCGGCTGCCTCTTTCTGGACCCGGCCTGCGCGGCCCGCCGACGCGCTCGCCGGACCGGCCTTCCGCCGCACGTGCCGCAGCCTCGGGGGCGGTTGAAAGCGCCCCGGCTTTGGGCTAGGATTCCACGGCTCCCGGGGGAGTGCCCGAGTGGTTAAAGGGGGCGGACTGTAAATCCGTTGGCGCAGCCTACCCAGGTTCAAATCCTGGCTCCCCCACCAGGCCCGGTTAGCTCAGCAGGCAGAGCACCTCCATGGTAAGGAGGGGGTCCGCGGTTCGAATCCGCGACCGGGCTCCAGTCATCCTCACAGGACTGCTCACCCCGTCGCTTCGACGATCGGCCCTCGAGCGCGTACCCCCAGAGAACCTCAGAGCGTGGACCCGTCGTCCCCGCGAGGCCTCTTGCGCTAGTCGTCCGAGTCGGCGTCGGCTCCGGCGGTCGCCCTCTCCCAGAACTTCTCGAGTGAGTCGACCCTGAAGACGACGACGCTGCCTTCGCGCGGACCACGCAGGACGACGACCTTGCTGCCCTCCCGAACTGGCTGGAGGGACCGGAGTAAGGGACCGTCAGTCCGTCGACGTACCCCTCAGCGTCCTGATGGCACGGGAGCCCTCGCCTACGAAGGCGACGATGACGAAGATCCAGGCGCCGAAGTAGAGAAACCATGCCGGCGCCGTCTGGCCGGCGAGGTACACCCCGGCCAGGTAGAGCCCCACGGCGAGGAAGCTGCTCCACGTCCACAGCCACTTCGCCCGATGGCCCCAGAGCTGCCACACCGCCACCCCGAGCGTGAGCGCACACACGACGAGTTGTGGCAGCAGCCCCATGCGTAGGGTCAGCGTGAAGATGATGAGGCCGACGAGCGTGTTCTTGAGCCACACCGGCATGACCGGCCGCGGCGGCCGGGCGGCCGGCTGCCGCTTCGGGGCCGGCCGCGTTCGTCCGGGGGTCGTCTTCTTCTTCGTCGCCACAGTGCTCCTCGCGTCGGGCCGCGGACGGCGCTAGCAGATCCGCGGCAGCAGTTCGCCGACCGGCATGTCCAGCACACGGCGCGTGCCGAACGGCGTGCGCAGGGCGACGCGGCCGGGGTGCGCGGAGGCGACGAAGCCGATCCGCCGCGCCTCGCTGCCGTACTCGGTCGTCCGGATGGCGGCGACCACGACGTCCGCCGCCTCCGCCGCCGTCACCAGCACCATCTTCCCCTCGTTGGCCAGGGTCAGCGGGTCGTAGCCGAGCAGGTCGCAGACCGACCGCACCGCCGGCGCGACGGGGATCGCCGCTTCTTCGACCTCGATCCCGAGGCCACTCTCTTCCGCCAGTTCGGCGAGCACCGTCGTGAGGCCGCCGCGGGTGGGATCGCGCAGGAAGCGGACAGCCTCTTCCCCGCCGTGCTCCCGCGCCGCCGTCAGCGCGGCCTCGACGAGGCCCCAGAGCGGTGCGCAGTCGCTCCGCACGTCTGCGCGGAAGTCGAACTCCCCGCGCGCCGTCAGGATGGCGACGGCGTGGTCGCCGATGGCTCCGCTCAGGATGACGGCGTCGCCGTCGCGGACTGCGGCCGACCCGAGCTCGTGCGCGACGACGATCTCTCCGAGGCCTGTCGTCGTGATGAACAGGCCGTCGGCGGCGCCGCGCTCCACCACCTTGGTGTCGCCGGTGACGATGGGGACGTCCGCCTCGCGCGCCGCGGCCGCCATGCTGGCGCAGACGGCGCGCAGGTCGTCCACGGCGAAGCCCTCTTCGATGATGAAGGCGGCGGCGAGCGCCAGCGGCCGCGCCGCCGCCGTCGCGAGGTCGTTCACGGTGCCGGCCACGGCCAGACGGCCGATGTCGCCGCCGGGGAACCGCAGCGGCTGCACCACGTGCGCGTCCGTGGTGAAGGCGACGCGGCCGGACGGCGCCAGCGCGGCCGCGTCGTCGAGACGCTCGAGCACCGGGTTGGAGAACGCGGAGACGAAGACGTCCTTGACGAGGTCGCGGTACAGCTTGCCGCCGCTGCCGTGGCCGAGGAGGACGCGCTCGCCGGTCCGCCTGGGGCGCTCAGGCATCATCGATCCCTCTGAAGCGGTACCGGGCGGCGCAGGCTCCTTCGCTGCTCACCATGCAGGCACCGACGGGATCCTCCGGTGTGCAGCGCGCGGCGAACAGGGGGCAGTCGGCAGGGTCGGTGACGCCGCGCAGGACCTCGCCGCAGCGGCAGCCCGGCGGCTCCAGTGATGGGCCCGGGTCGACGACGAACCGGCGTGCCGCGTCCACGTCGGCGAACTCCTCGCGGAGGGCAAGCCCGGAGCCGGGGATGACGCCGAGGCCGCGCCAGGCGGCGTCGCTCGGCTCGAACACCCGCTCCAGCAGGCGCTGTGCCACGACGTTGCCCTCGGGACGGACCGCCCGCGTGTACTGGATGACGATCTTCGGCTCGGGCAGACGCACGAGCATGAGCAGCGCCTCCATGACATCGCCCGCCTCGAACCCCGCCACCACCCCGGCGATGCCGTACTCGCCGGCCAGGAACTCGTAGCACGCGGTCCCGGTGATGACGCTCACGTGCCCCGGCAGCAGGAACCCGCTGATGGGCGTCTCGCCGAGGTCGAGGAGGGCGCGGAGCGGCAGCGGCATGGTCTTGTGCAGGCTCAGCAGACTGAAGTTGGCGAGGCCGGATGCGCGCGCCTCGAGCAGGGCCGCAGCCGTGGTGGGTGCTGTCGTCTCGAAGCCGATGCCGGCGAACACGACCTGCCGCTCCGGCTCCTCGGCCGCGATGCGCACCGCGTCGCGCGGCGAATACACGACGCGCACGTCGGCGCCGGCGGCGCGCTCCGCGGCCAGGGTGCCGCGCGACGCCGGCACACGGATGAGGTCGCCGAACGTGACCAGCGTGACCTCGGGCAGCCGGGCGAGCGCAAGCACGCGGTCGAGGTCGGCCATCGCCGTGACGCAGACCGGGCAGCCCGGCCCGCTGACCAGGCGGACGCCCTCTGGCAGCAGCTGGCGCAGCCCGTACCGGGCGATGGCCATGGTGTGCGTGCCGCACACCTCCATGAAGGTGAGGCCCGGCCCGGCCTCCTTACGTAGCTCGGCGGCGAGCCGGCCGAGGTCGTCAGCGGCCGTCATCGCCGCCCACAGGATCGTCGCCGGAGGCGCTGCCCTCTGGGCCGGCGACCTGGCCGCCGGGGACGTCGTCACCTTCGTCGGCCGGCAAGTCGTCACCCTCGTCGAACGCGCCGATCTCGCGCAGGAGGTCGTAGGTCTCCTGCGCTTCCGCCTCGTCGATGACGCTGATGGCGAATCCGGCGTGCACCAGCACGTAGTCGCCCACGGCGGCCTCCGGCACGAGCATGACGCTGCACTGCTGCTCGAGGCCCTCGACGGCTATCGTCGCGAGGGCGCCGTGGAGGGCGGTGATGCGCATGGGAAGGGCGAGGCACATGGGCGAAGATCCTGTCGCTGTCTGGGCGGGCTGGACGGGCACTGCGGACTGCGCGCCGCGCTCAGCGAAGCTCCCCGCGGCGCTCGAGCACAGTATAGCCCGCGACCGCCGCCTGCCCCAGCGAGACGCCGCCGTCGTTGACGGGCACCAGCCCGGCGGCCAGCACCTCGAACCCGGCGGCCTCCAGCCGCCGCTCGCACAGCTCGGCGAGCAGCCGGTTCTGGAACACGCCGCCGGCGAGCGCGACCGCGGACGGGCCACCGGACGCACGGACCCGGCGGCAGAGGTCGTACACGACGTCCGCGACGGTGGCGTGCAGCCGCGCCCCGATGACGCCGGGCGCGGCCCCAGCCTCGAGGTCGGCGAGGACGCCGTCGAACAGCGTAGCGAGGCGGACGACGGCCGGCGCTCGGCTCGCGGCGCGCGCAGCCGCCTCTGCGCCGGCTTCCGCAGGCCAGGCGGCCGCCCAGTCTGAAGCGCCGCGCAGCTCGCCGGCCGCGGCGCGCTCGGCGTCGCCGTCAAGCGTCCAGTCGTAGGGCTCCACTTCGGGCTCCATACCTGACGCCATCATCTCCAGCTCGATCGCCGCCTGGCCCTCGTAGCTGATGGACCGGCGCACGCCGGCCAGAGCAGCGACGGCGTCGAACAGGCGGCCGCAGCTGGTGGTGAGCGGCGCGTTGACCGAGAGGTCGATCTGGCGGACCACGGCCAAGACCTCCTCGTCGGTCGGCGGGGTAGCCGTCTGCGCGCCGCCGTCACCGACCCGGCTCAGGAGCCCGACGGCGCGATCGAGCCCCTCAGGCCCGAGGAGCGCGTAGCTCCAGCCGAGGGCGGTCCGCCAGGGGTGCGCGATGGCGGCCGCGCCGCCGGGCAGCGGAAGCTCCTCGAAGTGCGCGACCCGGCGGTAGCCGGTGAGGTCGCAGACGAGGATCTCGCCGCCCCACAGGCGGCCGTCGTGGCCGTAGCCGAGGCCGTCCATGCCGACCCCGATGACGGCCTCCTCCCTGCCGTGCTCAATGAGCCGCGCCGCGACGTGCGCATGGTGGTGCTGCACGGCGACCTTCTCCGCCTGCGGCTGCGCGAGCGCGTACTTGGTCGCGAGGTACTCCGGGTGGAGGTCATAGGCGACGACCTCGGGGTCAAGGCGGAACAAGCGCCGGTACACCTCGATGCTGGCCTCGTAGTGCTCCAGCGTCTCCAGGTTCTCGAGGTCGCCGATGTGCTGGCTGAGGAACGCGTTGGCGTCGCGCGTGAGGCAGAACGTGTTCTTGAGCTCGGCGCCGGCCGCCAGCGTCTGCGGGAGCGGCCGCGGCAGGGCCACCGGGAAGGGGGCGTAGCCCCGGGACCGGCGGATCAGCCGCGGCTCGCCACCGCGCACCTGCGCAACGGAGTCGTCGTAGCGCACGGCGATCTCCCGGTCGTGCACCAGGTAGGCGTCGGCGATCGGTGTCAGCCGGTCGATCTCCTCCCAGCCCTTGACGATCGGCTCCTCCGCCAGGTTGCCGCTGGTCATCACCAGCGGCCGGCCGGCGGCCCGCAGGAGCAGCACGTGGAGCGGCGTGTACGGCAGCATCGCGCCGAGGTAGCGCTGGCGCACGGCGACCTCCGGGTCCACCGGGTCGCCGTCTCCACTGCCGGCCTGCGGGCCAGCCTCGCCCGACAGCCCGACCGCGCGCCACTCCAGCAGCACGATCGGGTGCTCCGGCGACGCGAGCAGCGCCGCCTCCTCGGAGCCGACGCGACAGTGCGCGCGCAGCTCATCGAGGCCGGCGAACATGACCGCGAGCGGCTTGTCGAGGCGCCGCTTGCGCAGCTTCAGGCGGCGCACCGCCTCGCCGTCCGTGGCGTCACAGGCGAGGTGGAAGCCGCCGAGCCCCTTGACGGCGAGGATCTCGCCGGCGCTGAGCAGATCGGCGGCCGCGCGGACGGGCGCCGCCGGGTCGGCTTCGCCGCCGGCGGCCAGCTCGATCACGCCGTCTCCGCCCGCATCCAGCCGGAGCAGCCGCACGCGGGGACCGCACACGGGGCAGGCGTTCGGCTCGGCGTGGAAGCGCCGGTCGCCCGGGTCCTCGTACTCGCGCCGGCAGGCCGGGCACAGCGGGAAGTGCCGCATGGTCGTCCGCTCGCGGTCGTACGGCAGGTCCTCGATGATCGTGAACCTCGGCCCGCAGTTGGTGCAGTTGGTGAACGGGTAGTCGTGGCGCCGGTCGGCCGGATCGAGCAGCTCGCGACGGCAGTCGTCGCAGGTCGCGATGTCCGGCGAGACCAGCTGGTAGGCGCCGGGATCGGCTTGGCTCTCGAGGATGACGAACGCTTCACCGGCCGCCGGGCCGTCGACGGCTGCGCCCGGCTCCACCTCCCGCACATCGCAGGCGGCGATGTGACTGCGCGGCGGCGCCTCCGCCGTCAGCGCCTCGGCGAACCCGCTCACCGCATCCGGGGCGCCCTCCGCCAGCACCTCCACCCCGGCCGAAGTGTTGAGCACCCAGCCGCGCAACCCGTACCGCCGGGCCAGGGAGTAGAGGAAGGGCCGGAAGCCGACGCCCTGGACGACGCCGCGGACGCTGATCCGGACGGCGACGAGCGGGCGATCGTCGGGCCGGAAAGAGCTCACACTGCCGACTCCCCTGCCCTAGTCCGGGCAGCGGAACTGGTAGTCGTCCTTGTAGTGCAGCTCGCCGCACTCGGGGCAGCGCAGTTCGTACCAGAACCCGATGGCGACCTGGTGACGCTCGCAGAACCGGATGCGGGCGGCGAGGACCTCGAGTTCAGATGCGCCGCACGACAGGCAGGTGAGCAGGATGTCGTCGCCGAGGTCATAGGCCTGCTCCAGGCGCTGCATGGCGCCGGTGGCGCCCTCGTGCAGGGGCAGCTCGGCCTCCGGGCTGCAGGTGTCGAAGCCCGTCGGGACCTCCACGAGGCCCAGCCGGCTGACGAGGCCGGGCAGGAACGCGAGCCGGCGCCCGTCGCCGCGCAGGTACTCCTGGAAGCGGCAGCCGTCCGGCTGCTCGCCCATGAGCTCGCACTCGTGCCGCTCCACCAGGTCGCGGGGCGCGACGAAGCAGCGCATGTCGAGGTGGTCGACGACGACGGGCTCGACGTGGACCGTCCGCGGCCGGCCGCGGCCGCGGTGGTAGTCGTCCGGCGGGACCAGCGAGAGGCAGCCGAGCGACGGATCCGCTTCGAGGGCCGAGACGGCGCGCTCGAGCCACCCAGCCTGGAACTCGAGCGTATCGTCCACCCGGACCAGGTAGTCGCCGCGCACCAGCTGGTACGCGCGGTCGAGACCGCAGTGGCTGCCGTGCGCGTCGCCGTGCTCGAAGTCCAGGGCGTGGATGCGCCCGCGCAGGTACTGGCGGAGCAGGTAGGTCGCGTCCTGGTCACCCAGGCCGGATGCGACCACGGCGATCTGCGCGCCCGAGGGGGCGGTCTCACGCACGCCGCGCAGGGCGGTGCGCAGCTCCGGCAGCCCGCGGGTCACGAAGGCGACGATGCCGACGCCCGTGAGCGGCGTGCCTGCGGAACCCCGCTCGCTGGGCAGGCTGCGCTCGCCGGTCACGCGCCCACCTCACGGCGGACGAGGTCGAGCACCCGCTCGGCGGCCGCGGCCACGGGCGGCGAGAGCTCCTCGCCGAACGTCTCTACGTCTGCCGCCTCGATGGCGAACACGATGACCTCCTCGGGCATCTCGTAGCCGAGTCTGTGACCGAGCTCAAGGACCGTGTCGAGGCCTATGGAGTGGGCGGATCCGTAGCGGTGACCGCCCTTGAAGTCCTTGGCCTCGTACCGGATCACCTCGCCGGGCTCGCGCCCGGCCTCAGTGGGGCTCTTGAGCGCATCAATAATGATAACGCGGGTGAATCCGCGCACAAGTTCGAGCAGGCGAAGACCCGCCACTTCGCTCTGCCGCACCTCCACGCCGTCGGGCAGCGATTCGCCGGCGAGCCGCCCGGCGACGAGCAACCCGACCCCATCGTCAGACAGGATCGGGTTGCCCATGCCGAGGACGAGCGTGGAGCCCGGCGTCACATGTTCCTCTTGACGCTGGCGATGACGCCGCGCGTGGCCTCGCTCTTGACCGTGACCTCGAGCGGCATGTCGCCGGGCAGCGTGTGCGTGGCGCAGCCGAAGCAAGGGTCGTAGGCGCGGAACGCCATCTCGATCATGTTGAGCTGCCCCTCGCGGATCTCGTTGCCACCGGTGAGGATGCCCTCGGCGGCCTTCTTCAGCGACATCGAGATGGCGGCGTTGTTGTTCGTCGTGCCGACGATGAGGTTGACCGCGGTGACGATGCCCTTGTCGTCGGTCTTGTAGTGGTGGTAGAGCGTGCCGCGCGGAGCCTCGACCACACCGACGCCCTCGCCCACGATGCGGGTCGGGATGTTGCGGACGGCCGGGTCGATGATCTCCGGGTCGGTGGCAAGCTCGTGGGCGCGCTCGGCCGCGTAGAGGAGCTCGACGAGGCGCGCCCAGTGCGTCGCCAGCGTGGCGTGCACAGGCTTGCCGCCGAGCGTGCTGTAGAAGCGCTCGTACTCCGCCTGCGC
>CAWAUK010000013.1:0-63551 GCA_963784975.1 uncultured Thermoleophilia bacterium | reverse complement strand
CGAGGGCTACCCCACGATGACCGATGAAGCGTTCAAGCGGCGCTTCTACGAGGACCGCGACGAGCTGAGGCGGCTCGGCATCGAGATCCGCACGGACGAGGATCCACTCTCGGAGACCTCGTCCGAGCTCTACAGCCTGCCGGCGGACGCCTACTACCTCGAACCGGTCACGCTGGACGGCGACGAGGTGGCGGCTCTGGCCGCCTGCCTCGCCGTCCTCGAGGACCGGTTCGCCTACTCCCAGCCGCTCCGGCTGGCGCTGCTCAGCCTCGCGCAGGGTCGCCCGGAGCTCCTCACCGAGGCCGAGGCTCCTCCGCTCACGGTCGTCGCTGAGTCGCAGCAGCCGACGGCTGCCCTCCCGAAGCTCCAGACGGCGATCGCCGAGCGCAAGACAGTCGCGTTCGAGTACTACGCGATCACCCGGGACGAGACGATCGAACGGGTCGTCGACCCGTATGGCCTCCAGCTCGTGGCCGGCGAGTGGTACCTCATCGGCTGGTGCCACCTGCGCGAGGGCCGGCGCACGTTCCGGCTCTCGCGAGCGCCAGCCGGCGTCAAGTATCACACCCGCCGGCCGCACGACTTCGCGCCTCCTGAGGACTTCGACCTCGACGCCTATCGCGACCGGCCGGCGTGGCAGCTGGCCCAGCCCCGGGCGACCGCGCGCGTGCGCATCTCGCCCGCCATGGCGTGGTGGGTCGAGGCGCACTGGGCCCACTGCGGCACGGTGGGGGAACGCACCGGCGACGGCGCCATCGTGTACGAGACGCCCTACGCCGACGCGCGGCCGTTGCTCGGGTGGGTGCTCGGCCTCGCCGACGAGGCGGAACTGCTCGAGCCGCCGGAGCTGCGCGCGCGGCTGCGCGAGCAGCTGGACGCGCTCGCGGGGCTGCTCGACGAGACGGCTCCGGGCGCGGCCGGCGCGGCCGACGACCATCACCGCCGTCGCGGCCGCGGCGCCGCAGGGCGGACAACGACCTGCGCGTCGAGGTCGACCGGTTCTTCACGCGCCTCACGGCGCTGGCGAGCTACCTCATGCAGCGCTGCGACGAGGACGAGGCCGTCCTCGAGGCGGCCGATGTACGCGCCGACCCCTGGGTCACCGCCAAGGAGCTGCGCGAGGATGTCGGCCTCCTCAACCTCGTGAACTTCGGCGGCGACGGACTGCTGCTCTGGGCCGAGTTCGAGGGCCGCGGCAAGCTGAGCGTTCCTGCTGGTAGGCGGCGGGCCCGACGCTGGCGCGCCCTGCCCGCCTCTCTCCGCTGCAGGCGGACACCCTGCTGCTGGCGACCGAGCTCGTCGGCAACCACCTCCCGACCGCGTCGGGCGCGGCCCTCAAGCGCGCCGCCGCCAAGATCCGCGCCGCCCGGGGCGGCGCGCCCGCCCTCGCCGGCGGCGACCTCCTGCTCCCCGCCGACGAGATCCTCAGGGACGTCAACCGGGCGATCGTGGAGCGACGCCTCCTCGCCATCCAGTATTGGACGGAGGGCACGGACAGGATGACCGACCGCCTCGTCGAGCCGTACCTGCTCGTGCACAGCCGCGGCGAGTGGTACTACGTCTGCTGGTGCCGCACCGCCGGCGGGAAGCGCGTGTTCCGCGTGGCGACGACGAAGAGCGCGCGGCTCCTTGACGAGACCTTCGAGCCGCGCGCGGTGGTCGAGCTCGACCTGTATCGGCGCGAGGGTATCCCGGCCTCCGGCGCCTACGCGCCCAAGGCCGCCACAGTGTGTGGTACAGCCCTCGGGTGGCGCGCTGGATCGCCGAGCGCCAGCCGGTGGAGTCACTCCCGGACGGCGCCTGCGTCGCGAGCCAGCCCTACGTGGACTTCGTACGCTGGCTCGCCTCTCATCTGCTGCGCTTCGCCGACCAGGCACGCCCGCTCGAGCCCACAGAGGCCGTGGAAGGCGTGCGCGACGTGGTGCGCCGCCTGCGGGAGACTTACGCGTGACGCCCACGCTGGCCGTCGACCCCGTCGCCTACGGCGCCTATGTGGCCGCCTGGGCCTTCTTCGCCTACGGTCCGCAACTCATCCTCTGCATGCTCTTCGCCTGGTCGGCCTGCCGCCGCACCCACGGTGACCTGCTCGACTGGCTGACCCTCGGCTTCCTCTGGTCGCTGCTGCCGTTCATCGGTGTGATCGCGATGTGGTGGGCCTGGCGTCGGGCCTCGCGCGACGCAGCCGGCGCTCACCTACAGTCATGAGCGCGCCCGCTTGGGTGTGGTGCGGCGCGCGGCGCCTGCCCGTGCCCCGCGCCGACGCCTTCGAGCCGCCGGCCCAGCTGCCGCGGATCGAACGGCTGGACGAAGCGGTCCGCGAGGCGGTGGCCGCGCCGGTGGAGGCGCCGCGCCTGCGCGAGCTGGTACGCGGCGCCCGGTCCGTCGTCGTCACCATCCCGGACGCCTCCCGTCCCTGCCCGAGCGAGCCGGTGCTCGAGGCTCTTCTGGACGAGCTCGCCGCGGCCGGCGCGTCCGAGAGCGCCGTCACCGTCGCGATCGGCTGCGGCCTGCACGCGACGACGGGCGACGAGGAGCGGGCACGACTCACCGGTCGGTCGATCGCCGAACGGGTGGAGGTGATCGACGCCCAGGGCATCGAGTCCGAGTGCGCGGACCTCGGCACCGACGTCGCTCGGCTCTCCGGCGCGGATCGCCCGGCGCGTGGCCGAGGCCGGCCTCGTCATCACGGTCGGCGTCGTCGAGCCGCACCTCTACGCCGGCTTCTCCGGCGGGGTCAAGGGCGTGGCCATCGGCTGCGCCGGCCGCGAGACCATCGCGTGGACTCACCGCCCGGCCTTCATCTCGGAGCCGGGCGTCACGGTCGGGCGCCTGGACGGGAACCCCTTCCGCGCGACCCTGCGCGAGATCGCGGCGCGCACGCCGCTCGCCTGGGCAGTGAACCTGGTGATGACGGAGGGCGGCGCGGCCGCCGTCGGCGCCGGTGACCCCGCGGCCGTGCAGGAGGCGCTGGCGAGCGCGGCGGCGCCGGCCTGGCTCCGCACCGCCGGCCGGCGTCACGACGTCATCATCGCCGGCGTCCACGCGCCCAAGAGCGTCAGTCTCTATCAGGCGAGCCGGGCGGCGACCTACCTCGGGCTCGTCGCCCCTCCGGCGCTCGCCGACGGCGGGCTTGTCGTGCTCTGCGCCGATCTGCCGCTCGGCGCCGGCGACGGGCCCGGCGAGCGCAACTTCCTCGACGTGCTCGCCGCCGCAGAGTCGCCGGCGGAACTGCTCGCGCGCGGTCTGCGCGAGCCGCTCGGACCCGGCGGCCAGCGCTCGTTCGTCGTCGCACGCGTGCTCGAGCGTTTTCGCCTCACCCTCGTCGGCGCGGCGGACCCGGCGTTTCTCGAGCCGCTCGCGCACCTCGGGGTGGCCGCGTTCGACTCCCTCGACGCGGCCCTCACCGCCGAGGACGCCAGGCTCGGCCGCCGTGCGTCGGTGCTGGCGGTCGCCGACGCCATGGCCACGATCGTCACCGCCGCTTGACCGCCGCCGCCGATTCGCTCGTCCCGGCGGCGCCCGACCGCTCCTCGTCCCGCCTGCTCTTCCCCTCCAGCCGCCGCTCCCCGCGGGTTCCCCCACGTTTGCTGCGTGGAACAACTGAAATGCAACAGTTGTGAGGAGAGGACCATGAAAGGCATCAGGCTCGGTCGCCTCTTCGGCATCGAGGTCGACATCCACCCCAGCTGGTTCCTCGTGCTCGCGTTCTTCGCGTTCACGCTGGCCAGCGGGTTCTTCCCCAGGGCCTATCCGGGCTGGAGCCCCGCCGTGACCTGGGCCACCGCGATCGTCGCGACCCTCCTGCTGTTCGCGTCCGTGCTGGCCCACGAGTTCGGCCACTCGCTGGTCGCCCGTTCGCAGGGCATCCCCGTGCGCAACATCACCCTGTTCGCTCTGGGCGGGGTCTCCCAGCTGGGGCGCGAGCCCGACTCGCCTGGCCGGGAAGCGTGGATGGCGATCGCGGGACCGCTGGTGAGCGTCGTCATCGGCGCCGCCTCGCTCGGCGCGGCGTACGTCCTGCCCGGACCTCAGGCGGTGGTCGCCGTGCTCGCATACCTCGGCGTCACGAACCTCGCGCTGGTCGTGTTCAACCTCCTCCCCGGCTTCCCGCTGGACGGCGGCCGGGTGCTGCGCGCCCTCCTCTGGCGGATCTCGCACGATGTGGTCCGCGCGACGCGGCAGGCCGCCGTGGTCGGCCAGGTCTTCGCCTGGGGCTTCATCGTCCTGGGCACCGCCCAGCTGGTGCTGGCTCGTGGCCTGGGCGGCATCTTCCTCATGCTCGTCGGCTGGCTGCTGATCCAGGCGGCGCGCGCTACCGCCCGGCAGACTGAGATGGACGACCTGCTCACCGGGGTGTCGGCGGCGCGCCTCATGACGGCGCCGGAGAGTTGGATCTCGCCGTACACGACCCTGGACTGGGCCGCCAAGGACCGGCTGCGCGACTGGGACTCGCGCTGCCTCCCGGTATCGGCCGAGGACCCTGCCGCCGAGTACGGCGGCCTGATGTGTGTGCGCGACCTGCAGAGGACGGCGAGCGAGCGCTCCGCCAACGACCGCGTGCGCGACGTGATGACGCCGGCGCTCAAGGTGCCCTCGGTCACGCCGGAGACCGAAGCAGCCGACGTCCTGCGGCTGCTGCGCGACGGAGGGACGGACCGGGCCGTGGTCGTGGACGAGGACGGTCGCCTGCTCGGCTTCATCGACGCCGACGCGTTCGTGCGGTTCTTCAATGCGGGAGGCAGGCGGCGTACGGGCGTCTCATCGTCCGCCCACGGCGGCGTGACGCCGCCTACGGCAGCTTGATCGCGACGACGGCGCAGTCGTCGGCGAGCACGCCGCCGGAGTATTCCTTGACCGTCTCAAGCAGGGTGTCAGCCAGGGCCTGCGCGTCCAGCGGCAGGTTGGCGCGCACCGCCTGGCGCAGCCGTTCCTCCCCGAAGAGCACGCCCTCGCGGCGCGCGTCGGTGATGCCGTCCGTGTAGAAGACGATGCACGAATCGTCCGGGAGCACGGCCCGGTTGGTGGGGTACGTGGCGCCGCGGAAGATGCCCACCGGCACGTTGCCCTCGCCGGGCATCGGGAACTCAACGAGCCCGGCGAGCACCACCGGCCGCGGGTGACCCGCTACCGCGTACTCGAACATGTGGCGGGCGACGTCCACGTAGGCGACCACCAGCGTCACGAACGGCTGGTTGGGCGTCTGCGTGATCACCGCCGAGTTGAGCCGGGACAGGGCCTCTCCCGGCGAGCTCTCGGCGGCGTAGGCGCGGAGCATGTAGCGCACCACCGCGGATTGGGCGGCGGCCGCCAGGCTCTTGCCGCACACGTCACCGACGATGACCATCAGCTTGCCGGGGCCGAGCGTGACCAGGTCGTAGAAGTCGCCGCCGACGCGCGCCGAGTCGGTGGCGGCGCGGTAGTGGACGCCCACCTCGATGCCTGGGATCGCCGGCGGCTCCATGAGCAGCGCCTGCTGGAACGTCTCCGCGATGACGTGCTCGCGCTGGTAGGCGATCGCGTTGTGCATGCTGGCGTTGAGCTGCGCCGCCAGCGTGGACAGCAGCGTCCTGTCTTCGACGTCGAACGCGCCCTGCTGCTTGTCGGCGACGACGAGGACGGACGGCTGCGGCGCCGCCTCCCCCTCGAGCGGCGCGAACAGCAGCGACTCGTCGTCGCCGGGACTCACGGTGAAGCTGTCCGCGCCGGCGAAGTCCTCACCGGGCGGCGTCATGCCCGGCAGGCAGCGCTCGAGCAGGTCCGCCTCTGCCGCCGCGAGGACGCCTGGCGACGCGGCGCCGGCGACGGCGATCGAGCGGACGCCGATGTAGTCGCCGCTGCCGGCGATCACCGCGGCCGAGCGGACGTGCAGCAGGTCGACGGCGGCGCGGGTGACCTCGTCGAGCACCTCCTGCAGGTCGGCGCGGTCGAGCCGCTGGTTGAGGTCGACCGCGAACGACTGCAGGCGCTGCAGGCGGCGCGCCAGACGGTCGCGGCGCTCCACGGTGGCGCGCTGCTCGTCGAACAGGCGCGCCTTGTCGATCGCCAGCGCGGCGAACCGGCAGATGCTCCGCGCCAGCTCGATCTCCTCATCCGAGAAGTCCCGCCCCTCGCGGTCATCGAGCAGCTCGACGAGGGCGATCACGTGCTCGCGGATGCGCAACGGGATGATGAGCTGGGTGTTGTGCCCCCAGCGCTGCATGAGGTCGCGTTCCGCGTAGTTGAGCCGGGGGTCGTCCATGGAGGTCACCACGACGGGCCGGCGGCTGCGGATGGCCAGGGCGCTGGTGGCGAAGTACTCGACGGGGTACTCCTTTCCCGTCCACTGCCCGGAGTCGAACTCCCCGTCGTCGTAGCTCACGAGGTTGCGCATGACGCCCGCCTCGACGTCCACCTCGTAGATGTCGCAGGCGTGCATGTCGAGGGCGCCGATGAGCCGGGTGACCACCGCCTCGAGCACCTCACCCATGTCGATGCTCTGGGCGAAGTCGAGGCTCGAGTCGCGCACGAGCTCGAGGTCGCGCCGTCGCGTCTCGAGCTCGATCAGAAGGCGCACGTTGTCCACCGTCACGCCGATGTAGCGGGCGAGGCCCTCGGCGAGCGCCACCTGCTCGCCGCTGTACTCGCCCGCGTCCTGCGGCCGGTTGAAGAACAGGACGCCGACCTCGCGCTCGAGCGAGCGCATGGGGATGACGAGCGTGCGCTCGAGCCGCACGTGCGCCGCGAGCGGCGCCAGCGGCGAGGGATCGGCGCTGGTGAAGTCCCTGGTGACGCCGGCGTCGGCGCGCAGGGCCTGCGCCGCGAGCGGCAGCTCGGCGTAGTGAACGGCGACCTGGCGCGCGTCGATGCCGAGGCCGAAGCCGGCCCTCCCGAGCCACTCGCCGTTCTCCAGAAGCAGCAGGACGCCGTTGGTCGCGTCCAGCTGCTCGCCCAGACGCTCCAGAGCGTACTCGAGCAGCTCATCGAGATCGTCCACGGAGCGCCCGCTGCTGAGGATATCCGCGCCAGCCTCTGAGAGCTGGGCGCGCAGCTCGGCGTACTCGGTGGTCGTCGACAGGCGCTTGATGAGGTACGAGAGGATGACGAGCGCAGCGCCGATCATCGCCGAGTACAGCAGGATGAGCCAGCGGTCAACGTCGATCGATCCCTCCCACACGAACGCGAAGGCGGAGAGCGCGATGGCGACGGCCACGGCGAAGGCCACGGCACGCCAGTTGACCGCGAGGGCGAGGAAGAAGAGAGGGATGAAGTAGAAGCCGTTCATGACGTAGCCCGGAACGGACATATCCAGGAAGAACACGGCGGCCATGCCGAGGGTGCCGGCGATGCCGCACAGGACCGGGTGAGCGCGCAGCCAGGAGATGCCCCGCAGCAGCGTGGGATGGCGACGCCGGATGGCGTCGAACGAGGCGCTCGCCTCGGTGACCGGCATGCGACCCCCATGGCCCTCGGTGACGGGACACGCCCGCGCAGACCTGTACGTTACTACCTGAGGGTCGGCGGCGCCATGAACCCTGGTCCGCACGCGCCTCGGCGACGCCCTATCCGCGTCGACGGACCCGCTCGATCACCTTGGCGCTGCGCAGCTCGCGCAGCGCGTCGCGCGCGATCCAGCGCCCGCTGCGCGCGGCCGGGTCCCTGCGGTCCGCCGCGGCGCGTTCGTCGGCCGCCGCCAAGATGGCCTCGGCAGCGGCGATCGCGGCCGCGTGCAGCCGCACGTTCCGCTTGCCGATGTTCCGCAAGGTCCAGTTGACCGCCTTCTTCACGTAATTGCGGTCGTCACCGGCCTCGCGGCTGATGATGTCCAGGATCTCGAGGAAGGGCTCGTCGGCCGCCTTCTTGTCCTGGACGGCCAGGGCGGCCGCCGTCGCGAACGCCGCCCGCTTGACCCACTCGTCCTCGGCGGCGCTCCACTCGCGCACCTTGTCGTAGGCGAAGGGCGTCTTGTCGAAGAGGTTGGACGTCACCTGGTCGCACACGTCCCAGGAGTCGAACGCCGCCGCCCACGCGTCCATCTGCCGCACGGTCACCTGCGCCGGGTCGTCGACCATGCTCGCGAGCAAGCGAGCCTCATGGTTGCCGGTCGCCCACAGGGCGAGCGCGAGGCCGTGGTCGCGGCCGAGACCCTTGGCCACCCGGCGCAGCTCGTACACGGACACGCCGAACGCGTTCTCGGCCGCGATGCCGTAGCGCGCCATGCCCGCGCGCGCCTTCTCGCTCCCCAGCGGGGCGAGCTCGTCGAGCACCCGCGCCGCGCGTGCCGCCGCGTCTGGGCCGTCAGGCGTCCACGCGACCACCTCAGCCGGCGCGGGCGTCCACGAAGTCGTGGAAGCGGTCCAGGTGGGCGACGGCCCTGTGGAACGTCCCTTCCACTTCCGGACCGGTCTCGACGTCCGACGGCTGCAGGTCGAGCCTCACGCTGAGCGTGATCCGCGTCCGCGCCACGCTCACGGCCTCGAAGGCGACATCGCCGGCGCCCATCACGCCACAGGCGTTGTCCACCTCGAGCCACTCATCAGGCACGAAGTTGCGGTCGGCCATCCGGTGCTGCACGAACTCGGCCCACAGAAATCCGGCCCGCTGGACGGGCTCGTCGACCACCACGGAGTGGCGGACGACGATCATGACCGCCAGGGCAGCCGCGGCATGTTCTTCAACGCTTTGTTCGCCGCGTACCCGGCGCTCGCCGCCATGACCAGAGCCATGCCGAGGCCGAAGGCGAGGCCGAGCCCGACCGCCGCCAGCGGCCCCAAGAGCACGCGGCTGTCCTCGGCGACGTCCACGTGCCAGCCGAGGGCGACGCCGATGCCACCGCGGTCCACGCGCACGCTCGGCGCCACGGCCACGGCGCACCCGCCCTTGTCGAAGCTGACGTCGCCGGCGGCGATCGCCCACTGGGCGCCGCCCTTCTCGATGTGCAGGTCGCCGAGGGTCGGCACGGCTACAGCGCCCGACATCTTCATGCTGGTGTCGCCGCCCGACACCAGAGCCACCGACGCGCTCTGCTGCAGATCGACGCCTCCCTTTGCGGTGGTGAGCGCCGAGACGCTCTGCTGGATGTGCGCGTCGCCTGCGCGCACGATGCCGATCAGTCCGCGCCGGACCTCAGCGGCGTCGGTCTCCGGGGCGTTCAGGTTCTCGTCCATGGTGCTCCTCTCCTCGGTCGTCGAGGGGAACATTCCACGCCCGGGCCGGTGCTACGCATCCGGTCGTAAGGGCGGATGCCTAGCTGCGCAGCTCGGCGTCAGCCGCCGCGAGGATCCTCGTGAGCTCGGCGGCCTTGTCCTCGGCGAGCGGCTCCGGACGGTAGTCGCGCCACAGCTCCTCTGCCCGCTCGCGCGCGACCGCGACAGGGTCACGGTAGGCGCCGTCCGGCCCCGGCTGGTGCGTGATCGCCGGCTTGACGGCGTCTCGCATGTGCCGCCGCGTGTGCTTGTTGCCGAGGAAGTGCCCTCCGGGCCCGACCTCGGCGACCGCCTCCAGAGCGACCGACTCGTCGTCCAACTCGATGTCCATGATCGCGTGCCGGGCGCGCTGGTAGATATCGTCGCCCAGGAGCAGGTGTTCGGGATAGAAGAGCGTGTATACGTTGACGAGGCCGACGCTCGGCAGCAGCTCGGAGCCCTCCTGCGCCGCCTGCACCAAGTCCAGCGCCTCCTCGACACCGGCCTGCCAGGTGCCGGGCAGCGGCGAGTCGGTGCCGCAGGCGGCCGACTCGGCGGGCACGCCCCAGTGATGCGCGAGCTCCGTGCCCAGGGCTCGCGTGCGACCGTTGAGCGGGAAGCTGACCAGGTTCCCCGTCCGCGGGTCGGCCCAGCTCTGCATGATGGAATGCAGCACCGGCGCGCCCGGGCTGGCCAGCTGGAGGACGACGGTCGCAGCGACCAGTTCGGCCGACCCGAGAGCGTACGCGCCGGCCTTGGTGGCCGGCGCCGTGGTCCCGAGGGTCGGCATCGTCACCCACGTGACCGGCACCCCGGCGGCAGCGAAGACGAGCGCCGCCTCGATCCCGTCCTTGTCGACGACGAGCGGCGAGATCGTCCCGATGAGGTCGCTCAGCACCGGCCGGCGGCGCAGCTCCTCGGCGCCGCCGGCGATCACGGTGGCCATCTCGACGGCGTAGCGGGCTTCGCGCTCGCCGTTGACCATCCCTTGCAGGTGTTTGACGGTGTTATTCCACCCGGCGTCGAGCTCGTGCAGCTGCGCCGTCTCGCCGCAGTCGCCGGCGCTCAGCGTCGGCCACCAGAAAGAGATGCTGGAGAGGGCGTCCTGCAGACGCGTCACGTCGGCCAGGTCGGCCTTCGTGGACTGGCGGCGCTCCCGCGTCTCGAAGTCGATGATCTCGACGCCGCACCCATCTGTGGTGCAGTAGGTGCGGCCGTCGCCGACGGCGATGTCGCAGCTCGCGTCGCGGGCGCCGAGAGCGAAGCGCCGCGGCGCCGTCGCCATCGCCTCGAGCACGAGAGCCGGCGGCAGCCTGGCGACCTCGGTCGCCCGGTCCACGCCGGCCCCAGCCTGCTCGAGGAGGTCGAGCGCCTTGGGACTCAGGAAGCGCACGCCCACCGTCTCGAGGATGTCGAGCGTGGCCTGCTTCAGGCGGTCCAGCTGCTCGGCCGAGTGATAGTTGTACGTGAACGCCGGCTCGATGGGCTCGATCGGCGGTCTGTCCATGGCTGCCACGCACGCCTCCCCGTCGCTGTCGGCCATTCATACCAGACGCGGCGCCCCAGTCACCAGATAGGCAATCCTTGCGGGGGTTCCGCCCGAGGTTGAGCGAAGTTCGCACGGGGCCGCCGCGGCGTCTGGTACGGTTCCGGCATGCAGGATCCTGTTCACGTCCCCGGCGCCGAGACCCGGCCTCTGGTCATCGCCAACCCGGCCTCCGGCCGCGGCCGCACCGGCCGCGGCCTCTCGCAGCTCATCGCGGCGATCCGCGGCGCCGTCGGCGACCTCGACGTCGCGGAGACCGGGCGCCGTGGCGACGCGACCGTGCTGGCGGCCGCGGCCGCCCGTGACCGGCGCCCGCTGGTGATCGGGCTGGGCGGCGACGGGACCCTCGGTGAAATCGTCAACGGCCTGCTCGGAGCGCCGCCGGCGAAGTCTGCGGACACCGGCGGCGCGGGCGCCGAGAGCCCCGGCCGGAATCCCGCCTCCCTGCCCGCACTCGGCATCGTCGCCACGGGCACGGGCGGCGACTTCGGCCGTTCGCTCGGCATCCCGCACGACCTCGGCGCCTACCTCGCCGCCCTCGCCGGCGGCGCTGAGCGCACCGTGGACGTGGGCTGGGCACGCTTCCCGGACCTCGACGGCAGCCCCGTCGAGCGCCACTGGATCAACGTCCTCTCGGCCGGAGTCGGTGGCCTCGTCGACCGCTACACGGCGGCGACGCCGGCGTGGGTCGGTGGCCGCCTCGCCTACGCCCAGGCCACCCTGCGCGCCATCGTCACCTGCCGCCGCGTCAAGCTCGAGTGCAGCTACGTCGACGCGAACGGCGAGCGGCATGGACTCCTACTGGACGCGCACGCCGTCGCCATCTGTAACGGGCGGACCTTCGGCGGCGGCATGAACATCGCGCCCATGGCACGGCTCGACGACGGCCTGCTCGAGGTGGTCGCGTTCCAGACGAAGACTCGCTGGCGCCTCGTCGGGCGGTTCAAGACGGTCTACTCGGGGACGCACGTGCTCGAGCCCGGCGTGGATCACTTCACCTGCCGCGAGCTGGAGTTGCGGCCGGCGAGCCCGCCGGCGGGACGCCGGCCGCGCGCCGGCCTCTTCCCCCTCGACGTGGACGGCGACGCACTCGGGGACGTCCCGGTCACCGCCGGTGTCGCGCGCGCGGCGCTCCGCGTGTGCGCGCCCGCTGCTGAGTAGAAGAGAGGCCCACGTCGGCAAGGGGCGGAGGCAGACGCCGTCCGCGCGCTTCTCGCGGCACGCGCCGCTTCGCTGCTCGATCAGGTACGGCGCCGGGATGCCTTTCGCCGTCTCGGGCGCCGGCGCGCCTGGAACCATTACGGGCAGACGCGTCAACGGCGTCCATGGCATAGACGCGCCACGGCAGGGTAACTACGAAGACGACCCGGCGGGACCGCGCGCCGACGTGCCGCGCGTCTCGGACCCCCCGGCGTGCGCCGCGACGCGCGATCTCGCCGGGTCACCACGACGCCGCGGTGAGGGTCGGCCCAGTGCCTCCGGCCCTCACCGCGGCGTCGCCGTACGCTGGCAGGAAGGCGGAAGCCTGGGGTGCGGAGCGTCAGCCGCCGGCCGGCGGCTTGTACTCCGGTGCCTGGCCCTTCTTGCGCTCGAACACACCGGGATTGAGCCTGGTGCGCGAGATGCCGACGGTGAATCCACCCAGGACCGGCGAGACGTCGCAGCCGCCGCACGCTGGGCAGACGGCCTTCTCGTCGCGCTCGTCGAAGGTGGACATGATCTCGAAATGCTCGCCGCAGGCGGCGCACCGGAATCCGTAGATGGCCATGCCTGGATTGTAGGGCATCCCCGGCGACGACGCCGACGGAGCCGGACGTGCAGCGCCGCCGACGTGAGGCGGGCCGGGGCGCCCGCGGCGCCCCGGCCCGCCTGGTCTGCACTGCGGCGCGCTTCGTCTACCTGATCGCCGGAAGCACGGCGTTGACCGGCCGCAGCGTCCTGCTCATCTCGACGAGCCGGTGATTCAGTTCGGCGACTTCGGCGTCACGCATGCCGGCGAGGCTGGCCGAGGCGGCCGCGTAGTCGCCCGCGTCGATCATCGCCAGCTCGGGCATCACGTCGAGATAGGGCGACAGGTGGCCCTGGGCACCCCAGAACAGGCCGCCCGACCAGCAGGGCGCGTGCATCGCGAGCTGCATCTTGTAGTTCTCGTAGCTGAACGACGAGGCCGTTGGACGTGATGCCGACGCTCACGAGCGCGGCCCTGGCCGCGGCTGCGTCCACCGGGTCTGCCGCGAGTGCGGCGAGAAGAGAGACCGCGCAGCTGTCGTCAACTCTGGCAACGCGTGAGACCCGCGAAGGAACGGGCAGTCAGGACGTCCGCGGGGCGCCGGTCTGCCGGGCGATCATCCACTGCGGATACGGGAGCTCCGGCCTGGTCGCCTCCCCGAGGCGCGTCAGCTCGTCGGGCGTGAGCCGCAGGTCCGCGGCGCCCAGGTCATCGTCCAGCTGCTCGAGGTCGCGGACACCGATGATGACGGAGGTGACGCCCGGCTGGTGCCGCAGCCACGCGAGCGCCACGCGCGCCATGCTGGCGCCGCGCGCGGCGGCGACCTCGTCGAGGGCCGTGAGCGCCTCTTCGGCGCGCGGAGAGACCTGCGGGAAGTCGAAGTGGTTGCGCCGGCCGACCTCCGGTGAGCCGGCGCGGTACTTGCCCGAGACGTAGCCGCCGGCGAGCGGCGACCACGTGAGCACGCCGAGCCCCTCCTCGCGCGCCATCGGCAAGACCTCCACCTCGAGGTCGCGGGCGACCAGCGAGTAGTAGGCCTGCACGCTCACGAACTTCGCCCAGGCGCGGCGCTCGGAGATGCCGAGCGCCTTCTCGATCTGCCAGGCGGCCAGGTTGGAGACGCCGATGTACAGCGCCTTGCCCATGCGCACGACGTCGCTCAGCGCCTCCAGCGTCTCCTCCAGGGGCGTCGTCGGGTCGACCCCGTGGATCTGGTAGAGGTCGACGTAGTCCATGCCGAGGCGGCCCAGGCTGGCGTCGATGCTCTCGAGGACGTGCTTACGGCCGAGGCCGCGGTTGTTCACGTCGCCGCTGCCGTCGTTGGCGGCATCGCTCATCGTGCCGCGCACCTTGGTGGCGACGACGACCGACTCGCGGCGCGCGCCGGAGCTCCTCAGCGCGCGGCCGAGGGTCTGCTCGGACTGGCCGCGCGAGTACACGTCGGCGGTGTCGAAGAAGTTGACGCCGGCGTCCAGGGCGCGGCGCACGATGGCGTCGGCGCCGGCCTGGTCCACGACGCCGATGCCCATGAAGCCGCTGCCGAACGTCATCGTCCCCAGGCACAGCTCGGACACCTTGAGGCCGGTGCCGCCGAGGTTGCGGAACTGCACGGTGATCACCTCGTCCGATCGTCGTCATGTGGAAGGGGACGGCCGGCGCTGCGCCGGGCCGTCACCACGGTGGTACCCAGATGGAGCGAGAGGGGCGCCGCGCGACCGTCAGGTCCTCTCGGCGCCGCTCTTCTCCCCGCTAACCGTCTTCGTCGGGCGCCTCGCCGGGCCACGTGGCCAGCGCCGAGGCGATGAGGTGCTCGCACGGGCGCTCGTTGGCCTCGCCGCAGGTGCACGCGAACGTGAGCAGCTCGCCGTCGAGGCTCCACTCCGCGCCGACGACGTCGTCGCCGGCGTCCACCGAGGTCAGCAGATGCGCGCCGTCCCGCTTGATGATCCTGACCGCCCCGGCCTCGACGGCCGACGCGCCGCGCACGTAGACGTCGATGGGAACGAGCTCCATGAGCGTGTCCTCATCGAACCAGTCATCGATGGTCGCCATGTCTCTCCCTTTCGCTCACGAGGCGAAGATGCAGAGCGGGCGCCGCGTGGCTGCGAGGCTTCGCGGCGCCCCTCACACGAGGACGCGCGCGGCCGCCTCGCGGCGCCGCGGCCGTGCTCATGCTCTAGCTCAGCGTGGCCTCACCGGGGCGCCAGTCGACGGGGCAGAGCTCGCCGGTCTGGAGCGCCTGAAGAACGCGGAGCGTCTCGTCGGTATTGCGACCGATGTTGTTGGAATGCACCACGGCGTACTTGAGCGTGCCCTCGGGGTCGACGATGAACGTCCCGCGGAGTGCGATGCCGTCGGGCAGGAGGACGCCGTAATCCTCCGTCGCCTCACGCCGGATGTCGCTGAGGAGCGGGAACGGCAGAGAGCCGCCGAAGTCCCGCTCGATCCACGCCTTGTGGCTGTGCTCGCTGTCCACGCTGGCGCCGAAGACCTGAGCGCCGAGCGCCTCGAACTCGTCGTTGTGCTTGGCGAAGCCCTGGATCTCCGTGGGGCAGACGAACGTGAAGTCGAGCGGATAGAAGAACAGGACGACCCACTTGCCGCGGTAGTCGCTGAGCTTCACGTCGACGAACTCGCCATCCACGACGCCCTTGAGGTCGAAGTCGGGTGCGGGCTGACCTACCTGGACTGCCATGTCGCTCCTTTGCCGTGAAGGGCCGGGGACACTTCGTCACCGGCCCGGGGTCCTGGCTGCTGGCGGTGACGGTACCCGGGTCATCCGGGAGTGAAACGGTCTGCATATCGCTCCCTTCGCCTCACGCGTCGTCGACCGGACAGTCCACGCCGATCCCGTTCTCGCAGTCGAGCACGACCTTCTCGATGCGCCGGTCGGGGACGAGCCAGATGACCGCGACGAGCATGTAGATGCCGAGTGCCGCCCACGACGCGATGAGCGCCAGTGGGATCGCGACGGCGTACAGCGCGATGGAGATCTTGCCTTTGCGATCGCTGCCGACGGCGCGGGCGAGCAGCGAGTCCCTGCCCTGACTGCGGATGATGGCGCGAACGAGGATGAAGTAGGCGATCGCCGCCATCAGGAGCACGACCCCATACACGGCGGTCGGCGTCGCGGCGAAGTTGTTCTCCCCCATCCAGCCGGTGACGAACGGCACCAGCGAAAGCCAGAAGAGCAGGTGCATGTTGGCCCAGAGCACCGCGCCGGTGACGCGCTCGGTCAGGTACAGCGCGTGGTGATGGTTGTTCCAGTAGATGGCCAGGTAGACGAAGCTGATGACGTAACTGAGGAAGATGTGGCGCAGGTGCCAAAGCGCCGAGATCGAGGCCGGGTCCTTGACGGTGTGCACGGTGGGCACCGTCAACCCGAGCACCATGATGGTGATGAGGATGGCGATGACGCCGTCGCTGAAGGCCTCGAGTCGGTTGCGTGTCATGGCGCCGTGGTACCCGCTGGGGCCGCCGCGCAAGCCGGGCGACCGGCGTGATCCCGGGTCGCCTCGTGCCGGCCGAGGCTCGCCGTCTAAGAGAAGAGCAGGACGACGAGCTGCCGCGGGCCGTGGACGCCTGCGACGCGCTGGAGCTCGATGTCGGACGTGGCGGAGGGGCCGGAGACGAAGACCACCGGCCGGCCCTCGTCGCGGATGAGGGCGGCGATACGCGGCATCGCCGCCGGCAGGTCCGGCTCGATCTGGCCCTCCGAGACGACGCAGAGGTAGACGTCGGGGACGAGCGAGAGGGCTCGCCGCCCGTCGGCAGGGCCGGCAGCGAGCACGAGCGAGCCCGTCTCCGCGATCGCGAGCGTGCAGCCTGTGAGCGCGGCGTCCAGCGCGTCTAGCTCGGCCGGCGCGAGGTCGTGGTCTTCGACCACGTCGACGCCGGCCGGGCGCCACTCGAACGGCAGGGCCGGCGGGACGCCGAGCTCTCGCAGGCCTCGCTCGGTGCAGACTCGGCCGGCCTCCGCCGCGACCTCATCGGCGGCGACGCGGCAGACCTCGACGTGCTGCAGGCCGAGCCGCTCGACGAACAGGTCGACCGTCGCGGTCACGTCTCCTCCTCGCGCCAGCGGGCGTCGGCGGCGGATGGACCGCTCTCGCACGCAGCGTCGGCCGGGCCGTCGGCGCCATCTCCGGCGGCGCCGCGCTCGCGCGCCCACCACTCGCGGAACGTCTCGCGCGCCACGGGGCGCAGGTCGCGCCCCCGCGTCCAGCCCGCGAGCGGGCCGGGCAGGCGATGCACGAGGCCGCCGCGTTCGAGCGGCAGCTCGGCGACCCTCCCCAGCTTCTGCGCGGCGGCGAAGCGCCGCGGCGAGCCGAACGCCCACGCCGCGGCGGCGAACGCCGCCTTCTCGGGCGCGGGCGCCTGCTCGCGCACGGCCCGCGCCCGCAGGTGCAGCAGCACCTCCGGGAAGTCGATGCCGACCGGGCAGACCTCGGCGCACGCGCCGCAGAGCGACGAGGCGAACGGCAGCTTGGCGTGCTCCTCCATCCCCCAGAGCTGCGGCGTCAGGATCGCGCCGATGGGTCCAGGGTAAATGGACCCATACGCGTGCCCGCCCACGCGCGTGTACACCGGGCACACGTTGAGGCAGGCGCTGCAGCGGATGCAGCGGAGCGCCTGCCTGCCCACCGGGTCGGCCAACGCCCTGCGGCGGCCGTTGTCGAGCAGCACGATGTGGTACTCCTGCGGCCCGTCGTCCTGCATCACCCCGGTGAGCAGCGACACATACGAGCTCATGCGCTCCCCGGTCGCCGAGCGCGGCAGCAGGCGGAGCAGCAGGGCCAGGTCCCCGAGCGTCGGGACGACCTTCTCGATGCCCATGACGGTGACCAGCACGGGGGGCAGGGTGGTGCACATGCGGCCGTTGCCCTCGTTCTCGACCACGCAGACGGTTCCGGTCTCGGCGACGCCGACGTTGGCGCCGGTCACACCCATGCGCGCGCGCAGGAAGCGCTCGCGCAGGTAGAGGCGCGAGACCTCGGCGAGCTCCTGCGGGTCGTCGGAGAGATCGGCCCCGGGCGCGATAGTACGCAGGAAGAGGTCACGGACCTGGCCGCGGCTGTAGTGGACCGCCGGCACCAGGATGTGTGAGGCGGTGTCGCCGGCCAGCTGCACGATGAGCTCGGCCAGGTCGGTCTCGACGGCCTCGACGCCGGACGCCGCGAGCGCGGCGTCGAGGCCGATCTCGTCGGTAGCCAGGGACTTCATCTTGACGAGCTCGGTGACGCCGTGGGCGCGGGCGATGCCGGCGACGACGTCGTTGGCGGCCGCCGCGTCGGCGGCGCGATGCACCCGTGCGCCGGCCGCCTCGGCGGCCGTCTGGAACTCCTCCAGCAGCTCGTCGAGGCGGTCGAGCGCGTCGTCCTTGACGCGCCGCGCCTGCTCGCGGAGCTCCTCCCAGTCGGGGAGTCCCGCGATGGCCGCGGCCCGCCGCGCGCGGATGGTCTGCGTGGCGCCGCGCAGGTTGGCGTGCAGCTGTTCGTCGGCGAGCGCTTCGCGCGCCGCCGCCGGGAAGTCGTGCGCGCGGCTCACGGTGCGTCCTCCGCGCGCCCCCACGGGCCCCGCCCCGGCGCCGCGCGCTCCGCCGCCCGCCCGTCCGCCGCCAGGATCTGCGCCAGATGCACGGCACGGACCGCCGGGCCGCGCCCTCCGGGCGCCGCCGGCGCCAGCCGGCTCAGCCCGCCGCCGATGTGCAGCAGGCAAGACGGGTCGACGGCCGTCACGACCTCCGCGCCGGTCGCCACGATGTTCGCGCACTTGTCGCCGAGCATGGCCAGCGAGACGTCGGCGTTCTTGATCGAGAACGTGCCGCCGAAGCCGCAGCACTCGGTGGCCTCCGGCAGTTCGAGCAGCTCGAGCCCTCGCACGCCGGCGAGCAGGCGCAGCGGCGCGCCGCCGATGCGTGTCACGCGCAGCGAGTGGCAGGTGGGGTGATACGTGACGCGCCGCGCGTACGCCGCGCCGACGTCGTCCACGCCGAGGCGGCGGACGAGGAACTCGGAGAACTCGAAGAGCCTGCCGCCGAGCGCTTCGGCGTCGCGCGCGAGCTGCTCCTCCCCGGCCTCGCGAGCCACTCCCGGCAGCAGCTCGCGCACCCAGCCCACGCACGAGGACGACGGCGAGACGACCGCGTCGACGCCGTCGTCCCGGCTCATCGCATCCACGAACCGTCGCGCCAGGCGCAGGGCGCCATCCCGATAGCCGCTGTTGACGTGCATCTGCCCGCAGCACGTCTGCTCGGCCGGGAACACGACCTCGTGTCCCAGCCGCTCCAGAACGCGCACCACGGCTGTCCCCGTCTCCGGGAACAGCGTGTCGGCGACGCAGGTGATGAAGAGGGCGACCCGCACGCCGTCAAGCGTATCGCAACCACGGCCGCAGGCGCAGGAAGCGGTCGCCCCAGGCCCGGGCCGCAGCCCAGGCACGTTCGTCCAGTGTCTGAACGCGCAGCGGCCGCGCGCCGTCTCACGTATGCTGAGTCCCCCCACGACTGGAACGCACCATGGCCATCGTCACGTACACCAAGGCGAGTCACGGCTTCGGCGTCACCTACGACGACGAGCTGCTCGCCCGGACCGACGACCCCGCGGAGCCGCGGCTGCGCGCCGCGTGGAGCGCGCGCATCCCGACACAGATCGCCGCCGGGGTGCTCTTCACGACGCGCGACGCGAGCGTCGAGGGCATAGCCCGCGGCCTCGCGCCCAGCCTGCTCGTGACCACCGACCACCAGCGGCTGCAGCCCGGCGTGCTGGGCGGGTGGGACTGGGACGAGGTCACGCGCCGCGAGGCCTCCGCCTTCATGCGGCGCACGGGAGCGGAGGAGGTCGAGACCACCGCCGTCTACTGGCGCGGGTTCCCGGTGCTGCAGCTGGCGCGGCTGGCGCCGCCCGGCGCAGACCCGGCGGCGCCCCTCCAGCTGCTGGGCATGCTCTACACGCCCGAACAGACGTTCTCCTCGCTCCTCGTGATCCCGCACGGCGAGGCGGAGCCGTGGGTGGAGCGCCTGCAGGAGGTCATGGACGGGTTCTTCCTCCTGCCGATCGAGCGCGAGGGCCGCGTCCGCACCGGCCACCAGCAGGTGAGGTCGCTTCGCCTGACGGCGGGCGACCTCGAGGACCTCGCCGCGCGCTGAGTCAGCCGCCGGCCGAGGGATCCGCGGGCGTGGATGAGGCGTCGCCCGCGGGCGTGGACGAAGAGCCGTCCGCGGGCGCGGACGCGACACCGCCTTCGGGCCCGGCAGCGACCCCGGCCGCGAGCCGCCGCCGCCACTCTCTGCCCACACCGCGGCCGGCGCCGATGTCACTCGCCTTCTGCCACACGATGCCCAAGGCGGCCGGGTCGCCGGCCTCGGCCGCAATCCGCGCCGTCGGGTACTCGGCGCCGTTGGGGAGCACGAACGAGAACCGGTAGTGCTCTCCGGCGGCGCTCAGCTTCACGCCGCCGCCGAAGTAGTACCAGGGCCAGACGACATGCGTGACCTCGGCGAGCGGGACGTCGAACACCACCTCGTCGGTCGTGGAGAAGCGGAGGCGGCCGGCCGTCAGGTCCAGCCAGCCGGCCGCCGTCCGGAACGTCCCGATGAGCAGCCAGGCGTAGGAGGCGAAGTCGTCCTCCGATCCCTTCGCCCTCCTCTTCCGCGGCAGATGGCGCTCGTCGCTCACGTGCCCTTGACCGCCGTGACGCGCGCCGCCGACGAGGTCGCCGCGGAGTGGTCGGCGTCGGCGAGCGCCGCGGCGACGACCTTCCAGCGGCCGGTCACGCCGAGCGCGAAGGTGGCCGCCCAGCGCGTGACATCGCCGGAGTCACGGTTGGTCGTCAGCACCGTGCGGCGCAGGACCCAGCTGGAGCCGTTCCAGCGCGACAAACGCAGCTCGACGGAGTGCGCGCCGGCCGGGTGCTTCGGCGAGAGCGTGCCCGAGACGGTGAACCGGTCACCGACCGCGACCCTCTTCCGCGCGCGCGGCGCGCTCAGCACGGGCCTGGGCAGCGGCGTGGGGCTCCACCAGTGCTCCGGCTGCGGCCTCGCGACCGGCCCCGTCTGCGGCGGGAGCCCATCCACCAGCCACGACGTGGCGACCTTGGTCAAAGGGAGCCCGGTCCACAGACCCCGGCCGTCGATGATGTGATCCCAGATCCGGCCCGGGTACGGGTTGTTCGCCTTGAGGCCGTTGTACGCCCACACCGCGAAGAACCAGTCCTCGTAGCAGCGCGGGTTCCCGTCGCCGATCACCGCGAAGACCGACGGCGCGTACCCCCACTTGGTGACGAGGATGTCCGCGCCCACCGCGATGTTGTAGTCGATGTCGGTCCCGAGGCGCGCGACGTCGACGCCGGTCGGGATGGACGTGACCTGCATGATGCCGATGCCCTTGCCGTCTGAGCCGATGAGCGGATCGCCATTGGCGTCGAACTGGCGCCAGGTACTCTCCTGGTAGGCGATGCCGTAGAGGATCTTGGGCGGGACGTTGCGGAGGACGGCCGCGGCGTTCAGCTTGGCGCGGATCTCGGCCGGCGAAGGATTGACGTAGGAGCCGGCCGACGCCGGCGCCGCGGTGATCGCGGCCAGGCCGACGAGCACGGCGAGGACGAGCACGCCGGCTGCGGCGAGGATCGCGAAGCGCGCGCCCGGGCCCGCGGCCCTGCTCGGCGCGTGGCGATGGACTGCACATGGGATGCTGGCGGCGGTCAGCTTGGAGCCCCTCCCTCGGAACGCCTGACGGGAAGCGTCGGGCGTCCAGTGTACTCGCCCACAAGACGCGGCGGGCGGGGCCTGCGTTCGCCCGCCGCCGCCGGCCGGAGCGCCGCAGGCGCGTCTCAGCCCTCGCCCCGCTCCAGCCTCGGAGTCTCCGGCATGCCCTCGTAGCTCACGATGAACTCGGGCATGCCGGCGAACGCGAAGCTCGCGTTGCGGTGGTCGCGCTCGTCGAGGCCGATGCGGCGGAAGACGTCGGCCCAGCAGCTGAACTCGCCGTAGCCACGCACCACGTCGCTGGTCACGGGCAGTTCCTCCCACTCCGGATGCGCCTCGACCAGTTCGGCGTAGTAATGCTCGGCGTGGTCCTCGGCCTCGGCGTTGAGGAGGAACGAGCGGCGCATGGACGTGCGCGCGAGAGTGCGCGACATGACCGCCCAGGACCCGGCCATGAGGTCGGGCATCGGACGCGACAGGCGGCGCGGGCCCTGTTCATCTCCCTCTCTGAGCTTGGCGCCGATCACGCGCAGGTGCTGGTACTCGGTGTCCTGAGCCTCCCTTCCCCAGCGGACCACGGCCTCCGCCTCGCGCACCAGCGCGTCGTCGCCATCGTGCCTGGAGAGGCGGCCGTACTCGCGGTTCTCCCACGCTCGGTACGGTATCGGCGCGAGGGTCTCGACGATCCGCGCCTTGAAGACGGTCGTCTCCGCGCCCGCCATCACGTCCATGCCGCGGACCATGGCCCGGGTCACCGACGAGTAGTCGTAGCGGGGTCGCGCCAAGGTCGCCTGCTGTTCCGCTGTCGAAATCAACGCCTGCGTTGTCCACGGGGTCCCTCCTTCATGCCGCAAATCGGTGTGGTGGTACAGGGGTGCCCGGGGACCGGAGCGTGAAACCGTCGCGTGCCGGCGATCTGGCGAAACGTCTCGAGCAGGTGCGCGGCGAGAAAGCGGTGCTCGCCCGACGCGAGGAGACCCCGCGTCCGTCTGGGCCGTCGGATAGGGTTAGCCCTCCCGGCTGATCCTCCTGCGCAGGGCGACGACGCTCTGGCGCACCGACGTCGCCGGCACGTGGTCCTCGATGTTCAGCGGCGGGTCGAGACGCTGGACGACGGCCTGCTCGAGGCCGGCCAGGGTGTCTCGGTCGTCATGTGGATGGACCGCGACGGAGAGGTGCGCGCTCATCCAGTCGCTCAGCGCCTGTTCGGCCGAGGCTTGCAGGAGCGCCGACGCCTGCACCACCAGGTCGAGCTGGACGAAGAGGACGGACGCAAGCGTCAGGCGGACGACGGAGCTGCGGACCTTGCCCGTCAGGTGAGTCCGGGCGATGCGGTCCCCGAGCGTGTCGGTGTTGGCACGGCCGGAGGGCCACTTCGTGGCTCCGGCTTGCCCGACGAAGATGCGCCCGGCCTCGAACGGCAGGTCGAGGCCGCGCGCGAGATCGGCGGCGCCGGCCTCGTCGACCCAGAAGGCGAAGAGCCCCGGCCGGTCCAGACCCTCAGCGCCGGCCGGCCACTCGCTCGCCGGCACGAGCGTCGGCGACGCATCGAGGTCGTCGAGCGCCAGCCAGGCGTCGCGCTCCTGCCAGACCGGCGGCCCGGCGGCTGTGTCGTCCGCCGGAGCGGGTTCGTCCTGAGACTCTGGCGCGGGGCCAGCTTGCGACTCCGGCGGTTCGTCCTGCGACTCCGGCGCGGGTCCGTCCTGCGACTCCGCCGCGGGTCCGTTCTTCGGCTCCGTCATTCTTCCTCTTCCCCGTCGAGATGGCTCGTCCCCCAGTACGCGGCGCGCTCCGGGATCACCCAGCGGATGCCTCCGCGCGGGTCCGGCACGTCACCCGAGTGCCGCGGCACGATGTGCACGTGCACGTGGGCGACGGTCTGACCCGCTGCCTCGCCGACGTTGACCCCGACGGTCAGGCCGTCGGCCCCGAACTCGTCCCTGATCTCGGCGGCGACGTCCATGACCAGCCTCCAGAGAGCCGCCGACTCCTCGCCCTTGAGGCGGAGCAGGTCGGGCTCGTGGCGGCGCGGGACGACCAGCGTGTGGCCCTCGGCGAGCGGAAAGGCGTCACGGAAGGCGACCACGAGGCCGTCGGGCGACCGGTGCAGCAGCTCCCCGGCGGCGAGGCGTCGGCAGAGCGGGCACTCACTGAGCTGAAGCGCATCCATTCGCTCCCAGCATACCCGGCGGCGGGGGCCGCGCGGCACCCGCTCTGGCGGAAGTAACCCGGCATATGGGTCGACGGCCCTCGCGTCTCCGCGGCAGCTCCGTTCCGGCGACGCGGTGACCTACAGGTGCCGAACCAGGGCCAGGAGGCGCTCGTGTGGCCGGCCGCGCAGCGCGCAGCGCCAGCCCTTGTATCCGGGCCTTGGTCCGAACAGGGCGAGCACGCGGCCGTCGCGACGACGGGCCTCGGTCAGGGCGCCGTCGCGGGTCACCTGACCTCCGGCGCCACCCGGAAGCAGCGCGGCGCTGGGCGCCCGCAGGGCCGTCGCGCCGCGGGCGCGGAGCCGCCTGGCCTCCGCCTGGCAAGCCAGGTAGCTCGCCAATCCGCCGCGGAGCGTCGGGGCGTCCAGCGCCGGCCGCCGCGTCCGCTCGTCCTCGATGGCGACGTCGACCGCCCAGACGGCCCGCTCGACGCCCGCCAGGTCGGCCGGGTCGGTGATCTCCTCGTGCCGGAGGAACTCCGCCCATGCGCCATCGGGGGTGTCGGCCAGGTACTGCACAGGGCCGTCTCCCGGTCCATGCCAGCGGCCGGGCCGCTGGTCCCGCGTATCCCAGAAGAACGGCCAGCGCGCGTCGCAGGTGCGGAACCAGATCACGGGCGAGCGCCGGCCTTCGCCTCGTCAGGTGGCCGGGCCGGCGCCGACGAGGTCGTCCGCCAGGGCGATCGCCGTGAGCAGGAGCTCATCGTCCTCATCCCCGGCCGTCTCGAGCACCTGCACGGGCGCCAGCCCACCGAGAGCCGTGCGGCGACGCTCGAACCAGCGTCGCACGCCGTAGGCGTTGTAGGAGCCCAGCAGCGCCGCCAACAGCCTGGCCACCACGTGCAATCGCCAGGCGATGTCGTCCGGCGTCTCGCGCGCCCCGCTCGCGTAGCGGTGCAGCGAGGACTGGGAGACGCCGCCCACGAGGCGCGCGAGAAGCTCGTCGCCAAGCAGCTCGCGCGCCGGCTGCCACTCGCCACGCGGCATCGGCGACGCGTCGAGAGCCTCCACGACGGCGCGCAGGTCGTCCGCTGTGACGCGCGGCCTGCGCCGGCTCGCGATGTCCGCACGCAGGCGGGCTGCCGCCTCGCCCGCCACGCCCACGCTCAGCAGGGAGGCGGCGAGCTCGTCCAACAGGGCCAGATCGAGGTGCGTGTGCGCCGCACCCTGTGGACAGAAGCCCATGGTCTGGGAGCGGGCCAGCAGCCCGTAGGCCCAACGCACCACCTCGGGAGAGTCGAGCAGCTCGCGTTCGATGGATTCGATTTGGACGTCAACCATGACCCGAATTGTATCCGTTCTTAGTCCGGTCGGCAAGGGTGACGACCAACGCGCCCGGTGGACACTTCTTCCGTCCGACTCCTCCACTACACTGACGTATTCCACGAAGACGGCTCGCGACCGAGAGGGCTTGGGGTGCGAGCCGGCGCGCGGCGCTCTGCCCTATGCCACCGGAGGTGCCTTTGGCAGTACAGCTATTCCCTGCAGACGGGGTGACGTGGGTCGTCTCACTGCCGACCGGTCTGGCCGGCGACACCGTCTGGCCGGACAGGGAATGGATCGAGGCGCTGGCCCCGGTGCCCGAAGAGGCGGAGACTGAGTTGCACGAGGAGGTGTGCGCGACATGACGTTCGAGATCAGGCCCTATCCGGAGTTCAGCTGGTCGATCAGCCGCCAGCGCAAGCTCGACCAGTGCCCGCGCGCCTACTACTGCACGTACTACCTCGGCTGGAACGGCTGGCTGGACGACGCCTCCACGGAGACGCGCGTGGCCTACCGCCTGGGCAAGCTCACCTCGCTGGACGCGCTCCTCGGGCAGCAGATCGACGTGCGGGCGCGGGAGCTCGAGGCCGCCGCGCGGGCGGGCGAGGCGCTGCCCGCGGCGGACGAGTTGGAGGCCCGGACGCGCGAGGCCTTGCGCCAGCTGTGGACGCGGTCCAAGAACGGCCGGGCCGCCTTCGAGGCCCGGCCGAACCGCGTCACCATGCTCCGCTCGCTCTACATGGACCAGGACACGCAGCCCGAGACGGACCGCCTCAACCAGAAGGCCGGGCCGTCCATGCAGGGCCTGCTGGCGACGTCCCACTGGGAGCGCCTTCGCGCGTGCGGCGGCGGCGGGCGCGTCAACGTCCCCGACTTCGCCAGCTTCGAGCACGACGGCGTGAAGGTCTTCGCGGCGCCGGACCTCTCCTACGTGCACGAAGGCGTCCTGCACGTCATCGACTGGAAGACCGGCCGCGAGGACGACACCCAGGCGATGCAGGTCCTGCTGCAGATGTGGTGGGCCATCGAGACCTATCCCGAGCTCGAGGGCCTCGAGATCCGCGGCTACCTGGAGTACGTGGCGGCGGGCAGCACGCAGCCGGTCGGGGCCGCCCCGGACTTCCGCGAACAGGCCGCCGAGATCCTGCGCGCCGGCGTCGCCCAGATGTACTCCCTGCTGGCCGACGCGGAGCGGAACATCCCCCTCGAGATGGCGGCCTTCGCGCGCCGCGAGAGCGGCCTCTGCCGCAGTTGCATCTTCGCCCCCGTCTGCGCGTAGCAGGGCTGGGATCACGACTCTCGTCAGATGACTCGCCTTGGTGACGATGAGATCCTCGATGGCGACTCCGCCATCACCGGGGCCTTCGACGAGGAGTAGTTGCCGCGCGACGTACAATGCCGCCAACGGCGCTCCCCTGCCGCAAGACCGACGAGGAGGACGTGGGCGTGGCGAAGCGGGTGTTGCACTGGTACCGGCTGGAGCCGCCGTCGCTGCCCATCCGTCACTGGCTGCCGCAGTACGAGCGACGCTGGCTGCGGCCGGACCTCATCGCGGCGGCGGCGGTCTGGGCGGTCCTCGTGCCGGAGGGCATCGCCTACGCCTCGCTGGCCGGCATGCCGCCGGCGACCGGCCTGTTCGCCGCCCTGGCGCCGCTGCTCGCCTATGCGGTCTTCGGCACCTGCCGGCAGTTGACCGTCGGGCCGAGCTCGGCGATCGCCGCCTACTCGGCGGCCGTCGTCGCGCGGGTCGCGCTCGGCGACAGCGGCCGCTTCATCGCGCTCTCCGCGCTGCTGGCTCTCCTCGTCGGCGTGCTGCTGCTCGTCGCCGGGCTCGCGCGCGCCGGGTTCATCGCTGACTTCTTCGCGCGCCCGGTGCTGACCGGCTTCGTCGCCGGCCTCGCCCTGGTCATCGGCGTCGGCCAGCTGTCGAAGCTGCTGGGCGTGGAAGGCGGCGGCACCGGGTTCTTCGGCAAGCTCACGGTGCTGGCTCGTCAGCTCGGCGACATCAACGTCACGACGCTGGCCATCGGCCTCGTGTCGCTGGCGGTCATCTTCGCGCTGCGCGCGTATGCCCCCAAGGTGCCGGCCATGCTGGTCGCCGTGGCGCTCGGGATCGCCGCGGTCGCCGTCTTCAACCTGCAGGACCACGGCGTGGCGATCGTCGGCACGATGCCGGACGGCCTGCCCTCCCTGACCTTCCCCAGCCTCAGACTCGGCGACGTGACCGATCTGCTGCCCGATGCCTTCGCCCTCGCGCTGATCTGCTTCGCGGAGTCGGTGGCCGGCGCCCGTGCCCTCGCCGCCAAGCACCACTACGAAGTGGACGCCGACCAGGAGCTCCTCGCGCTCGGCGTCGCCAATCTCGGGGCGGGCCTGTTGCAGGGGTTCGCCGTCGACGCCAGCCTCTCGCGGTCCGCGGTGGCCGACTCGTCGGGCGTCAAGACGCAGCTCTCGAGCATCGTCCTCTTCTGCTTCCTCGTCGTGACGATGCTGTTCCTCATGCCCCTGTTCCACGACCTGCCCGAGGCGGTGCTGGGGGCGATCGTCATCGCCGCCGTCGCCCATCTGGTCGACATTCGCGCCCTGCGCCGTCTGCGGCACACCGACCCGACCGACTTCGTCCTCGCCCTCCTCTGCTTCGCCGGGGTCCTGGTGTTCGGCCTCCTCATGGGGCTGGCCATCGCGGTGGTCGTCTCGCTGCTGGCGCTGGTGTATCGCGCCTACCGGCCCACCAGCGCCGTGCTGGGACGAGCGCCCGGGGCGGTCGACGACGAACGGCTGCGGTACCGTGGTATCGAGGACCACCCCGACTGCGAGACCTTCCCCGGTCTCGTGATCCTGCGCGTCGACGGCGAGCTCTTCTTCGCCAACGCGCGCTGGTTCCAGGAGACCGTGCGCTCGCTGGTGCGCGACCAGACGCCGCCCGTACGCGAGCTGCTGGTCCACGTCGGCGCCGTGCCGCGCATGGACACCACCGCGGCGGCGATGCTCAAGGGCCTGATCGCCGAGCTGCACGACGGCGGGGTCGAACTGGCCTTCGCCAGGGCCACCACCGGCCTGCTGCACGACTTCCAGCGCAACGGGATCGTGAACCTCGTCGACGGGAATCGCTTCTACGACACGGTCGCGGCCGGGGTGGACGACTTCCTGCGCCGCGGCGTGACCGCCTAGCCTAGTCCACGCCCGGCGCCGTTCCTTCCCCGCTCGGCGCCGCCTCTTCTCCGCCCTCGCCCTGCTGCAGCAGCTCGAACGACGCCAGGATCGCGTCGAGCTCCGGCCGGCGCGCCTCCCACTCCTCGCCGGAGCAGTGATAGTAGACGTGGTAGATGGTCATCGGCCCCAGCGACCACACGATGCGGGCGTGGTCGCCGCCGAAGGAGCCCGGCCGCACGCCGTCCCAGCGGTACTCGAACGCCAGCGCGGGCATGTGCCCCAGCATGGCCTCGCCGGCCCCCAGGAACTCGTAGCCCGGCAACTGCCCGCTCGCCAGGGTCTCCGGCATGAAACCTTGGATATCCAGCCACATCCGCTCGGCCTGCTCGTCGCTCAGCGGCTCGTCACGCCCACGGATCGCGTCGAACTCGAACAGGCGAAGCGGCTGCAGGGTCCCGTCCTCTATCTCGCCGAGGACGTCCGGATCCCAGAAACCGATCGGCCAGTGGGCCTGCTGCTCCACTTCCTCTTCTGTGGACAGATCGTGCACGCCGCGCATCGTGCGCGCCAGCGGATCGATCGTGTCCGGGAGGATCTCGAAGCGCTTCGGCATCGCCACGCTGAAGCCGAAGCGCGAGTCGACGTACACGTGGAAATCCTCCGGCAGATGCTCCGCCGGCGTCACGTCCTGGTCCTGGGTCATGCCGTGTCTCCTGGATCGCTGTCACCATGAGTGTACGTTGGGGCGGCCACTCGTCCATTCTCCGTCGCCCGGGTGGACAACACGCCGGCGGGCGTGTAGCGTGCCCGAAACCGCTGCCGTCAGGGGACGGTCCCGGCTACTTCTCCCCTCTCAAGGACACCCAAGGCACGGTCGTGGCGTGCCGCGTCACGGCGAGCGACCATCGGGAGGCGCCCATGAGAAAGGGCCTCACCATCATCCTTCTGTCCCTCACCCTTGGCATGCCGGCGCTGACGTTGGCGCTGCTGCCGGCCGCGGCGGAGGCGGTCATCACGCCTACCCGGAGCGAGCGCCTCGTCATCGCGGCCGTGAACCACGAACGCAGCTCGCGGGGGCTCGCCAGAGTCTCCTTTCACTCCTCACTGACCCGCGCCGCCCGCTCGCACGCGAGCGAGCTGGCCCGGCGCGGGCTCCTCAGCCACGTCAGTGCCAACGGCTGGACCGTGGGTACGCGCGTGCGTCACTTCGGCTACACCACCGACGGCTGCACGCAGTGGACGGCGGGTGAGACCCTCGCCTGCGCGACGATCGGCTCAGTCGCGGCGACGCCGCAGGTGATCGTCAAGCTCTGGATGGGAAGCCCGGCGCACCGGGCCGTGCTGCTCACGGCGCGGCTGCGTGACGTCGGCGTGGGCATCGTCGCCGGCAACGACGGCAGACGCTACTTCACCGTCGACCTGGGGCGGCGCGTCAAGGGGTGACGCGTAGGGGACCCCGGGCGAGGCGGGCTCCGCCGCCAGAGCCACCGCGACCCGTCCACGCTGGCGACGACACCGGCTTCGTGACACCATCGGGCGAAGCCCTCGACACGGTCGTCCGCAGTCTTGCGGCGGCGCTCTCGAAGGCTCACCGGTACGGGGGAGCGCTGAGGTGACGGAGAGACCCGTGACGCCCGAGGCAGACGGCGCCGGCAGCGCGACGAGGGGCGCTGATGACGACGCCCGGCCGGCGCCGGCCGGGCGTCCCGGCGACCAGCCGCGCCGGCTCGGCCGCTTCGCCGCCCTCGACGCGAGGCCGGTCAACCTCGACGGCTTCGCCGAGCGGGACGACGAGGCCGGGCTCGTCGCGTTCGCCTCGGCGAACGATCCCGAGCCCTCCGTCGCCCTCGGCGCAGCCGGCCGCGTCACCGAGCTCGACGGTCACGCGGCCGCCGACTTCGACCTGATCGACGCCTTCATCGCCGCGCGCGGCATCGACCCCGAGGTCGCGGTGGAGGCGAACGCCCTCGACGAGGTCGCGTTCGCCCGTCTGATCGTCGACCCCGGCGTCCCGCGCGCGGACGTCGTCCGCCTCGCCGCCGGCGCCACCCCCGAGAAGCTCGCCCGGGTCGTCGCCATCCTGCGCCCGGTCGAGCTCCAAATGGCCATCAGCAAGCTCCGCGTGCGCCGCACGCCCAGCAACCAGGCGCACGTCACCAACCGGCTCGACGACCCGTTGCTGCTCGCCGCCGACGCGGCCACCGCAGTCGCCTACGGCTTCCGCGAGGTCGAGACCACCGTGCCCGTCAACGCCGACGCGCCCTCCAACGCCCTGGCCGTGCTCATCGGCTCGCAGGTCGGCGCCGCCGGCGCCCTCACCCAGTGTTCGGTCGAGGAGGCCCTCGAACTGGATCTCGGCCTCCGCGGCCTCACCACCTACGCCGAGACGGTCAGCCTCTACGGCACCGAGAAGGTGTTCATCGATGGCGACGACACGCCCTGGTCCAAGGCGTTCCTCTGCTCGGCCTACGCCTCGCGCGGGCTCAAGATGCGGGTGACGAGCGGCGGCGGTGCGGAAGCCCTCATGGGCGCCGCCGAGAGCCGCTCGATGTTCAGCCTCGAGTCGCGCTGCGTCTCTCTCGCCCGAGCCATGGGCGCCCAAGGTGTGCAGAACGGCGGCATCGATGGCGCAAGCGTCGTCGGCTGCGTACCCGACGGCATGCGCGAGCTGCTCGCCGAGAACCTCCTCGTCATGCTCCGCGACCTCGAGTCGTGCTCGGGCAACGACGCGCTCGTCTCCGAGTCTGATATGCGCCGCACGGCCCACACCGTCCCCCTGTTCCTCGCCGGCTCGGACTTCCTGTTCAGCGGCTTCGGCTCCATCCCGCGCTACGACAACATGTTCGGGCCCTCCAACTTCAACGCGGAGGACCTGGACGACTATCTGGTGCTCCAGCGCGACTGGGGCGTGGACGGCGCCCTGCGACCGGTGAGCGAGGACGAGCTGCGCGGTGTGCGCGAACGCGCCGCCCGCGCGTGCCTGGCCGTGTACCGCGAGCTCGGGCTGGTCCCCGCGCCCACCGGCCCCACCGCCCCGCCCGCAACGTCGATCCCCACCGGCTTCAGCGACGACCACGTGACCGAGGTCGTCCACGCCGAGGGCTCTAAAGACGTGACGCCGCCAGACCCGCAGGCGATCCTGGCCGCGTCCGACGCCATCATGGCGCGGCAGCTCGGCATCCTCGACGTGGTGCGCGCGCTCCGGGCGACTGGCTACCAGGAAGAGGCCGGGCGCGTGCTCGCCATGGGCCGCGCCCGGGTCGCCGGCGACTATCTGCAGACGGCGGCGATCTTCGACGAGCAGATGAACTGCCTCTCCAAGGTCACCGACCCGAACGACTATCAGGGCCCGGGCACCGGCTACGAGGTCCCGGCGGCGCGGCGCGAGCAGATCGCCGCCATCCGCCAGCAACGCTCGCGCGCCGACCTGCTGGCGCGCCACGCCGCCGGCGCTGCCATCACTCCGGCGACAAGCACCATCGGTTGCGCAATGGATGATGCCACCACTGGCGCCACCCGCGACGGCACGTCCATTCCTCACGCCGCGGGCCTCAGGATCGTGGAGGGCGGCCCGGCGCAGCCCGGGCACGACCAGCGCGAGGTCTGCATCGGCGTCTCCCCCGCCCTCGCCACCAAGCTCTGGTTCACGATGTCCGGACTACCCGTCGGAGAGGCGCTGACGCAGATCGTCGCCGGCATCGAGTCCGAGGACTGCGTGGCGCGCATCGTGCGCGTGCCGTCCACTGTCGACCTCGGAGTCATCGGTCTCACGGCCGCGGAGCTCGCCGGGTCAGGCGTCGGCGTCGGGCTGCAGGCCAAGGGCACGGCGCTCATTCATCGCAAGGGATCGCCGCCGCTCGGCTGTCTGGAACTGCTCTCCATCGCGCCGCTACTCACGGCGGAGCTGTACCGGGAGCTGGGCGCCAATGCGGGCCGGCACGCCAAGGGCCGGCGGCCGGCCCCCGTGCGCAACCCGTACACCGACCAGGCCATCGAGGCGCGCTACCACGCCGAAGTGGTCGCGCTGATCGCCATCGAGCGCGGCGAGAGCGTGCCTGGCGCGCCGCCCGTGGACCTGGAGGTCGAGCGATGACGCCGGCGGCGGGCGGCGGATCGGCGCCCGGCGGCGGGCGGCAGCCGCGCGCGCTCAGCGGCCGGCCGATCGGCGAGCTCACCCTCGAGGCCGCCGCGCGTGGCGACCTCTCCCCCGCCGACCTGCGCGTCCATCCGGACACGTTGCGGCACCAGGCGGAGGTGGCGGAGGCGCACGGCAACCCGCAGCTCGGGGACAACCTGCGGCGCGCGGCGGAGCTGACGACGCTGACCGACGCCGAGGTCCTGGAGATCTACGAGGCGCTTCGGCCTGGCCGGTCCACGGCCGCCGGCCTCGAGGCTATCGCCGCCCGGCTCGAGGCCGCACACGCGCCCCTGTGCGCGGCGCTGGTGCGTGAAGCCGCGGAGGTCTACGACCGCCGCGGCCTGCTCACGGACGCCTGAGGGCCGGCACTCCCGCTGCTCAGTGCCTGCGCTCTTCGCGCAGACGGGCGCGGGCGGCGACTTCGCCGCCCGCGCCCGTCGGCCGCGTCGGTCGTGTCTAGACGAGCACCTTGGAGAGGAACAACTTGGTGCGCTCTTCACGCGGGTGCTCGAGCACCTCGCGCGGCGGCCCCTGCTCGACGATCACGCCGCCGTCCATGAGCGCGACGCCGTCGGCGACCTCCTTGGCGAAGCCCATCTCGTGCGTCACGACCACCATCGTCATGCCGTCGCGAGCGAGCTGCTTCATCACATCCAGTACCTCGCCGACCAGTTCCGGGTCGAGCGCGGAGGTCGGCTCGTCGAAGAGCATCAGCTTGGGCTTCATGGCCAGCGCCCGGGCGATGGCAACGCGCTGCTGCTGGCCGCCGGAGAGCTGCGCCGGGTAGGTGTCCAGCTTCTCCCCGAGGCCGACGCTCGTCAGCAGGTCGATCGCCTCCTGCTCTGCCTGCTTGCGGTGCACACCCTGCACCCTGATCGGCGCTTCCATCACGTTCTCGAGCGCCGTCTTGTGCGCGAACAGATTGAAGCGCTGAAAGACCATGCCGATCGAGGACCGCTGCCTTGCCACGTCACGGGCCTTCATCTCGTGCAGCACGCTGCCGCGCTCCTTGTAGCCCATCAGCTCGCCGGCCACGTAGAGCCGGCCGGCGTCGATCTTCTCGAGGTGGTTGATACAGCGGAGCAGCGTCGATTTGCCGCCGCCGGACGGCCCCAGCAGCACGAACGTCTGCTGAGGCTGGACGACGAAGTCGACCCCCTTGAGCACGTCCAGCTTGCCGAACGCCTTCCAGACCTGCTCGGCCTTGACCATGGGCTGGCCATGCGCCGCCGCCGCGGCGGAGGCCGCGTCGACGAGGTGGCCGCTGTCGGGTGTGCCCAGAACGTCAGCAGTCATGCCCAACCACTCCCCGCACGACCCTTGGACTGGTCGAGGGTCCGCTGCGCGCGCTTGGCCGCCCGCTTCTCCGCCGCTTCCGTCTCCTCGGCCCCGAAGCCCTTGCCGAAGTAGGCCTCCAGGCGCGCCTGGCCGACGGTCAGGATCGACGTCAAGATGAGGTACCACGCCGATGCCACGATCAGCAGGGGCATGACCTGGAACGTCTGTGCATAGATGCTCTGCAGCCGTCCGAACAGCTCGATGCCGCCGCCCAGCACCGCGAGCAGCGACGTCGTCTTGAGCATGCTGATCGTCTCGTTGCCCATCGTCGGGATGATGACACGCATCGCCTGCGGAAGAACGATGCGGCGAGTGACGAGCAGTGGCGACATGCCGAGCGACGTGGCGGCTTCGGTCTGGCCGGCGTCGACCGAGATGATGCCGGCCCTCACCAACTCGGCCGCGTACGCCGCCTCGTTCAGGCCGAGAGCAAGGGTGGCGACCACTATCAGATGGTTGACCAGCAGGCCGCTGCTGCCGTGCGCGAACACGAGGCCCGTGAACGGGAGCCCGACGTAGAACTGGCTATACAGCACGCCGATGTTGCCCCAGAGAATGATCTGGACGTACACCGGGGTGCCGCGGAAGAACCAGATGTAGACCCAGGCGACCCACGAAAGGACCGGATTCTCGGAGAGCCTCATGATCGCGAGAATCGTTCCGCCGATGGCGCCGACCACCATGGTGACGAAGGTCAGCTCGATGGTGAGCGCCAGGGCCCGCAGCGTCAGCGGCTTGAACATGTAGTCGAAGACCGTCGCCCAGTCGACGTTCGGGCTCTTGATGAACGAGTAGATGAGCGCGATGGCGAGATAGATGATGATGACCGCGCTGATCCATCGGCCCCAGTGGCGGACCGGGATGGCCTTGATGGCTTCCGGGCGGGGGGCGGCGGCCGGCCCCCGGCCGCCGCCATTCCCGGATCCACGTTAGCTGCTTCCATGCCGCTTCAGCGTCACGGGCTTGGGCTGGACGAAGGCAGCGGCTTGCTGCCCTGGTTGACCTGCGCCGAAGTGACGGGGAGCACCCCGTACTTGGCGACGATCTTCTGATAGGCGCCCTCGTCGATCAGGTCCTGCAGCGCCTTCTGGACAGCGTTGATGAGGCCGGTGTTCGTGGACACGATGCCGATGCCGACGATCGCCGGGTCATAGCCCTCCGGGGCGCTCGGGTCCGAGACGACCTCGAACGTGTTGCCGTTGTTGGTATTCAGGGCGTTGTACGCAGCGGTCGAGTGGTCGGTAAGGTCGCCCACGGCGCGGCCGCTGGTGACGGCAAGGAATGCCGCCGGCTGGTTCGGGAGGGCAAGGATTGTGACGGTGGGCTTGCCGGCACTCTTGAACTGCGCGTTCAACTTCTGCAGCAACGCCTGCTGTGTCGTGCCGCTCTCACAGGCCACGGTCTTGCCGGAGAGACTGTCCAGGTTGGTGATGCCGTTCGGGTTGCCCTTCTTCACCAGGATCGAGGTGCCGTCGAGAGCGTAGTCGACGAAGCTGACGCCCTGGCCCTCACGCTGAGCGTTGTCGTACATGTCGGACATGATCATGTCGTTCTTGCCGCCCTTGATCGACAGGATGATGCTGTCGAACGGGGTCTCGTTGAACGACGTCGGGATGCCGATCTTGGCGCCGAGCGCCTGAGAGAGGTCGTAGTCGAAGCCCGCGGGGTTCTTGCTGGTGGGCGGGTCGTACATCTCCCACGGCGCGTACGGGATGTCGCTGGCGACGCGCAGGTTGTTGGCGCTCGTGATGCTGCTCGGCAGCATCGGCTTGAGCGACGAGTCGACCTGCAGCGCCGCGAGATCGGCCGCCGTCCAGCCTGTGGTCGCCGTCGACCCGCTCGCGGCCGGCGTGGGACTCGCGCTCGAGGTCGAGGTCGAGCTGCCGCATCCGGCGGCCACCGCCACGAGTACAACAGCAGCCACAAGAGCCAGGACGACCAGGGCGGCCCCCCGCCGTCTGGTCAGTGCATGGAGAACGCTCACGTTCGTCCACCTCCCCCTTCTGCGGCGTCAGTCTCGCCGCATCAGCCGTGCGTCGCACGGCACGATGGCGCCCGCACCCCGCGGGCTTGTTCCTGAGTGTACGCGTCTCGCACCGGCTCGCCTAGTCGACACGGCATAAGCGTCCGCCCCGCCGCGGTGTGTGGCCGAGGCGACAGTTCAGCCTGTGCGCCCGAGCCGCGCCCGGTACAACGCCGCGTCGGCGGAGCCGAAGCAGCAGAAGGTGACGACGCGCGGCAGCTCGTGTGCCGCGAGCCAGCCGGCGACGGCGCTCACGGCGCCTGCGCAGGCCTCCGACTTGGGGTAGCCGTAGACGCCCGTGGAGATGCCGGGGAAGGCGATCGTCTCCAGGCCAGCCTCAGCGGCCAGCCGCAGCGACTCCAGATAGCAGGAGCGAAGGAGGCGCGCGGCCTCGGCCGGCGGATGGTTGCGGTAGACCGGCCCCACCGTATGGATCACGTGTCGCGCCGGCAGATCGTGGCCGGCGGTGATGCGCGCCTCGCCAGTCGGGCAGCCGCCCAGGGTACGGCACTCGGCGAGCAGGCCGGGCCCGGCGGCGCGGTGGATGGCGCCGTCCACGCCGCCCCCGCCGAGCAGTGAGCTGTTGGCGGCGTTCACGACAGCGTCCACGTCGAGCCGCGTGATGTCGCCCTCGACGACGGTCATCCGGTCGCGCACGGTCGGGTCGATGCCGGTCTCTTCCATCGACCGAGCCTACCAGACGGCAACGGAACGCGGCCGCGACAACGTCCACCCTCGTCACCCTCGCTGCGCAGGGGTCGGCCTGCTAGCGTCGATGGCCGGCCGGGCGAAGCATCCAAGACCGGCCGGCCGCACATGAGCACCGCCACCGACAAGCGATCCCACCGCGGGCACTCCGCCCTGCCGAGTGCGGCGGTCTCCGGACCCCGGCTCGTCTTCTTCGACGTGCCGGGCCGCCGCGACCTCGCGCAGCGAGCGGCGGCAGCGGCCCCCGGTATCCGCTTCGCCTCGCGGCGCTCGTGGACGGAGGATCCCGGCGAGTCCCGCCGCACCCTCCTCGGCGGCGACGCGCCGGTCGGCCTCTGGTACTGGAAGGGCACGGCCGAGGAGTTCGCCGCGCAGGCCGGCGACGTCCTGCTGCAGCTCATCCACCCGCTGGTCGCGCGCGACCTCCCCTTCTGCCTCGGCTTCTCGTTCGGCGCGTACGAGCTCGAGCCGCGCAGCCTCGGCGTCGCCGAGGCCGGCGCGCTGGATCTCGAGGACATCGGCCGGCTACTGTGCCCGGCGGATCAGGCGTCCGGCCCCGTAGCGCCCCCACCCCTCGCTCCCGCCGGGGTCGCCGATCTTTCATCCGCCGCACCCGCCGGGGCCGCCGATCCCTCATCCGCCGCACCCGCCGGGACCGCCTCGCCCTGCAGGCCGGCGAGCGGCCCCGATGCGGCGCAACTCGACGACGCCCAGCGCGCGGCCGTCGAGCACTTCCGAGGCCCGGCGCGCGTCCTGGCTCCGGCGGGCTCAGGCAAGACCAAGACGCTGGTGAGCCGCGTCGTCGAGCTCGTGGCCCGCGGCGCCGACCCGTCCGGCATCCTCATGCTCGCCTTCAACCGCAAGGCCGCCGAGCAGCTGGAGGAGCGGCTCGCGGCGCTCGGCATCCCAACGACCCGGCGCCTCGGCTCGCCGCCGGACGCACGCGTCGCCCGCCGGCGGCGGACCGGCCCCTCGACTTGCGCGGACCGCCCGCCCGGCGTCCACTGCGCCACCTTCAACGCCTTCGGCTACCGGTACCAGCGTGAAGTGCTGCGGGCGCGCATCTCGCTCGACCACGACGGCCGCTCGCTGCGCGCCCTCATGGCCCGGGCCATGGAGACCGCCGGCGTGTCTCTTCCCGAGCTCAAGCCGCGCCGCGGCAGTGACCCGGTCGGCTCCTTCATGGGCGGCCTCACCCGCGTGCGTGCGGCCCTCGAGCCGGTGGCCGACGTCGAGGTGCAGGTCGAGTGTGTCACCGACACCCCCATCGTCGCCGTCCCATTCGCCGCCACGCACGCGCAGTATGCCCGCGCGCAGGCCGCGACGGGGCTGCAGTCCTTCGACGACCAGATCTACTTCGCCGTCGCCGACATGCTCGGCGACCCTGCCCACCGCGCGTTCATCCAGAGCCGATTCGACCACGTGCTGGTGGATGAGTTCCAGGACCTGAACGGGGCGCAGCTGGCCCTCGTGGACGTGCTCTCGCGGCCCCACCGCCGTCTGTTCGTCGTGGGCGACGACGACCAGCTCATCTACGGCTGGCGGCAGGCCGATCCTCGCGGCATCCTCGAGTTCCACCGGCGGATGCCTCCCAAGCCGTGGTCGGCCACATACACGCTGTGCACCAACTACCGCTGCTCGAGGGCGGTGGTGGAGACTGGCGCCCGTCTGGTGGCGAACAACCGGGTGCGTGAGGCCAAGGACATCCGGCCGCGTGCCGGGGCGCAGGACGGCGCGGTCCGGTTCTTCGGCGCGCCGTCCTGGCCGGGGCGCGCCGGTGCGGTCTGCGCCTTCTTGCGCGCCGAGAAGGCGCGCCTCGCCTGCGACTGGCGGGGCCTCGCGGTGCTCTGCCGCTACCGCTCGCAGCAGCTGCTGGTCGCGCTGGCGCTGGATGCCGGCGGCGTGCCGCGGACGCCGGCGCTGGGGTGCAGGCTGTTCACGCACCCGGCCGCGAGCCTCCTGCGCGCGTACCTGTGTCTGGTGCGCGCGCCCGACGAGCTGCCGCCGGCAGACCTCACTGCCGTGCTCGGCCGGCCGGAACGGCGCGTGAGCACCGCGACGATCGAGGCCGCCGGGGCAGCCGCGCGGCCGTGGGCGCACCTGCGGGCGAGCGCGGCCAAGGAGCCTCCGGCCGGGCCGCGTCCTCTCTCTGCGCTCGTCCAGCTGGCGTCGAGGCTGAAGTCCGAGCTCGCAGATCCGGCGCTCACCTCCGAGGACCTTGTGTGGACGGTCGTCGAGGCCTTCGGGCTCGACGACCACTGGGCCGCAGAGGCCGACGCGGCCGCGGCCGGGGCCGGCGCAGGCTCCGACGGCGCCGGGCCGCTCGACGTCTTCGACTCACTCCTCCTGCTCGCCGAGACCTATCCGGACCCAGCCACCTACCTCCGCACCTGGGACCGCCTGCGCGCCGACGAGGAGGCGCACGAGGGTGTCGCCGACGACACGCTGGCGCGCGAGGAGGCCGAGGAGGACCGCGTCGTCATCGGCACCATCCACGCCGCCAAGGGACGCGAGTACCACTCGGTCGTCATCCCCGACTACGACTGCGACGTCTCGCGCTGGAGCGCCGCCGAGGTCGAGGAGGAGCGGCGGGTCGTCTACGTCGGCGTCACCCGCGCCCGCGACGCCGTGCTGTTCACGGTGGATGCGTCCGCCGGCTTCGTCCACCCGTTCCTGCGCGAGCTGGTGGAGCCGCCGGACCCCGGCGAGCACGAGTCGCTGAGCGCCTGGCTCGCCGAGGAAGACGTCGACGGGGCGCTGCGCGGGCGCATCGCCGACCGCGTCGCCGAGATCGAGGTGCTCTACCCGGAGCTCGTGCCGGAGGACGCGCCGGATGACGCCGCAGGGCCCGGCGCGGTCCTCGGCACGAGAGTGGTCCCCGGGCCCGGCGCGGTCCTCGGCCCCGGACCGCCGAACGAGCTGCCCTGACCGTCCCGGCTCAGCGCAGCCAGAGCCGCGTCGACGGCTCGGGCGGCGCGACGTAGTGCTTCGCCGTCGGCTCCGTCCCGGCCTGAAGGTACTGACGCAGTTCCTGCTGGAGCTCGAGGTCCGTGACCGTGCGCCGCTGGTGCTGGCGCATGTGCTCGTCCCAGGTCGGCAGCACGAAGGTCTCGATGAAGCGGTGCGGCTTGTCCGCGTCGCGATAGACCGACCAGTCGGTGGCGCCGGTGCGGCGACGCACCCTGCCCACCAGACGCAAAGCGCGCAAGAACTCGTCCTCGGCCTCCGGCCGGATCTGGTAGGCGACGACGACCAGCGCCGGGCTGCCGGCGTCCTCGTCCTCCACCAGCCGCGCCTCCGGCGCCGCCATCGGCGCCGGCCGCAGATCCACATCGGCGATGCGGTCGAACCGCCAGCGCCACGCGAGCGCGACGGTGACGACGAGCACGAGCGCGCTCCATGCGTAGGCCGCCGGCACGCTGGTCGAGGTGGCCAGCTTGCCCCACAGGGCGCTGCCCATGGCGATGCCGGCGGAGATGGCGGTCAGGTAGAGGGCGAGCCCGCGGGCGCGCACCCAGCCGGGCAGCACCTCCTGTGAGGCGACGTTGAGCGTCGAGAGGCAGAACAACCAGCCGACCCCGGCCAGGAAGGTGGCGAGCACGGCGAGCACCGGTCCATGCACGAGCGCGAGGGCGATCAGCGCCGCCGCCACGAGCGCGCTGCCGACCGCGAACACCCGATCCGCGCTGAGATGCTCGCGCACCCGAGGGATCACCGCGGCGGTAGCCACCGCCCCCGCGCCCATGGCCGCGAACAGCAGACCGAGGCCCCCTGAGCCCCAGCCAAGCACCTCGATGGCATAGACCGGCAGCAGCGACATCAGGCCGGCGCTGGCGACGCCGAACGCGAACGAACGCACCAGCACTCCGCGAAGGATGTGCGAGAACATCGCGTAACGGACGCCGGCCCGGACCGCCCCGGCGAAGCGTTCGGGCGGACCGACGACCTCCTCCACCGGGCGCTTCCAGCGCCACAGAACGATGAGCACGTAGGCGAACGACGCGGCGTTCAGGGCGAACACCAGCCACGGGCCGGCGGCGGCGATGAGCAGGCCGCCGATCGCCGGGCCGATCGCGCGGCCGAGGTTGATGTTGGCGCCGCCCAGCGTGACCGCCTGCTTGAGCTCGTGGGCGGGCACGAGCTCCGGCTGGATCGCCTGCCAGGCGGGGAAGTTGAACGTCGCCCCCAGTCCGAGGGCGAACGTGAAGCCGAGGAGCAGGAGCGGCGTGACGGCGTCCAGAGCGGCGAGCACTGCCAGGCCGCCGGCCGCCGCGAACATGAACCCCTGAGTGATCAGGAGCAGGCGCCGCCGTTCGATCATGTCGGCGGCGGCGCCGGCCAGGACGCCGACGAAGACGACCGGAAGGTACGTCGCCGTCTGCACCAGGGCCACGATGGCCGGCGACGCGTTCAGCTGCACCATCATCCAGGCGGCGCCCACAGCCTGCATCCAGGTGCCGATGTTGGATGCGAGGAGAGCGATCCACAGCATCCTGTACACGCGGTACTGGAGTGGAGACCAGGCGGACATGCCTTCAGCCTACCCCAGAGGAGCGGGTGGCCGGGCTTCCAGGCCCGGCCACCCGCTCCGCCTCCTGCGTCTCAGTTCTCCTCGGCTCTGGACGTGCGATTGCTCCTCGCCCGCAGGCCCATGGACCGGTAGATCGCCCCGAGGCCGCGCCGCTTCATCTCCTCCTCGAGTGGCCTCAGCACCCGCGTTCCGACCGCGATGCGTTCGAGGCCGACGGTCACGTAGGTCTCCTGCAGGACATGCCGCTGAGCGCGGCGCAGGTTGGCGTCGTGGACGGTCCTCAGGTCCGGAAGTGCGGACCACACGAGATCGTGGGCGTCCAGCGTGGTGATGTCATGTTCTCGGCCGCTCCCGAAGTCGAGGGTGACCATCAAGGCGGACCCTCACCCTGACCGCTCGCCGGTGTCGCCCTCTGACTGCACGGCCGGCCGCTGCTGCCGCCGCTTCTTCTCGATGATGACGTTGCTCATGAAGGCGGCAGAGGGCTTGGCCGACTCGACCTCAGCGACGCTGAGATCGTCCAGGTCCTGGAGCATGTCCATGGAGACCGCCACGCCCTTCTCTGCGAAGTACGTGGTGGCGGCGCCGGCGTGCCGCGCCGTTCGCTCCTCGGTGCGCTGCAGGTAGTAGTGGCTGATCATGTGGAAGACGTCGCCTTCGCCCCAACGGAACCACACCGCCACCGGCGCCTCGCCGTACTTCTGGCACAGCTCGCGGCTGGCGATGAGCACCTGCACGCGATCCTCGTCGACCACGGTGATGGGATACGAGGAGCCCTCCAGCCACCACTGCGGGTCGTCCTGGCCGTCGAGGACCCCCTGCAGGTAGAGGTTGCCGTGGCCCCTGACCTCGATGCGGACCACATCGTCGGAGGTGGGACGCTTGCTGAACGCGAGCACGCCCGGGAAGGCGGGCTCGATGACGTGCTTGAGCGCCCAGTCGGTGGTGAACAGGCTGCCGCCGGCCTCCACGAAGCGGCGGATACGGGCGACCGCCGCGCCGGAGACCTGGCCGGGGCAGTTGACGATGAGCAGCTGCTCGGGCCGCAGCTCGAGACGATTGACCTGCTCCGGCTGGACGAGCACGTGCGGCACCTGGAGGGCGCCGAGCACGGACTCGACGTGGTCGTAGCAGCCCGCGACCACGACCACGTCGCTGGCCTGGACCTCGTCCAGGGTACGCGCCCTCTCGGGCGCGTCGCGGCGAAGTTGCTCGCGGGTGATGGTGGCGGCGGCCCTGTAGGCCCGGTCGCGCTTGTCCTTGTCCATGGTCTCCTCCATCTTCGATCTTTGTCGGGCGCGCGGACGCCGGCTCAGCGCGCCTGCCGCCGGCGGGCGCGCTCGCGCGCGTCGGCGATGCGCCAGTCCGGGCGCGGGCGGCGCCGGCCCTGCGGGTCGCCGCCCGGCGTGCCGTCGCCGGACGCGCCGCACACGCCGCCGACGTCGAAGAACGCGGCGTGCACCGCGTGGCCGCGGTAGGTGAGGGCGGACCCGAGCACGCCGCCGCCCTCGTAGCGCACGTCCCAGCCGAGGCCAGGGCTCTTGTACCGGCGCCCGGGCAGGTCGGCGATCCGCCCCAGGAAGGCTTCGGCGACGGCCCTGTCGCCGGGCTCCCCGTCCCGCACCAGCGCCTCGAAGGCGTAACTGCGCAGCAGCTTGTCGTGCAGCTCGGCGTACTGCGGCGCGCGCGAGACGAGGTCGAGGCCGACCACGCGCGCGCCATGCAGCACCAGCATCCCCTGCTGGCCGTCCTGCAGAGGGAATGCGGCAAGGACGGCGTCGAGGTCGGCCTTGCGCGTCTGGTAGGCGTCGCGCATGGCGGCTGTCGGCGACATCGTCCCGTGACGCTGGTGCAGCTCGCCGACCTCGCGCCAGACGCGGCCCTGGTCTGAGCGATGGCCGGCGCCAGAGGCGAGCGACGCGTTGATGCTGTCCTTCATCGCGTAGCGCACCTGCCGGTCGGCCACGATCTCGCTCTCTCCGAACTCCCGAGTGGCGTAGGACCACCGGCCCTGCTCGGTGCAGCTCACCGGAACGACGAGGCTGCTGCGCTTGCCGATCAGGATGCTGGTGCTGAGGACGCGGTTCTGTTTGGCCCCGCGCAGCTCCTCGCCGTCGAGCACCAGGATGCGTACGTCGCCGTGGTTGGAGACGCGCAGCTCCGGCACCGACCCGCCCTCGCTGACTTCGGTGACCACCGCGCTCCCCTGGGCGATCGCCTCGCGCAGCGTGACGTAGCCCGGACCGGCGCCGTCCTGCAGCCGCAGCGGGAACACCGCCAGCGGTCCGTGGGCCTGCCGCTGGCCCAGTTGCAGCGCCTCTGCCAGCGCCGCGCCCCTGAGTGGTTCGTTCTGCTCCGTCATGACACACCTCCGTCTCCGTGGCCGCTCGCCGGCCCGGCCCGGCCGGCGAGCGGCGCCTCCTCCTCATGACCAGACCTCGATGACCCTGAGTCATCGACCTTCTCACTCTTCTTCCACCTAATGATGCTATTATAACATCATCTGCAAGCCCCTGATGTGTGAGGCGGTGCAGGAAGGCGGGCATACAGTGGCGTACAGTGATGCAGAAGTGTACTCGGCGGAGGAGACGGAAACGATGCGCGAGGAGCATCACGCGAGCATAGGCGGTCTGATCGCGCGCCTGCGCGAGGAACAGGGCTGGAGCCAGCGCGCCCTGGCCAAGTGGGTGGGCATCGACCAGTCCGCCGTGAGCCGCATCGAGGCCGGGCGCCGGCGCCTTTCGGCCGACGAGCTCCAGCGCTTCGCGGATGCGCTGCACGTCTCGGCCGATGTGCTGCTCAAGGGCGCCGGCGAGGCGCCGGCCGTCGCGGTGGCGCCCCCGAGGCCGTCACCGGAGAGCTACCGGTCGCTCGACGAGCCGACCGCCCTGAGCAGCGGCCGGGTCCTCTCCCGCTCGTCGGCCGAGCCCGGACCGGACCTCCCGACCTGGCCCGCGCCCGTCGCCCACGACCTTCAGACCGGCGACGAAGCCGGCGGGGATGCCCCCGAGCAGCGCTCGTTCCTGCGCCTGCAGGCTGCTGCGGCCGCTCCTGCCGTGCCGCCCGCAAGCGGCCGCTCGGTGCGCCGACCGTCCCTGGGGGAAGACCATGCCATCTCGGCAGCTGCCGGCCGCGCAGCCGCGCAGCGCGGTCTCCCCCACGTCATCGGCCTGCCCGCGACGGTGGCCGGCGTCACGCGCGACTGGTTCGCCCTGCGCGGGCTGGCAGACGCTCCCGAGCCGGCGCAGCGCTGGAGCACCGGGCACTCGGCGGAGGGCAAGCCGGAGCGCGTCGCGCACACCGCCTCTTCCGTCCGTTCTGGCCCTCCGGCGGGCGACGTGCTCTTCGACCGCGTCGCCCGCTTCTGGCGCAGCGAGCTCCACGTCGACCCCGACGACGGCCCGCTCCCCGACCTCGTGCCACTGCTCGAGGACGGGTACGGGGTGCAGATCGTCGTCGCCCGCGTCGGCCAGGTCGAGGACCGCCCCGCTGCCGACCGTCCGGTCGCCGCGGCGTTCACGGAGGCCGGCATCCCCTTCATCTTCGTCAACGCCGCCCGGCCGGTGGTCCTGCAACGCTTCGCGCTCGCCCACGCCTTCGCGCACCTGGTGCTGGGGCACGGCGACGTGGTCGACGAACGCGTCGAGTGGAGCCGCAACGTCCCGCCGGAGGCTGCCGCCAACGACTTCGCCGAGGAGCTGCTGGCGCCGGTGCGCGCCGTCCAGCGCTGGTACGAGCGCAAGGGCCCGGCGCCGCGATCGCTGGGCACGGACGACCTTCTTGGTCTCGCGAACGCCTTCGGCATCAGCGCCTGGGCCGCGCTCTACCGCTCCCGAGCCGCGGGACGGCTGCACGGCAAGCAGTTCCAGATGTTGCGGGGAGAGCTCCAGCGGCACGAGTGGGAAGTCCTGCCGCGCCAGGCGTACCTCGGCGGCCTCCGCGACACGCTGGCACACCTGACGCCCGGGGAGGCCCTCCCGCCGGGAGAGTACGGAGGGCCGGCGGTGCTGCGCGTGCCGGCCGCCATGCGCGCATGGGCGCTCGCTGCCCTGCGCAGCGGCCGCCTGAGTCTCGAGGACGCGGCCGCCATGCTCCGCCTCGAGACCGGTGCCTTGGCGGAGCAGCTGGCGCGCCTGGGCCTCGAGTAGCCCCCCGCGGGAGGATGGCGCGAGCCGGCGGACCGCCTGTACCGTCCTGGAAGATGCGCACCTCTCGATGCCGGCCGGTCGGTGACGCGGCTCGTCGGGCGGCATCGACGCGAACACAGGATACTGCCCGGTCGGGTAGGCGCCCCGGACGACAAAGGAACCGTCGCCTCTCCCCAGGAGGACGCTGACCGTGTCGTCGTTGTCGCTCCAGTTCGTGGCGACCAGGTCCGGCGCGCCGTCGCCGTTCAGGTCCCCCAAGGCGATGGCACGCGGGGAGTGCCCCAGGGCCACACGCCGCACCGGCGCGAACTGGCCGTTGCCCGCCCCCAGGAGGGCGCCGACGGAGTCGCTCCCGGCGATGGCTACCGCGATGTCGGGCAGACCGTCGGCGTTGAGGTCGCCGCTCACCAGATCGGTCGGATGGCCACCCACCTGGTAGTGGAACGGCGGGGTGATCGTGAGAGCGCCGGCCGTCGCGGCGCCCGGCCTGACCGCGACGACGCCGAGGACTATGCGGCGAGCTTGACAGCTCTCATGGTGACACCTCCCCTGAGCGCGCCGCCCCCGGCGTCCCCGTTACGCTGAGCGGCCGCGAGACTCCGCGCGGAGCGGCGTCTTCGCGGCCGCATTCGGCGCTGCTTCCCCGAGCCCAGCCCGGAGGCAGTCCTCCCGACTACACGATCTCGTGATACTTGTACGAGATCTTCACCTTCGTGCGGTAGGCGACGATCGCCTTGCCCTCGATCTTCATGTCGAACTCGACGGCCTCGGCGATACGCAGGTCCTCGCGATGGATGCCCGCCTTCTCCACGGCGTTCCTCGCCGCCTTCTCCCACGACTCGCTGCTCGAGCCGATCACTTCCATCACACGGTACACGCTGTCCGACATGGAGACTCCTTCGCTTTGGGTGGTCAAGAGCTGGTGTCGTATCTTAGCCGGAACCGGCGGAATGGGAACCCCCGCCGGCACGAACATCTGTCCGCCCCGGCTGCTACGCTCCGACGTGAACGCCGCCGCAGGCCCCGGCTGCTCAGCCAGCCGGCCCGGGACGCGGTCGCTGCAGACTCTGCGTCACCCGGCCCTGCGGCGGCGTTCCCCGTCAGTCCGCCGCGACCGTGAGGAGCCGCCATGCCGAGACCAGATGCAGCGTCCTGCTCCTCCGCGGACGGCCGTCCTTCGACTCTCATCGCCGACCGTCCGTCGGTGTCGCTGACCGCCTGCGCGCCGGCTCGCGGCCCGCGCCGGCGTCCCGTCTCGGCGGTGCCGGTCGACGACCAGCTGGCCTGGGTCACGGCCGTCCCCACGGCCGAGCTGGCGGCGGCGCGGACGCCGTCGCCCGCCGCCCTCGTCCACCTCAGCGTGCGGCTCGCGCAGGAGCTCGCTGCGGCCCAGGGCACCGCGCTCGAGGCCGCGTTCGCCGAGGCCGAACTGGTCGACGCCGCCGCGCGCGCCGTCGCCGGGTATCTCGACGACCTCCCGGATCTCCCGTTCGTCGGCGAGCCCTTCGGCGGCGAGGAAGGCACCGACTGACGCGCCCCCCCGGCGCTCGTCGGCCTGGCTGACGCGGCGCCCGGCGCCGCGTCCGGCGACGGCGGCCGCGCCGCAGCCTCTCCCGGTCCGTGAGCAGCCGGGCCTCACACGACGCATCAGCGGGCCTCGCAGGCCGAGCAGCCTGCCGGTCCGCACTTCTTGCTCAAGGAAGCGAGTGGGCGCGCCGACCTCCTTGAAGCAAGGCACGCTCCCTTCTCCGGCGCCGGGTCCGCCCGCGCCGGCGTCGGATGAGCAGCGGAACCACCAGCGGGAGACCGGCGTCCCCATGACACGTTCGTTCACGGCACGGCACCCCGGCCTTTCGCGCGCGTTCGCGACGGCCGTCGTCGCGCTGGCTACGCTGCTGGTGGCCGTCTGGATCGCGCCGCGCGCGAGCGGCGCGGCCGCCGCCTGGATGCGCGCGCCGTCCGTGCGCCTGCATACGCTGCGCGTGCCGGGCGACGGCCGGCTCGCGGTCGCCCGGCCGTCAGCCCGGGCCGCTGAGGCCCCGGTCGCCCTGGACGCCGGCATGAGCTTCACCATGGCCGGCGTCACCTGCGACGTGCCCGCGTCCGGCGCCGTGACCCTGCGCCTGCGCACCAGCCTCGACGGCGCCGCCTGGGGCCCATGGCTGGAGGCGCCGCTCGAGATCGCCGGCGAGGGCAGCGGCGCCACCGCCTTCGCAGACCCGCTCTGGACCGGCCCCGCCCGCTACGCGCAGGTGGCGGCCGCATGCGGATCGGCCCGCGGGCCCGCCGCCCTGACCAGCGTCCGCCTCGTCGCCATCGACCCGACCGAGGACGGCAGCGTCGCGGCGCGGGTCGAGGGCACGGCGCGTCGCCTGGCGGCCACCGTGGCCGGCGTCAGCGTCGTGCCGCCGGCCTCAGCCGCTTCGTCGGCGCCGGTCATCGTCACCCGCTCCGAGTGGGGCGCGGACGAGAGCCTGCGTGCGGCCGCGCCCTCGTACGCGCCGGTCAAAGTCGCGATCGTCCATCACACGGCCAGCGGCAATCTCTACACGCGCGCCGACGCGCCGGCCCTCGTTCGCGGCATCTACGCCTATCACACGCAGAGCCTCCACTGGAACGATATCGCCTACAACTTCCTCGTCGACCGCTTCGGCACCATCTACGAAGGCCGGTACGGCGGCGTGACCCGCGGCGTCGTCGGCGCCCATGTGTACGGCTTCAACACGGGCAGCACCGGCATCTCGGTCATCGGCACGTTCATCGACGAGGCGCCGCCCGCCGAAGCGACGGCGGCCCTCGAGCGTCTCCTGGCCTGGAAGCTCGCCATCCACGGACTCGACCCTTCCGGGACGGCGCAGCTCGTCTGCGGCGCCACCGACAAGTACGCCAAGGGGGCCACGGTGACGTTGCCGGTCATCGCCGGCCACCTTCAGGCGAACTACACGGAGTGTCCCGGGTCGGCGCTGTACGCGCTGCTGCCCGTCGTCCGCACCGCCGTCGCCAAACGGACGGGGTCGGCCGTCGTCGCGACGCTGAGCGCCAGCAGCCCGCTCATCAGCCCCAACGGCGACGGTGTCCTGGATGCGACGGAGCTGGACGTCCGCATCACCGCCGTCGCCGACTGGGGCCTCGCGCTCAAGGACGCCAAGGATCGGACGGTGGCGTCGTGGAGCGGCCGGGGCGCCACGGCCGCCGTCACCTGGAACGGCACCTCGAACGGATCGAACGTGCCGGACGGCGTCTACACGGCCGAGCTCACGGCGACCCCCGAGGGCGGCGACTCGGTCGGCGCCACGACCCAGATCACGGTGGACACGACGGCGCCCCGCCTCGCGAGCGCCGCCGCCTCGCCTGCGTCCTTCAGCCCCAACGGCGACGGCCAGGCCGAGACGGCCGCGGTGTCCTACAGCCCGGCCGAGGCCTGTGACGTCCGCGTCGGCGTGCTGGACGCCGGCGGAGACGTCGTCCGCTGGCTCCAGGGCTGGCACGCGCAGGAAGCTCGGTCGTACTCGATGACGTGGGACGGCCGCATCACCTCCGGCGGCGGCCTCGCCGCGGCGCCGGAGGGCCTCTACCGCTTCGACGTGGAGCGCCGTGACGCGGCGGGCAACATCGCCCGGCAGGGCATCAAGGTCACCCTCGACAAGACGCTGGGCTTCCCGACCGCGACTCCCGTCACCATCTCTCCAGACGGCGACGGCGTCCGTGACGTCACCAAGCTGGGATTCACGCTGACGCGCAGGGCCACCGTCACCGTGAGCATCCTTGTCGGCGACAAGGCCGTGCGCACCCTGGCGCTGGGCGAACTCGACGCAGGACCGCGCTCCGCGACGTGGGACGGCCGGGCCGGCTCGGGCGAGTACCTCGCCAGCTGCCGGCCCGTGTTCACCGTCGCCGCCGTCTCTTCGCTCGGCTCGAGCAACGTGAGCAAGGAACTGGTCGTCGACCTCTACCGCCCCAAGCTCTACGCGGCGACCGGCAAGTCGACCTCGGCGGGAGCCGCCGCCAAGCTCGGCTTCAAGGCCGCGGACCCGTTCAGCGCCAAAGTGGACGTGAGCTACGTGGTGACCGACGCCAAGGGCCGCCGGGTCGCCTCAGGCCATCCCGGCTGGCAGCCCGCGGGTCAGTCCCACAGCCTCACCTGGAGACCTGCGTCGCGCGGCGTCTTCACGGTGACCTACCACGGGGTGGACCTCGGCGGCAACCACGAGGTGAGCGCGGCGCGCACCGTCCTCACCGTGCGCTAGCCGCCGCCACCGGCGCCGCCCCCGCTTCCGGCGCCGCGTCAGAAGTAGTCGGGGACGAAGGTCTGGCTGTCGATCGGCGGCCGCACGTACCCCTTGTCCGGCGGCCTGTCCGCCAGCTTCAGGTCCTTGTGCGTCACGTCCTCGTAGGCGATCTTGCTCAGCAGGTGGTGGATCATGTTCAGCCGCGCGCGGCGCTTGTCGTCGGCGTTGACCACCCACCAAGGCGAGTCCTTGGTGTCGGTGTAGCTGAACATCTCGTCCTTGGCCTGTGAGTACTCGAGCCAGCGCATGCGGCTCTCGAGGTCCATGGGGCTGAGCTTCCACACCTTGAGCGGGTCCTTGAGCCGCGCCTGGAACCGCTTCTCCTGCTCCTCGTCACTGACGCTGAACCAGTACTTCAGGAGGATGATCCCGCTGCGGATGAGCATGCGCTCGAACTCGGGGCAGGTACGGAAGAACTCCCACACCTCGTCCTCCGTACAGAAGCCCATCACGCGCTCGACGCCCGGGCGGTTGTACCATGAGCGGTCGAAGAGGACCATCTCGCCGGCTGCCGGCAGATGCTCCACATAGCGCTGGAAGTACCACTCCGTGCGCTCGCGCTCCGTCGGCGTGGCGAGGGCGGCGATGCGCACGACGCGCGGGTTGAGGTGCTCGGTGACGCGCTTGATGGTGCCGCCCTTGCCGGCGGCGTCGCGACCCTCGAAGATCACCGCGACGCGCAGCCCGGCGTGCTTGATCCACTCCTGGAGCTTGACCAGTTCGACCTGGAGCTTTTCGATCTCGGCCTCGTACGTCTCGCGGTCGAGCTTCTTGTGATGGCCGGGCTTCTCGGCGGGAGGCGTGCTCATGTCGGGCAGCGGCCAGGACGTCTCGGCAGCGTCGGCCTTCTTCTTGTCCTTCGGCTTGTCGGCCATCGAGCTCCCCCTCAGACGCGGGCTTGGGCGGTCGGCCACATCATAGTGCAGGCCACCGGGCATGGGAGGCGCGCGGCAGACACCGATCGAGCCCCTCAGGCTCCCGGGCTCCCGCCCACGTGCCGATTCTGCCCACTCGCGGGGTTCTTCATCCCCCGCTGCGCCGACGGGCTGGTGTATCCTTTGCCCAAGCGAGCAGCGTGGAGTGGAGACCCCCGTGGAGCTGTCCGAACGTCCTCTCGAGGCCGAACTGGCCGAGATCGCCGAACGAGCCGAACCAGGCCGCACGGCGCAGCTCGCCGTGCGTCACTGGGGCTGGGACGGCCGCGGCGGCGCCACGCTCGAGGTCACCGGCCGCGAGCTCGGCGGCATCACGCGGGAACGCGTGCGGCAGCTCTGCGACCGGCTGTCGCAGCGGCTGCGCCGGGAGCAGGTGCCGGCGCCGGCGCTCGACCGCGCGCTGGTCCTCGCGGCGCACGCGGCGCCGACGACGGCGCACGAGCTTGCCCGCCGTCTCGCCGACGAGCGCATCGCGGCGCAGCCATTCGACCCGGCGGGCCTGCTCACGGCCGCCGCCGTCCTCGGCCGCGACCCCACCTTCAGCATAGAGACGGTCAAGGATGTCCAGGTGGTCCTGCCCGACCCGCCGGACCCGGCCAGCGACACGACGGCGGTCATCGCCGCCGTCGTGGACGCGGCCCGCGCCATCGTGCGCCGCGGTGGGCGCGGCCCGCGTCGGAGAGGTCACGGGCCGCGTCGCCGCCGAGCTCGCGGTCTGGGTCGACGACGAGCTCGTCACGGCGGTCGTCTCCGAACCCGCGGACTTCGTGTGGCTCGAACGGCGCACGGGCTGGTTCTTCCTCGCGGCTGTCGCCAAGAACGCCGTGGTGTCGCGCGTGGCCAAGGTGCTCAGCATCACCGGCGCGGCACGGCTGCACGACCTGCACGCGGGCATCCGCCGGGATGAACGCATGCGCGAGTTCGTGATGCCCGAGTACATCCTGGCTGAGCTCTGCGAACGACTCCCCGGCGTCGACGTCGACGGCGACCTCGTCGTGGCGGAGCTCCGGCAGCGGCCCGAGGACGTCCTCGAGACCACGGAGCTCACCCTGTTGCGCGCGCTCACCGAGGCCGGCGGCGAAGCCGACCGGCACGAGCTCGAGCGCGCCTGCCTGGCCGCCGGCATGAAGCTCTCGAGCTTCAACAACCGCATCGCCTACTCCCCCATCGTGACCGAGCTGGGACACGGCCGCTACGGCCTGCGCGGCTACCGGGACGCGGCCTGGGGCGACGGCTCCACGGGCACCTGGCGGGCGCAGGGGCGCTCCGCGCCCCAAGCCGGCCACGAGGTGCCGCGGCCGGGCGATCTCGCGGCGTACCGCTCGCCGCGCGGCCGCTGAGGAGGCCGGACCGTGCTGTACTGGCGCATCGCCGCGGTCGCCTTCACGGCGCTCTTCGTCTTCCTGCTCGTGTGGTCGAGCGGCGTGAAGATCGCGCTCTTCTGGGCCGCCGGCATGGCCGCCTTCCTGTTCCTGCTCTGGGCGGCCACCATACCGCTGCGGGCGCGGCGGCGCAGAGCCTGGCGCGAGATGGGTCTGGGTCCGGACGGGCGGCCGCTGCCCGAGGAACAAGACGAGGAAGAGGACTGAGCGTCCTCAGCCGGCGCCGAAGAAGTCGCCGGCCAGCTCGGGCGCGATGATCGTGAGCAGCTCGGCCGGCGAACCGGCGATCCGCTCCGCGCCGGCCTCGATGAGCATCTCCGGCTCGTGCCAGCCCCACGAGACGCCAAGCGACGTGACGCCGGCCTCGCGCGCCTCACGGATGTCGCCGACCGTGTCCCCGACGTACCAGTAGACCTCCTGGCCCGGGAACCTGGCCAGGAGCGCATGGATCTTCTCGACCTTGCTGCGTGCCGCTCTCGGCGCCGGCCACCTCGGCAACGCCGTGCACCCCCTGCGTGCGCAGCCAGCCCTCGACGACCTCGGCGGGACTCGAGGTGACGATGACGACGGTGCGCGCATCGGCGAGGTCCTCGAGCACCTGAGGGACGAGCGGGAACGGCTTGAGCCAGTGCCGGGCGCGGATGAGCGCGTCGCCGAGCCGGTGCATCACCTCCGCGACGCGCGCGTCGTCCACGCCACGCGCGCGCATGCCGGCGTAGAAGTTGTCCTCCATGACCGCCAGCAGGTCGTCCGGCGTCGTGAAGCCGGGCACGCCGGCCCGGGTGCAGGCGTCGATGAAGGCGGTGCTGAAGACATCGAGCGAGTCGACGATCACGCCGTCGAAGTCGAACATGACGAGCTCTCGGCGGTCCTGGTCCACAGCCGTCCTGACCTCGGGGAGATGACGGAGGGCCGGCCGGCCGCGGCAGCGGCCGGCCGGCCCCCGTCACAGACTCAGTAGTGCAGTCCGGTCTTGTTCTTGAACTGCTCGACGCTGTTGATGGGGATGTCGAGCAGCTGGCTGATACGCGCCTTGGCGGCAAGGCCCTTGGCGATGCCGGGCACGCCCGTGATCGTCCCGATGTCCAGCTCTTCGCGCAGACTGCGCATCATGGTCGGATCGGACAGGTCGAACGGCGTCACGTGGAGCTTGTCGGCGACGTACTGCTTGGCTTCCGTGATCCTCATCTTCTTGCTGAGCTGCATCCGTGCCACGAGATCTCCGGCGGCCCGGATCCCACCCATCGACGAGGCCAGCAGATGCGCCATGTGCATGCCGGCGGGGTCACCGGTACCCACCTACAACCCGTCGGCGTGGCCGATCTCGATCATGGCGGCGCTGCAGCGCGTCACGACGTCGACGGCCGGGGTCTCGAACATCGGCACGCCGCCGACGCCCATGCCCACGTTCGGGTGGACGGGGATCTTGGCGATCTCGGTGCAGGCCTTGACGAAGGTCAGCGCCTTGCCGAGGTTCCACGGCACGGTCTTCTTGGTGTTGGTGTTGGAGACGGGGCCGAAGATGGCGCAGCCGGCCTCCTCGCAGATCTGCAACTGCTGGTGCGGCCACATGCCGGCGAGGCGCTTGCCGTTGTACTCGAGCTGGCCGTGGAAACCCAGGACCATCTCCGCCGACATGCCGATCTCGACCGGCAGGCCGGTCTCGTTGGCGACGTGGTCGCAGGCGTGGAGCACGGAGTAGAACTCCGCGTCACCGGTCGACGCGACGGTGTCGAAGTCGATGCCGTCGGCGCCCATCTCGACCATGCAGTCGCTCATCTCGATGCAGTCCTCGAGGCAGGCCTTGCCCGCCTCTTCCTGCGTCTTGCGGGCCTCGTCGATCTTGCCGATCGGCATGAGGTCGCTGGGGTTCTCGAACGAGCCGTCGGGGCGGTAGTACAGCCCGAGGTTCGGCATGAACCCGTAGAGGAGCGGGAAGATCGTCGTCTCCATGAGGAGCTCGACGTGCAGCATCTCCAGCGCCTTCAGGAACCGCTGCGGCTTCACCGAGTAGTCGTTGTGCGAGATCTCCATGGAGTCGAAGCCGAGCATCGACTCGAAGAGGCGCACGCCCACCTCGCGGTTGACCGGAGCGACCACGCCGCTCGACATGCGCGAGGAGTTGAGCGCGTTGACGCAGCCGTCCTTGGTCATGACGACTTCGTTGCCGCGCTGGACTCCCCAGATGCGCGTCGGCGCCGCGAACATGTCGACCAGGTAGTCGACCTCGTTCTCGGTGAGGACCGGTATCTTGGCCTTCTTCGCCGCGTACTCGGAGCCCTGCTCGAACTCCGTGCGCAACTCCGCTTTCGTGAGCTCCACGTTCGAGGAGTCACCCATTCTCGTCATTATCTTCATCTATACGGCCTCCGCTGTGTCGCTGATCAGAAGTCCCAGGCCGTCCCGGGGTTCGTACTATTTTGTCTGCGCGTGCGTCTTGCGTGTGCGTCTTCGTGAGGGCGCCGGCGGCGGCCTTGCGGCCGCCGCCGGCGCTCGGTGGCTCTGCGCGCCCTCCACGGCGCGTCTCGACTACTCGACCGGGATCTCCTTGGCGACGGCCTCGAGGGCCATGCCCTGCCGCTTGCGGATCGCCCACGCGACGATCCAGATGACGATGGCGGCGGCGTACAGGATGGCCATGAAGATCATGGAGTTCTTGTTCTTGTAGCCGACGCCGTAGACGTTGGCCTTGTCGTAGAACCAGGCAATGAGCATGCCCAACATGAAGAGCACGTAGATGATCCCGATGATCGGGAGAATCGGGCCCTTGGGCAGCGCCGAGTTCTGCCAGATGGCCTTGGCGCGGATCGGCATGACCACGAACGCGAGGCCGGTGACGAAGAACATGAACGCGATCACCAGGGTGGCGTCGTAGGTGAGCTGCACGAACGACGGCTGGAAGGCGTAGAACGCGGACACGATGACCGACGGGATGGCCATGAGCAGCAGCGCGTTGACCGGCACGCCGCCGGACGTCACCTTGGCGACGCTCTCGGGCAGGATGCGGTCGAACGCCGACGCGAAGATCATGCGCGTCGAGCTCAGGAACACGGTGCCCCACCAGCCGAACACGATCAGGGAGATCACCGCGATGAGGATGATCTGGAAGGCGCTGTTGTTGACGATCCAGGAGGTCATGGCGGTCGGCGAGAGGTAGTCGCCGCCGCCCGGGAGCTTCGTGGGGTCGATGTACGCGTACAGGGCGCCCATGTAGCCGTTGGCGCTGGCCTCGAAGAAGGTCCAGCCCATCGTCTTGGTCACGAGGAACAGGAACGACGATGACGATGGCGACCGCGGCGAGCAGGCCGCCGGCCATCTGGTAGATGTTCTTGCGGAAGTCCTTGGCGCCGCGGACTTCGCCGTACAGCGTGGCGCCCCACACCGGCCAGAGGAGCCAGAAGGCCATGACCGGGAGGAGCTTGAGCGTGTCCTTGAAGTGTGCCGGCGAACATCGACGACGGCATGCCCTCGCCGGCGTTCTTGACCGTGGTCCGCGTAGGCGTCCTTGGCGCCGTAGAGGTCGAGCATCTCGCGGTTGAAGGAGGTGATGAAGTGCGCCTTCGTCGTGACGAGGAGCAGGATGGCGGCCACCGCGCAGCCCGCGAGGCCGATCCAGAGGGCCCACTTCTGGAAGTTGGCGTAGGCCTTCATGCCGACGGCGACGAGGTAGGTCGCCAGGGCGATCGTCGCCAGCGAGGCGACGAAGATGCCCCAGCTGCGTCGTGAGCCAGTCGGCAGCGCCGCCGGCGCCGACGATGCGCAGGATCGGCTTGATGAACGAGTTGACGCACAGAGCGGCGTAGATCGGGATCCAGAGCCACAGGATGAACCACCAGCCTGTCGCCCCGAAGATGAAGCCGATCGAGCTGTGGAACACGCGCGATTGCCAGATGTAGTCGCCGCCTGCTCGTGGCATCGCGGAGATCAGACCCGCGTAGACCACGACCTCGAGCAGCACGAAGAGCGTCGTGATGATGATGCTCCAGAACACGCTGCCGCCGGGGATGAACACGGCGTAGAGAAAACCCCAGATCCCCAGGAAGATGTTCGTCGAGAAGAATGAGTACCGGAACCCATCGCCGGTCGACCAGCCCTTGACCAGACCGCTCGCCTTGCGGACGAACAGTGTCTGTTCTGCTGGCTTGCTAGCGTCAGTCGCCATCAGCTAAGTCCCCCTTTGGTCATTCCTGCCCGGACGGCGCAAGACGCGCCGCCGGAGCCCTCCGCCGTATCCGGGTGCCCTCACCCGGACGTCAACCGGTACCGCTTGAGCTTGTTCTTGCCATCGAGGTCGACAACGCAGCCCGCGACCATGCCTTCCGTGTAGGAGCTGCCCGGGTTGATGGCCAGCGTGCGGCCGATGCGCACCGCCGCGCGGCTTTCGTGGATGTGCCCGTGCAGCGAAAGGATGGGCTGGACCTCTTCGATCACCTCCCTGACGGCGGTGGAGCCGACGTGCGCCGAGTCCTGACCCTGGACGGTGAGCGTGTCCCAGTCGATCTTCGGGGCCACGTCGAGCTGCGTGTCGTAGGGCGGGGCGTGCAGGCCGAGCACGAGGCGCTCGGGCGGCACGGTCGCCTGCTTGACGATTTCCAGGATGCGCTGCTTGAGCTTGGGCTCGTCCTCCTCGCGCGGAGTGTCCCAGGGCGTCAGGTTGGTCCAGCCGCTCGAGGCGAGCTGATACCCGTCGGGAAGGTCGAGGACGTTGCCCTCGCCGACCATGATGTGCTTCGAGGTCTCGAGGATCTCGTCGATGTCGAAGCGGTCGTCGTTGCCGGGGCAGACGATGCACTGGATCTTGCTGCCCTCGAGCTTGGCGTCCGCCCACTCGACCCAGCTCTCCACAGTCTTGCGCATCTGCTCGTGGAAGAGCTCCTCGAGCTTGTCCTCGTCGCTCGTGTACTCGTCGCGCTCCTCGGGCGTCAGCGTCACGGGGTAGTAGCCGTGGTCCTTGATGAGGCGCTCGCGCCTTGGCGAGCTCGTCGGCGCCCTCGAGCTCGTGCGTGATGTCGAGCATGTGATAGCGCCAGTGCTCGGGCGCCGTCTGCGTGATCGGCACGATCGCCTTGCCGGTCATGTCGCCGCCGAGGATGAGGACGTCTGCCTCATAGTGGGCAGCCGAGTTGATGAACTTGCGCCAGCAGACCTCCGAACCATGGACGTCCGTGGCGAAGAAGAGCCTTACCTTCACGCCGTTCCCCCTTTCGCCGCGTACGCGGGTCGCCTTTTCACTGTGCCGCCAGCCACTGCTGGTACTCGGGATCGTTCACGACGCCTTCCGCGCGCGCGACGCGTTCCATCCCCCACTCCATGTAGTCGAAGTCGATCTGCGAGACGGTGTGCTGGATCATCGCCCACACGCCCCACCAGATAGCCGAGAGCGCCTTGTAGAGCATGAGCCGGCCGAAGTACTTCTCGTTCATCTCACCGCAGTACGTCTCGATGATGAGACGCTCCTCGTCCCGCGAGAACGGATGCTCCATGACGTAGTCGCCGAGGTCGAAGTACGGGTCGGTCATCCCGCCGTACTCCCAGTCGATGATCCACATCTTGCCGTCGGCGTCGATGATGAAGTTCTCGGAGAGAAGGTCGTTGTGGCAGGCGACGGCCGGAACGGGGTTCCGCTGCGTCGCCGTCTCGACGTCCTCCATCGCCACCAGCATGGCCTCGAGCCGCTCCGGCATCGGCGCGTTGATGTCGCGTGCGATCTTGGTGTACTTGCGGAGCATGTCGAAGAGCTGGATCTCGCTCTTGAAGACGCACCCTTGATGGAACACCTTGACCGTCTCGACCGCCTGCCTGATGCGGTCGGGATGCCCGGCCATGGTGTCGGGGTGCAGGATCTCACCTTCGACGAAGTCGATGACCAGCGCGCCCTCGGGGTCGATCTGGTAGGCGACCGCCGGCCCGACGCCGGCCTTGGCCGCCTGGATCATGCAGTCGCGCTCGACGTCCCGGTCGATGAACATGTCGGTGCCGATGCCGGGCACGCGCATGACGTACTTCTTGCCGCCCTGCTCGCGGCCACCGTCCACCCACACGATGTAGTTGTGGTTGGTGATGCCGCCGCCGAGCTCCTCGGTGCGGACGTCATGGCCCTTCCAGTCGGCGATGCGGGCGATGATGTCCTCAGGCGTGAGGTGAGCCTGTTCTCCCATTCGTGCTGCCTTTCCTTACGGGCGGCGCTCCGGCCGCGCGGGTGTCGGCATTACAGAAGAGGCGCACGTCGCGCGCCGAGCTGCTGCGGGCGTCATCCCCGCCGCCGTGAGGCGGGCGGGGATGACGCGAGAAGAGCATCGAGGGAGGCGCGAGCTCACGAAACGGGGACCTCGAGACCCATGCCGGCGAGCTCCTCGCGGACCTCGTCCATGGCCTTCTGGTACTCCGCGTTCACGATCCGCTTGGTCTTCATGTCGTAGACCTCCTGGAACGTGAGGCCCTTGTCCGGATCCTTGAGCTTGTCGCCGAACAGCGGGAAGAGCTTCTGGGCGAGCGGCTCGGCCTCGGCGCGCGTGAGGTTGGAGGCGGCAAGGCCGATCTCGGCGTGGAACTTGTGGTCGTCCGGGACCAGCGAGTCCGACTGGACCGCCATAGCAGGGTGACCCGAGAAGACGTTTCCACCAGACGTCACAACGGCGAGCATATAGCAGGCCATTTCGTAATGGTACTGCTTGGTGCCCGAGCCGCCGCCGAGGTACGGCAGGTTGACCATGGGGTAGCCCATGTTGCGGCCGATGGCGGCGTTGGACATGGCGATCGCCCAGATCAGCGGCTTGGTGGACGAGAGGTGCAGCTTGCTGTGCAGCGGGGCGTTGTAGTGGTAGCTGCCGCGGAAGATCAGGTTGCCCATGATCATGTACGCGGTGGCCGTGACGGCCACGCCCTCGGCGCCGCCCGCGTAGCCGCCGAAGAGCGGCGTGGAGGTGGAGCCGATGTTGGCGCTGATGCTGTTGTAGAAGGCGACCTTCTGCAGCGCCTCGTACCCGACGACCATCTCGGAGAGGAAGTCGATCAGGAAGCCGTCGCTCGGGCGCAGCCCGAACTCGGGATAGGTGGCGGCGAACATCGACGCCGGCTGCGAGGCCGCGGAGATGCCGTTGATGATCGGCAGGCCGGCACGGCCGGAGCGGCGGATGCCCTCACGCGCCAGGCGCACGGTCTTGCTCGGCGGCGAGGATCTCCTGCGGCGAGCGCACGCGCGAGTCCTTGCCGCGCAGATGCAGGATCGAGGGGACGCTCACCGAGTCGACGATGTTGAACGACGCCATCTTCTCGACGGTGTCCATGAAGACCTGCTCGTCGGTCGTGTAGATGCCGCCGCCGACGTGCACCCACGGGCGGTCGTCGGTGGTGTCGGGGCGCCGGCCGCGCATGACCTTCCGCTCGCGGCGCTCGCCGAACGTCGTCGCCTTGGGGGCACTCCTGGCAGGCGACGACGATCTCGTCACGCGTGAACTGCATGACGCGGTTGGTCTCGGGGCAGTAGGCGCCGGCCTCGGCGATGAGGTCGACGGCCGCCTCGAAGACGGCGTCGGTGAGGTCGTCGTCGGTGTTGATGATGGTCTCTTTGTCCCACTTCACCTTGTGCCGCGCGATCACCTCGGCGAGCTTGGGGACGTAGCGCTTCATGTAGTAGTCGGTCTCGGAGGTGAGCGGGCCGGTCTCGGCGCGATCGAAGACCTCGATAAGGTCGATCATGTCGTGCTCCTCGCAGTCGTCGTGGTCGTCAGGGGCGCGGGTCAGGAGACCAGCTTGGTGGACAGGGTCACGGCCTCGTACGCCGTGGCCGCCCAGCCGTCGGCGCCGATGGTGTCGGCCCACTCCTTGGTGGTCGCGCCGCCGCCGATGATGACCTTGAAGTTGTCGCGCTGGCCCTGGTCCTTGAGCGCCTCGATGACGTCCCTCTGCCCCACCAGCGTGGTGGTGAGCAGCGCCGACATGGCGATGATGTCGGCGTCGACTTCCTTGGCCTTGTCGACGAACTGGAAGAGGTCGACGTCGATGCCGAGGTCCCACACCTCGAAGCCGGAGGTCTCGTAGAGGAGCTTGAGGATGTTCTTGCCGATCGAGTGGAGGTCGCCCTTGACGGTGCCGAGGACGATCTTGCCCTTCTTCTCACCCTCGCGCCCTGCTTCCTTGATCTTCGGCTCGAGGATCACCATCGCCGACTGGAAGGCGAGGGCCGCCTGCATGAGCTCGGGGAGGAAGATGTCCTCGCACTCGAACTGCTCGCCGATCACGTTGAGGCCCGGCAGCAGGCCCTGGTCGATGATGGCCTTCGCCTCGACGCCGTCGTCGAGCGCGGCGTTGACGGCGGCGAGGACCGCGTCCTCGTCCTGGTCGATGATCGACTGCTTCAGCTTGTCGAAATGGTCTGCGTCCGCCATGGAATGCACCCCTTGATCCGGTTGAACGTTGCCCGGCCGCCCTCCGGCGGCCGCGTCACGCGTGATGACTGGTCTCACTACGTCGTGTCAGCCCTCCAGCGGTGTCGCGTCGCCGGCGACGAGGCCGGCGAAGTGCTCTCTGATCTTCGCGTCGAGCGCGCCGTCCCAGACCGCCTCGTTGGGCTGCGCCAGGATGCGACGCGCCTCGGCGAGCGCGCGGTCGTCGATCGTCGGCCGGCCGGCGTCTTCCCACTGCTGGCGCATGTCGCGATTGGCCAGCTCTGGGCAGCACGGCCGTGGTCTTCATGCGCGCCTTGGTGTGCTTGCGGCCCATGTAGCTGCCGCCGGGGCCCACCGCGGCGATCTCGTCCAGCGCGAGGTTCTCCTCGCTGAACTCCAGGCCGCGGTACGCGCGCTTGTCCATGAGCGCGATCTCGTTGTCGACGACGGCCTTGGCGAAGTCGAAGGCCATGAGCGAGCTGAAGAGGCCGCCCATGTTGAGCAGCGTGGCGCCGGCCGACACGCCGAGCACCGTGTTCATGCCCGTCTCGAAGCCGGCCTGGGCGTCGTTGGAGTGCGAGTTGGTGAGGCCGATGTAGCCGCCGGAGGGCACGCCGTAGAAGCGCGCCAGCTGCGCCTGCGCCGCCAGCAGGATGCCGGTCTCGATGGCGCCGGGCGCGTAGGCGCCGGTGCGCATGTCGGCGACCGTCGGGAGGCTCGCGTAGATGACCGGCGTCCCCTCCTTGACCATCTGCTGGAACACGGTGATGGCGAGGAACTCGGCGTTGCCGACGACGAGCGTGCCCATGAGCGTCATCGGCGAGGTGAGGCCGGCGTTCGGCACGACGGTGGTGTACACCGGCAGGCCGCGCTCGGTGAGCCACATGACGGCCTCGGTGGAGTCCACGTCCATCGTGAGCGGGCTGACCATCGGGCAGTAGTGGTGGTTGATGCACGGCCGCTCGGCGTAGGCGTCCTTGCCGCCGGCGATGAGCTCGCCGAGCTCCACGACCTGACGCAGGTCGTCCATGTTGGGCGTGTTGCTGCGCACGGGCTTGAGGCAGTTCTTGAGCGCCGGATAGAACCGGCTGAGGCTGAACTGCCCCTCGGGCGCGTCGTCGGCCAGCGTCGAGATGCTGAAGACGTCGAACCCGGGCAGCTCGTTGATCAGGTGCGCGATGTTGGCGATGTCGGTGGAGGTGGCGCGGCGCTCGACGCCGGTGACCGGGTCGACCACGTTGGGCGCCGACGAGCCGGTGACGACGATCGGGCCGTCGTCGGGGATGGTGCGGTCGTACTGCGGGTCGCGGCCGCGGAACGTGAAGCTCGGCGGCGCCATCATGCGGTACTTCTCCGACGACCGCCGCCGGGAAGCGCACGAGCCCTGTCTCGTCGTCCACCGTGCAGCCGTGCGCTTTGAAGACCTCGCGCGCGGGCGCGAAGTGGGCGAGGATGCCCACCGTCTCGAGGACCTCGAGCGAGGCCTCGTGCGTGCGGCGGACCTCAGCCTCTGTGAGCAGCTCGACGAACCTCATGCTGTCAGGCCTCCTCTGCGATGTGGGCGAGCTCTTCCTGGTGAGCCTCGATGTACTCCATGAAGTGCACCTGGTGACTCAGGTACGTCAGGTACTCGACGACGTCGACGCTCGCATCCTCGTAGTACGCCATCAGGTCCCAGTTGAGGATGTAGAGATTGGCGTTGCCGACCATGCGCGGCAGCAACGCGAGCTCCTCGGCCTTCATCGGGCCGGGGATGTCGAAGCGCGCGGCTTCGTCCTGGTAGGCGCGCACGAAGATGGCCGCCTTGTCGAGCCGGACGTCACCGTCGTCCGGGCCCTCCCACGAGCTGCAGAAGTAGGCGATGCCCTGGGCCACGTCGAAGAGCCGGTAGTCGAGCTTGGACCAGTCGAAGTCGAACAGGCCGACTCCCTGCTCGTCGACCCACTTCAGGTTGCCGGGGTGGTAGTCGCAGTGGACGGGGACCCGCGGCATCCCGCGCAGGTCGTCCTCGATCGCGATGCCGCGACGGACGACCTCGAGGATGCTCGGCAGCTTCTCCAGGTAGAACTGGTCGAACGCCGTGCCCCGGGACTGCGCGGCATAGGCGTTGAAGATGGCGGGGAAGCGCCGCATGAAGTCGACGATCGGCGGCTGCTCGCGGGCGAGGTCACCGGGGTCGAAGTCGTGCGCGAGCGCGTGGAACCGGGCGAGCACCCGTGCCCCGTTCGCGAACTCCGTGTCGGTCAGGCGGTTGCTGATCCACGTGTACTTGTCTTCGCCCTCGAGCATCTCGTAGACGGCGAACAGCCGGGAGACGCGCTCGCCGGCGATGGTCTCCTCGCGCGAGACGTAGGTGCCGCCGCGCTTGTTGGGGAACACCTGCGCGGCGATGTGGAAGCCCTTGCCGCTGATGTGATTGACGAGCGCGTGCTCGAACTGCACCTCGCGCTCGGTGTTCACCCGGTTGTACTTGCGCACGAAGTACTTGCGCTCGCCCTCCGGCGTCGCGACGACGACGGCGAAGCTGAGGTTGGTGTAGCCGCCGAGGATCTGCTCGACGCGGAGCACTTCGCCGAGGTCGTAGTCGCTCGCGACCACCTCGGCGAGCTGGCCGCTGAGGAACTCGACCTGCAGAGCGTCGCGGAGCGTGGCCGCGTCTTCGGCCAGCCGCGCCGTCATCTCGAAGAGCTCGTTCGCCTTTGCTACGTCCACTCGACCTCGCTTCGTCCGCCGTTACCTGCCGCGAGCCACGACGCGCTCAGACGACGATGCATCGCAGTCCCAGTCGCGCGAGCTCAGCCCGCACGTTCTCGTCGGCGCCGTCGTCGACGAGCACCGTATCCACCTGGTCGAGGCCGCAGATGACCACGTCGGCCACCACGCCGATCTTGGAGGCGTCGGCCAGCGCCACGACCTCTCCGCGCGTCTGCGCGATCATCGCGCGCTCCACGCCGGCCATGCCCATCGTGGGCGTCGTGAGGCCCTCTTCGAGGTCGAAGCCGTCGACGCCGATGAACATCTTGCCGGCGTGGAAGCGGCTGATGTGCTCGAGCGCGAGCGGTCCGCTGACCGCGTTGGAGCGCGGCCGGTACAGGCCGCCGACCAGGACGACCTCGACGCGCAGGCCGCGAGCCTCCTGGATCGCGCCGACGTTGTGAGTGACGATGCGCGCCTCGAGCGACGGGTCGATGTGGCGGATGACCTGGGCGGCCGTGGTCCCCGAGCTGAGGAAGACGGTCTCCCCCGGCTCGATGAGCGCCGGCGGCGGCCTCGGCGATGCGCCGCTTCTCCTCAGCGCTCGCGGACTCGCGCTCCACGTAGAGCGTCTCCTCGGCCATGTGCCGTTTGAGGACGGCGCCGCCGTGCGTGCGCACGAGGACACCCTCGTCCTCGAGGCGTTCGAGATCCCTGCGAATGGTCATCCCCGAGACGCCCAGATCTTCGCTGAGCGACGACACCCTGACAGCTCGCCGTTCCTTCACCAGGTCGACGATGCGGGCGCGGCGCTCCGCAGGGATCATCTCGTGGACTTCCGGGACTTCTGGCGACACAGCAGTTCCCCCAGTACGTAGCGCCCTACGGCCCGGCAAGACCGAACAAAGTCGAACACATCATAGGCGCGCCCACCTCAGTGTCAAGCGTCACGTGGTGTTCAGGAATGAACACCGGTCACGGCGCCCGACGGCCGCCGGACTCGGCCGGCGTCACGTCCACCCCGGGCGCGCCGCGGGAGCGGTCGCGCCGTCGTCCGGTGCGCTGCCGGACGGCTCGAGAAGACCTTGACGGCCGGGCGTTTCACTGCCCGCGTCTAGCTTCCTGCGCCGGAGGCTCCCACTGTTCGCATCCTACGACGCCCGGCCGTTCCCCGTGCTCGCACGGGCGGTCTCACAGGTGCTCGTCATCAGGT
>CAWAUK010000012.1:0-69935 GCA_963784975.1 uncultured Thermoleophilia bacterium | reverse complement strand
GCGAGCGTCAGCGTAGCCTCCACGCTCTCGGGTAGTATGTCGTCGTCGACTTTCAGAGTCGTGGCCGGGCAGGCTTCGCGGCCCGGACCGTCCGTCGAGCTGGACCCCATCGCACAGTCAGGACAGGACCGTGGCTTCATTCGCGCGTTGGTGCTACCAGCACCGCATGATCGTCGTCATCGTTTGGATCGCCGCGCTCGTCACCGTGATCGCGGTGGAGCGGGGCGTCGGCAGCGCCTACTCGGAGTCGTTCACGTTGCCGGGGACGGAGTCCTCGCGGGCACTCACCCTCCTCAGCGCGGCGCTGCCCAAGCAGGCCGGTGACTCGGACACGATCGTGTGGCACGTCGCGAACGGGTCGGTCAACGATCCCGCGGTGAAGGCACGCATCGAGGCTCTGCTCGCGAAGGTCGCCGCGGCACCATCGGTGGCCGGAGTGCGCAGCCCCTACGTGCCCACCGGCGTCGCACAGGTCAGCAGGGACGGCAAGACGGCCTACGCCACGGTCGCCTTCAAGCAGCTGGCGCAGGCGATCCCCAAGAGCGACGTGCGGCGCGTTGTCGACCTTGTGAAGGCGGCGCGTACGCCGGGGCTACAGGTCGAGATCGGTGGGCAGGCGATCGAACAGGCGAGCCAGCAGCCGCCCTCCAACTCGGTGGCGATCGGCCTCATCATCGCGGCGATCATCCTCCTCCTCGCCTTCGGGTCGGTCCTCGGCATGGCGCTGCCGCTGGTCACCGCCGCCGTCTCGCTCAGCACGGCGCTGTTCACCATCGACCTGTTCTCGCACGCGGCGAGCGTCAGCAGCATCGCGCCGACGCTCGCCGCTCTGATCGGTCTCGGCGTCGGCATCGACTACGCGCTGTTCATCGTCACTCGATACCGGCACGGGTTGAAGGCAGGTCTCGTGCCCGAGGAGGCGGCCGTGCGGTCGATGAACACGGCCGGACGCGCCGTGATCTTCGCCGGCGGGACCGTCTGCATCGCCCTGCTCGGCCTGCTGGTCCTCAGGCTCAGCTTCCTGAACGGCATGGCCTTCGCCTCGGTCATCGCTGTCGTTCTGACCATGACCGCGGCCCTGACCCTGCTGCCGGCGCTCTTCGGGTTCATGGGCATGCGCGTGCTCAGCCGCCGCGAGCGTCGCGTGCTCGCCGCGACCGGGCCCTACGACAGCCACGCCACGGGCTTCTGGGCGAACCTGGCCGCCTTCGTCTCGCGGCACCCGCGGGTCCTCGCACTGACGGCGATCGCCGTGATCCTCGTGCTGGCCTCGCCGGTGCTCAGCCTGCGCCTCGGCCTGTCGGACGCCGGCAACGACCCTGCTTCGTCGACGACACGCAAGGCCTACGACCTGCTGGCCGCGGGTTTCGGCCCGGGGTCGAACGGTCCTCTCCTGCTCGTCGCGCAGACGGCCTCGCCGGCCGACACCGCCGCGCTCGGCCGGCTCACAAAGACGCTGCAGTCGGTGCCCGGCGTCGCCGCGGTCGTGCCCTTCCCGTCGAAGCCCGGCGCCAAGGTGGCGATCGTGCAGGTCGTGCCCGCCACGTCTCCTCAGAGCGCGGCGACCAGCGCCCTCATCGATCACCTGCGCAAGGACGTGATCCCCGCCGCGGAGAAGGGCACAGGGCTGCGTGTTCTCGTGGGCGGCGCGACGGCGATCTTCGACGACTTCGCCGCCGTCATCAGCAGCAAGCTGCCACTCTTCATCGGCGTCATCATCGGCCTCGGCTTCCTGCTGCTGCTGGTCGCCTTCCGCAGCCTCCTCGTCCCGGCGACCGCGGCGGTGATGAACCTGCTCGCCGCGGCCGCGTCTTTCGGGGTCCTGGTCGCCTTCTTCCAGTGGGGCTGGGGTTCGGAGGCGCTCGGCCTCGGGCGCGCCGGCCCCATCGAGGCGTTCCTGCCGGTGATCATGCTCGCCGTGCTGTTCGGGCTCTCCATGGACTACCAGGTGTTCCTCGTCAGTCGCATGCACGAGGAGTGGGTGCACACGCGGGACAACCGCCACTCGATCACCACGGGACAGGCGACCACGGGACGCGTGATCACGGCCGCCGCCGCTATCATGATGGGCGTGTTCGTGGCGTTCGTGTTCGGAGGGCAGCGCGTCATCGCCGAGTTCGGCATCGGTCTCGCCGTGGCCGTCTTCATCGACGCCTTCATCCTGCGCACCGTGCTGGTGCCGTCCGCGATGCACCTGTTCGGCAGGGCCAACTGGTGGCTGCCCGCGCCGGTGGATCGGCGCATGCCGCACCTCTCGGTGGAGCCGACTGAAGACGCGGAGGCGGCTGCCCCCCTGGACGCTCTCGTCGGGTCTGCCCGGCCAAGGTAGCCGCCGACAGGACGACTCGGTCGACCGGCCTCCCACGGATCAGGTGCGGATCTCCGCCCCGCCGGCGCGCCCGTCTTGCCCGCCCCCATGAGGATTCAAGGGCTCGGACGGGGCTGCCGATAAGCGTTGTCAGCGTAGTACGCACATTTGCTGCGCGGTGGCGAGGGAAGGGCGTCGGGTGAGCGCGGTGCTGTCGCAGTGGCGGGCACAGTTCTCGGAGAGAGATACCACAGAAGGTGAGTCCGCTGGTCCGTGGCTGTCCAAGGTGCTGGTGGGGCGGACGGCCGCCATCCTCTTCCTGCTCTGCGGAGCCTCGAGCCTGGCCGGTCTTGTGGGGCCGACGACCTCCGGCGGCCAGCGGAGCGGCGCCTTCGTGGCGGCCGCGGTCGCCGCGGGCGCGGCTCTCCTGAGCTGGTGCCTGCCGTGGAGCCGCTGGCCTCGCTGGGCCAGCTCGTTCCTGATCCCGGTGGGATTCGCGCTGGTCGCGGTCCAGAGTGCGCTCGCGAGCTCCGACGCCGTCGTCTACAGCGTCTTCTTCGTGCTGCTCTTCGCCTGGATCGGCGTGGCCTTTCCGCAGGGGACAGCACTGCTGGCCCTGAGCCCGTTCGCGGCCGCGTACCGTTCTGCCCCTGATCTCCCGGGGACAGCTCTCGGGGACGGCTGTGGACTCTGCGCTGTACGTGGGCGTGGCCTGCCTCCTCGTCGGTGAGACCCTGGCCTTGCTGTCGACGACGCTGCGTCTCAACCAGGTCGCCCTCTGGCGAGCCCGCGCCGCCGTGAACGACATCGGCGCCGACCTTGCCTCCACAGCCGACCCGGAGACGCTCTGGTCGTCGATCGCGCTGCGCTTGAGTGATCTTGTGGACCTGCCCGACGCGGACGTCTACCGCCTGATGGACGACGGCGGGCTCGTCTGTCTCGCGAGCGTCTACGACGAGAAGCCCTGCCCGGAGCAGCTGCACGTGTGCACGTCGCGGGAAGTGTGGTCCGTCGACCGCGAGGCGCTCTCCACGAGAGAGCCGGTCTTCGTCGCCTCCCCCGCTGATCCGCGCCTCAGCGCGGCCGAGCGCGAGGACATGCGCCGCTGGCGGGAGCAGGCGATGCTCATCGTGCCGCTGGTCGCCAGGGACGAGGTGATCGGGCTGGTCGAGATCAGCGAGACGCGCGAGGGCCGCACGATCGTGCCTGAGCAGGTCGCCACGGTCGTCGCCGTCTGCCGGCTGATCGCCATGGCCCTCCACGACGCGGACACCATGCATGCGCAGGAAGCGCGCGCGCGGCGGCTGGCGTCACTGTTCGAATCGAGTCGCGCCGTCGCCAGTGCCGCCACCATGGAGGAGGCACTCGCCGTCGTCACGCGCTGCGCCGGTGAAGTGTTCGGGGTCTCCGAGTGCGTGGCCTACGAGCATGACCCTCACCAGGACGCCGTCGTCGCACGGGCGATGTGGGAGAGGACGCCGAGCGGCTGGGACCGCTTGGGGGAGCCCTCGCTTCTGGCGGAAGATCCGATGAGCCGCGGCGTGCTGGAGTCGGGGCGGCCGTTCCTCGGTCTGCTCTCCGACCCGCGGCTCGACCCGGTGAGCCGGGCGGACCTGGAGATGTGGGGGGAGAAGAGCTGCTTGACCGTGCCCATGCAGTCGGTCGACGGGCCGATGGGCTTGCTGAACCTCTGGGACAAGGAACAGGAGCGCACCTACACGGAGGGAGAGATGGCGCTGGCGGTCTCTCTGGCTGAGCTGGCGGGCGAGGCGGTGCGCAACGCCAAGCTGCTGCGCCGCCTGCGCAGCCTTAGCGAGAGCGACTCGCTGACCGGCCTCGCCAACCACCGCAAGCTCCACGAGGTCCTCGCTCACGAGCAGGCACGGGCCGAGCGCTACGGCAGCCACTTCAGCCTGGTGATGCTCGACATCGACGAGTTCAAGCTGCTCAACGACACGCATGGCCATCCCGCCGGCGATGCCGTCCTGCGCCGGGTGGGCGCGCTGCTCAGCGAACAGACACGAGCCGCCGACGTCGTCGGCCGCTACGGAGGCGATGAGTTCCTGCTCGTGCTGCCCGAGACCTCAGCCGATGAGGCCGGCGCGCTCGCCGAGAAGCTGCGCGCGGCGCTTCGCGATGAACCCTACGTGACGGCGGCGGGCGAGCAGATCCCGATCCATGCCAGCTTCGGCATCGCCGCCTACCCCGAGGACGTGCCCGACGCCAACGGGCTGGTCGCACTCGCCGACGCCAACCTCTACGCCTCCAAGCGCCGCGGCGGCGATGCCGTCACCGGAAGCGAGGAGGAGCGGCAACTGCGTGACGCCGAGGGGGGCACCTTCGGCCTGTTCGAATCACTCGTGACCGCCGTCGACAACAAGGACCGCTACACGCGCCGCCACAGCGAAGAGGTCACGGAGTATGCGCTGGCGATCTCCCAGGAACTGGGCCTCTCCGAGGAAAGCCAGCGGGTCCTGCGCGTCGCCGCCCTGCTCCACGACGTCGGCAAGATCGGCGTCCCCGACCGCATCCTGCGCAAGCCGGGACGCCTCTCGGAGGCGGAGTACGAGCTCGTCAAGGGGCATTCCCTCCTCGGCGAGACGATCATCGCGGCCATCCCCGACGTCGAGGAGATCCGCGCCGCGGTCGCCTCGCACCACGAACGCTACGACGGCAACGGCTACCCGCACGGCTTGGCCAAGGAGGCGATCCCCCTGCTCGGTCGCATCATGGCCGTGGCCGACACCTACTCGGCGATGACGACCGACCGTCCTTACCGCAAGGCGCTCACCCGTGGGGGGGCGATCACCGAGTTGCGCACCTGCTCGGGGACGCAGTTCGATCCCCAGATCGTCGAGACGTTCATCGCCTGCATCGAGCGGGGCGCAGAGGTCGTCTCCGGGGAGCCGAGCCGGCCGTCCGTCGCGGCAGTCGAGGCGCCGGTCGAGAGCGAGACCGAGGGCCGCGCGAGCGAGCCTGCCTCCGCCGAGCCTCCTCCGCGACCCGGGTTCCGGGTGGTGGAGGGGAGCACCGTCGACCAGGCGGAGATGCGCGACCGCATCGCCGCAACGTGCGTCCGCCTCAAGGCCAAGGCGTTCGACGCGATGGTACGTGGAGAGACGGCGCTGCTCTCGCGCGACGGCGGCGTCGAAATGGGGTCCGCCTTGGACGACGTTGCCTCGGGCGGCCACCTCGAGAGCATGGTCGACGAGGCGTTCTCGGAGGAAGGACTGTAGTCCTGAGGACCTGCCCCGGCCGCCGCCTCACGCGTATCTTCAGGCTGGCAGCGACCTCGCCCGTCGGCATCTGAACGGAGCCGTCGTTTCGCCGTCGATCGGCGGAGGCATGTGCCGGGAGAGGGACGCGCTCCAGCGCGCTCTTCATGGTCAGAAGCTCACACAAGCCGTAGGTCGGCGTGGCCGCCGCGAGTCGGGCCCCGACCGCACAAGGAGACCCCGCTATGGCCAAGTACCTGGTTGAGGCCAACTACGTCGGTGACGGCGTCAAGGGATTGCTCAAGGAGGGTGGCACGAGCCGGCGCGCCGCCATCGAGGAGGCCACCAAGACCGTCGGCGGCAGCGTCGACGCCTTCTACTACGCCTTCGGCGAGACCGACGTCTACGCCATCATCGACATGCCCGACGACGTAGCGACCGCCGGGCTTGCCCTGACGATCGCCGCTTCGGGCGCCGTGACCATCAGGACGACGGTGCTGCTCACACCGGAAGAGATCGATCAGGCGGTGAAGAAGTCGCCCAGCTACCGTCCGCCCGGTCAGTAAGCCTCACGCAGTGGCGTGGAGCGAGCCCGGCCCGAACGGCACGATCGACCGCCGTTCGGGCCGGGATCCGCAGAGACGGTTGGCGCCGGCCGTAACGGAGAGTCCCGACAAGGAGTCAGACGATGACTGTTGATGACACAGCCCAAGAGGTCACCTCAGCGACCAGCGCAGTGTGGAGCAATCACGTCCCCGTCCCGGGAACACCGGAGGGATTCACGGCTCGGACCACCTATCCGACGAATCCTGACGGGGTCGAGGTGATGCTCGAGCGCTGGCAGGCCGGCACCGAAGAGCCGCCTCACTTCCACCCGGGCGATGATATGACGGTCGTCGTAGAGGGAAGGCTGTCGGTCCAGTTCTATCGCCAGGAAGCGCGCACGCTGGTGCGCGATGGAGAGAGGGTCTTCCTCGACAGGGGCGATGTCGGCTATATCCGCGCGGGGCGAGTCCACGACGCCAGGTACATCGATACGTGCCAGCTCGTGTACGTCCACAACGGGGCCTTTGCCTTCCATCTCGCGGACGCCAAGGTCGGCTGAGCAGGCTCACAAACCCTCGGATAGTCCGCGTCATCGCACGATGTCGGCGAGACAGCTGCGCACCGAGAGCGATCAGAGCGGCTGACACGTCCCCATCGCTTGATGGGCCGCGCCGGATCCTGGACCTTCACGCTATACTTGTCCCCCCTCGTGGGTCCGGTCGCGCTCGCTACTTCGATGACCATATCCTGAGTGCGCGCAGATCGCCCGAGGAGATCGGCTTCACGAGAGGCCGATCGCGATCATGCCGAGCCCGGAGGACGCAGCCGAGTGGGTGATGGACCAGAACTGAGCCGTGCGCCGGTGGTCGCGATGATCGGGATGGCCACGCTGGACTACCTCTACCTCCTCGACGACCATCCCCAGGCGGATTCAGTGAACCCCGCGCTCGAGTATCACACGGTGGTGGGGGGAGCGGCCGGCCGGGGCGCGATCGCCGCGAAGAGGCTGGGGGGCGCGACCAGGCTTCTGGCGGCGTGCGGGACCGGAGTGCATGCCCAGGCCCTGAGGGCGCACGTGGATGCCGAGGGCGTCGCTTGCACGTGGGTCGCCTACGATCAGCCCTCGCAGCACTCGGCGGTCATCGTCGCGAGGGGGGATGCCACCCGGACGATCATCTGGCTGCCACAGCCGAAGGCGGATGCGCGCATGATCGAGCAGCTGCCGGGATTTCTCGCGGGCGTTGACGTCGCACTCCTGGACGCGACCGATGAGGGCCTGGCGACAGCGGCACTCGACGAATGCGAGAAGAGAGGGATCACCACCGTCATCGACACCGGGTCCGGGCGGCCATGGACGGCGAGCTTGCTGGGCCGGGTCGATCACGTGATAGCGCCCGAGACCTTCGTGCTGAAGGAGACGGGACACCCGGCAGAAAGGGCGGTCGCCGAACTATGGGGCGACCGCTGCCGTGTGGTGTTCGGTGTGACCCAAGGACCGAGGGGCGGGGTGTTCACGACCGGGAAGGAGCCCGAGTGCCTGGGGCGATGGGATGCCGTTGCGGTCGCCGGGGTCGATTCCTGCGGGGCCGGCGACACCTTCCACGGTGCGTACGCCTGGGCGCTGGCGAAGGGTCTGTCGCCCGCCGAGTGCTTCGATATCGCCGCCTGGTCTGCGGGACTGAAGGTCTCTCAGCTCGGCAACAAGGGCATTCCGACGCTGGATCAGCTGGAGAACGCGCGCAAGCTGAGCCGCTCCGGCCAACGCGTCTGAACAGCGAAGCCGGCGGCAGGCCGGTGTACCGCGAGACGCCGGCCGGCCGCCGCGGCGCTCTCAGGCCGGAAGCAGGTCAGAGAGCCGGCCTTCGAGGTCGTCGAAGGCGGCATCCGACCCGGCGCCCAGCGCGCTGAACGTCTTGCTGGCGAAGCAGCGCATCGTCGCCGTCAGCGCGATGTCGAGGATCTCGACGTCTTCCAGACCAAGGGCACGCAGCGCGTCGACATCCGCCTGAGTGATCTCGTTGGCGCTGCGCGCGATCTTCTGGGCGTAGTCCATCATGCCGACCTCCGCGAGCTCCAATCCTGCGTCGTGGAAATCCGTCAGGATGGCCCGCAGCTGATCGACGCTCACGCCGTTCTTGGTCAAGACCGCCCCGTGAGCGAGAAGACAGTAGCGGGAATTCAAGGCCTGCGCCGCCGCCAGCGTGACCAGTTCGTAGCGGCGCAAGGTGAGGTTCCTGCGAATACTCCCCTGCAGGCCGCGCCACGCCTCCAGCACATCGGGACGCAAGCTGAAGACCTTGGCGTGATTGGGGACGTAGCCGAAGGTCTCCTGATCGCCGTCGTAGATCTCACGGACCTTGCCCTCGGCCTCCGCCTCCGGGACGGTCTGAATGAACATGACATCCTCCAGTGTAAGGATCGCAGCCAGGTCTGTCGCGCAAGAGCCCGGCCCCTCTGACAGGAACGCGTCGTTGGGGCCGCTGGCTGTTACTTTCCCGCTCCTAACGATTAATGGGCGTGGCGAAGGTCGAGTCCCGATGGCGACGCCGAGCGTCGTTTGCCCGATGGTAGGGTCTGGAAGAAGTCGCACAGGAGGCTCGAGTGCCCGGGAAGTCCAGCGCCGACAGTTCCCATGGTGCTGTCTTCGCGCTGCTCGGACTGGGCTCGGTCGTGTGCGTCGCCCTGGTGCTGGGTCGCACGGTCTACAGCCACACAGGGCACTTCCAGTTCCTGATCTGGAATCTGTTCCTGGCCTGGATCCCCCTCGTGCTCGCGGCGGTGATCTATCGGCTCGCCGCCCGGCGCCGCGAACATATAGGCCTGATCCTCGTGCCGGCGGCGCTCGTCTGGCTGCTCTTCTTTCCCAACGCGCCCTACATCGTGACCGACCTCGTCCACCTCGGCTACTTCCACGACAACGTTCCGGGCTGGTTCGACGCGATGCTCGTCGCCTGGTATGCCTGGACCGGGCTCCTGCTCGGCATCGTGTCCCTGCGCCTCATGCAGGAGATCGTGGAGCGGGCGAGGGGGAGCAGGGCCGGCTGGCTGTTCGTGGTGATCGTCACGGCCGCGGGCAGCGTCGGCATCTACGTGGGCCGCTTCCTCCGCTGGAACAGCTGGGACCTGTTCCAGGCCCCCCTGACGCTGGCCGACACGGGCTGGGACCGCGTGACTCAGCCCGACGCCGGGGAGCTCATGCTCGGCTTCGCGGTCCTGTTCGCGCTGCTGTTCCTGTTCGTGTACGCCGTCGTGTACCTGCTCGCGCGGCCCAGAGACGGCGAGCCATGACGCGACAAAGGACTCGGCCCCATGGGATTGACCTGTCGGCGGGAGAGGGCATCGAGCAGAGGAGGAGCGCATGATCACACGACGGCTGGGTCAGAGTGGGCCCGAGGTTGCGGCGATCGGCTTGGGCTGCATGGGGATGTCGGGCGCCTACGGACCGGCCGACGACCGGGAGAGCATCGTGGCCATCCATGCCGCTCTCGACGCCGGCATCGACCTGCTCGACACTGGCGACTATTACGGGATGGGTCACAACGAACTCCTGATCGGCGAGGCCCTGCGCAGTCGATCGCGCGACGCCGTGACGATCAGCGTGAAGTTCGGCGCGCTGCGCAGCCCCGACAACGACTTCATCGGCATCGATGGCCGGCCCGCCGCGGTGAAGAACTTCCTCGCTTACAGCTTGCGTCGTCTGGGCACCGATCACATCGACATCTACCGACTCGGGCGCGTCGATCAAGCGGTGCCCATCGAGGAGACGGTCGGCGCCATAGCGGACATGATCGAGGCGGGCTACGTGCGCCATGTCGGCCTCTCCGAAGCAGGCGCCGAGACCGTCCGCCGCGCGCACGCCGTTCACCCGCTGTCCGACCTGCAGATCGAGTACTCACTCCTCTCGCGAGGGATCGAGGCCGAGATCCTGCCCACGTGCCGTGAGCTCGGCGTGGGCGTCACGGCCTACGGCGTACTGTCACGGGGTCTGCTGGGCGGGGAGCTCTCGCGGGACGAGGCCTTCGCTGCCGGCGACGTCCGCGCCCGGATGCCCCGCTTCCAGCCCGATAACCTCTCCCGCAATCTCTCACTTGTCGATGACTTGCGGACCATCGCGGCCGCGAAGGGCGCGACAGTTGCCCAGGTCGCTCTCGCGTGGGTGCTCTCCCGAGGCGACGACATCGTCCCGGTCGTGGGGATGCGGCGGCCCGGCCGCGTGGCGGGGACCGTCGCGGCGCTTGAGTTGCGGTTGACCGCGACGGATCTCGCCGCCATCGAGGCTGCCGCTCCGGCGGGTGCTGCCGCGGGCGACCGGTACGATGAGGGCCAGATGTCCATGCTCGACAGCGAGTGCTAGAAGCGGCGGCGATGCTCCTCGGCGTAGCTTGCGCAGTCGAGACGGTGAGGGGCGCCCAGGGACCGAAGCGACGCAGGCGACCGAAGCTGGAGGAGGGGCGACCCCTATGGTGCGGACCTCGGCCTCCTGACGAGGAGGCCGACAGTGCCGGCCCGGGCGCCGGCGGCGTGATCGCCTTGCCGTACTTCCTCGGCGAGAAGACGCCCATCAACGACCCTGAGGCCACCGGGGCGTTCACCGGTCTGCGCCTCACTCAGGACCGCGGCCACCTCTTTCGCGCCGTCCTCGAAGGCGTCGCCTTCAGCTCTCCACGGAGCGATCATCACGCGGATCGGAAGAAGGGCGTCAAGCAGCACGTCCTGGCGAGCGGGTGAGCCCGGCTTGGCGTTGACTCTCGACTGACGCACGATCCAGACAGTCACACGTGAGGACCTTGGCATTGTGCAAGCCCATGACGCGGACGGCGTCGGGGTTGGGGCACGTCGTCCTGAGTAACCGCCTCGATGACAGCCGCGGGCAGGCCATCATTGGAACCTGACGTCGCGAGGGCCTCGTCCGTCTCTCAGTCGATGACCGGCGGTATGGCGAACTCCTCGCCGGTCGCGTCCAAGGCGCGGCGGCCCCGGCGGACCCCGTACGCCGCGAGCACCGCGAGCGCCGCGACTATGAGCGCCATGCCGGCAGCCTCTATTCCGGTGGGCTGCTCCCCCAGCTGGATCCACGAGGCTGCGACTCCGACCACGGGGACGGCCAGCGTTCCCATCCCGGCGGCGCCGGCCGGCAGCGAGCGCAGCGCGAAGACCCAGAGGCCCCAGCACAGGGCGTTCGCGAGGAGCACGGAGTACGCGAGGCACAGGATGAAGGCGCCCGTCCACTCGGGCCAGCCGCTGCGGGTCAGCGCGGCGATCGCGGTCAAGGTCGCGGCGCCGAAGGCCATCTGCCAGGTGGCCAGCGAGAGCGTGTCGGTGCGGGTCCGGCGCTGCAAGAGCTTGACCAGCAGCGAACCACCCGCCCACGCGAGCCCCGCGGCACATGCCAGGACTCCGGCGAGCGCGCCGCCGATGTCCCACGGGCGCACGACGAGGACCAGGCCGGCGAACGCGAGCGCGACGGCCGGCCACTGGAGGCTCCGGAGCCGCTCGCCGAGGAAGAGCCAGGCGAGGAGCAGCAGCCAGAACGGCATCGTGTACACGAGAACCGAGACCTTGCCGGCGCCCCCCACGGTGAGAGCGAGGATGGCCAGGCTGTTGAACAGCGTCGTCTGGAGAAGACCGATCGGCACGGTCCACCCGAGCGGTGGAGGTCGCAGCGACCGCCGCGTGACGAGGAGCACGAGGAAGAGACTGGCGGCGCCCAGCGACGTGATGAGGGCGACGAAGGTGAACGGTCGTGCGTAGTCGAGCGCGACCTTCATGACGACCCAACCGTATCCCCACAGCGGCGCGATCGCGGCCAGAGAGAGGACGCCTAGGTCGCGAGTGCGGCTCTGCTGAGCATCGACCATCGCCACATGCTAGTCGACGCAGCGGGCAGCGCCCACCCGGGGAGGCGCGCGTTCTGCTTGTGCCCCTCGTTGGCCGCTCGCGCAGCTGGGAGAGCGCGTCGCCCAGGTCACCCACCGATGTCGGGAGCCAACGCCCTGATGAGTAGGCAGTCACGGCGCCTCAAGGCTGGCCTCGGTTCATCCGACTGGTGGTGTAGCATCCATTCGGGTGGACGATTGGGGTCGTCCGCCACCTGAGTGAGTCCGCCAGACTGGAGGGGCCATGGCGACACGGAGCACGGTGTGGCTCGCGGCCGTCCTCGTGGCCGTCGTGGTCCTTGTGGGTGCCGGCTGCAGTGGAGACCCAGGAGGCGGAAGCACAGGGGGCAGCAGTCCAGCCTTCACTGCCGCTGAGACGGCGACGCCGACGCCCAAGCCGACCGAGAAGCCCAAGGCGACCAAGAAGCCCAAGCACTCGACGCCAAAGCCGAAGCCCAAGCCGGCCAAGAAGGCCGCCGCTGATCCCGCGAAGAAGGCCGCCGCGAAGCCGGCGACCAAGATCGTCTTCGTCAACGTCGGCCAGGGCGACGCCACCATCATCAAGTCCGGCTCGTGGACCGGCCTCATCGACGGCGGCCCCTCAGGCTCGGAGGGAGCCATCGAGAGCGCCCTCGGCAAGCTCGGCGTCAGCCGCCTGGATGTCGTCGTGGTCACGCACCCCCATGCCGACCACACCGGGGGACTCTCGGGCGTCGTCTACGACTACCGCCCCAAGCTGGCCTACGTCGGCGAGGGGGCGGGAAGCGCCGGCACTGCCCTGCGCAGCGTCGGGGCGCACGTCACCAAGGCACGCCGTGGCATGACGCTCCGCTTCGGCAGCCTGACCGCCAGGGTGCTCAGCCCGGGATCGCTCTCCGGCGACGCGAACGAGGACAGCGTGGTCCTGCTCGTCGACGCCGGCGGCAAGGAGTTCCTGTTCACCGGCGACTGTACGGGGACCAACGAATCGCTCGTCGGCAGCATCTGCGCTCGCGGCCCGCCGCTCTACCTGCTCAAGGTGGCCCACCACGGCTCGCGCTCCTCGACCTCGTCGAGCTTCCTCGCCGAGACCGACCCCACGTTCGCCGTCATCAGCGTCGGCCCCAACTCCTACGGGCATCCCACGCCCGAGACGATCTCGGCTCTCAAGGCCGAGGGCACGCGCATCTACACGACGCAGAAGAACGGCACCGTCACCCTCACCGTCTCGTCGTCGGGCGGCGTCTCCTGGGCGTTCGCCAACTCCTCGAAGCCGGTGACGAGTGCGGGCCACTCGCCGAGCGCGGCAGGGGGAGGCGGAAGCAGCAGCGGCTCATCGAGCAGCTCGGGCGGCGGCAGCGGGAAGGTCTACATCACCGAGACCGGCGAGTGCTATCACCGCGGCGACTGCCGCTACCTCTCACACAGCAAGATCCCCATCTCGCTCAAGGATGCCAAGGCGCAGGGGTATCGCCCGTGCAGCGTCTGCAATCCACCCCGCTAGGCCGTCCGGCAACAGCGCGCCGCTCGCCGCCTGGCACAGCCCGAATCCACTTGAACGGGTGACGCGCACCTTCCCTTGCCTCATCATTCTTGAGGTGAGCAGCGTTCCTCCCACTCGCGAAGGAGGTCGTCGTGCATGCCAAGGACACCATCCGCATCAACGCGCCGGTAGATGACGTGGACCGCCTGGCGCTCCCGCCGGACGCTTGGTCGCGGTACTTCGTCGGGATGAGCGAGCCGGAGAAGATCGAGGGCGACGGGGGGCCGGGGACGATCGTTGACTTCTCGATGAGCCCGCCGGGAGCACGACCGTTTCACGCTACCTGCCACGTGGTGGCAGTATGACCACCGCGCGGACGGCAGCGTCCACTGGCGCGGGGAGTTCTCGGGCGGCAACTCCGGCTGGGAGACCTGGGACCTCCTTCCGGTAGACGGAGGCGCGTCCGTGACGGTGGAGATGGAGGTCGTGCCCGCGGGCGGGGCGCTGGTCAGGGTGGCCGCCAACCTTTTCGTGCAGCGGCCAATGAGACGCAACGTCCACCAGAGCCTGGAGAACCTGAAGCGGCTGGTCGAGTCCGACTAGTCAAGGTCCACCGAAGGCGGACCTTCGTCTCCATCGTCATCACGATCTTCATGCTCGGCCGAACGTCTGCAACCCGGCTGCGACCACGTGCCCCCGATCGATGCTTGGAACGCGGTTCTCCGGGACGAAGTTGAGAATGCTCCAGTTCCTGGTCTCCGTCGACGGCGAGATCGCTGATCAGCCTGTCGATCTCTCTCCGGTCCATTACCTCTTGAATCCTTCGGCGACGGATCGCCGCGAGCGCTATGGCCACTGTCAAGCGGCCGGACGCTCCTCTTCGTCAGATGACGCTGCTCCCTCGCCGCGGTCTCCCAAGGCAGGGACCAGCCTCTCCATCCCTCTCCCTTCACCGGGTTCCTCGACCACTCCGCCGGCCGTGACCCTCGTGTCTCTGAGCAGGGTCGCGGTCAGCACCACGCCGGTCAGCGTGACGGCCAGGAGCACGTAGAAGGCGACTTGGAAACCGTGCACGAGGGCGGTTGCGGCGGTCGCCGGCGAGAGCGCGTGACTCACGAGGTAGTTGGTCGTGATCGTCGTCGCGATCGTCGTGATCGCGGCAAGACCAACGGCGCCGCCGATCTGCTGACTCGTGTTGATCATGCCCGAAGCGGCGCCCGCCTCGCCGAACCTGACACCGGTCAGTGACGAGATCTGGATCGGCACGAAGGTCAGCCCCAGCCCGATGCCTGCGAGCAGGAACGGGGGGAGAAGGTCGCTCACGTAGCTGCCGGTCACAGGCATGCGCGCGTAGAGGAAGAGAGCAGCGCTCGTGAACAGCAGGCCGGCCACGAGCACGACGCGTGGCCCGATGCGGGTCACGAGCGCCTGCGCGGCGATCGCCACGGCGACGAGCGTGACCGTGGTGGCCACGTAGGCGACACCCGTCTTGAACGCCGAGTACCCCAGCACCTGCTGCATGTACAGCGTGAGCAGGAAGAACTGCGAGAACAGAGCGCCGCCGACGAGCATGCCCACGATGTTGGCCGTTCGCGGCACGGGCAGCCGCAGCACGCGTTTCGGCAGAACGGGATCGGCGGCTCGGACCTCGACGACCGCGAACGCCGCGAGCAGCGCTCCGGAGACCACGAGCAGCGTTATCGTCTCCGTCGCCGACCAGCCGATCTGGGTGGCACGTGTGAGCGCATACACCAGCACCATGAGGCCGCTCGTCACGGTGATGGCTCCCGCCACGTCGAAGCTGCGACGTGCGAGGGCGCCCACGGACTCCCTGGAGAGCAGGAACGGCGTCAGGCCGACCAGAACGGCGCCGATCGGAACATTGACGAAGAAGATCCACTGCCAGCCGAAGGCGCTGGTGAGGACACCGCCGAGCAGCGTCCCCGCGGCCGCGCCGCTCCCCGCGATCCCGCCCCAGATGCCGAGGGCGAGGTTACGCTCGCGCCCTTCGGTGAACGTGGTGGCGAGGATCGAGAGCGCGGCCGGCGACAGCAATGCGCCGCCGAAGCCCTGAACGGCGCGAAACGTGATCAGCGACGCCTCCGACCAGGCGAGCCCGCACATGAGTGAGGCTCCGGTGAAGATCACCAGGCCGGCCATGAACACCCGGCGGCGGCCGAGTCGGTCGGCGAGTCGTCCGCCGAGAAGCAGAAAGCCGCCGAACAGGATCGCGTAGGCAGTCAGCACCCACTGCAGGCTCTCGTTGGTGAAATTGAGATCGGTGCGGATCGACGGCAGCGCCACATTGACGATGGCGATGTCGAGGACGACCATGAACTGGGCCACGCAGATCGCCGCCAGGATGTACCACTTGCGCCTGTCCCACGAAGAACGGGCGTCGGCAGGGTACGCGTATTGGTCGGCGCGCGTCGGCCGAAGTGGAGTGGCCAACGGACTCTCCTCCTTTGCCCGGGGCTTGACCTCTAACTCCGGCGGGGCCGAATCGCGGCGCCCGGGCTGTTCGCCAAATAGGAATCGGCGGAGGTCCTGGACCATCCGCCGAGCAGGTGTCATACGCGCCAGAGTTCCCGCGCGCCCCGCAGCCCTAACTGTCCGGCCTCCGAGCGGAGACTTGAACTCATCCTTCGGCTCTCGAAAGGAAGCACAAATGCAACGGCGCGCCTACACAGAGGCGGTCGTCGGAGTGCCACAATGACAATCGCGGTGCTGGATGCGCCGCGCCGGTGCATGCAGAGGCAGCCGGATCTCGGCGACGAGGAGGGCGAGATGCAGGGTGACGCCAAGGTGATCGATGAGCTCAACGCCAGGCTGGCGGAGGAGCTCACGGCCATCAATCAGTACTTCGTCCACGCCGAGATGTGCGAGGACTGGCACTACGGCCGCCTGGCCGAAGCTATCAAGCAGCGCTCGATCAACGAGATGAAGCACGCCGAGAAGCTCATCGAGCGGGTGCTCTACCTCGACGGCCGTCCCATCGTGAGCCACCTCAACGATGTGCACATCGGCGCGCTCGTGCCGGCCATGCATAGCAACGACCTCGCCGCCGAGATCGACGCGGTCAGGGCCTACAACGAGAGCATCCGTGTCTGTGTCGAGGCGAGGGACGAGGGCACCAAGGAACTGCTCGAGTCGATCCTGGCCGATGAGGAAGACCACGTGGACTGGCTGGAGGCGCAGCTCATCCAGATCGAGCAGGTCGGCCGCGAGGTGTACCTGGCCGAGCAGATCGGCTAGGGGTCCGCGCCGCGGGCGACACGTCGCCGCCCCTACGGGTCGCCTTGCTGGAGCTCGTCGGGCGACGCGGCTCGAAGTAGTCTCAGGTGCTGCCGTCCAGCGGTCACGGAGTCGGTCGCGCCGTCGGTCGTCAGCGTGCCCCAGCCGAACACGGAGCCGTAGAACCTCTTCGCCGCCTCCACGTCAGGCGTGTGCAGGCCATTGAAGCTCAGGCGGACGAAGTGCGGGGAGCCAGTACAACGACTGGCACGCGTCCGCTTGCGTGGCCGCACTCACCGCAGTCCTCTTCGAGTTCGGTGACTTCACGATGATGCGCAAGCTCCTGCTCGGTGTGAAGACGCGGAGCTGGGGGCGTCCGGGCAAGAGTAGAGCCGCAGTCGGCTCTTCCGCCGGTCCTCCTCGCCACGTGCCGGACGGTCCGGAGAGGCCACTCTTGCCAAGATGACGGCAAGTGTGAGCATCTTAGGACGTCATGAAGTTGGATGTTGGGGGTGCCTATGCTCGGGCTCGTAGTCGCGGCCACGTTCTGGTTGTTCCTCTGGTGGATCATCGCCGTCGTCCTGTGGGTGGTCTTCATCTACTTCACGTTCCTGCTCGCTGCAAGTAAGGGACGCAGTCCGCTCCTCTGGGTCATCCTGGCGATCTTCTTTCCGCTGATCACGATCATCGTCTTGTTGATCATTCCATCCAAGTCCAGGCCCCCTGTCTGATCGAGCACAGGAGCTGGAAGAGGCCCGCCATCCGTCGAGGTGGCGGGCCTTTTGTGCGTACGGGAACCAACCAGGACGGCCGCTCCAGCTTCTCCCGCTATCCGCCGGCAGACGGTGGAGACTGTGGGACGAGTGTCTGGCCTGGGCTTGGGACGGGCATGGGGACCATGTGGACAGAACGGAGGACATGATGCCGGAGCAGAAGGACCCACCCTTGGCCCGCGTGGGCGGCACCTCCGTCGAAGAGAGTCCCGTGGGACTGACGTGGACGGTGCGAGAACCGATATCGCGCAGCTCACATGCTCTCGTCGATGCCGGCCGAGTCTGGCTGATCGACCCCACCTGGGAACCCTCTGTGCTCGAGCGTGTGGCAGCGCTCGGGGAGCCTGCCGCCGTGATCCAGCTCCTCGACCGTCACAACCGGGACTGCGCGATGATCGCGGCGACGCTCGGTGTCCCGCATCTGAGCGTCCCGGCGTCGCTGCCCGACACGCCGTTCCGCGTCGTTCCGGTGGTCGACATCCGCTTCTGGCGCGAGGTCGCTCTCTGGTGGCCATCGCAAAAGACGCTGGTCGTGGCCGAGGCGGTCGGCACCGCCCGGGCGTACGCACCGGGGCCGGCCGGTGCCGGCGTGAGCATCGGGTTGCGTCTCTGGCCCCCCGGAACACTCGCGGCGTGCGATCCCGACCACCTCCTGGTCGGCCACGGGCCCCCGCTCCACGAGCCGCAGGCAGCCGTCGCCCTCCGCGAGGCCATGGAGCGCTCGCGCCGCGACCTTCCCCACGCACTCGCCGAGCTGCTGAAGATGCTTCCTGGGACGGTCGCCGACCGGCGTTAGGGCCTGCGACCCCGCCGCGGGTGAATGCGTCGAACACGACGCGCACCGCTTCGCGCTGGGAAGGGACATCGTCGAAGCGCTGGATAAGCAGCGGATCGACGACGGACAGGACGGCAGCCCCGATCGCCCGACCTCGGCCCGTCGTCTGACGCCCAGAGGTCCGTCGGTCGGCTTGGGAACACGAACATCGTCGGTCATGATGATGGGGCAGACCCCAACGACGCGCTGCGCCCGGGTCGAGCCCCGCAGATCTTCCCGGTCTCGATGCAGCCGAAAGCACGCACCGTGTTCATCGGTGTGGGCGGTCATTGGGCCTCTACGACGCATTGACAGCCGGGCGGCGCCCACCCTATACAGTGGGGGCCGTCCCTCTGTGCATAGCTGCGCACCGAGGAGCAGTCCATGGGAAGGAGCACGGGATGCCGTTCTTGGAAGTGAAGCTCTGGGAGGGCCGCACCCGCGAGCAGAAGGTCGAGCTTGCGCGCCGTCTGACCGACGTGCTGGTGGAGGTCGCCGGCTGTCCGAGGGAGGCGGTCACTATCGCATTCGATGACTACGCCCGCCGCGACTGGGCCGAGGGCGGGCGCCTCTGCGACGAAGAGTGATCTCAGTGCGCGACTGAAGCTTCGCGGCAGTGCGTCAGCTCATCGTTGTACCGGTGTGGCCTTCATTGCGACCGAGCTTCGGAGTCGATGGGAGAAGGCGGGATGTGTCAGGCGTCATTGCATTCCCAGACGGACCCTCCAGTGCGGAGAGCCCCCCAAGCTGGCCCGCGTGGACACGTTCGTGCAGCGCCGAGAGCGTCTGAGAGCGGAGGAGCGTGGGCGCCGACAACTCGTGGCCGGCCGAGACCGCCATTCTCTCCTCGGCCATTCTGAGCACCACACCGGGACGGCGCGACTCTACCGTCCGCCGCCCGCGTCGCCGCCCAGCAGGCGCGGACCGGTCCCGTCACGTCGCCTTTGTCCGGGCGACTTCTGCGCGGAGGGCGTCTCGCTCCCGCTCGACGGTCTCGGCGCGGATCTCTGCCCGTTCGCGCTCGTCGAGGATCCGGGCGAGTTCGGCGCGGAGGGCGTCACGCTCCCGCTCGGCGGTCTCGGCGCGGATCTCTGCCTGCTCGCGCTCGTCGGAAGCGTCATTCAGCAGGCGCTGCAGGTTGCGTGCCTCGTTGTCGCGTTCGAGCAGGAGCGTGTGGTAGCGAGAGGTGAGAGGTATCTTCGGACGCGGATGGTGCGCATCCCAGTGCTCCGACGCAGCGGCGAGGTCGAAGACGAAGCCCCGCTGGGATGCCAAGGCGTGGAGCCGTTCGAGGAGCCACTCGGCCTTTCTAGCCCGGGCCTCAACGTCGAGGTAAAGCTCCTCGTACATCGCACCGGAGAGTTCCACGGCCTGCCGGGCTTTGTCGTCGAGGTGCTCCAGAGCGTCGAAGGCGGCGTCGAAGTCGGGCATCGGGACTCCTTGGGACCCCTTGTACGAGCGTACAGGAAAGTGCACTGCAGCCCGGACCATTGGGCAACCGGGGTGGGTCAGTGGGCGAGATGTCGCGCCAGCGAGCAGCGACCCTGGCTACGCCATGGCGTCAGCCAGGTTGGCCGACTCTTCAGGGGGTTCGCACCATCGACGGGTGAACGTCTTGGCGTCCACATCGCTCCTTTCTGCTCACTGCGTTGCGCGCGCTGCCCGACGCGCTCGATCTCGAAGGGGTCGCCGATCAGCGCTGCCGGGCTGACAGTCCCGTGTCGATCGTCGTTCATCATCTCCTCCACACCGGCGTCATTGCCACACTACACCGTCACACCAGCGTGGCGACCAACGCCTCGCGTGCGACGAGCGCGACGTGCGGCCGCGGCGGGCGCAGCTTCGAGGGGAGGCACCGGTAACCGGAGGCCCCGCGGGCACGCCGCGTCCGCGACGGCGCGTGGAGACGCCGCTAGGGATCGACCGGCAGCGCGCCATCACCTTCATCGAGGCCCGCAACAGCCGACTCCTTCAGTACTGTCGACACTAGACTCAGAAGACCACCAGAAGAATCGGGTCGCCTTGATCTGCTGGGTCGCTGCCGGAGTCGCCCCCGCCTTGCCGTCATGAACGCGCTGCGCTACGACCATCGGCGTCATCGCTCCCCGCTCTGTCGGGCGTGTGCTTGGGGGTCTCGGCCAATGCATCGGATCTGCCGCCGACCGTAGCCGACGCGCTCTCCTCAACGGCTTCGCGCGTTAGGCCCAGGGCCGCGACAGGTAGGTACCGCCTGTCACGTGGACAGTCAGCCGGACCCGCAAGATATGTGGGCCACGACGCCGAGGAGGCACCATGCCGACCGTGATCGGATATCACGATGTCAAGGATACGGACCACTGGCTCAAATCGCCAAAGCGCGAAGAGGTCTTCGGGCCCCTCGGGGTCACCAACATCCGCACGTTCGTCAATCCAGAGAACCGGACTCAAGTGGCCGTCCTCATGGACGTCGCCGATATGGATGGCCTCATGTCCGCGATGCAGACCGAACCGATGGCCGAGGCGATGGCGTACGACGGTGTCCTGCCCGAGACCCTGGTGATCCTCGTCGAGGCGTAGCTCTCGGTACAACCAAGGACAACGACCGCAGCGTCGTTGCGGCTCCCCGGCGCGCGACGTCATGCTCGGGGTATCGGCGCAGGGCCGGATGCCACCGCACGCCGTGCGCTACCAGGTCTTCGGCTCCGCGGAGCGGGCGATCCTCCTGCTGCCGACCTGGTCGATCGTCCACAGCGACCACTGGCGCAACCAGGTTCCCCACCTGGCCCAGCGGTACACGGTGCTCACGTTCGACGGGCTCGGCAACGGGGCCTCCGACCGACCAACCGATCCCGCGTACTACGCCGACGAGTCGTTCGCCGGCGACGCCGCCGGCGTGATGGAAGCGGCGGGGATCGAGCGGGCGGTCGTGATGTCAGCCTCGCTGGGCGCGGCCTGGCAGCTCCTGCTCGCCTACCGCTACCCCCACCTGGTCGCGGGATCGGTCTATATCGCGCCCTACCTCCCGCTTCCTCCGCTGACGCGGGGGTACGCCGAAGCCGAGCTGTGGTGGGACGCGCACCTGACCGAGCACGTCGGCTGGGAGATGTGGAACCGGGAGTTCTGGCACCGGGACTGGCCCGCGTTCTGCCGCTTCTTCTTCTCCCAGTGCTTCACCGAGCCGGGCTCCGAGGAGCAGATCGAGCATTTCCTCTCCATGGGGCTGGAGACCAGCCCTGAGGCGATCACCGCGACCATCGACACCAAGGTCATCTCAGAGGAGACCGCCAGGGAGGCGGCGATGACGGTCCGCGTCCCGACCCTCGTGATCCACGGCGACGAGGATGCGATCTCGTCCATCGAGTCGGGTCGCGAGTTCGCACGGCTGTCGGGTGCGGAGTTGGTCGTCCTCCCGGGTTCCGGGCATGAACCGCACTGCCGCATCTCCTCCCGGGTCAACGGACTGCTCGACGAATTCCTCTCGCGGCACTATCCGTCGGGTTTGAACGCCTGAGCAGGCTGCCGAGTGGGCATCCCAAGTCCACGTGACTCGATGGCCCCCCGTGGGCGCCCCTGATCTCCCGGGGTATGCTTGGCCCCCTCGTGGGCCGCTAGCTCAGTCGGGAGACGCTCGATCTTGTCCGGCGTCGGTTCGTCGAACCTCTTGCTTTGGTCGCGCATGAACTCGGCATGCACCTCGAAGCCGAGTCTGGCGTTGCTGCGGTAGGCAAGGTTGCTGACCAGGCTTCTCAGGGGCTGGCGGCGACCCCACAGGTCGCGCCCCACTCGTCGTAGGATCTGGGGCATCGAGTAGAAGTCGCGATTGCAGGCGTCCACTTCGCCGATGCTGTCCTCCACCGAGAGATGCTTGTACCGGGACACTGGGAAGCCCAGCGTGTAGTGCGCCCAGTCCTCCGGGAATTCGTTGAGTACGATGCGGTCCTCGGCGTTCAGCTGGTCCCACAGGCGGGTTCCCGGCAACGGTGTCAGTAGCAGCGCGTTGAGCATGTCCAGTCCATACCGGCTGGCCGTCTCGGCGACGCGACTGCCGATGCCCGGTCCGTCACTATCGAGGCCAATGACGAAGGAGCCCACGACCAGGATCTTGTGCCTCTGGATGCGGCGCACGGATGCGCGGAAGTCGCGGCCACCCTGAAGGTTGAACTTCTTGCCGACTTCCGAGAGCCCCTCCGGCGTGGTGGACTCGAAGCCGATGAACACGCCCCTGCACCCGGCCCTCGCGGCCAGCGCCATGAGCTCCTCATCATCGGCGAAGTTGATCGTGACCTGGGCGATCCATTCCTTGCGCAGGTCAGCCTCCGCCATGGCGCGGAACAGGTCTTTGGCCCGCGCCAGGTGTTCGGGTCGCGTGCCGATGAGGTTGTCGTCCACGACAAGCACGCCCCGCTCACGGATCAGGCGGAACTCCCGCACGACGTCGGCGATGGGTCGCTGCCTGTAGCGGGCTCCGCTCACCGCCGTCACGCTGCAGAAGCTGCAGCTCAAGGGACAGCCGCGCGTGGTCTGGATCGCCCCGAAGAAGTACCCCGCCGGTAGCAGGTCATGACGCGCCGGCGGGATATCGTTCAGCTCGGAGCGCCCTCCCTCATAGCGGTGCTGCAGGTTGCCGTGCCGGGCGTCGGCCAGCACCTGCGGCCAGACTGCCTCGGCCTCCCCCGTGACCACCGCATCCACGCGCTCCATGACTTCGTCTGGGCAGGTGGTCGCGTGGATGCCGCCCATCACGACGGGGACGCCGAGGCGCCGGAAGGAGGCGGCCACTTCGTAGGCGCGGTTCGCCTGTGAGGTGAAGGCGGTGATGCCAACAAGGTCCGGCCGAGGCAAGGCCGGGTAGTCCGGCACGCCGAGGTTCTCGTCCAGAATCGAGATGTCCCACGCCGGCGGGGTCAGCCCCGCAAGGACCATGAGGTTGAGTGGTTTCCACACGCGATAGCGGTTCCAGCGGTTCTCCCTGACCCGGACGATGCTCACGAGAGGGTTGGATGGGTTGATCAGAGTCAGTCGCATGGCGTGCTCGCGTAGGTCATGGAAACGTGCCGTGGTCCTTCCTGTCAAAGTACCGTCTCCCTAAGGCAGAAGGCGATGATACATGGCTGCGGGCCCATGCCCGGTCGGCGTCTGTAACCCCTCATCCCTGCCAGCCCGGACCTACTGCTGCGGGTCTCGGCCCTCGCTCAGCGACCCGGGCAACCGGGTCGAGGAGTGAGCGCGGGAGGCACGCCGGCTCGGCTTGGGCCATTCGCTTGTTCGGCCTGGTGTGGAGCAACCTTGTGGGAGAAGCGAAGGCGGGGCCCGGAAGGCGCGTGCCGCCGGAGGATCCGAGAGACGTAGGCCCTCCTCAGTAGGTCTTGTCCTCGCCCGTCCAGTGTTCCATGTCGGTCTCGATGCGGTCCTTGAGGGACGCCGTCTCCGGCTCGATCTCGGCGCTCTCGGGGGCGTCGTGCTCGGGCAGCGCATGCGCGTCGCCCGCCGTGACCGTGAGATGCACGACGCCCGGCTGGATACTCGCCACCTGATCGGCCGCCACGTAGCGGGGCCGGTCGAGGTAGTTGTGCACCACGGCCGGCCCCCCGTGATGGGTGATCGCCAGCCCGTCGAAGATGTCGGCGTCACGGTCACCGACAGTGTTGAACACCTCGCCGATCTCGATGGCGTCGGCCGAGACCACGCGCCAATGCGGCTCGATGGTGGTCCAGGACACAGTCGTCTCGTCATCGGTCATAGCTGGCTCCTCTCCGCGCCTCTCCGGCCGAATGGCCCACTCAGAGCCGGCGCCGGCTGCGGCCTGAGGATAGCAGTTCTCCGGCATGCGGCCATGGCGGGATGAACGCCAACGCCGGGACCCTCGGGTGTGCTCCCGATGGCGGTCTCCGAATCCGGCGGTCAGCAGGTCTTCGTGACTGACCGGAGCGACGAGGGCGACCGAAGCAGCGGCCTCACTCCTTGGTCAGGAAGGCGACGAGAAGGTAGAGCGCTGAGTAGCGGTAGTCTTTGATCGCCGTCGGCGGCGATCGCCGGACGCCGGTCGCGCGTGCCGACGGCGTCCCGGGTGGCGCCGGTGGGCACAAGGGTACCGACGCTTCGACCGAGGGGAGGCCGCTCGTGGAATCCATGCTCGCGCTCGTCAAGGAACGGCCCGGGCCCGGACTTGGGCTGAAGCACGTCCCAGTGCCCAGGCCCGGCGCCGGAGAAGTTGTCATCCGCATCCTCAAGACGGCGATCTGCGGCACGGACGTGCACATCTACGAGTGGGACGAGTGGGCGCAGCGGACCATCTCGGTCCCGCTCATCGCCGGCCATGAGTTCGTCGGCAGGATCGTCCAGCTCGGCGGGGGGGTGCGGGACCTCATGCTCGGGCAGCTGGCGACCGGCGAGGGGCACATCGTCTGCGGTCACTGCCGCAACTGCCGCGCCGGACGACGGCACCTCTGCGCGCACAGCGTGAGCATCGGGGCGACCGCGCCCGGCGCCTTCGCCGAGTACCTCATCCTCCCTGCGGTCAACGTCTGGCCGGTCGACGAGCGCATCCCCCTCGACACACTCGCCATCTTCGACCCGCTGGGCAACGCCACCCACACGGCCCTCTCGTTCGATCTCGTCGGCGAGGACGTGCTCATAACCGGGGCAGGGCCGGTGGGATGCCTGGCGACGGCGGTCGTCAGGCACGCCGGCGCGCGCCACGTCGTCATCAGCGACGTGAACCCCACGCGGCTGCGGATCGCCGAGAAGATGGGAGCGACGCTGACCGTCGACGTGCGGACGTCCACCCTCCAAGAGGCGATGGCGACCCTCGGCATGACCGAGGGTTTCGACGTGGGCCTCGAGATGTCCGGGAGCAAGCATGCGCTGGGCGGCATGATCGTGTCCATGGCCCACGGCGGCCACATCGGCCTGCTCGGGTTCCTGGAGGGGGACACGCCCGTCCCCCTCGAGCCCGTGATCTTCGGTGGCCTCACACTCAAGGGCATCTACGGGCGCGAGATGTTCGAGACCTGGTACAAGATGACGGCGATGGTCCTCGGCGGCCTCGACGTCACGCCCGTCATCACCCACCACTTCCCCATCACCGAGTACGAAGAGGCGTTCGAGATCATGCGCTCGGGCCAGTCCGGCAAGATCATCCTGGACTGGCCCGCGGCACTGGAGGAGGAAGCCGCCCAACGACGCGAGACTGGAGCAGAACCGTGATCACACCCGCCTTCAACGAGCGCGTCCTGGCCGAGCTCCAGGACACCAAGGACCAAGGCTTGTTCAAGGTCGAACACGAACTTGCCGGCGAGCAAGGCGCCTGGGTGCAGTTGGCCGACGGCCGCCGCGCGCTCAACATGTGCGCCAACAACTACCTCAACCTGTCGTCTCATCCCGAGGTGGAGGCGGCCGCCGCCAGGGCTCTCGAGGAGTGGGGCTACGGGCTGTCCTCGGTGCGCTTCATTTGCGGCACGCAGAGCGTCCACACCCGCCTCGAGCGGCGGATAGCCGACTTCCTCGGCAAGGAGGCGGCGATTCTCTACTCGTCGTGCTTCGACGCCAACGGCGGTCTCTTCGAGACCCTTCTCGGTTCGGAGGACGCCGTCATCAGCGACGCTCTCAACCACGCCAGCGTCATCGACGGGATCCGCCTCTGCAAGGCGCAGCGTTACCGGTACCGCAACTGCGACATGGCCGACCTGGAGCAGAATCTGGAGAAGGCGAAGGGTGCGCGAACCACCCTGATCGCGACCGACGGCGTGTTCTCGATGGACGGCATCATCGCGCCGCTGGCCGAGATCTGTGAGCTCGCCGAGCGCTACGGCGCGGTCGTCATGGTCGACGACTCCCACGCGGTCGGCGTGCTCGGGGAGCACGGACGCGGTACGCCGGAGCACTGCAGCGTCGCCGACCGCGTCGACATCATCACGGGGACGCTGGGCAAGGCGCTCGGCGGCGCGAGCGGCGGGTACACGAGCAGCTCGGCGGAGATCGTGGAGTTGCTCCGGCAGCGCTCACGTCCCTACCTCTTCTCGAACACGCTCACCCCGATGATCGCGGGGGCGTCCATCACCGCCATCGACATCGTCGAGCAGGCGCGGGATCTGCGGACGCGGCTGCAGGGCAATGCGGAGCATTTCCGCATGGCCATCGAGGCGGCCGGCTTCGAGACGCGAGGGGCCGGCCATCCGATCGTCCCGGTCATGGTCGGGGAGGCGCGCGACGCGCAGCGGATGGCGGCCGGGCTCTTCGAACGCGGCGTCTACGCGGTCGGCTTCTTCTACCCCGTGGTGCCCAAGGGCGAGGCCCGCATCCGCGTGCAGGTCTCGGCACTCCACGAGACCGCTGATCTGGACTTCGCGGTGGAGCGGTTCATCGCCGCTCGCGACGCGGCGCCGGCCTGAGGTCGGTCCGCCGATGCCTCAGGGCAGCTGGGGGCCGGACGTCCGGTCCATGGGGGTGGTCCACGAGCGCAAGGTCTTCAGGTAGTTGGCCCGTTCGAACGCCGACGGGTCGTCGCTGGCCGCGTAGCTCACGCTCCCGCGCAGCTCTTCGACTGAGACGTACTCCTGCTCGTCCATCCACTGCACGAGCTCCCGTTCCACCGTGGCGAAATGCTCTCGGCCGTTGCGGAGTACGGCCGAGGTCATCATCGCGACGTCCGCGCCGACGAGCAGGGCCTTGGCCGCATCGCGGCCGTGATAGATGCCGCCCGAGGCGGCAAGCGACGCGGCTCCCTCGGCGTGTGCACGGAGGATCGCGATCCAGCGCAGCGGCAGCCGCAGCTCCCAGGGCTGGCTCAGTTCGAGGCTCGGTACGACCTTTCGCGAATCCGCATCGAGATCGGGTTGGTAGAAGCGGTTGAAGAGGACCAGGCCGTTCGCTCCGGCTTCGACCACGCCGAGAGCGAAGTTGGCGAGTGCCGAGTAGTAGGGGGAGAGCTTGACGGCGAACGGGATGCCGCTCGACGCTCTCACGTGCCGAACCACCTCGAGGTCGCTTGCCTCCATTGCCGCTCCGGCGCGAGCGGGGTCCGCTGCGATGCGGTAGAGATTGAGCTCCAGCGCGTCGGCTCCCGCCTCTTCGATCAGCCGCGCGAAGCGGACCCACCCACCGCTTGAGGTCGCGTTGAGGCTGGCGATGATCGGCACCTCCACCTCCGCCTTCATCGCTGCGATGGTCGAGAGATAGCGGTCGGCGGTGCTTTCGAAGGTCTCGACGTCGGGAAAATACGTGAGGGACTCTGCGAAGCCCTCAGTCCCTTGCTCGAGCACCCGGGTGATCTCCAGTTCCTCGCGGACGACCTCCTCCTCGAACAGCGAGGGCAGGACGATGGCCGATGCCCCGCTCTCCTGCAGGCGCAGCGCGCTTTCGACGTCCCCGTTCAGGGGACTTGCCGACGCCACCAGCGGGGTGCGCAGCTCGAGCCCGAGGTAGCGTGTGGTCAGACGGCTCATCGTTGGCCCTCCTGGTCCGATCGGTCGTCGCCGGGTCTCTCGTCCGCCTGCTCGAGGCCATCAGAAGGGACCGTCCGCGAGATCGCGGCGAGTTGTTCATAGTAGCGCCAGCGTTCGTCCACATCATTCTGCATGAGCTCCAGGAGACGTTCGGACCGCTCCGGATGCGTCCTGCTCAGGATGGCGAACCGCGCCTCCGAGGCCGCGAACTCACGCACCGGCATCGAGGGCTCACGCGAGTCCAGCTTGAAGGGTTGTCCGCTCTCGGCCGGGGTGGGTTGGAACCGGTACAACGGCCAGCAGCCGCTTCGCACCGCGTTCTTCATGTGCTCCATCGACCTGGACATGTCGATGCCGTGAGCCGTGCAGGTGCAATAGGCGATGACGAGCGACGGTCCGGGCCAGGCGTCGGCCTCGAGGAGCGCCTTGACCGTTTGGGTGTCGTTGGCGCCCATGGCGACCTGCGCCACGTATGCGGTGCCGTAGGCCATCGCCAGCGCGCCGAGGTCCTTCTTGGGGGTGCCCTTGCCCGAGGTCGCGAACTTGGCCACCGCCCCGCGCGGCGTTGCTTTGGACGCCTGTCCACCGGTGTTGGAGTACACCCCCGTGTCGAGCACCAGGATGTTGACGTTGCTGCCGGAAGCGAGGATGTGATCGAGGCCCCCGAAACCGATGTCGTACGCCCAGCCGTCGCCGCCCATGATCCAGACCTTCTTGCCCACGAGATCGTTGGCCAGAGCCAGCAGGTGACGCACGTCGGGATCCTCGGTCCCCAGGCCTTCCAATGCCGTCACGAGGTCGGCCACTCGATCGCGTTGCGCGCGGATCTGGACCTCCCTCACCTGGGGCGCCGCCATGATCTCCCGCACGAGATCCGGGTCGAGCCTCGAGGCGACACGCTCGAGGAGAAGCCTCGCCCTGCGGATCCGTGCCTTGGAGCCCAGACGCATGCCCATCCCGAATTCGGCGGCGTCCTCGAACAAGGAGTTGTTCCACGCCGGCCCACGCCCGTTGCGATCCACGGTCCAGGGAGTCGTCGGCAGATTGCCGCCGTAGATGGACGAGCAGCCGGTGGCGTTGGCGACGACGATCCGGTCGCCGAACAGCTGCGAGACGAGCTTGACGTAGGGTGTCTCGCCGCACCCGGCACAGGCTCCGGAGAACTCGAAGAGAGGCTCCAGTACCTGTGAGCCTCGGACGGAGGCGCGCGGCATCAGGTCCCTGGCGAGTGTCGGGATCGCGTCGAAGAACGCCCAGTTCTCGCGCTCCTCGGCACGGTGCTCCGTCGCGGGCTCCATGCCGATGGCCTTGCGTCGCACCTCGGCATTGCTCCTCGCCGGGCAGACGTTGACGCAGACACCGCACCCGGTGCAGTCGTCGGGGGACACCTGGATCGTCAGCTTGTAGCCGGGCAGTTCCTTGACCCGGAAGTCCTTGGAGCGGAAGCCCACGGGCGCGCCCTCGAGGTGCGAGGGCTCGTACACTTTCATGCGGATGACGGCGTGGGGGCAGACGAGCGAGCACTTGCCGCAGTCGATGCAGAGACTCGGGTCCCAGATAGGCATCTCTCGAGCGATACCCCGCTTCTCGTATTTGGTGGTGCCGGTGATGAAGGACCCGTCCACCGGGAAGGCGCTGACGGGCAGACTGTTTCCCTCGTTGGCCAGCAGCTGGACGGTCACGCGCTTGACGAAGTCGGGGGCATCGTCTGGCGCGGCGATTCGGGCGACCTGGCCGCATTCCACCACGTCGGGCACCTTCACCTGGGCGAGCTCCTGCAGCGAACGGTCGATGGCCGCGAAGTTCCTCGCCACGATGACGGGGCCGCGCTTCCCGTAGGTCTTCTCGACAGACTCCTTGATGCGGGACACCGCCTCATCGGCCGGCAGGACTCCGGACAGGGCGAAGAAGCAGGGCTGCATCACCGTGTTGATGCGGCTGCCCATGCCTTCCTCAACGGCGATCCTGTCGGCGTCGATCACCCAGAACTGCATGTGCCTGCGGACGAGGAGTTCCTGGACCGTAGTGGGGAGTTCGCACCAGACTTCGTCGGCCGGGTAGGGGCTGTTGAGCAGGAAGGTGCCGCCTTCCCTGGCCATCCCAAGCACCTCCATCTTTCCGAGCAGACCGAACTGGTGACAGGCGACGAAGTCGGCGCGCTCGATGAGGTAGCTGGAGCGGATCGGGTTGGGGCCCACGCGCAGGTGCGAGACAGTGACGGAGCCCGCCTTCCTGGAGTCGTAGACGAAGTACCCCTGCGCGTACAGGTCGGTGTTCTCGCTGATGATCTTGACGGAGCTCTTGCTGGCGCCGACGGTCCCGTCCGAACCCGTCCCGAAGAACACCGCTTGCTTCTCTCCAGCCGGGCGCCGGTAGCGGAACTCCGTGTTCGGCGCGAGGCTGAGGTGAGTGACATCGTCTGTGATGCCGACCGTGAAGTGGCGCTTCGGGTCCGCCGCCGCAAGCTCGTCGAAGACCGCTTTGGCCATCCCCGGGGTGAACTCCTTCGACGACAGGCCGTAGCGGCCGCCGATCACCCGCGGGACGCGCTCGAAGCGCGGCTCCGCCGAGTCAGTGTTCTCGGCGAGGGCCGCCAGGACGTCGAGATAGAGCGGCTCGCCAACCGCACCCGGCTCCTTGGTCCGGTCGAGGACGGCGATGGCGCGCACCGTCGGCGGCAGGGCGGCGACGAGTTGCTCCGCGGGGAACGGGCGATAGAGCCTCACTTTGAGCAGGCCCACGGGTTCGCCCGCGTCGGCCAAAGTCTCCATGGTCTGTTCCGCCGCGCCGATCCCGGAGCCCATGAGGACGACGACGCGCTCGGCCTCGGGCGCGCCCTCGTATTCCACCAGCCCGTAGCCGCGGCCGGTCTGCCGCTCGAACGCCGCCATGGACTCGGCAACGATGTCGGGCGCGTCGCGGTAGAAGGAGTTGCCGGCTTCGCGCCCCTGGAAGAACGCGTCGGGATTCTGCGCCGTCCCGCGCACGAGCGGCGCGTCCGGACTGAGTGCGCGGCTGCGAAAGGCGAGGATCTCGTCCTCGGACACCAGCGACCTGATGTCGTCGTCGCTCACGAGGACGATGCTCGCGATCTCGTGAGAGGTGCGAAAGCCGTCGAAGAAGTGGATGAACGGGACGCGCGAGCACAGTGTGGCAGCGTGGGCGATGAGGGCAAAGTCCTGGGCCTCCTGCACCGAAGCGGAAGCGAGCATCGCCCAACCCGTCGTGCGTGCGTGCATGACATCGCTGTGATCACCGAAGATCGAGAGCGCGTGTGTTGCCACGGTGCGGGCCGAGACGTGGATCACCGCCGGCGTCAGCTCGCCGGCGATCTTGAACATGTTGGGGATCATCAGCAGAAGCCCCTGCGAGGCCGTGAAGCTGCTCGACAGGGCGCCTCTCTGTAGCGCGCCGTGCAGCGCGCCGGCGGCGCCCGCCTCTGACTGCATCTCCACGACGTCCGGCACCGTACCCCAGAGGTTCGGTTTCCCGGCCGCCGCCCAGGCGTCCGCGGCCTCACCCATGGGCGAGGATGGCGTGATCGGGTAGATGGCCAGCACTTCACTGAGAGCGTAGGCGACGCGCGCGGCGGCCTCGTTCCCATCGATAGAGGTCCACTGCTCGCTCACGTTGTGCCTCCAGGATCGGTGTCTTCACGGAGGACTATGGGCTCATGGCGCGGCACGGACAACGTTGGTGGCACGGCGTGCTCGTCACCCGCGACACGACTCACTCGAACGGCAACATACTCTTCACTACTCAGGCAGCGCTCGACGACAAGATCACTGAGATCGTCAACGCCGACGGCTCCGGGCTGTCGGCGGTGCCCGGCATCGAGACGGCCGAGGCCCCGGCTTGGCGACCGGAGCAGGGCTCCGGGGTCCCGGCGTGGCGACGCGGTCGCCGACCTCGCTGACTACTCCGAAGGAGATCCGCCGCCCGGCTGGGCGTGACTCACGGGGCGGGGCACGCGAGTCCGAGGCAGTCCCTCCGACGCGACCGAAGCGACGAAGGCGTCCCGGTCACGGCTGCCTCTTGTCGCCTCTCAGAGCGGGAACCCATCCTCCTCGCGGATCGGGTCGAGGTCTGAGTCGCCGGCCGCCCAGCCGGTCACGTTCTGGGGATCGATCGCCAGCGCCTCGCGCAGGTGGTCCAGGGCCGCGTCCCTATCCCCTTCGAGCGACTCCACGCAGGCCATGTTGTAGAGCATGGTAGCGTCGCCGGGATACTCGGCCAAGCCGCGCCGGAAGCCCGCCAAGGCCCCCTCGTAGTCGTTCTCCGCGTAGCGCGCGAAGGCGGCGGACGCGTACTCCCACGGCGCCACCCGGTAGACGCGACCTCTCGGTGCGCCGATGATCAGCACGGTCGTGTCGGGCGCGGCACTCACGGCGGAGCGCTGCAGGGGCATTGTGGTCTCACGCGCTGTACGTTGTCCCCCTCGTGGGCCGCTAGCTCGGCTGGGAGAGCGCCCCGACCGGGGTCAGGCGTACGGGCGGCACGGCGCGGCGGCGGCGGGGAACGATGGTTAGACCGCGGCGCCGACGGCAAAGTCAGCAGTATGGACGCCGAAGGACACTTCATCGACCTCATCACCTTCGAGATCGGCGACGAGGAGCCGGAGGGCGTCAACAGGCTGCGGCGGGTGATCGCCGGCCGCAAGGCCATGTGGACCGTCCACGAGGTGACCAGCCACGCCCCGCAATGGGAGCAGGTCTGCGCCATCGAGCGCGACCTGCTGGCGGAGCACGCGGAGTCCGGGTGGACGTTCGTCGCCGGCACCGCCGAGGGCCACGACGAGGTCCGCGGTTGGCTCCTCTACGGCGATCACGTGCTCGTGCCGCTGGGCCCCAAGGCGCAGCGGGAACACGGCGTCGACATCGCCGCGTTCACACTCGAGGAGTGGTCGCGGGTCGCGGAGGTCTGCGCGGCCGCACCCGCCACCGACGAGTCGGCGATCGTGCTCAACCGTCAGATCCGGGAGTTCTGCCCGAGCTAGGCGCGGTCCTGCGTCCAGGCTCATGGTGGCTCGTCGGGTCGGACCGGCGGTCCGCTGCGTCTGCATCGTCTTCAGGGTCTTCGTCAGGGCGGCGTCTGCAACTCCGCTGCAACTCGCGTGCCGTCGGTGGGGCATGGTCCGTCATCTCGCGCCATACGCTCCAATCCGGCACCGGCGAAGGTCGCGCAACGGCCACACCGCCAGCAATTGCGGGTACGTAGCACGGGACTACGGGTCCATTGAAGGGGGAGACGATCATGGCCGGTCCAATCGACGCGATAAGGGCCATCCACAACGCGTTCCGCAAGGACATGGAGGGCATCGACGCCGCGGCGCTCGGCGCCGCGCGCGGCGCGCCGGACCTCGAGGCGGCGCTGGAGCGCTTCCGCTTCTTCAACGAGATACTGGTGATCCACGCCCACGGGGAGGAGATCGCCGTCTTCCCCGTTCTCGAAGAGGTCGCGCCGCTGGTCGCCGAGGCCTACGAGAAGGACCATCGCGGCCTCGACGCGGCGTTCGATGCCTTGGACGCTGCGGTGGCGGCGGGCGATGCCCTGGCGACCGCCCGGGCCGCCGCCGCCTTCAAGTTCCACCTCGACATCCACCTGTTCAAGGAGGACACGCACCTCTACCGCATCTTCGGGGAGCGCGTCCCCGTGCCCGACCAGGGCAAGGCGGTCGGCATCATGGCCGCAGAGATCCCCCCGGAGATCCAGCCGGATTTCATCCTGTGGATGTACCCCTTGCTGGGCGACGACGACCGCGAGAACATGACCCGCATCCAGCAGATGGTGTTGCCGCCGGAAGCCTTCGCGGGAGTCGCGCAGCTCATCCAGCGGGCGATCGGCGACGACTGGACAGAGCTGACGCGGCGCATGCCTGAGCTGACGGCGTAGGAGCGACGTCCCTGCTGGGGAGTAAGCACGACGCAGAACGGGATGGTCGTCTGAGGCGGTTCTCTGGCAGGGGATGGGAACAGACGGGTGCGACCGAAGCGACGAAGGAGACCGAAGCAGCAGCCTCACTCCTTGGTCAGGAAGGCGACGAGAAGGTAGAGCGCTGTGGCGATGGCGAAGTGCGTCGCGAAGAGCCAGCCTTGGCTTGAGGCCAGCGTGGCACCGAGGGCGATGACGATCGCCACGTAGGCGATCGTCAACACCCAGCCTTGCCAGGAGATCGGTTGCAGGCCTCCGCCAGACTTCTTGCGCCCGAACCACGGCATGCGGGTGCAAGTCACTCGGAGGCCCGCGCGGGTTTCCCAGAGCTCCCGCGGTGTACTTGACCGCCCCCTCGAGGGCCGCCAGCTCAGTTGGGAATGGGCGCCCGTCGCCGCAGGGTCGACATCGGCCGGGTGGGATATCGTCGGATGAGGGCATCTACCTGCAGGTGGTCAATCGCCGAGCGTTGACATGTCTGCACCCGCCCCGTACACGAAGTATTACTCGCAACCTCCCCGGAAGCCGTGGAGCGGGCCGCAGAGGCGAAGACGGCGCCGCTACGTGGCCGCTTTCGTCGCCACGGTCCTCCTCACCGCGGTCGTCCTGCTGGCGACTCTGGCCGGGGTGGTCGTCGGTGCGACGAGGGGGATGCCGTCCCTGGCCAGCACGCTGGCCGAGCCGCAGGCTCAGACGAGCATCCTCCTGGACAGCAGCGGGCAGTACATCGGGCAGGTCCACGGAGCGGTCGACCGTGTCGACGTGAGCAGCTCCCAGATCCCGGTCGTCCTCAAGCAGGCCACGGTCGCGATCGAGGACAAACGTTTCTACGGCCACCACGGGGTCGACTTCCTCTCGGTGGCGCGTGCCGCTCTGATCGACCTGCGCGCCGGTCACGTCGTGCAGGGCGCCAGCACGATCGAGATGCAGTACATCAAGAACGCGTATCTCGGCGGGCAGGGCGACTCGCTGGCGCGCAAGATCCGCGAGGCCGTGCTCGCCTGGCAGCTTGACTCGGTGTGGAGCAAGGACCGGGTCCTCACCGCCTACCTGAACACGGTCTACTACGGCTCGGGAGCGTACGGCGTGGAGGCGGCCTCCCAGACGTTCTTCCACAAGCACGTGTGGCAGCTCTCCCTGCCCGAGTGCGCTCTGCTCGCGGCGCTGCCGCGTCTGCCGAACGGCTACTCGCCGGTCACGGACCCGGAGGACGCCCTGGCGCGCCGGAATCTCGTCCTGCAGCTGATGCAGCAGCAGGGGTACATCACGGCGCGGCAGGCCGCGGCGGCGGCCGCGACCAGGCTCGCGGTCTTCGACCACGCGTCGCAGCCCTATCGCGGCCCGGCCGCGTACTTCATCCAGTACGTCACGCAGCAACTGGTCCAGCGCTACGGCACTCAGGCCACGTTCGAGGGCGGGCTGAGGGTCACCACGTCGCTCGACCTGCGCATGCAGCGCGACGCGGTCGCGGCGCTTTCGAGTACGTTGCCAAAGGGGCCGGCCGGGGCGCTCGTCTCCATCGATCCCGCGACCGGCTACGTCCGCGCGATGGTCGCCACGACCAACTACAGGACGTCGCAGTTCAACCTGGCCTGGCAGGCACAGCGGCAGCTCGGCTCGGCGATGAAGCCGTTCGCCCTCACCGCGGCCGTCCTGCAGGGCGCGGACCCCGCCGCCACGTACTACGTGTCGAAGCCGCTGCACATCTATCTCGGACCGGGATGGACGCCTCCCTACTGGGACGTCAGTACCTTCTCCAACACCTATGCCGGCCGCATCAACCTGGTGCAGGCGACCTGGCAGTCGGACAACACGGTGTACGCGCAGCTCGCCCTCGACGTCGGCCCGCAGAACATCGTCTCTGTGGCTCACCGGATGGGCATCGCCAGCCCTCTGCAGCCCTATCCCTCGATCGTGCTGGGCACCGAGCTCGTCAATCCCCTGGAAGTCGCCGACGCGTACGCGACCTTCGCAGCCGAGGGCATCCGCCGTCAGCCGCAGGCGATCACGAGGGTCGTGTTCCCGAACGGGCGGGTGGACGCCCCGCCGATCACGGCCCAGCGGGCGATCCCCGCGGGCGCCGCCTACGTCGTGGACAAGATCCTCGAGGGCAACACGCGGTACGGCACCGCGGCGGCACTGCCCACGTACTACTCGGGCGTCGCCGCCGGCAAGACAGGCACGACCACCAACTCGGCGGACGCCTGGTTCTGCGGCTTCAACTCGCGGCTGGCCACCGCGATCTGGATGGGGTATCCGCAGGGTGAGATCCCGATGCCCGGCGTGCAGGGGGCGACCTACGCCGTGCCGGCCTGGGGCAAGTACTACGCCATGGTCTTCGGAACGCAGCCCATTCCGGACTTCGCGAAACCGGCGACCATGCCGGTCTGGACGCCGTGGACGGGCGCACTCAGCCAACCGAGCGCTTCACCGAGCGCCGCTCCGACGCCCACCTCGTCTCCGACTCCAAGCAGCTCGCCGTCGCCAAGCAGATCGCCGTCGCCAAGCAGCTCGCCCTCGCCTAGCCCGACTCCGTGACAGAGCTCGTCCTACGACAGCATCCCGCAACCCAGACCGCAACCCCCTGTCCGTGCGGGCGCGCAACATACAATAGAACAGACAGGCGAGCTCTCTGCTGCGTCTTGTGCGGTCTGCCAGTCTCGAAAGGCCCGGTGCTATGGTCTTAGGGGGAACGGGGCTGGTGTGTGGTGAGGGTCTTATGCAGTGCTGCGGCTGCAATCTCCCACTCGCGAGAGCTCGGAGGCACGGGCTGCCATCAACCGGTGGCAGCGTGCCTCATCTTCGTAAGGAGGGACCGGGATGCCTACCGGCACAGTCGATCACCTGGCGACGGACAAGGTGGCCAGAATCGCGGGCGGCTTCTACCTCGCGTTCGTCCTGGCTTCCGTGCTCGCCGGCGTGCTTGGGCACATCGGGATGGGTGGAGTCGACCAGGTCTACCAGTCGATCGTCACGCATACCTGGTCGTTCCGGCTCGCTCTTGTTGTCGCGTTGCTGTCAGCCCTCCTCTTCCTCATGGCTGCCTGGGGTCTCTACGTTCTTCTGCGTCCGGTCAACCAGCACCTAGCGTTGCTCTTCCTATTGCTCAACGCGGTAGGCGTGGCCATACAGTGCGCAAGCATGTTCCCGCTCATAGCCGCGCTGTTGCTTGGGGACGATGCCAGCCGGATGCAGGCATACTCGGCGGCACAACTGGGGGGATTGACCTTCCTGTCGATCAACCTCTACAAGACCGGCTTCGTCACGGCACAGCTGTTCTTCGGCACGTGGTTGTTCCCGCTCGGCTACCTGGTCTACAGGTCCGGATTCCTTCCCAGATTCCTGGGCGTCCTTCTGATGCTCGACGGAATCGGTGTCCTGATCTGGTTCCTTCAGGCCCTGCTGCTGCCGGCCCACCCCGCGATCAGCTACCCGGCGTTCGTCTTGGGCTTCGTCGCGGAAGTCGGACTGGGGCTCTGGCTCCTCGTAAAGGGCGCTAAGGTCGTCGACTCCGGATCAAGTCTGCCGGCCTGATCCGAGCTCGCCTATATGGCCAACAAGCGGGAGGGGACCATGGAATCAGAACGGGCAGGCAGATCCTCAGGCAGAAGGGATCCCGCAATGCGGGCAGTCATGTGCACGGGATACGGTCCTCCCGATGTTCTTGAACTCCGGGAGGTAGGGAAGCCTGTTCCGAAGGATCACGAGGTGCTGATCAAGGTGCATGCGACGACGGCGCACCGTGGGGACGTGAGGATTCGAAGCTTCGATGTTCCTCGAGGACAACGGCTCGCGGCGCGACTGGTCCTTGGCTTCACTCGCCCGAAGAACCCGATTCTCGGGATGGAGCTGGCCGGAGAGGTTGAGGCGGTCGGCAGGGACGTGACCCTCTTCAAGCCGGGCGACGAGGTCTTCGGGTTCACCGGTTGGGGCCTCGGTGCCTATGCCGAGTACGTCTGTTTGCCGGAGAAGCCGAGAAGGTCAGTCACGAAGGACGGGATGCTGGCGACCAAACCGGCCAACATGACCTTCGAGGAAGCCGCCGCCGGCGCGGCCACCGGAGGAGTCACGGCACTGCGTGTCCTCAGGAAGGCGAACATCGAAGGCGGGCAGAAGGTCCTGATCTACGGTGCCTCTGGAAGCATAGGCACCTACGCCGTGCAACTCGCCAAGTCATTCGGGGCGGAGGTCACGGGGGTCTGCAGTACCGCCAATCTGGAGATGGTGAGATCTCTCGGGGCCGACAGGGTGATCGACTACACGCAGCAGGACTTCACCGAGGGCGACGAGACCTATGACGTCGTCTTCGATGCCGTAGACAAGCTCTCGCCCTCACGGGCCAAGCGGCCCTTGAGGAAGACAGGCGTCTACCTCAACGTCACCAAGGACTCAGGTTCTGGAGGTGGGAGCCCCGAGGACCTTGCCTTCCTCAAGGAACTCATCGAGACCGGGAAGGTCCGGACGGTCATCGACAGGCGCTATCCACTGGAGGAGATCGTCGAGGCCCACACGTACGTCGAGAAGGGGCACAAGAAAGGACACGTGGTTGTTACCGTGGCGTAGCACCCCTCGGGGTACGCCTATCCCGCCAGGGCCGCCCTGAGACCCGCGTCGATCTTCTCGGCGACTGAAGCGACGCTCGCGATCGATCCATCAGGTCCCGACGATCATGTAGCGACCGACTCGTACAACCAAGTGTCGTGGCACTCTGGCCGTGACTGGGTCATCCTGCCGGTTCTGCGATCCCGTCACTGGCTTGCCGGCGATGCTGTCAGCCCGCGTCGATCTTTGCTGCCACGTTCCTACGCTGGCAGCAGCTCAGAGAGTTCGCCCTCGAGTTCGTCGAAGGCGGCATCCGGCCCGGCTCCCAGCGCGTTGAACGTCTTGCTGGCAAAGCAGCGCAGCGTCGCTGTCAGCGTGACGTCGAGGATCTCGTCGTCTTCGAGACCCAGAGCGCGCAGTGCGTCAACATCCGCCTGCGTCATCTCGTTGGCGCTCCGGGCGATCTTTTGAACGAAGTCCATGATCGCGACTTCGGCGGGCTCCAAGCCGGCGTCATGGAAGTCGCTCAGAATAGCGCGCAGTTGATCCACGCCGACGCCGTTCTTGACCAGGATCGCGCCGTGAGCGAGCAGGCAGTAGCGGCAATTCAGGGCCTGCGCAGCCGCCAGCGTGACCAGTTCGTAGCGCCTTAGCCGCAGGTTCTTGCGAATGCTTCCCTGTAGACCACGCCACGCCTGCAGCACGTCCGGGCGCAGGCTGAAGACCTTGGCGTGATTGGGCACGTAGCCCAGGCTTTCCTGGTCGCCTTCGTAGACTTCGCGGAGCTTGCCCTCAGCCTCCGCCTCCGAGATGGTCTGAATGAACATGACATCCTCCTGTGGATCTCAGCGAGTTCTCCGGCACGAAGGCCAAGCCCCCACGCCGGACTGCTCGCATGAATAGGAGGCAGCAGCGGGGCCCCGAGTCAACATGTGGGCCGTGTTGGGTCGGGACCCGAGTGTAAGACTACGTGTCGTTGCGCAGGGACCGTGTCCCCAGGCCTCCTGTCGGGGGTCTCGACTGCTCGAACGACGCTACCCACGCGGCGGCCTTCTTCAAGCGGACGCAGGGCGGGCGAGACCAGTGCTCACAGCTTGGGAAACGAGCGGACGCTCGGCTTTAGAGGTGGTCAGAGCGTCCTGCGCAGGTGGCGCACGTGCCTTCGGATAGGGAGCACGATGGTCGTGGGCCGGAAGTGACGCGCCGGGTGGGGAGACGTGACGTTGCTCGCCGAGCAGTCGCAGTGTCCTGCTCCACGCCAGTACTGCTTGCCCTCTGCTCATCACGGCAATACCCGGTTCAGGAACACCGATGAGGCGCGTGATGGAAGGGAAGATTCCCCGATGACCACTGCACCCGGAGAATGTCCTGATAAGCAAGTCGTGCTCGGCGATACGGGCTTGCCTGGCACGGACTCTGTCGCAATGACAGCGCGAAACATCACCGGCCGTCGTGCGACCCGCACGTCGCCCGAGGCACCGGCATGAGTGCCCTGGAGCTCGGTGGACCGGCCTCCGCCGTGACACTCAACAACGGCGTGGTCATGCCGCGCCTCGGCCTCGGCGTGTGGCAGGCCAAGCCGGGCAGGGAGGTGAGCAACGCGGTTCGTTGGGCGCTTGAGGCCGGCTACCGTCACATCGATACGGCGCGTGTCTACGGCAATGAGCGCGACGTGGGCGCTGCGGTGAGAGAGAGCGGCCTGCCTCGGGAGGACGTCTTCATCACGACGAAGCTCTGGAATCGGGACCAGGGCTACCAGCGAGCCCGTGCGGCGCTTGACGCCAGTCTTGCCTCCCTCGGCCTGGAGTACGTCGATCTCTATCTCATGCACTGGCCGGTATCCGGCACGCGGCTGGAGAGCTGGCGCGCAATGGAGGAAGGGCTTGCCGCCGGGAAGGCCCACGCGATAGGCGTGAGCAACTTCCAGCCTCAGCACCTGGAGGAGTTGCTGTCGGCAGGCTCCACCGTGCCGGCCGTGGACCAGGTGGAGTTCTCACCCTTCCTGTATCAGCGCGACCTTCTCGTCTGGTGCCGGAAGCACGGCATCCAGCTCGAGGCGTACAGTCCGCTGACGCGCGGGCGGCGGCTCGATCACCCCGCGATCGGCGAGATCGCGCATCGCCACCAGGTCTCTGCTGCCCAGGTGCTGATCCGCTGGGCGCTCCAGCACGACCTCGTCGTGATCCCCAAGTCGGTCAGACGGGAGCGCATCGTCGAGAACGCCGACGTGTTCGGCTTCCAGCTCGGGCAGGAGGAGATGGCGTCCCTCGATGCGTTGGACAGCGGCACACACTTCGCCTGGGATCCGACCGGCACACCTTGACCCGCCAACCTCTTTCACCAGCGTCTTCACCGTCTGTCTCGTCTCTGCGACCTGCGACCGAAGCGACGAAGGAGACCGAGGTACATCGACGGGGCGATTGCGATCGTCACTTGTCTCGCTGACGGCTGGTCGCGCGGCTTCGAGGGAAGATTCCGAGCTGTAGCCAAGAGCCGAGGCGAGACTTCATGACAACGGACGCACCCGCATCGCGACAGAAGCTGCGTTCTCACCTGCCTTGGTTCCTCGCGTGGGTGGGAGTAGGCCTTGGGTTCGGCCTCGGTGTCTCGGCGCTCGGCATCATCGCCGTGCCGCTTGCGTTGCTCGTGACCGTTCTGCTCATCGTGTTCCGTCACGCCGACCGTTCGGCCCTTGGCATCCTCGCCGGGATCGGGCTCCTTTCACTCTACGTCGCCTATGTGCAGCGCAAAGGGCCGGGCACGGTGTATTGGCACACGAGCACGGCGAGCGGCGCGGACCAGTACCTCGATCCCCGGCCCTGGCTCGTCGCGGGGATAGTACTCGTGGCCGTTGGCGTTGCGACCTTCCTCTGGAGAGGACGTCGTCGGTCCTGAGCGGGTCACCGGCGCCGGCGCATGCCAAGTGGTCGTGAAGTGAGCGCGGGCTCCGTCTCCATCGTCCCGGGGTATACTTGTCCCCTTTCGTGGGCCGCTAGCTCAGTTGGGAGAGCGCCGCCTTTGCACGGCTTGGCCTGACCGCAAGCCGCCCCTCAAGACGCAAGAGACGGACCGACGCACGGATCAGCGGTCTGCAACCCCGCGTGCAACCCCGACCATGCGCGCTTCGGTCGCATCGGTCTCCAATGTCGCTTGTCGCCGGTGGCGTCGATCTCCCCAATCGCTGACGCGGCAGCCCAAACGCTTGAACTCCCCACTGTTCCGGCGTAGACCGTTCCGATACGAGACTCCTGAGACGTGCAGTGCTGCACACGGGAAGCAGAGATCCGCCGGAGGCTCCTGACGGCCACCTTCATCCGGCGGGGATGACCCAGAGGGAGGGTTGGATCCCCACCACACTCGACGTGTACGCCCCGGGCCACGGCGCAAATGCCACCCTCTTCGGGTGATGTTGCGGAATCGGCCATCTACTACGGTCTTGCAGACATAGTCGCATGGGGACCAAGGGGGAGTCATGAGCAGGAAGAGGGAACTTACACTCCTATTCGTCACCTTCGCCGTGCTGGTCATCGCCGCGCCCGCGCTGGCGGCTGGCCGGACTCCGCAGGCCGCTGCCCGAGCCGAGGCTGGGGTAGGCAGTCCTCTGGCCGCAGCGACGGCGACAACATACTGGTACACGGGAACCGAGCAGATCTATCTGGTGCCGGCCGGGACGACCGCTGTGACGATCACAGCCGCAGGCGCCATCGGCGGGGCCGATTGGTACAACGCGAAGCCTGGTGGCGGACGCGCGGTGGTGACGGCCACAGTGCCCTTGCCGGTGGGCACGACCACGCTCTACGTAGTGGTCGGCGGACCGGGTAGCTCTCCCGCGTCTGACCGAAGCGGCGCTCCGGGAGGCTTCAATGGCGGAGGCGCGAGCATCACATCCTGGGGCGGCTCAGGTGGGGGCGCCTCCGATGTACGTACTCAGCCGATCAGTGTCGCGCTGACCGACACGGATTCGCGGTTGGTGGCCGCCGGCGGCGGCGGTGGCGCCGGCTCCGGCCAGGGCAGCGGCGGCAATGCAGGCGGCGCGGGTTTTACGGGGGTCACCGGAGCGGGAGCCGGCGGCAGCGGCAGCGACGCATCAGCCACAGGCGCCGCGGCGGGGAACGGGGGCTTTGGCGGCACCATGGGCGGCACGCCCGGTGCCCTGGCCCCCAGCTCGACGGGCTCCAATGCTGAGGCCGGGCAACTCGGCCGAGGCGGAGCAGGCTCGGCGGGCTGGTTCGACATCTTCTCGACCTACGTGACCTTCGCGGGTGGCGGAGGCGGTGGCTACTTCGGCGGCGGAGGCGGGGGCGACGGCACCTATGGCGGAGGCGGCGGAGCGGGATCCAGCCACTGGGTCGACTCGGCCGTGAACACCTCGATGACCCAGAGTATTGGCAACGCGTACGTCTCCATCACGCCGCCGTCAGCGCTGCCCGAGATCACAGGTTTCAGCCCCACCTCGGGCCCGGTGGGCACCTCGGTGACCCTGACCGGCACGAGCTTCACAGACGCCACGGCGGTCGAGTTCGGCGGCACTGCCGCGACCAGCTACAGCGTGGTCGGCGATACCCAGATCACGACTACGGTGCCCGCCGGCGCGACCAGCGGCACGATCAGTGTGACCACTCCTGGCGGCACGGCTACCAGCTCGTCGAGCTTCACGGTGCTGGCTGTGCCTACCGTGACCGCGTTCAGTCCCGCGTCGGGTCCCGTCGGCGCAAGCGTCGCCTTGACAGGCACCCACTTCACCGGGGTCACGTCCGTCACGTTCAATGGAATCGCCGCGACCTTCACGGTGGACTCCGCAACGAAGATCATCGCCAAGGTTCCTGCCGGCGCCGCCAGCGGCACTATCTCCGTCACGACGGCCGGAGGCACGGCGATTAGTAGCACGAGCTTCACAGTCACCGTGATCCCGAAGCCGAGCCTCACCAAGGTGTCCCCCACGATGGCTAGGCGTGGCGTGACGATCACGCTTACCGGCAGTGGGTTCGGCGCCGCTCGCGGCACCAGCTACGTGAAGTTCGGCACCACCAAGATCGCCAAGTACGTCTCTTGGACCGCCACGCGCATCAAGTGCAGAGTGCCGGCGAAGGCGAAGTTCGGCAAGCTCAAAGTCGCCGTCACGACGGCGGGCGGCGCGAGCAACGCGAAGACGTTCACGGTCAAGCGATAGCCGACCCAGGGCGGTCATGCGAACTCACATCGACATCACCTTCGACTTCCGCGATGACACGCCGCCGGGCAAGGATCCGGACGCGTACAGCAAGACGCTTCGCGCCTATCACAAGTTGCTTTGGAGCAAGCCTCTGCCGGACGGCACGCCGTTCGAGTTGGACGACAGCACGCGTGGCCACTATCTGCTGCACCGCTCCGACAAGCTGGGCGAGTTCTCGCTTTCCAGCGATGGCGTCGTCGCGTCGTACCGGTATGTGCCGATGGTCCAGACTGATGCATGGAAACTGCAGGAGTTCCTGCACATCGGCTACACCATCGGCGGCATGATGCTGTGGCCGGGGAACCAAATCGACCGCAAGTGGACGATCAACCAGGCCCGAGGATGCCAATCGCAGATCAGAGACCGCTTCGACCTGACGCTGGAATGCATCCGGAGGCACTACCTGGGCGAGTGGAGCCCGTTGGAGGACTGCATTTCGCGTTACGCGAAGTTCTTCACGCTGTTCAGTGGCTTCCGGGGTTTCATCGACTTCTTCCTTCTCCAGGATGCAGTCACCGTCGACTACGACGCTGTGATCTTTTCCGCGCCGTTCGACGACTTCACCACGCCGGCGATGCCTCAGAACCTCGACGAGTACCGGGAGTACCGGCAGCGCGCGATCACCTTCATCGAGGCCCGTAATCGCCGGATTCGTCGATTTCTCTCTGAAGACCACCCCGCAGGCCCTACAAAGGGCGAGAAGCCTATCGGTGACGCAGTGGCGCTGGAGCCGACCCAAGCAAGTACGCGGCTTACGGCGGAGGCCGTTCTTGAGTTGGCGGGGCAGTGCGGCACTCGGAAGGAGCTGGAGAGGGCGATCGAGATCGCAGACAAGAAGGGCTTGCGCGTGCGGCCCTTCAAGACCTGCCTGATGTTCACGCCGCCGATGAACGGGGCCCGCTGTCTGTTCACGCTCTCGGCGGGGCGAGAGGGCGACAAGCTGACGGCCTACGTGAGCACCGAGTCCTTCCCCGAGTTCTTCTCTCTGGATCACGCGGACGTCGAGCAGCACCTCGGACAAGACGGCTGGCGGCAGCTTGACGAGGCGGGGTTCGACGACCTTCTGCGGGGTATTGAGGCGCTCGACCTCAGCTCATGACGGCGAGTCTGTGAGCTTCCCCGCGCACCTGCACGCGTTCGTCGACGAGGCGACCTGGACGTTCGCGAAGACGATGCCCGAGTGGCCGCACGAGTACATCGTCAGGGAGCGCGTGGACGAGCAGCTCTTCGTCGAGCTCGTGGACCATGTTCGCGCGCACGGACGCAGCGGCAGGTTCTACGAGAGAGTGATCGTCTACTACGAAGAGGCCGGACTGGTCTACTGGACGATGGGGGCTCCATTGGCCGAGACGATCATCGTGAATCGCTGCCGGACTGAGGACACCTACGAGAGCCGCCTGGCGGCAGGGACGCTGCCGTAGTGCGACTGTTTCGTCATGAGCGACGCGCTCGCACAACTATGAGTTGACGCGCCTCCCGGGCACCATCCAGCGTGCTCTTGTGGGTGTCGGCCAAGCCACAGTGGTCGTTTCGAGGCGGGGTCTCGCCGCCGGCCGGCGCGACCAATGACTCTGCCGGCTCCACAGCGCGCCCAGGCGCTCCGCATGGCCGGCATGACAGGGACGCAACGTGCGCACGTCGGTGGGAACGGCCCGGAGCCGACTCGCCGTTTCCTTCTATCCCTATGCATCGTCGTAGCTGACAGGGCGCGGATTGCTAAGGCGATGAAGACGGAGTTCATGAGGCGTGGTCATACTAATCGTTAGCTAGTACTAGCTTAGGAGTTTCAACACTCTAACGACCGGACATCCTCCTGCTTGTCCGGCAAGAAGGCTGCGGAACACGCGTGATGCCGCGGGCCGCCAAGAAGGAGAGCGCCATGAGCGATTGGGCCAAGATCCAGGTCCTGGAGCCCTTGGTGGATCGATTCACGATCGACTTGGAAGAGGGCATGCACATCGTTGACCCCGCCCGCTGCGGGCAGCTGCGCGGCGAGAACTACCGGCTCAAGGGCAAGGACGTGCTGCAGGGCGACACGCGAGGCTGAAGGTGCTCAAGTTTCGGCCGGCGGCAACTGCTCAGCATTGCACAGGCGTTGACATTCCGATCGCGACCTTGCGGACCACTCGCGCTCGCGAGAATGGAGACCGTGATCATCTGCCTGTCGGCGAGCGATGCCGCGACGAAGGACTGGCGACGCTGGAGTCAGGGCGCGCACTCGCGGAGGGGACATTATGCTAGCCTCGGGTACGTCTACGACCAGGCGGAGAGGGCTGGGGGGGCAGGAGGAGTAGCATGGCGCGCGATCCCAAGAGGTTGCTCCGAGAGCTGTTCGATGCCGCAGTCGCGGCCGCCGACCCCGCTCGATTGCTCCCTGGCAAACTCCCCTCTGCTCCGGCTGGACGGACGATCGTACTCGGTGCTGGTAAAGCCGCAGCGCGAATGGCCAGGGTTCTTGAGACGGAACTCGATTGGCCCATCGCCGGATTCGTGGTCACTCGTTATGGGCACGCAGAGCCATGCCGCCGGGTCTCAGTACTGGAAGCCGCTCACCCTCTCCCCGACGCCGCAGGTGGAGAAGCCGGGCAGCGCATGCTCGACCTGCTCCGTGATCTAACGGCTGACGATCTCGTCATCTGCCTGCTGTCTGGAGGTGGCTCGGCTCTTCTTGAGCTCGCGCCTCGCGGCCTCTCCCTGGCAGCGATCCGCGAGGTCAATTCAGTCCTGCTGAAGAGCGGTGCGACGATCGCGGAGATCAACTGCGTGCGCAAGCATCTCTCGCTGGTGAAGGGAGGTCGTCTCGCCGCAGCGGCTCATCCCGCTCGCGTCATCACCTACATCATCTCTGACGTGCCCGGGGACGACCCCTCTACTGTCGCCTCTGGGCCCACTGTGCCTGATCCCACGACCTGCGTCGATGCGCTTGAGATTCTGCGGCGCTATGCGATTGAGAAGCCGGTCTCAGTCATCGAGCATCTTAAATATGGGACTGAGGAGGCGGCCTCTTGTGCCCGAGATGCCATGGCCGGCTGCGAGACCCCAAAGCCCGGAGACCCTGCGTTCTTCCGTGACCGTGTCGTCGTGCTGGCCACGGCACGCGATGCGATCGATGCCGCGGCGCGACGGGCACGGGAGCGCGGCGTCGAGCCGGTCGTCCTCGGCCACGATCTGGAGGGCGAGGCCAGGGAGCTCGGTCAGTTGCACGCCAGCCTCGCACTTGAGTGCCAGCGTGGCCAGGGGGTGGCGCTGCCGCCCTGCGTGCTGCTCTCCGGCGGGGAGACGACGGTCACGGTGCGTGGCTCGGGTCGCGGTGGTCGCAACGTCGAATATCTTCTCGGTCTGAGTCTCGAACTCGGCGCCGCAGCCGGTGTCAGCGCTCTCGCTGCGGACACGGATGGGATCGATGGCACCGAAGACAATGCGGGCGCTTTCCTGTCTGCCGATTCGTTGCTGCGCGCCCAGCGAATGGGGCTCGACCCGGCCTCGCACTTGGCCGCCAACGATGCCTACGGCTTCTTCTCTTCACTCGGTGACCTACTCGTCACAGGCCCAACGAAGACCAATGTGAATGACTTTCGGGCAATCCTCGTCGCCGCTCCTGACTCTGAGGAGCAGGTTCTCGTGTAGCCCCGCGCGGGTCCGGCCTGCCGCTCCGCGTCATCCTCCAGATGGGGCGCCCGAGAGGATGGCTCGATGTTCAGCACTCTATGGAGTTGGGCCGGGGCGCCGCCGATACGCAGTCCGGCCTTGCCCTGGGCGACAGATGAACGGGGCAGTCAGCGCAGCAGGCGAGAACTCGCAGTCGCGCCACCACCCGCTCCAGCAGAGCCTACCGCTCAATGCTCGCCGCACGGTGGCTGGCTCGCTCTCTGGATAGGACGCGAACTCGAGGCCAGCCGCTTGGTCACCTCCTTGGGGCGGTCGAGGCGAGGCCCTCGAACCCCCTTGCAATGGCAGAAGACAACATGTATACATCGCACTACAAGTAGACAAGTTGGGAGACGTCGCATGCTGGACACCAAGACCCCAGTCAGCCTCTACTATCAGTTGGAGCTTCGCCTGCGCCGCGAGTTTGCCGGCGACGACTTCTCTCCGGGCGCGCCCATCTCCAGCGAGAACGAGCTTGCCCAGCAGTACGGGGTCAGCCGCGTCACCGTTCGCCGCGCCCTCGATCGCCTCGAGGAGGACGGCCTCATCGTGCGCCGCCGTGGCGCCCGCACCGTCCTGTCCCAGCTGGCGAAGAGCGTGCTCGCCGATCACCAGCCTCGCAGCGAGTTCCGCGGGTTCGAGGATGAGCTGAGGGTCGGCGGCATCACGCCTGAGGCAGAACTGCTGGAGATCACAGAGGAACAAGCACCCGAATTTGTGACCGCCCAGCTGGCCTTGCCGGGTGACTCGATCGTTGTCCGCATCCGCCGCCTCGGGCGGGCCGGGAGCAATCCTCTCTGGCTCGAGTCGCGCTTCTTCCCGGCGGACCTCGGTCGCCGGATTGCGAAGGCCGACCTCGTCCATGAATCCATTCTCAGCGTCATCCGCAATGCCGGGCTTGACGTCAGCCGGGTGGAGATGCAGCTGCGATCGGTGCAAGCGACTGCCAGACAGGCCAAGCTCCTCGGCACCGAGCTCACCCAGCCGCTGCTGCTCCACGAATCGGTGACCTATGTCGAGGGCGACCGCCCCGTGCAGGTCACCCGCGTCTACCTGCGAGGCGACCTCTACCGGGTGGTGCTGCATGCCCGAGCGCACGATGACGGGCCGGGGCTCGAGCTGACGAGGGGCGGTTATGTCGTCACGGACAACCCCGACTGACCTCTCCGCCGCGCCGACGAAGGAACGCCCAAGGAAGGGAACGCCAGATGATCGTTGACGGACACGTACATGCCTTCCCACCGCTTTGCGGCGAGGCGGATCCCTCCTTGGCTGCGCGCACCCGGCGTTACCTGCAGAAGTTCGTGGCCGACTCCCCCTCTCAGGCCGTGCGGCGCAGCCGTGACGGCGTGGTCGCCGATCGATCTGAGTGGACTCTCTGGGATGCGAACTCGCCTGGCGTGGGCGGCGCCCTCGACGTGTCCTTCCGTGTGGGGAGGTTCGGCCGGCTGGAGTGGACCAAGAGTGGTGAGGACTATCACATCAATCTCTATGCGCCATCCCTGTTGGAGATGACAGCGCCGCCGGACTACATCGTCGCGGAGATGGACTACGCCGGCGTCGACATGGCCGTGCTGCAGAATGCCTGGCTGTACGGCGACCTCAATGACTACTTTGCCCAGGCGCAGCGCGACCACCCGGGTCGCCTCGTCGGCACTGTGCAGGTCGACGAAGCTCACGCCGACGACCCCGCGCAGATCGCCGAACTGCGGCGGGGGGTCCTCGATCTCGGGCTGAAGGCCCTCTACTACGGCACCCCGCGCTTCTTCGAAGTGGACTACGAGTGCCACATCGACGACGGGCGCTACCATGAGTTCTGGGATGAGGTGCGGGGCCTTGGCGTCCCCGTCTTCTGGGACATCAGCGCGAGTCCGGAGCCGTCACTCCGCAATCACACCCCGTTCGAGCGCTACATGGCTCAGATGAGCCGCTTCCGCTCCTGGCTCGAGGCCTACCCCGACATCGACTGCATTCTCGTCCACGGGGTTCCTCTCGGGCAACTGAGGTCGGGAGACCGCCTGTCGGCGGTCGCGGGTGAGCTCTGGGACATCTGGTCTGCGCCGAACGTGCACCTCGAGCTGCTCTTCCCGATGCAGGTCAGCCATCCGGTGCCCGGCGGCAGTGTGTGGCGCTATCCATACCTTCAGCTCCGGGACCTCGTTCAAGAACTCTTTGAGGTGCTCGGCCCAGAGAAGCTGATTTGGGGCTCTGACCTTCCCAACATTCAGCGCAACTGCACCTATCGGCAGGGCAGGGACTACCTCGAGGCCCATGAGCTCGAGCTCTCGCCATCGGATCTTGAGCTCCTCTTCGGTGGCAACATCGTCCGTCTCCTCAACCTCTCTACCAAGGTGATGACCAATGCCTGAGACCGAGAACGCGGTGCGCGAGCGGACCACCTCGCCGCGTCCGCAGAGTGTGAGCGCCGAAGCCGCGCCTCGCGGTCGCGGTCCCTTCCCACAGGCCATGCGCTTCGGCGACCTCTTGTTCGTCTCGGGGACCGGGCCCCTCGACCCGCTCCGCAACGAGCCCGACGTGGGCAGCTTTGAGCATGAGGTCGAGCTGACGATGCGAAACCTTGCCACGATTGCCGAGGCTGGCGGCAGCAGCATGGACGACGCCGTGAAGATCACCGTCTACCTCGCCGATCTGGCCAACGTGCCGGCGTTCAACGAGCTCTACCGGCAGCACTTCCGTGAGCATCTTCCAGCGCGGACGCTCGTTCAGGCGGGGCTGCGCGGCATCCAGGTAGAGGTCGACGCCATCTTCGCGTGTCCGTCGAGTTCACAGATCGATGCGGGCACGCAGCCATGAAGTGTGCGCACACAACCGACATGAGCAGCGAGTGGGGGCAGAGATGGACTTGGGCCTGAAGGCAAAGACGGTTGTGGTTACGGGAGGCGCCCGTGGCCTGGGAAGGGAGTTCGCCCTCGCATTCGCTCGCGAAGGTTCCAACGTGGTCGTCTGCGATATCGACGACTGCAGCGCCGTCGTTCAGGAGATCGAAGAACTCGGTTCGAAGGTCCTCGGCCTTCGAGTCGACGTGACCTCTGAGTCAGACACCGAGGTGATGGCAAGGTCGGCGAAGGAGCGCTTCGGAAGCATCGACGTCCTCGTCAACAATGCCGGCGTCTATGGAGGGCTGACGGCGAAGTTCTTCACCGAGATCGACGTGGCCGAGTGGGACCGCGTCATGGCGGTCCATGCCAAGGGCATGTTCCTGTGCTGCAGGGCCGTGTACCCGCAGATGAAGGAGCAGGGCGGCGGCAGGATCATCAACATGAGCTCTGCCATCGTGTGGAACGCCTTCCCAGGGATCGATCAATACACCTCCGCCAAGGGCGCCGTCATCGGCCTCACTCGTTCCCTGGCGCGCTCCCTGGGCCCCTCCAACATCAATGTGAATAGCGTCGCCCCCGGGATGATCATGACGCAGGCCAGCCTCGACATCTTCGGCGAGTCGGGCAAGCAGGCCGTGATCCCTGCCACCTGTCTGAAGCGTCAACAGGAACCCGACAGCCCGGTGGGGGCGGTCCTGTTCTTCGCGTCCGGGCTATCTGCCGACATCACCGGCCAGACGCTCCTGGTCGACTGCGGCGCGACGATGCACTGAGGTCGGTGGCTACGGAGATGAACAGATGAAGTACCTCAAGTACCTCGGGGTTAGGGCGGTGTTCTTCCTGCCGCAGATCTTCGGCATCGTGCTGATCGCCTTCATCTTCGTGCGCCTGATCCCGGGAGATCCCGCGCGGCTGATGGCGGGACCCCTCGTACCGGAGTCGGGCGTGGAGCGGATCCGAGAGCAGATGGGCTTGACCGGAAGCCTGCCTTCACAGTTCGTGCGTTACGTCGGCAACATGGTGCAGGGGGACCTGGGGAGGTCCTGGTACACCGGCAACACGGTCCGCGAGGACATTGCCATGCGACTGCCCGCCACCCTTGAACTGATCGTCACCTCCATGGCGCTGACCCTCCTCGTCGTGGTGCCTCTTGCCCTCAAGTCGGTCGCGGTCGGCAAGAGCCTCATGCGAGGTGTGGCGCGACGCGGCATGTTTGGCTACGGGATGCTGGCCGGCGCGTTCCCCGACTTCTGGCTCGGCCTGCTCGTGATCCTCGTCTTCTACGTGCAGCTGCAGTGGGCGCCCGCGCCGGTGGGGCAGCTCGACATCGCCGTCATGGCGCCGCAGACGATTACGGGCTCCTACGTTATCGACAGTTTGCTCACTGCCAACTGGGCGGCCTTGTGGAATGCCTTGGCCCATATGGTGCTCCCCGTGTTCGTCCTCACCTTCGTCTACAGCGGGGCTGTGGCGAAGATCGCCGTTGTCTCCGCCACTCGCGCCAAGCAGAGTGCCTTCGCTGACTATGCCAAGGTGAGCGGTCTCCCGCCGCGACAAATCCAGAGTTATGTCCGCAAGTCCGTCTATCCCTCCGTCGCCACGATGTCAGCCTTCACCTTCGGCTTTCTCATCGGCGGCGCGGTGTTGGTCGAGAGCGTCTTCAGCTGGGGCGGGTTCGGGCAGTACGCCGTGCAGGCGGTCGTGAACTCCGATTTCGAGGCCATCCAAGGGGTCGTACTCGTCTCGGCCCTGCTCACCCTGATGGTCTACATGCTGGTCGACTTCATCTACTTCTGGGTTGACCCGAGGATCCAGAGCCTTGGCTAGCGGCATGCACGATACAGGACCATCAGGCCCTCAGGACGCATTCGAGTGGGTGACCAGATGAAATCGAACCATAGGCTCACTGACAGCTTCGTCGCGACCTATCTGAGGCGGCATCCTCTGTACGCGATTGGCTTCATCTACGTCGGCGTCTCCCTGCTGCTCGCCATCATCGGCCCCTACATCGTCCCCTTCTCGCCGACGACTTCGCTGCGGAACGCCCTCCTGCTGCCGCCCTCCTCCAGCCACTGGTTCGGCACAGACTCGAACAGCATGGACGTCTTCTCGCGGACGATCGCCGCCTATCGCACCGACCTCATGCTCGCCTTCGCCGGCGCCGCCCTATCGATGCTCCTGGGCGCTCCGCTCGGGGTCTATGCCGGTTACTTTGACGGTCGCAAGGGCGTGAACGGGTTCCTCGCGCGGGTCGTCCTGCGGGTGGAGGACGTGCTTCAGGCGTTCCCCATCTTCGTGCTGGCGCTCCTGCTCGTCGCCGCGTTCGGGCCGCAGCCGGTCAACCTCGTCCTCGCCATCGTCGTGGCTAACCACATCTCGAACCTGCGGCTGGCCCGTTCCGAGGTGCTGATGCTGCGTGACCGGACGTTCGTCGAGGCCGCCAGGGCGGCCGGCAATTCGAACATGCGCATCGCTTTCAGCCATCTGCTCCCCAACGCACTCAATCCCGTCATCGCCATGCTTTCGACCGTGATGGGGTTCGGCATCCTCCTCATCGCCGGCCTCAGCTTTGTGGGTGCAGGCGTCAGGGTGCCGACGCCCGAGTGGGGCTCCATGATCGCCATCGGCGGCCCCTCGGTGATGACCGGAGAGTGGTGGCCTTCCTTCTTCCCCGGCGTGTTCATGGCCGTCACGATCTTCTGCTACTCAGTGGTGGGCGAAGCCGTCACGGCCTTGCTCGATCCGCTCGAACGGATCCGTATGGGCTACTCCGGCCAGGGCGCGCAGACGGCCGAGGCCGAGCTGGAGCTCGAGGAGCTTATTGAGCCAGAAGTGGCCATCGCCAACTTCAGAGAGGGGTGAGGCCAACTGGACAGGGGGCTAGGGCGACGCACGACCGTAAGCGGGGGGTTCAACAACCCGAGACTATGGTGGAGAACCGGGAACCTGGAGGAGACAAGATGCGACACATGATGAAGAGAAGGAGCGGCTTGCTCTGGCTGACGTCGCTTCTCGTGCTGATCGCCGGCTGCCTGCTGCTCGCAGGCTGCGGCAGCAGCACCACGGGCACAGACACTGGTGCGAGCACCTCGCAGAACCCCAAGGACACTCTCGTTGTCGGCACCATCGAGCTGCCGCCGCACCTCGACGTCGAGAAGGCGAATCACCCAATGATCTGGGTCTTCCTGCGGCAGCTCACCGATACGCTACTTCGCTATGAGAGCATCCCGTCGGACTCAGCCCCGGGCCTCACAGTGTCGAATTACACGGTCCTGGAGCCGCGCCTGGCCGATTCCTATGACGTGTCGGCCGACCAGTTGACCGTGACGTTCCACCTGCGCCAGGGCGTCATGAGCGCCTACGGCCATGAGCTCACGGCCGATGACGTGTACTACAAGTGGGAACGCGGCTTCAAGATGAACGGCTCAAGCGCCTTCTACGCCAGCGTCATGGCACTGCCCGGGATCGAGAACGTCAAGGTGATCGACAAGTACACGATCTCCTTCACCTCCACGGTGCCCGACCCGCAGGTCGTCTCCATCATGGCGCTGAGCTGCTGCACCTTCCCCTACGACAAGCAGCAGATCGCGGCGAACTCCGGCGGCGACCCCTTGAGCGATCAGGCTACCGCCTATATCGACAAGAACTCGCCCTCGTACGGGGCCTACTACGTGACCGAGTTCTCCCCCGGAAAGCAGGCCGTCCTCACCGCGAACCCGCAGTACTTCAAGGGAGAGCCGAAGATCAAGAAGGTCATCATCAAGGTCATCCCCGACAGCGCCTCGCGCTATGCGATGCTCAAGAACGGGACCATCGATGTGGCTCAGGAGCTCTCTCCTCAGCAGATCAAGGCATTCGAGGGAGTCTCTGGTGTCAAGACGATCGTGACCGACGGCTTCTGGCTAACCCATCTGCTGATGAACGAGAAGCTGGTGCCCGCCTTCAGCAACAAGATGGTGCGTCAGGCGGTCAACTACGCCATCGACAGGGACAGGATCATCAACGAGGCCTACTATGGCATGGCCAAGCCGATGAGCGCCGTCTATCCCTATCAGTATCCGGGCGCTCTCGATGCGAGTGCCTTCCCCTACAACTATGACATCGCCAAAGCCAAGCAGCTCATGCAGCAGGCCGGCTATGCCAAGGGCTTCAGCGTCGACCTCTACTATCAGGCTGGCGTGGATGCGCACGAGGCCACCTGCGTGCAGATCAAGGAGTCGCTTGCGCAGATCGGCATCACCGTGAACCTGCGCAAGACGCCTCTCGGCACGCTCGAGACTCTCTACACGGCCAAGAAGTGTCCGTTCGCGCTGATTCGCATCTATCCCTTCGCGCCTGATCCCAACTACGACGTGGGTCTGATGTATGACACGAAGGGCTTCTGCAACTTCGGGTACTTCTCGAGCCCCAAGATCGACGAGATGATCAAGAAGGGCGTGAGCATCACCAACATGGACAAGCGCCTTGCCTACCACAAGCTGATCCAGCAGGCGATCCTCGAGGAGGCTCCTGTCGGGTTCGTCGTGCAGGAAGGCTACCGCCAGGCCATGCGCAGCGACATCAGCGGATGGAGCCTCGACATCGGCGAGACGACCAGATACGACGAAGTCCAGAAGTGACCTCAGTGGCCGGGGGCGTCAGGTCTACTGACGCCCCCGGCCAATTAGCGGGCGCCAGGGATCGGACATCCTGGCGGCGACCTCGGATGGAAGGCAGTTGGGCGGGAGTCATGAACCAGGCAGTGCTGAACGTCAAAGACCTCAACGTGTATTGCCCCTCAGCGCTGACGGGCACGACGCGTAGACTCCTGTCAGCGGTCAGCCTCACGCTCGATCAAGCGGACGTCGTCGGCCTTGTGGGAGAGACAGGGTCGGGCAAGTCCGTCCTGATCAATGCGCTTGGATGCAACCCCCAGCCCCCACTTACGATGGAAGCTGCCGAGCTCGGGATCAGGCATGGCGATCAGTGGGAGAGCCTTCTCGGCAAGGACGAGGACCAACTGCGGCTGATCTGGGGCAAGGACCTCGTCTTCATCCCGCCCAATGCAAGGGAGAGGCTGAGCCCGATCGTCACCGTCGGCGAGCAGGCGCGAAACGTCATGTCGGCCAATCTCGGTCTCTCCAAAGACGAGGCCAAGGCGAAGGTGCTCGAGACGTTCCGCCTCGTGCAGATGCCCGATCCCGCCCGCAACTACGACAACTATCCGCATGAGCTGAGCGGCGGCATGGCGCAGCGCGTCGTTCTTGCCATCGCCCTGGCCATGAAGCCGAAAGTGCTGCTGGCAGACGAGCCGACCATGGGACTCGACGTCACCATCCAGCGCCAGGTCCTCGATCTGATGTCGGACTTGCTCAATGAGCTGCGAGCCGGCGTCCTGCTGGCGACGCGCGACCTTGGCATTGTGGCGAACTACTGCAACAAGGTGGCGGTGCTCGGCAATGGAGAATTGGTCGAAGTCAGCAGCGTGAGGGACTTCTTCAAGGATGCCCGCCATCCCTACAGTCGCTACCTGCTGGCCGCGGCTTTCGCATCAGAGTCGGGGGGCGGCGGCATGGAGAGTGAGTTGCTGGGCTACGACGTGAGCCGACGCGCAGCGAACGGAGGATGCAGCTTCGCTCCCCGATGCAACCTGGCCTCGGATGCTTGCTGGCGCTCTCCCGTCGACGTCTACCGGGTCAGTGAGGATCACGAAGTCAGGTGTCGCGAGTGGGAGGCGGCAAGATGAGCAGCAGCGTCCTTCGCATCGACGATCTGCGCAAGGAGTTCCCCATCAAGGGTCATTCCGTCGTGAAGGCTGTGAATGGCGTGAGCCTTGAGGTCCATGAGGGTGAGACGGTCGGGCTGGTAGGCGAGAGCGGCTCGGGAAAGACGACGCTGGGCCGCTGCGCGATACATCTGATCGAGCCCACCGCTGGCTCCACCCTCTTCCTCGGCGACGAGGTTGCCCAGCTGCGCGGCCGTCAAGTCAAGCAGTTCCGAAGTGGCGCGCAGATCGTCTTCCAGGATCCTTACGATTCGCTGAACCCGCGGAAGATCGTGCGGAAGATCATCGAGGACCCACTCATCGTCCAGCGCTCTCTCAAGAAGAAGGCGCGTAGGGCACGGGTGGCTGATGTGATGGACATGGTCGAGCTTTCCGCGGATCGCATGACGAGGTATCCGGTGGAGCTGACGCAGGGTGAGCAGCAGCGCGTTGGCATCGCTCGCGCCATCGTCACGAACCCGAGGCTCGTGATCCTCGATGAGCCCACGTCGATGCTGGATATCCGGTTCCGTGCCGAGATCGTCCTGCTCCTCAGGAAGCTGCAGACCGAACTGGCCATGGCTTACCTCTTCATTACTCACGACCTGACGGCGATCAGTGAGCTGAGCCATCGGACGCTGGTCATGTACCTGGGGCGGATCATCGAGCAGGGCCCCACGCGGAGCGTACTTGACGCTCCCGTCCATCCGTACACGAGGGCTCTGCTCGGCGCGCACCTCTTCCCCGACCCGGACCGGAAGCGAGAGGGCGTCTCATTGAAGGGTGAGATCCCCAGTCCCGTGGACCTGCCGGACGATCGCTGCAACCTCGCGGCGCGCTGCCCATGGGTGCAGCCCCACTGTCTTGAGGAACTGCCAACACTTCGCGAGCTCGAGGGAAGTCATGCGGTCGCCTGCTTCGAGGCCCTGACCCATCTGACGTAGAGGGGCTCTCTTTACCCGTCGTGCCCAACGGCAGGAGCAGACGGTGCCAAAGAGTACGAGACAGTCGAGACACTCAGCCAAGCCGACCTTGCCCGCGGAGGAAGCGACCGGCTGAAGGCCCGGAAGGATCTGGAGAATGCCCGTAGTGCTGATAGCGCAGCCGATCGCCGACGAGGGCGTAGCCCTCTTGACCACCGCGGGATTTGAGGTCCGCCAGCTCCCGCAGTTCAGCCGCGACGCCCTCCTGAAGGAAATCCCGGAGGCGCATGGCCTGCTCGTCAGGAACGCGCAGATTGACCGCGAAGTCATGGAGGCCGCGCCGCTGCTGCGCGTCATCTCACGGCATGGGGCTGGACTTGACACCATAGATCTTGAAGCTGCCGACGAGCACGCCATCCAGGTTACGTATACGCCCACCGCAAACGGCATCTCCGTCGCCGAGCACATCCTCGGGATGATCATCGGCCTGGCGAAGCACATACGGCTCGCCGACCAGGCCGTGCGTCGCGGTCACTTCGACTTTCGTCATGAGCGCTACGGGCTGGAGCTGCAGGGGTCGGTGCTCGGCATCGTCGGCCTGGGCAACGTCGGTGGGCACCTAGCGCGGATGGCGTCGCAGGGCCTCGGCATGAAGGTGATGGCCTTCGACCCGTTTGTAGCTAGCCCACCCGCAGACCTTGCTGTGGAGATGGCATCGAGCCTTGATGAGCTGCTGGGCACGGCAGATTTCCTGTCACTCAACCTGGCCCTGAGCGAGCAAACGGAAGGCCTCATCGGAGGCCGCGAGATCGGGCTGATGAAGGCCGGCTCCTACCTCATCAACTGCGCGCGTTCACAGGTCGTCGTCGAGGAAGCGCTCATCGAAGCGCTCCAGAGCGGGCATCTCGCCGGCGCCGGCGTGGACGTCTACTCGAGCGACCCTCCCGCCGATGACTGGCCCCTCTTCGCGCTCGAGAACACGCTACTGACGCCGCATATGGCAGCCCACACCGATGCCGCCATGAAGCGCATGGCCGTCCACGCTGCTCAGGGCCTGATCGAGGTGCTGACCGAAGCACGCGTAACCTGGCCAGCAAACCAGCTCACCTCTACCGAACGCCTCACAATCTGATGAGCGCAACTCCCAAGAGTGCAGACCTCTCGCGCGCCGCGCCTCGCGCGAAAGTTCGAAATCGGGACGAGCTCCTGGGCCATGGCCTCGTGCATCTCCGGGAGCAGCTCCTCGACATCGTGACTGCGGGGATAGCTGGCGCTGACCCGGCCTCAGGCACTCTGAGCAAGGTGCGACTGGTCGGTGATCTCCTGCACGTCCACGATCTGGTCATCGATCTCGACAGGATCGAACGGCTCATCGTCATCGGCGCTGGCAAGGCATCGCTATCCATCGCTGCCGCACTGGAGAAGATCCTGGGTGACCGCATCAGCGAGGGCTTCGTCGTGGTCAAGCGGGGCGAATCCGCGCGCCTTGAGCGCATCGAGGTGTGGCCTGCTTCTCATCCTCTTCCCGACGCTGACAGCGTCGAAGGGGCCCGGCGGATGCTGCGGCTGGCGCAGTCCGCGGGGAGTCATGATCTCGTGATTCTGGCGATCACGGGCGGAGCATCGGCGCTGGCTACCTTACCGCCGCAGGGGATAGCACTGGACGAGGTGCGAACGCTGACGGATGGGCTGCTGAAATGCGGGGCAACGATCCGTGAGGTCAACGCCGTGAGGCGTCACGTCTGCCTGCTGAAGGGCGGCCGACTTGTTCAGGCGGTGCAGCCGGCCCGCTCCGTCACTCTCACGCTGGACACGGCACCGCCGGGCCTGCCCTGGCCCGACATGTGCTTGCCGGACCCATCGACAGCGAGGGATGCCATCGGCGTCCTGGAGCGCTACGGCCTTTGGGAGGACGGAGCGGCCTCGATCCGCGAGCATCTCCTGAGGGCGGTTGATGACCCCGAGCTCGACACAGTGAAGAGCCTCAACGGTGAAGAGTCGTACATCGTCAGCGTAGGTAACCCTCTCAGCGCCTGCCGTGCCGCTGCCCTGCGCGCACGAGAGTGCGGCTATGAGCCTGTCCTGCTCTCCACGTCCATCGAGGGCGAGGCTCGCGAACTAGGCGTGTTCCTCGCCGGGATCGCCAAACAGATGGCCGGCGGAGCTTCGCCCTTCGCCCTCCCGGGCGCTGTCATCACGGGCGGCGAAACGACGGTCACGACCAGCGGCGAGGGGGGCAGGGGCGGTCCCAACCAGGAGACGGCGCTAGCCTTCGCCCAGAGACTCGAGGCGGACGCGGGCGTCGCCTTGGCAGCCGTGGACTCAGACGGCACCGATGGTCCCACCGATATTGCCGGTGGTCTTGTCGACTCCAGTACCAGTGCGCGGGCGAGAGACCTGGGCATCGACCTTGAAGCCGCCCTCAAGGCGCACGACAGCTCAGCTGCTCTGACGCGCCTCGGCGATGCGATCGTCACCGGACATACAGGGACGAACGTTATGAACCTGCGGGTGCTGCTCGTCGAAGGCGGCGATCAGCAGCGTTCCCGCGCGGCCCCAGCTGGACCAGAAGCGGGCCGGATAGCCTCTATCGAGAGCATCGACGCGCTTGAGATCCTCAGTGGGTCGGGCCGACCGACGGTGGGGGTGACGCTGCGTGCCAGCAGCGGGATCGAGGTCGAGTCCTCCGTCCCCAGCGGAACCTCGAGCGGGGTTCATGAGGTCTTCGAGTTGGTGGACGGGGGCGGCAGGTATCGGGGTCGCGGCGTGCGCAAGGCGGCGGAGAATGTGCGCTCGGTGATCGCGCCTGCGCTTTTCGGCCTCCCGATTGACGATCAGCAGCGTATCGACGACACCCTGCGCTCCCTCGACGGAACCCAAGATCTGCGGCACTTAGGCGCTAACGCCGTGCTGGCCGTCTCGATGGCAGCTGCGCGCGCGGGGGCTGCCAGCCGTGGCGTCGCGCTCTACCGCTATCTGGGGGCACCCGAGCGCGCAGTCTTGCCGGTACCGATAGCGACGGTGCTGGCCGGAGGCATGCACTCTCCATCCCCGCTCGAGATCGAGGACTACATGCTCATCCCGAACGGCTTCTCGCGCTTCTCCGACGCGCTCCTGGCGCTCTGGGAGACGCGGACCGTCCTCGAGGAGATCCTGGTCAGTCGGTACGGTCCGATACCGGACGTCGGAGGAGCTCTGGCGCCGCCGCTTGCCGATTCTAGGGCGGCCCTTGCCGTGATGCTTGAGGCGGCCGAGAGGGCCGGTTACGGCGGCATGATGCAGCTCGGGGTGGACGTCGCCGCGAGTGCCTTCTACGACCGTGCCGCGGCGACCTACGCCTTGGAGGGACGGTCGAGGACAAGGGCGGACATGGTGGGCTATTTCCACGCGCTTGCCAGTGAGTTCCCGCTCCAGTTCATCGAGGACGCCTTCGAGGAAGACGACTTCGAAGGTTTTCGCCTTCTGACAGAGGCCCTTCCCGACCACGAGATTGTCGGGGACGACTTGTTCGTCAGTAACGCCGCTCGCATCGAGGCTGGCATCAGGGCGGGCGCGGCGAACGCGGTACTGCTGAAGGTCAACCAGATCGGTACCGTCAGCGGGATCCTCGCGGCCGCGCAAGCAGCCGTGAAGGGAAGCTTCGCGCTCACGGTGTCGCTGCGATCAAGCGACACCAACGACAGCTTCATCGCCGACCTGGCAGTCGCCATAGGCGCCCGCCGCATCAAGCTGGGATCACCAGTTCGAGGCGAGCGGAACGCCAAATACAACCGTCTGCTCGCAATCGAGCACGAACTGGGAGCAGAAGCGTCGCTCGCCACGTGGGATTCGGGCGTCGGCAGGTAAGCCGACCCGATCAGTAAACAGGAGGTCAGTTCATGGGAGAGGTGAAGACCTATCGCAACTATGTAGGGGGCGAGTGGGTCGACTCAGAATCGGGTGAGTTGATCACCAGCTATAACCCCGCGACCCAAGAGATCGTCGCCTATGCACAGAAGTCGACCGCGGAGGATATGAAGAAGGCGATTGCGGGGGCCCGACGTGCCTTCGACGAGAGCGACTGGTCGGTGACGCCAGGTGCTCGCCAGGCAGCGCTGAACGAGTTCGCCGATCGCCTCGAGGAACAGGAGGGCCGGCTCGAAGAGCTGCTGTCTCGCGAGAACGGCAAGACGCTGGCCGAAGCCAGGGCCTGCGTCGCCGGGCAATACGCGGGCATCATCGATTTCCTGCGGTACTACGCCGGCGCAGCCAGGCAGGTCTACGGTCGCTCGACTTCGATCTCCGAAGAGTCCTACGGAATCCTGTCGCGTGAAGCTGTCGGGGTGGTGGGTCTGATCGTGCCCTGGAACTGGCCGGCCTCTCTGATGATTCGGGACATGGCCCCTGCTCTGGCTGCCGGGAATGCCGTCGTCGTCAAACCAGCAAGCTTCACGCCGGCGATCTGCGGTGAGTTCATCGAGATACTCTCGCAGGTGGAATCCATCCCGCCGGGAATAGTCAGCTTCGTGACGGGCTCAGGCCCTGTGGTGGGCGAAGTCCTCGCCGCGAGCGAGGATGTCGACATGATCGCCTTCACGGGGGACGGTGCGACGGCGGCTAGGATCGCTCAGGTAGCGGCTCCAACGCAGAAGAAGCTCGTCACAGAACTCGGCGGCAAGTCGCCCAATGTCATCTTCGAAGACGCGAACCTTGACAAGGCGATCCCAGCCGCAGCTTGGGCCTTTCTCGTTACCTCGGGCCAGTTCTGCATGGCCGGCACGAGACTAGTGGTCCAGGACACGGTCTACGACCAGGTGTGTGACACGCTGAAGAGCGAAGTCGAGAGTCTGAAGGTCGGGTGTGGGCTGGATGCGGGCTGTGACCTTGGCCCGATGATCTCTGAGTCACATATGGACAAGGTCATGAAGTACATCGAGATCGGAAAGACTGAGGCCAAGGTCCTCACGGGAGGTCACCGCCTGACGGGTCCCGAGTACGACAAAGGCTGGTTCATCGCTCCGACGATCTTCACCGACGCCCCGCCAGATTCCCGCATCGTCCAGGAGGAGGTGTTCGGTCCCGTGCTCGTTGTCCAGAAGTTCCACACGGAGGCCGAGGCCATCGCTCTCGCAAACGGGACCAAGTACGGGCTCGCGTCCGCAGTATGGACGACCGACGTGAACAGGGCCATGCGCGTCGCAAGGAAGATCAAGGCCGGCACCGTCTGGATCAACGCCTACAGCAAGTTCTACGCAGAGACAGAGTTCGGCGGGTGCAAAGCTAGCGGCAATGGGCGGGCGATGGGGCGGCAGGCTCTCGAGGAGTATACGGAGATGAAACACATCAACTTCGACCTGGACCCCATTGCGTAGTCCGGAGCTCCTCACTCTTCCACGGTTTGAGGAGAATCCGGCAATCTCCGCGTGAGCCATGCCTAGTTCGCGCGGCGTGAGGGCCAGCCGTGTTCCCCCCTCGGCTGGCAGCGCTGGCTGGGCGCCTCGACCTCGGCGCCCAGCCAGCCCCCACTCTTTGACACTTGGGACTCAGACTGCCGCTCGCTCACATTCTGCCCGGGCTCTCGAAAGGTTGGATCTAGGATGGACATCGAGATTTGTCTAGCTCACGATGTCACAGACCTCCGGGATACGGAGGCCTATGACGGTGCCCGGCACTTGCACTGTCACTGACGATGCAACACTGACCCCTTCGTGACGGTCGAATACTGACCCCCTCAGAGAGCTAGTAGGCTCCTCCGCAGGCATCTCAAGGACCACGCGGAGGAGGGGTCGGTTGATCAGACTGGAGGAATGGGTGGACATCGTCAGCCGCCGCGCCGCGGGTCAGTCGATCAAGGGCATCGCCAGGGATCTCGGCGTGAGCCGCAACACGGTGCGTGCGACGCTGCGCCGCGAGGGACCGCCGCGCTACGAGCGGCGTCCGGCGCCGAGCAAGCTCGACCCGCACCGGGACTACCTGCATCGACCGCCTCGCCGACTTCCCCGAGCTCTCCGCGAAGCAGCTGCTCGGCGAGATCCGCGCCCGCGGCTACGAGGGCGGCATCAGCATCCTCAAGGACTTCACGCGCCCCTACCGCGTGCCCCGCAGAGCGCCGGTGGTGCGCTTCGAGACGCCGCCCGGCCAGCAGGCGCAGTGCGACTTCGGCGAGCTCGGCCGCCACGAGGTCCGCGGCCGCCCGACGGCCGTGCACCTGTTCGTCATGGTGCTCGGCTTCTCGCGCTACATGTACGTCGAAGCGGTCACTGACGCGCGCTCCGAGAGCTTCCTCGCCTGCCACGCGCGCGCCTTCGCCTACTTCGGCGGCATGCCCGCGTGAGGTGCTCTACGACAACGCCAAGGTCGCGGCCCTCGAGCACAGCCGCACGGTCGTGACCTTCAACGAGGCGCTGCTCGACTTCGCCGGACGCTTCGCCTTCCGCCCGCGCCTCTGCCGTCCGGCGCGCCCCCAGACCAAGGGCAAGGTCGAGCGCATGATCGGCTACGTCAAGGATGCCGGCCTCATCGGTCGTACCTTTCTCGACCTCCCCGACCTGAACGCGCAGCTCCTAGCCTGGCTCGAGAGCGAGGCCAACGTGCGCGAGCACGCGACCACCGGCGAGCGTCCCGTCGACCGGCTCGCGCTCGAGGGGCTCACGCCCTACGCGAGCGCCAAGCCCTGGCGCCCGGTGGCGGCGCTGCCGCCGGCCAGGCCTCGAGGCGCCGCCTTCCACTTCGCTGAGGCGCCCGTCGTGGACGTGCGGCCGCTCTCGGTCTACGAGGAGGCGGCCCGGTGAGCGCTCGCAGGCGAGCGCCTCGAGACGCTCGCCGAGCACCTGCGCCTGCCCGACCTGCCGGTGCTGCTGCCGCAGGTCGCCGAGGCGGCGGTCGCCGGCGAGTCACTCCTACGCGCACTTCACCGAGGAACTGCTCGCCGCCTGCGCCGCGGCCTCCGATGAGCGCGCCGCCGAGACCATCGCCCGCCTCGCCGGCTTCCCGGCGCGCAAGAAACTCGAGGACTTCGACTTCGGCTTCCAGGCGTCGGTGAGCAAGAAGCAGGTGCGCCGAGCTCGCCAGCTGCGCCTTCGTCGAGCGTACCGAGAACGTCGTCCTCCTGGGCCCACCCGGGGTCGGCAAGACGCATCTGGCCATCGCCCTCGGGCTCGAGGCCGCCGGCCGGCGCTACTCGGTCAAGTTCACGACGGCCGCGCGCATGGTGGCTTCGCTCGTCGAGGCGCGCGGCAGCGGCTCCTTCACGCGCCGCCTCGGCAGCTTCTGCCGGCCACGACTGCTGATCGTCGACGAGGTCGGCTTCCTGCCGCTCGACGCCGAGGGCGCGGCGCTGCTCTTCGAGGTCGTGGCGCGACGCTACGAGCACGGCTCGATCATCTTGACCGCCAACAAGAGCTACGGCGAATGGGCCGAGGTCTTCAGCGGCGACGCGGTGATCGCCACGGCGATCCTCGACCGCCTGCTGCATCACTCGACGACGATCTCGATCAAGGGCGAGAGCTACCGCCTGAAAGACAGAAGGAAGGCCGGCCTCACGACGCTGCCGGCGACGCGCTAGGGGGGGTCAGCTTTCAATCGTCACAGAGGGGTCAACTTTGGACCGTCATTGACAGCACGGCACTCTGATTGAGATGTACGGCACGCAGGAAGCGTAGGCACAGTTTCCCACTCTCCGGCAGTTTCGTGCGCGAGGCGTTGCGTCCCCATCGTCTTCACAGTCTCCATGACGGCAACCCAACCGCAACCATCCATCCCACACGGGTCTCCCTGAGCTTCCGCGCTATACTTGTCCCCCTCGTGGGCCGCTAGCTCAGTTGGGAGAGCGCCGCCTTTGCACGGCGGAGGTCAGGGGTTCGACTCCCCTGCGGTCCACCACCACGTTTACGCTCAGGATCTCACCCTGCGCGTGCGGGAGCCGTACAGCGACCTGTGGGCCGCAGCCAAGGCCCTGGAGTGCGTCCTCGCCGACCTGCTGCGGCACACCAGCTGACACCTCCCCTGTGGCCTTCTCTTTCAACAAGGAGTAGGCACGCGCGCTCGTAGCCAGGAATCACACACGCCTCGACCTATGCTGACGTACGCTCATATTCTGTAAGCCCGAGGCTTCTCTAACTGGGCCTAATCGTCCCCGTAGCCGCCAGAATGCTGATGGCAACTGCAATAGTGATCAAGGCAGGATAGACCAGCCGGAAGAACCACCTGCCCGCGATGGCACGTTTGACTTGCCCTAGCCGCAGCTTTGGGAACTGGGAGAAGAGGCCGAGGCGAAACATGCCAAGATCGAGGTCCAAATCCGCCTGGGCATCAGGGTCAATATCGAATCGGATCATGGTCTTGAAGTAAGAGAATGTCAGTGCCTCAGTGGACCGAACATAATTCAGCGCGACGACATATAGCCAAGTGTAGTAGACATCAATGAGTGCGAATGAGGTCACGGCGACTGCGCCGAGAAGGCCGAACTCCCAACTGGCCTTGTTCACCGCCAGACCCACAAGCACGCTCCATACAGTGATTGCCCATCCGCGCACCGTGAACGAGTTCCCCACGATCCCCTCAATGAACTTGCCACCGATGTCACGTTCCCGTTCTATTAGGCGGACAAGCTCTTTTCGGGTTGCGTCGTCAGTCATGATTCTGCACTAAGCGCATGGACATACGCCATACGGGTCTTCGTGGCACGGTCCGAGAGCAACCTAGAGTGCCTGGAGACGGCCCATGCGTCAATCCTCTCTAGCAGCCGGACCATGAAGCGATCGCGAAAGACGCGGGCAGGAGTCTTCGGATCGTCTGAGTCAAGCAGTCCATACACTATGTCGACGGTTATTTGCGAGTGCATATCGCAGAAATCGAGAAGCGATGCCGCTAGCGCCCGCACCTCGGATGAGTCGACATCGCCGCGTGAGAGTCGTTGCAGCACTTGCCGCTTCGCAACGTCGTCGAAGGACGTAAGTTCGCCTCCGAGCGCGTTTGTATAGAACTGAGGGAACACGGTCTCGCAGAAATGAACGAGCTTCATGCCATCGCGTTTCGCCAGTGGTGTGCTGACGAACGAGTCGATGAAGTCAAACGCCCTTATGTCCAACACTGCGCTCATGTAGGGGTGAGCACGAGAGCGCGAATGGCGTCGACTGCGATGCGTGCCTGATCGCCACTGGCATGGTAGGGGAATGGGAGCGACTGCGGCCGTCCGCCCATCACTAGGGTGTGAAACGGTTGTAGGCGCCGAAGAGTATTGATTGCGTCTGCTTGAACAGGCCGACGCGCCTCGAGGCGTTCGAACGCGCGGTCACGATTGAACTCGTATATCCCTTCGACCGCAAGAAGTTGCATGACGACTGACGTGGCGAGGACGTAGAGGTGCGACAGACAGAACAGCAGATTGCTGCCAAAGGGTTCGAGATCGTCAAAGGTCGATAGGCGTTCCAGGCTACGCTCGAGCTCGACTCTGGGGAGCGGATTGGCGACGGTGGCCAGCACTCTCGCAAGCCAGCCGTTGGGATCGAACAGGATGACTCCTTCAAGAGCAAGATGCTTGGGGAATAGTGCTCCTGACCGGCAGTAAGCCTCGAACGCCTCGATCCATCGGTACGAAATCGAAAGGGCCGGCCGAAGGCGGTCAGGCACCGATTCTTCGAGGGTATGCGGAGTGAGCACCGCATCCGACCCCAGGACGATAATGTCAATGTCACTCCAACGGCACGGGTCGCCACGCGCGACAGAACCGAATAGGCAGATGGATTCCACGCACGGGAACGTTTCAGCGATAGCTGCCGCGACCTCACGTGCTTGGGAACGCAGACGGGCAATCAGAATCTGCTGAGATTCACCGGGCTCTTTGCGACGTGCAACCGTCATGCCAACGTCTCGCCTTCCATACACGCTCGAAGCAGCCGTTGAAGCCCTCAGGGGCGCAACGAGGAGGCTATCGCAAGGCAGTGAGTCAATCCAGACTACGCGCGCTGCATAGGTGGAGATGCACTGCCTATGTCCGTCACCCCGTCCACCCAGCTTCGCGGTACTTGAGCCGTGCACCGGCCGCTGCCCGTCACTCGCCATGTGGACGGTTTCGTGACGCAACGCGATCTCATAGGTACTGTTTCTTGTGGTTGTGGCGCGGCTGTAGAAGCGAGCCACTACTTCCCCCGCTGAGTCCGTCTTCTTGAGTCTGTCATGACCCAAAGAGATGCCGCCCCGAGGATTCTCTCAGCGCCGGTCGGGATCCGCCGCCGACTCGTCAGGTGAGTCAGCCCGAGATTGTCGCGAGCAGACTGTTTGTCAGCCAGCCAAGGACCTTGCCGCCTTTGGCGCCGCCCTCGGTGACGAAGATGTCAGCGCACTGCGGCGTCTTCTTCATCGTCTTCCTGGCGTCCGCGACGGTCTCGCCCGGCGCGACTTCGGTGAAGGCCCAGATCTTCGCGTGCGAATCCTTGTCGAGGTCAGCGATAGTCCTGCCCACCAGCGCCGAGTCCAAGTCTGCGGCGCCGGCGGCCGGGTTGTTCGCCGCGAACGTTGCAAGCACCTGCTTATGGACCACGGCGCGCGCCACCGTCGGCTTCCCATTCTGATCGACCTCGAACACGGGAATGCGCTGCCACGGCGTATCCTTGATCTTGTCGTAGAGATCCGGCAACGGCATCTGCTCCAGGTCGCCTCCCCCACTCGGATCCAAGGGGAAGAAGAGGATGCTTCCCGCCGGGATCATCACGTCTTCGACCAGAGCTGAGGACTTGGCTCCGCTCGCCCCTATCGCCGTCAAGATGTCCTTTCGTGCCTGATCCGAGGATCTGGACGCGAAATAGAAGGCCACGGCGGCTCCCGCAGCCGCCACCACTCCACCAGCGAGCGCGCTGCGCAGGGTCTGGTCGTCGAGCCAGAAGGACACCGCGACCAGGACGAGGAGGCCGCCGACCAGCGCGAGCGCCAGCCAGCTCCGCACCACGCTCCGGTCGGCGGGATCTTCCTGAGGCGAGGCCTCCCGCCCGCGCGCGGCGCGAGCCTGCCACCCTCGCCACAGCACGAGCAACAACCCGACAACCAACATCAGTACGGCGATCACGATGACGGCGGTGAGCCCCGCGCCCCAGTCGAGGTGAGTCACTGGGGCGGCGGATCCGCTAGGCTCAGGGGCTGCGGCCCAGACCATATCCGGCACGAGGAGAAGGAGAAGAAGCTGTGTGAAGCCGGCCGTAGCACATCGACCCAATCGGCTTGCGGCTGGTCCCCTCTGCCGGGGTCTCCTGCTAATGGAAATTGCGAGAGTAGTCGGATTGTCCATGAGACCTCCTCTGAGCTTTGACCTCCGGTGGCGCAGGGACCAAAAAGCGCGGTCCGCGATTGGCTTCGTTGGGGCGCATTGGGCAACTGGTCGCTGATTTTCGCTGCAAATGACGACAGTTCTTGGCCGATGACGGTGCCCCGTGGTTGAGGGCCGGTCTGTACAGACCGAGTCCCGCCGGCCCCTTGGGAATCCAACGGCGCAGGGAAGTCAGCTTGTCTGCACCGTTACCTCGTGACGGTCGGTAACCTCGGACTCCCACGGCCGTTTGAGCACGAAGCCGAGCGTCTTGTCGCCCGCCTCCCGCGACCGGAAGCGGAACACCTGCGTGCCCGGCTCGCCGGGTCGACTGTCCTGGCCGGGGGGAACAGACTCGCTCCCCAAGAGCTCGATGCCCTCAGGGAGCGAGTCGGGTTCCCAGATGTAGCCGGCCGACGGATTGCCGTGGAGGCGGATCTCGAACGCCTCTCCGACGGCGACAGCGACGCTATCCGACGACATCTGGCGTCATCCGATCAGCCATACCACTTGTGGTAGAGAGCCGAGTCCGTCCCCTCGACGAAGCAGTCTAGCCGGTTCTTGGCCCACGAGCTGACACCGACCCCGGAGCTCAAGGTGCCTCCAAGGTCCTCCTCTCCGCTCCAGCTCGAGCCGTTCCACCAGCGGTGCCACATGTGCGAGTTCTGACCGGGGTAGAAGACATCGATGCGGTTCGGGCCCCATGAGACGGCACCCGGCTCGCCGGAAAGCACGCCCTTGAGGTCCTCCCAGCCGCTCCATGTCGTCCCGTTCCACCACTTGTGCCAGAGGTGCATGTCGTACCCGCGGACGAACGTATCGAGCCGGTTCGCGCTCCACGACGCTACGGCGGGACCGGAGCTCAGGCCGCCGCCCAGGCTCTCCCATCCGTGCCAGCCGACGCCGTCCCACCAGAGGTGCCACATTGCCTGGTCCATGCCCCGGGCGAAGACGTCGATCCGGTTTGGGCCCCAGGAGACGGCTGCGGGCTCGGACGAGAGCACGCCTCCGAGGTCCTCCCAGCCACTCCATCCACCCTGGTACCACTTGTGCCACAGGTGATGGTTGAGCCCGATGGCGAACATGTCGAGGCGGCCGCTCGCCCAGGAGCACATCGCCGGCGCGCCCTGAACCTGGCCGCCAAGCGACTCCCACCCTCGCCAAGCCGTGCCATCCCACCAGCGGTGCCAGACGGCCGAGTCGAGCCCGCGGGCAACCACGTCGATCCGGTTCGGGCCCCACGAGACGGCGCTCGGCCTCGACGTGATCCCTCCCCCGAGGCCCTCCCAGCCGTGCCAGGCGGTGACTGCTGGCAGCACGACACCGCTTGCGGTCCAGAACGGGAACTCAGTGTCGATCCCCGCCTGGCCGTACGCGATCTTGAAGAACCCGCCTTCAGCACCCCAGGCCGTACCCCATGAGTTCTTGCAGATCCAGCACCCGTCAGCGTCCGAGTAGCCGATCACCTCGACGCAGTGGAGACCCATGTCGGCGCCGGAGATGTGGTGGTAGATGCCGGAGCCGTACGAGTAGAAGTCGTTGAACACGTGCATGACGGCCGAGCACGGGCCCGTGTTTGTAAGGTATGTCTTGCGGTCGGCGATGCTCGCCAGGGTTCCGGTCGTCGTGATCTTCACGGCCTGCGAGCGGTCGGCGACGTTCACGCAATGGGCCTTCCAGTAGCCTGGCGGGAGGTTCGGGTCTTGCACCGGCGGGCTGTCGAACGCGCTCATGTAGGGGAACGCCGGTTCCGGGAGCACGCCGCGAGTCTTGAACTGACCGTAGGCGGCACTCGCGTCCCAGCCGCCGCAGCTCGCGCCGTGGCTCGAGCAGAAATGGCTGTCGGCTTCGGACAGATCGAGCAGCTGGCCCTTCTCGATCGAGGCCATGGACTCGACGACCGCGCAGGTGCAGAAGGAGACGCACGAGCCGCACTGCCGTTGGTTCTTCACAGACGTGACGTGGTTGCCGTTCCGATTGCGCCAGTCGACGGCGGGCGCGAAGTTGCCAGCTGGCGCAGCAGCGCCCGCCGCGGGCGGCTTCATCGCCTTCGCGACGGCAGCTTCGTCGATCAAGACTCCCAGGAGCGCTTTCTTCTCATCATCGCTGAAGGAGGCGTGAGGGTTCTGGCGGGGAGTCCACCGCGCGTTCTTCTTGGCCGCCGCGGC
>CAWAUK010000011.1:0-44624 GCA_963784975.1 uncultured Thermoleophilia bacterium | reverse complement strand
CGATGGTCGCGGATCCGCCCGATTCGATCATCATGAGGCGGTACATGCCACGGGCGTTGACGCCGTTGCCCGCCGCCGCGCTCTGGATGAGCGACCACCAGGGGCCGGAGCCGGAGTCGCCGCCCCCGCCCGGCTTGGGCGGCTCGACCGTGGGTGCAGGCTTGGGGGAGGCCTTTGCCTCGACGGCGGCGAGACGACGGATGTCCGACCGCACACCCGCCAGGGCGGCGCGTCGTTCGTCCAGACTGGCCCGGATCGTGGCGAGCTCGCTCTTGCAGGTGCCGACGAGCTTCTCCGACGTGCGCTCGTCGGCCGCCAGCGTCGCCGCCCGGTCGGCGAGCTCCCGCTTGGTCGTCTCGATGGTGCGGACGACGTCGCGGTCGCAACGGGCGATGGTGCGCACCATGGTGAGCTGCGTGACGAGGTCGCCGAGGTCGGCGGCGCCCAACACGGCGTCCATGGGGCTCAGGTCCTCGTGCTTGTACATCGCCACGGCCCGCGCGGCCAGCGTGGCACGGGCCAGGCCAAGTTCCCTGTACGCGAGGCGCTGGAGCCGTCGGTTGTCCTTGAGCTGCCTGCGCACCGCCTCGAGCGCGCGGGTCGCCCGAGAGTAGCGGGTGACGGCGGAGCCGATCTGGGTGTCGAGCGTTGAGATCTCGGCAGCGAGTTCGCGCGCCTTCGCCCGGTTCTCCTGCAGTGCTCCCGTGCGCGCGCTCGCAGACGAGACGGGCAGCAGGACGGCACACGCGGTCGTGCCCAGTGCGACCAGAGCGACCAGCGCGAGACGACGTATCGGGTGGCGGTCGTGCAGTGCGCCTCCTCGAGAGGCGAGCGGACGACCGCTCGCTTCTGGTCCCGGCCGCACCGACTGCAGGCTGAGGCGAAGCAGGGCAGGGTCGAAACCTAACACTCAACAACGCACGGCTCAAGTGCAGGAATCGCCGCGCCGCCGGCGACGTGACTGATTCGGAAGGCCATGAGGCGTCGATGGCATGCTTTCGGCAACGCTTCGTCGCCGGCATGTCTGATTCAGCAGACCTTCGTGACCCTCGACGTCTTGTCGAAGGTGAGAGGCTCGCCCACGACCGCGCCAGGGCGGTGCGAGCGCGAATCGACCGCCCTTGACGGCCGCTTCAACGCATGATGAACTCAACGGACGTTGAACAGGCGAGCCGGAAGCGGCAACAAAGGATTGGGTCGCCGTGCGGACCCCTCGCGATCCCGAAAGGACTTCTCAGTGACCGACCCGATCCCCGCAGCCCCCGGCGGTCCGCCCATGGCCGACGAGGGCCACCCGCACAAGTGGTGGATCCTGATCGTCGTCAGCTTCGGCATGTTCATGGCGCTGCTCGACGTCACCATCGTCAACATCGCCATGCCGGCGATCATCACCGACCTGAACGCGACGCTGAGCCAGGCTTCGTGGGTGCTCAATGCCTACAACCTCGTGCTCGCCGTCTTCTTCCTGTCCATGGGCAGGGTCGCGGACAGATACGGGCAGAAGCGCGTCTTCATCTTCGGCCTCGTGACCTTCACGATCTTCTCGTTGCTCTGCGGCTTCGCCCCCAACATCCAGTGGCTGATCGCCTTCCGCGCCGGTCAGGGCCTCGGCGGCGCGGCGCTCCTCACCATCTCACTGGCGATCGTGCTTGGCGCCTTCCCCAAGCGGCAACAAGGCACGGCCGTCGGGATCTGGGGCGCGCTCGGAACGGCCGCTGCCGCCGTCGGCCCCGTCCTCGGCGGCGTGCTGGTCACCTACGGTCACTGGTCGTGGATCTTCTTCGTCAATGTCCCCATCGGCATCGTGGCCGTCGTCGCCTGCGCGTCGATCATCCCTCGGGGCGAGCGTAAGGAGAAGGTCGAGGGCGGCATCGACCTCCCCGGCATGGTCATCTCCGGCGCCGGCCTCTTCTGCCTCACGCTCGCGCTCGTCGAGGGTGACGCGTGGGGCTGGACCTCTGCCACGATCGTCGGGCTGTTCGTCGTCGCGATCGGGAGCTTCCCTCTGTTCATGTGGTGGGAGACCTCCACGTCCTCGCCGATGTTCCCCGTCGGCCTGCTGCGCATCCGCTCGTTCACCGCCGCCAACACCGCCGTCATGTTCGTCGGCCTGGCGATGGGCGGGACGTTCCTCATGCTCGTCCTCTATCTGGTCTCGGTGCTGGGATACTCGGAACTGCGCGCCGCCACGGCGATGACGATCGTCCCTGTGCTCGCGCTGATCGTCGCGCCGAACGCCGGCCGCCTCAACGACCGCATCGGCCCCCGGTTCCCGGCCGCGGCCGGCGCAGCGTGCTTCGCCGTGGGCCTCTCACTGCTGGCTTTGCTCGCACAGCACGGCGGCGCCACCCAGCTCTGGGACGTGATGTGGCGGGCAGCCTTCATCGGCGTCGGCATGGGCCTCGCCATGCCGACCCTCTCGGCCGCCTCCATGGCGTCGCTACCGCCTCAGGTGAGGGGCGTCGGCTCCGGCTCGCTCAACACCATGCGCCAGGTCGGCTTCACCGTGGGCGTCGCCCTGCTCGTCGCGGTGTTCACGCACACCGTGGCGCAGAACGCACAGCGTGCGACCAAGACGTCGGTCGGCGTGATCGCGACGAGCGCAGTCAGTCCGGCGGAGAAGGGCGCGTACACGGCGACGCTCCTCAAGAACGCGAAGGCCGCGGCCGGCAGCGGCGGCGGCGCGGCCAAGATGACCACGGATCCGCTGAAGGGCGCGCCGCAGCTGCCCGGCTCCTCGCCGGCCACGTTGACCAAGCTCAACACGGTCGTGGCGGCGATCTATCGAGACGACATCGCCGGATCGTTCACATGGCCCTTCTTCGCGGCGGCGCTGGCGGCGCTGATCGCCATCATCCCGGCGCTCTTCACGGGCCGGCGACTCGGCGAGCATGAGGGCCACGAGAAGACCCGGGCCGAGCGCGTCGAGGCGACCGGCCGGGCCGAGGCGGCCGAGGCCGGCGCGCCGATCATGGACGAATGAACGCGGACGTGAGACGGGACGCCGCTACGGGAGATCCCGGCGTCGCGGCGGACCAGCGCCCGGGCGGCGGCCGCCGAAGCGGCCGCCGCCCGGGCGAGTCCTCCACCCGCGACGGCATCCTCGAGGCCGCTCGCGCGTCCTTCGCCGAGCACGGCTACGACCGCGCGACGATCCGCGACATCGCCGCGCGCGCGGAGGTCGATCCGGCGCTTGTCATCCACTACTTCGGCTCCAAGGACGCGCTGTTCGCCGAGGCGCTCCGGCTCCCGCTCCAGCCGGGAGAGGTCTTCGCCCGTGGCATGGCGGCGGGGCCGGATCAGCTCGGGGCGACGGTCGTCCGCACCTTCCTCGAGTCGTGGGAGCCGCCGGAGAGGAGGGTGCGCCTCATGGCCATGCTCCGTTCGGCGCTCACCAACGAGGCGGCCATGGGCATGACCCGGGACCTGCTGGTACGCGAGGTCTTCGGGCCGATCACCGAGGCGCTCGGCGTGCCTGACGCGCAGCTGCGGGCGACGCTGGTCGGATCGCAGTTCATCGGCCTCTCGGTGATGCGCTACATCGGCCACATCGAGCCGCTGGCCTCGGCGACGGTGGATGAGCTGGTGGCGGCGATCGGGCCCACCGTGCAGAGGTATCTGGCCGGGGACCTGGGACCTTCGGAGGCGGGGACCGCGCGGCCGGCCGGAGTCGACGCAGCGGGCGCGGCACCTGATGGCGCGGTGCCGGCGGACGCGGGCGCAGCTCAGATGTAGCGCGAGCGGAGCGCCGACGCGGCGCGCAGCAGCTCGTCGGCGCTCGGCTCCTCGTACCCGGCGAACTGCCGGTCGAGGGCGCGGCGGCGCGCCGGGTCGTCGTAGTCGGCGAGTCGGCGGAAGAGGGCGAGCCTCACCCCGATCGCGAACCGCGCCTGGTCGTCGCGGGGCCACCCGAGGTACTCGTCGAGCACCGCCATGAGCCGCTCGCGGTCGCGCGGCAGCGACCCCTCGAGCTCGTTCAGCAGGTTGAGCATGTGGTCGGAGTGCAACTCGACGCGTGCGTCCGCGAGCTGTTCGAGCAGGTCGCGCAGCTCTTGCGCGACCTCCACGTCGTCGGGCAGGACGAACTCGCCAGCCGCCTCTCGCGCGCCGAGCGGCGTGCTCGGGACGACTGCAGCCGTGCGCAGACGTACCACGAGCGGATTCCGCGCGGGCGCGGCTTGCGCGACCGCGCGGATCACGTGCGCGGAACCCGCGACGTGCGCGGCGGCGGACGCGCGCCCGCCGAGGCCGGGCATCAGGTAGAAGCAGAGCTCGAGGCCGGCGCCCAGCGCTCTCTCCCCCGCCGCGACCAGGTCCCCGCTGCTGCAGCCCTTGTCGATCGCCATCAGGACCTCGTCAGCCCCGGACTCCAGGCCGAGATGGACCCGCGTGAGGCCGGCCTCGGCCAGCAACGCAAGGTCCTCGGGCGTGCGCCGCGCCAGCGTGCTCGCGCGCCCATACGTGGTCACGCGCTCGACCGTCGGGAACCGCTCGCGCACCCGCCGGATCACCCGCGCGAGCTTCTCCGGCCTGACCGCGCACGGGTCGGCGTCCTGCAGGAAGACCGCGCGCGCGCCGTCGCCCAAGAAGAGCGAGACCTGGTATGCCTCCGGCGGCACGAGGCCTTCGTGCACGGCGGCCACGCCGCGGCGGCGAAGCACCGCCGCGGCCTCGGCCATCGCGTCCACGTCGGCGAGTACGTCCTCCACCGGCCGCAACGACGACTCCGCTCCCTTGTACACAGGGCAGAAGGTGCAGCGGTTCCAGGTGCAGTTGCGGATCGTACGGACCAGGAGGCTGTGCGCCTCGCTGGGCGGACGGATCGGCCCCTGCTCGAACGACGGTGTCGTCACCTCATTCGTAGTGGATCGCCTCGAGGATGTCGATCTTCGCCGCCCGGCGCGCGGGCAGGATGGCGGCGATCACCCCGACGATCACGGCGAGGATCAGGAACACGACGAGCTGCGTCCCCGGGATCGAGAAGGTGATCCCCTGCCCGGCGAAACGCGTCGTGACGACCCAGGCGAAAACGATGCCGATGACGATGCCCATGATCGCGCCGATGATCGAGGTGATGACGCTCTCGTAGCGCACAGTGGCGCGCACCTGCCGGCGCGACATCCCGATGGCGCGCGTCAGACCGATCTCGCGCGTGCGCTCGAACACCGCGAGCACGAGCGTGTTGACGATGCCGAAGAGCGAGATGAGCACGCTCATCGCCAGCAGGCCGTACAGCAGGTTGAGCAGCTGATTGACCTGCTTGACCACCGCGTCCTTGTACTCGGCGATGGTCTGCACCTTGGCCGTCGGGACGTCCTTGAGCGCCGTCTTGAGGGCCGCCAGCTGCTGCGCGCCGGCGGCCCCGGCATCGCCCTTGACGAACACCATGTAGAGCGCCGGCTGCGGGAACACGCGCCTATACGCGCTGCTGGTGATCACGACGCCGTTCAGAAGCATCGGATCCTTGTACTCACCGGCCACCGTGAACGAGGCCTGCTTGCCGTCGACGGTCGTCATCGTGAACTTCTGGCCGGTCTTGAGGCCGAGCGTCGCCGCGGTCTGCTGCTCGATCAGCGCTTTGGTGGTCCCCAGTCCCTGGAGCAGCGAGTCGCTGCCGCCTCCGAGCCAGTCGAAGCGCCAGAGCGGTCCGAAGGTGTACGGATCGACGGCGCTCACCCCGGTGAGCTTCTTGTCGACCTGCACCTGCTGGATGTCCAGACCGGAGACGCCCTGGACGCCGCTCACGGCCTGCAGCTTGCCCACCACATCGGAGGGGATCGCCATGAAGTTCTGTCCCTGCACGATGTAGTCGGCGCGCACCATGCGGTCGATGCCGTCGACGAACGAGCTCTTGAGCCCCTGCGCGAACACGGCGACGAAGACGACCACGCCGAGGCCGATCATCAGGGCCGACGCCGTGGCGGCCGTGCGGCCCGGGTTGCGGATGCTGTTGTCGCGAGCCAGACGGCCGCTGACCGGCGAGAGCTTCTGCAGCGGCCATCCGAGGCCGCCGGCGATGGGGCGGATGAGATAGCGGCTGACCATCGCCACAGCGACGAAGACGAGGACGGCCCCAAGCGCGAGCGTGCCCAGCCGCTGCGTCGTTCCGCCCGGTCCGAACATGCCGGCGGCGATGAAGAGGGCGCCGAAGATCGCGACGGCGACGGCCGCAAACGGCGCGTAGCGTGAGAACCGGGACGGCGGCAGGGCGGCCCCCTCCTGCAGAGCGGCCATCGGCGGGACGCGCGTTGCGCGCGTCGCCGGGATGACCGCCGAGAGAAGCGTCACGACGACGCCGACGGCAAGGGCGACGACGATCGTCCGGGGCTCGAGAACGAGCCCGCTGTGCGGGATGTCCACCTTGATCGCCTTGAACAGCTGGTTGACGCCGGCGGCGACGCCGAGGCCGGCGACCAGGCCGAGCAGCGACGCGAACACGCCCATCGCGAGAGCTTCGGTGGCGACGCTGACGAGCACCTGGCGACGAGACGCCCCGAGGGCCCGGATCATGGCGAACTCACGCCGCCGCTGGGCGACCGTCATCGAGAAGGCGTTGAAGATGATGAAGGCGCCGACGAGCACGGCGATGCCGCCGAAGGAGAGCAGCGCCGGCTTGAGAAACGTGCCGATCGCGTCGCTGACCTGCTTCGTCTGGTCGGCCGCGGCTTGCGCGCCGGTCTTGACCTCGGCGCCGGGCGGGACCACAGCGCGGACGCGCCCGGCCAGCGTCTCCGGCGAGACGCCGGCGACGCCCTTGACGTCGATCTCGGAGACCTGAGCCGGCAGGTCGAACCACTGCTGCGCGTCCGGCAGGGTGGTGTCGATGAGGAGCGAGCCGCCGAGCGACGACTGCGCGGCGAACGTGAACACCCCCGAGACGGTGACCGTGCGAGAGCCCGTCGGTGTGATGACCTGGAGCGTCGAGCCCACCCCGAGCTTCTGATCCTTGGCCAGCTTCTCGATGATGCCCACCTCGCCCGAGCGCGCCGGCGGCGCCCCCTGCACGAACGTGTTCGGTTGCAGTTGCTCCATGCCGGGCGAGTAGGAGAAGAAGAGCGTCGGCGACCCTCCGGTGCCCACGACCTTGCCGTCGACGGCCACGGCCCCGCTGCCGGCGACGTAGCCGACGGCGGCGGCCACCCCGTCGACACCCTTCACCTGACCGACGAGCGACTCGGGAAGGCCGGACACGGTGCTGGACACCTGAGCCCCGGTGAACGCCGGCTTGCGCGTCACCGTCACGTCGACGCCCTTGTAGGCGTCGGTGAAGATCTGCTGGAAGCCCTTGTCGATCTGATCGGTCAGCACGTACGTGCCGCTGATCATCGCCACCCCCAGGAGGATGGCGAGAGTGGTGAGGACGGTCCTGAGCTTGTGCGCCGTGAGGCTGCGCCAGGCGATGCGGAGCATCAGGCGTCCTCGAGCGACTTGATGACGTCGTAGATGTCGTCGCGGCCGAGCCGCCCGCAGTCGTGGGCGATGGCGCCGTCCTTGAGGAACACGATCCGGTCGGCGTACGTGGCCGCGTGCGCGTCATGCGTGACCATGACGATCGTCTGGCCCATGGCGTCGCGGGAGTGCCGGAGGAGTCGCAGTACCTCCTCCCCGGTGCGCGAGTCCAGGTTGCCGGTGGGCTCGTCGGCGAAGAGCACGGCGGGCCGGGAGGCCAGCGCGCGGGCGACGGCCACGCGCTGCTGCTGCCCGCCGCTGAGCTCGGAGGGCTTGTGCGTCAGTCGATCTCCGAGCCCGACGGTCTTGACCAGTTCGTCCACCCACGCGGTGTCCCCCCTGCGCCCGGCGATCGTCAGCGGAAGCGTGATGTTCTCCGCCGCGTTCAGCGTCGGCAGCAGGTTGAACGTCTGGAAGATGAAGCCGATCTTGTCGCGGCGCAGCTGGGTGAGCGCCCGTTCCTTGAGCGTGGTGATCTCCTGGCCGTCGATCCACACGTTGCCGGCCGTGGGCTTGTCGAGGCCGGCGAGGATGTGCATCAGCGTCGACTTGCCGGAGCCCGACGGCCCCATGATCGCCGTGTAGGCGCCGCGCTCCAGGTCGATGTCGACGCCGGCCAGCGCGCGCACGAGCGCGTCGCCCTGGCCGTAGTCCCGCTCGATGCCGCGCGCCTGGACGACGGCGTCGGTCGGGCCGACCGTCGCTTCAGCCTCGCACGTGGTCGGCACTGCTTCCTCGTTCTGCAAGATGGTCGTGTCGACGTTGTCGGTCACGTGTTCCCCTTTGGTGTCCGCCGCCGTCTGGACGGCGCGTGGTGGGCCGCGCTCGCCGGCGCGACCCACCGTCCGTTGCTGTCAGTTATCCCACGCGGGGCCGCCGGAGCGAACCTCCGTCCATCGTACGCTCACGGGGCCGCCGGTCCGGCTTGATCGCCCTCGTCGGGCGACGTGCCCTGCGGCGGAGCCGGAGTCTCCGGCGCCCCCAGTCCGCGGCCGGCACGTCACCGACCGTCGCGCCGCCCTCGGCGGCCGTCTGGCCGGCCGGCGGAGCCGGCGCCTGGGGCGGCTCGGGAGCGGCCGGAGCGGCGGCGGCGACCGGCTCTTGCGCCGGGGCCGGCACCGCGGAGGCGGCGTCTGCCGCGAGCGTGACCGCGTCCGCACTCGCGGCCGCCGGCGCGGCTGCTGCGAGGCCCGGCTGCGGGGCCGTGGCCGAGGTCGCGGGGTACACGGCGCCGACGGGCACGCCCGGCGAGGTGGAGACGATCGGCGTGATGATCGAGGCCTGCGGGCCCGGCCCGCCGCCGGCCGCCGCCAGAGCCGCCGCTCCCGCCGCCGCGGCGGCGGCCTGGGCGGCGGCCGCCTCCCGCCGCCGGCGCCGCCAGTCGGCGACGCCGAGCACCGCGGCTCCGATCCCGAACACCATCAGGGCCAGCGTGAGCAGCGGCCCGGCGACCGGGATCTGCGACACGATTGTCGTGCCGAGGACTCCCAGCGTCACGGCGAGCATGAGGTTCTCCTTGCCGCCGAACCCCGTGAGCACCTTCTGCGCGAGGAACGCGGCCGCGCCGGTAGTGGCGAAGAAGCCGGCCAGCAACACGAACAGGACGTAGGGGAGCACCAGCAGCAGGCCGATGATGCTGATCACCAGCACCACGAGCACGGCCGGGCCGGCGATGAAGAAGACCAGCGCGCCCCATCCGAGTGACGCCCACGGCTTGTGGCCGAGGTTCTCCTGAACCGCGCGCAGCTGTCTTGGCATCAGCGCCGCGATGACCAGCGCGAGGATCAGACAGAACGCGGTCTGCAGCAGCCAGCCGATCAGGCTGAAGCCCCACCACGGGTGGACGAAGAGTCCTCTGGCCACCCAGCCGACCGCGCCTCCCCAGTTCACCGCGTCGAAGGTCTGCGTCTGGCCGACGATGGTCGCGCCCGGAGCCTGCTTGAGCTGTCCGCCGAAGAGGACCAGCGAAGTGTCGGTCGGGTTGAGCCTGGTCCCGAGGACCGCGTGAGGCCCCAACGTGACGTCGCCGCCGAAGGCGATGGTCGACATGCCGACCGTCCCCCGGATGGTGATGTCGCCGCCGAAGGCGACGACGGCGTCAGTCACCCTACCGTTCACGACCACGTTGCCGCCGAACGCGACCACCGAGGGCGTCGTCGTCCCCGCCGGGACGATCACGTCCTGGCCGAACTGGACCTCCGCTCCTCGCTGAAGGACAACCGGGCCGGTCCCCGACCGACCCGGTGACGGCGTGGCTTTCGACTTCTGCGTTGCCTTGGATGCGGGCGTCGCCGTCGGCGTCGCCTTGGTGCCGGCGTGCGCCGGCCCGGCGATCGCCAGACCCAGGAGCACCAGGAGTGCGGCCAGCGCGACGAGTGCCAGTGATGGCCGAAGGATTCTCGTGACGCGGTCCGCTCTCATGGTGTCACCTCCGCGAGCCCTCACTGCCGGCTCGTCTCGTCCTGCGGGGATCGGCCACCCGGCTGCGACTGCAGGACCGGCTGATCGTCCGTGATGTTGGAATGCTGATCGTCCGACGCCGGGGGCGCCACGGTCTCCGGCGGCCGCGGCCGGCGCAGCCGGTGCTGGCGGCGCAGGGGCGGCGGGCGCCGTTGGGGACGGTGCCATGAGCGTGACGGGCGCCTGCGCCGAGACGGGCGCCTGCGGCACGGTCGTCGTCGGGACCGTCGGCGGCGGAGCGGCGGCGCTCGCCGCCGGCCCGGGGCCGCGGAACATGATCTCGGCCCATCGCGCGCACACCCAGCTCCACCCGTTCAGCGCGTGCAGAGACACGAAGAACACGAGGATGCCGAGCGGCACGGCCACGATGGCGAACCAGAGCGGCGGCACCCAGGTCCCGTTGACGATGGGCACATCGAAGGCCGTGAAGAAGGGAATCGCGAAGAACCAGCCGACCATGGCCACCGCCACGACCAGGAGCGTGAACGAGATGATGCCGAACACCACCTTGGCGAAGAGATAGAGGAGGTCCATCCAGGTCGCCCCGCTGCCGAAGTGGGCACGCAGCTTGCCCCAGATGCCGTCGACCTGCTCCCACTCTCTCGCCGGTGGCGAAACGGCGGCGCCCAGCAGGTACCGGGCCTGCACCCGCTCGAACGCGCCGAACAGCCACCACGCGCCGGCGACCACGAGCAGTATCGGGATGCCCACCCAGACGACCACGAGGCCCACACCGACGGCGAGCCCCGTGATGAGGAACACGAAGTAGAACAGGCCGAGCGGGAAGGCCAGCACGTGGAACAGGATGCCGAGCCAGGTCTGCGGACGTGCGACGACGGCGAAGAAGCGAGTGAGCGCCGAGTCGTTCAAGGGGTGACCTCCAATGGTCTTCCGCAGCTTGCAGGCGAAGCGTAGCGGCGGAAGGGCGCTGGGTCGTCACCCCGCAGCGGGAATCTCCGCGGACTCGGGGTGGGATTCGAGCGCCGGCCGGCGTACCCCTGCGGGGGTACGAAGCCGGCCGGCCGCGCTCGCGGGCCGGGCCGAGCCCGGCCGGCGTCACTCCGCCGGGCTCTCCCCCGGGCGCACCAGCCCGACCTCGTAGGCGAGGATCACGGCCTGCGTCCGGTCGTGGAGGCCGAGCTTGGCGAAGATCCGCTTGACGTGCGTCTTGACGGTACCCTCGCTCAGGAAGAGGTGCGCGGCGATGTCGCCGTTGGTCATGCCGCGCGCCACCAGCACGAGGACCTCCCGCTCGCGGTCGGTGAGGTCGTCGAGCTCACGAGCGTCCCGAGACGGCGTCGCGTCGGGACGGCTGCGGAAGTTCTCGATCAGGCGCTGCGTGACGGAAGGGGCCAGCAGCGCCTCTCCCTCGGCGACCACCCGGACGCCGGCGACGAGGTCCTCGGCGGGAGTGCGCTTGAGCAGGAACCCGCTCGCTCCCGCCTTGAGCGCCTCGTAGACGTACTCGTCGAGGTCGAACGTCGTCAGGATGACGACGCGCGAGCTCTCCTCCCGCCCCAGCGCGACGATCTCGCGCGTCGCCTCGATGCCGTTCATCACCGGCATCTGCACGTCCATCAGCACGACGTCGGGATCGAGGCGCCGTGTGAGCGTCACCGCCTCGGCGCCGTCGCTCGCCTCGCCCACCACCTCCATGTCGTCCTCCGATTCCAGGATCAGACGCAGGCCGGAGCGCACGAGCTGTTCGTCGTCGGCCAGCACCAGCTTGACGGTCATGTCCCCTCCGTTTCCATTGTGAGGTGCCCCGGCGGCGCCTTCACCAGTACCCATCTTCGGTGGCCAGGGGCAGCCGCGCGCGGACGCCGAACCCGCCCTCGGCGCGCGGCCCTGCCTCGAGCTCCCCCCGGAACGTGGCCACGCGCTCCCGCATTCCCAGGAGGCCGCGACCGCCACCGGCGGTGGCCGGCGTGACCCCGCGGCCGTCGTCCAGCACCTCGATCGCGAGCGCCGCCTCTTCGTAGCGGACGGTGACGCCCGCACGCGTCTTGCCGGCGTGCTTGAGCGTGTTGGTCAGGGACTCCTGGACGATCCGGTAGGCCGTGAGGTCGAGGCTCGCCGGCAGCGGCCGCGGCTCGCCCTCCACGTTGAGCGTCACGGGGAGGCCGGCCTCACGGACCTGATCGCACAAGGTCGCGAGCTGCCCCATCCCCGGCGTGACGTCGCAGCACACCTCGTCCTCAGGCGCACGGAGGATGCCGAGCATGCGCTCGATATCGCCGAGTGCCTGACGACCCGCCGTCTCGATCGAGTCGAGCGCCTCCCGCGCCAGCTCGGGCTTCTTGTCGATGACCCGCTGCGCCGCCCCCGCATGCAGAACGACCACGTTCAGCGCGTGACCGACACTGTCGTGGAGTTCGCGCGCCATGCGCGCCCGCTCGTCGGCGACCGCCTCGCGAGCCCTCGCGTCGCGGTCGGCCGCGAACAGCGCGGCCCGGCGCTCCGCCCGCTCGATGCTTCCGCGGTAGACGCGGATGACGACCCCCACGACCCAGACGAGCGAGAGCGCCGCCCACGTCGCGGCAGCGGCCTGCCAGCTGACGCTGGGCAGCGTGACGAGAACGAGGATCACGCCGCCGGTCACGACGAAGCCGGCGGCGACGGCGCGTTTCCAGTGGTCGAACGCCACCGTCGCGAACGAGGCCACGACGACCACGCCCACGGCCGCCACCGTGAACTCGTACCCCGCCACCGCCTGCGCGCCGACCAGGACCACGGCGGCGACGAGGCTGACGAGCGGCGACCACCAGAGGACCGCCAGCGTGAGCCCGCTCAGGACGGTGAGGACGATGAGGGCGGCGCCGTCTTCGCGATACCCGACGGGGACGCCGCCGCGCGTGAGCAGCTCGACGAGCCCGCCGGCGGTGAAGATGAGCGCGAGGATGATGCTGGCCGGGAACGGTTCGAGCAGATGAGGACGCTGCGAGATCTCAGCGGCAGCGCCCGCCGGCGCGGCGAGGATGTCGGCTGGCCGTTCCACGCCTGCAGTATAGTCCACGCGCTGGCGCACCGAGGCCCGTGGACGGCGCGCGCGGTCGCGCTCACGCACCCGTCTTCTGCCGCCGCGGCCCGTACTCGCCGCGCCGCGTGAGGTAGGCTTGGAGACGCGGGGCAGCCGTTGACTGCGCCCGTCTGCGGACCGCGGCTCATGTCTGAGACGTGAATCCGGGAGGGCATCGCCGGCGAGGTCCCTGGAGCAGAATGGAGAGAGGATGAGCAGCAGCTCGAACAAGCGACCACCGGCCGGGTGGGGCTCAGGGCCTGCGCCGCGGCCCGGCGTCGGCCCGCGGTCGGCGCGCAGCCTCAGCCTGCTGTTGCTCGTCTTCGTCGACCTCGTCGTCGCCGTGATGATGGTCGACATCGTTCGTCCGATTCGTGGTCGATCCCGATCCGACGGTGAAGGCGGGCCCGATGTACGTCGTCCTCGCGCTGACCACGGGCGCGGCGCTGCTCATGTTCGTCATGGCGCTGAACGCGTCGTTCGTGCCGCTCATGACCCCGCAACGGGCACGCGACGTGCGCCTGGTCATGTGGACGATGGGCGCGACCGGCGTCGTGACCGGTGTGCTGACGCTCGGCGCAGAGGTCGAGGCGATCGTGATGCGCCTCTTCGTCGGCGTCCTCGCCTTCGTCTTCATCAGAGTGCAGGAAGCTCGCCTGGAGAAGGCGCGGAGAAGCGGGCAGCTGGCGCCAGGTGGCTCCTCCCGAACAGAAGACATCGCCGCAGTCGAGGAGCCGGCAGCGGCGCGGAGGGCGCAAGCGACAGTAGAGCCCGCGCGGAGACGCCAGCTGAAGAGTGGTGGAGGCGGCGGGAATCGAACCCGCGTCCACGGACGCCTCGGCGGAGTCTCTACAGGCTTAGCCGGCGCATTTCATCTCGCTCGCGGCCCCCGCGTCGGCCGGGTGCCGGTCGCCAGCTCCGATCAGTCTCGGGTGCGCTCGCTCGGAGCAGCGCGACCGCACCCCAGTCCACTTGATGACACCGCGGATCCCGGCCGTGGACGAGCCGGGTGCGATGCGTCACCTAATTACTTAGGCGGCGAGTGCGAGAGAATTATTCTCGGCAAGTAGTGTGTTCCGGCAGTTTAACGAGGCCACCGGACCTCGGCCTGCTGCTCCCACCCAGGTACAGCCCATGTCGAGACCTGTTCGCCCCCAACTGGGCAGCCTTGGTGGCTGCGCCTTCTCAGTATACCAGCCCCTGAGACGGCGAAACCGCGGCTTGGCCGCGGTTTCGCCTGCAAACTCGATCATCTTGACGCTGGTTACTGTGCGGTGCACCTTCAGCGCCCCGCACGTTGACCCGCCTGCGGTGGTCAGTGTCGGGTGAACCTCCGGTGCACCCGACGTTAGTCCGGCCGCGCCGACTAATCCTCTACGGTCTGCACCTCACGCCGGTCGCGGCGCCGGAAGTACATGTTGCGGCACAGCGGACCCTCGCCCGTGGCGTAGCAGCTCTGGACCGCGATTGAGCACTGCGGCAGCGGCTGGCGAGCGACCTTCACTACGCCGAAGCCACCCTTGCCGCGCTCGATCTCCTGGAACATCTTCAGGTCGATCTCGTGCGGGAACACCTTCTCGATACACCCGAAGAACGTGTCGCCGTCTTCCTTGAACGCGTACAGGAACCGGCAGTTCATCGCGAGGCAGGCGGCCGGGTAGACGACCTTCTCACACTGCGCGGAGCATTCCTGACATTCAAGCTGTTCTTCAGACAAGCGGATCAGCCTCCTAGACAGCACAACGGCCGGCGTTCGGTTGCCGGCCCACGGGCATAGTAGCACGGCACCCCCACGCCTGAACAGGCGTCTTAACGTCCGCTTAATACTTCTCGGGCAGGGGTAACTTCCCCGCCCCGGCCATCATTGTGCCCCGCCGCACAAATCTCCATTGACAAAGCACCACGACGATAGTGAAAATATGCACGTACTGCCGGCGACCCCGGGGAACCGCGCCGGCCCACTCGCCTGCCAGAAGGAGGTGGCGGACACGCATGGACGCCGTAATGCTCGCACGCATCCAGTTCGCGTTCACCGTCGGGTATCACTTCATCTTCGTGCCGATCAGCATCGGAGTGGGTCTGATGGTGGTCCTGTCTGAGCGCCGCTACTACAAAAGCGGCATCCCCGCCGACAGAGCCGCGTCGAACTTCTGGATCAAGCTCTTCACGGCGACCTTCGCCATCGGCGTCGCCACGGGGCTCACGATGGAGTTCGCCTTCGGCACCAACTGGGCCGAGTACTCGCGCTTCGTCGGCAACATCTTCGGCGCGCCGCTGGCCGCCGAGGGTCTGATCGCGTTCTTCCTGGAGTCCACCTTCCTCGGCGTCCTCTTGTTCGGCCGCAAGAAGGTGTCCAAAGGCTTCTACTACGTGTCCGCCTGGCTGGTGTGGATCGGCTCGCTGCTCTCGGCGCTGTGGATCCTCATCGCCAACTCGTGGATGCAGACGCCGGCCGGCTACAAGGTGGAGAACGGCAGGGCGGTGCTGACCAGCTTCTTCGGCGCCGCGCTCAACCCGTCCACGGCGCCGCGGTTCTTCCACACGGTCGCCGCGGCTCTCATCACGGGGTGCTTCGTGGCCGCCGGCGTGTGCGCCTACTACATGCTCAAGAAGCGTCACCTGCAGTTCGCGCGCACGGCGATGCTCTGGGCGATCTCCGTCGGCCTCGTGGTCTCGATCGCCATGCCGTTCCTCGGTCACTGGGGCGCGCTGGTCGTCGCCGAGAAGCAGCCGATCAAGATGGCCGCCTTCGAGAACGTCACCAACACCGAGAACGGCGCGACCCTCTGGCTCTTCGGCTGGCTTGCCAAACAAGCCGACGGGACCTACGAGACGAAGGGAATCGGCATCCCCAACGGGCTCAGCTTGATCCTGCACCTCAACCCGGACGCCAAGGTCACCGGCTACACCACGGTGCCTCAGGCGGACCGCCCGCCGATCCCGCCGGTCTTCCAGAGCTACCACCTGATGATCGCACTCGGGATGTTCTTCGCCCTCGTGTTCCTCGTCTCGGTCCTCATGCACGTCCTGGGGCGCCTGGAGAAGGCGCGCTGGCTGCACTGGGTGCTCATCGCCTGCATCCCGTTGGCGTTGCTGGCGTCCAACATGGGCTGGATGACGGCTGAGGTCGGGCGCCAGCCCTGGGTCGTCCAGGGCCTCATGCGCACGACCGACGCCGTGTCGCCGCTGGTGTCGTCCGGCCAGATCTGGACCACGCTCGGCCTCTTCGGCCTGATCTACCTCGTCCTCTTCATCGCCTGGCTGCGCATCTTCGTCGGCATCATCCGCAAGGGTCCAGACGACGTGGTGGAGATGCTCGAGACCGAGAAGACGGGCGCGACCACGACCGGTCCCGCTCCCGCCGGCGCGGGGAGGTGACGAGATGACCCTGGCCAACATCTGGTTCTTCCTCGTCGCCTTCCTTCTGACCGCCTACGTGATCCTCGACGGCTTCGACCTCGGCGCCGGCGTGCTCTATCCCTTCATCGCCAGGTCCGAGGACGAGCGCGGCGTCGTCCGCGCCTCGATCGGTCCCGTCTGGGACGGCAACGAGGTGTGGCTCATCACCGGCGCCGGCGCGATCTTCGCCGCCTTCCCGATGGTCTACGCCATGACGTTCAGCGGCTTCTACCTGGCGATCATGCTCGTGCTCTTCGGCCTGATCCTGCGCGCGGTGTCGCTCGAGTTCCGCCACCAGGACTCCGCGTGGTCGCCGGTGTGGGACGGCGCGTTCTTCCTGGGCAGCTTCGTGCCGTCGCTGCTCGTGGGCGTCGCACTCGGCAACGTCATCCGCGGGGTGCCGATGGACGCGCAGGGCAACTACATCGGCACCTTCTGGGAGCTGCTGAACCCGTACTCGCTGCTCGTGGGCGTCACCGGCCTGTTCCTGCTCATCCAGCACGGCGCAGCGTGGCTGGCGATCAAGTCGGAGGGCGAACTGCACGACCGCGCCCTCCGCTACCGGCGCGTGACCTTCTGGATCTGCGCGGTGCTCGCCATCGCGACCTCGGCGGCGACAATCCTCACCGTCTCACGCGCCTCGGACAACGTGTTCGGCAGACCGGTGGGCTGGCTCTTCCTGGCCGTGCTCGTCGTCGGCCTGCTCTATACGATCTGGCAGATGACGAAGGAGGGCGGCGAGCTCAAGTCCTTCATCGGCTCGGCGATCGTCATCATCGGCCTCGCCGGCATCGCCGCCGTGGGCAACTTCCCGGACATGGTGCCGGCGCGCGGCACGCCGGCGGCGACCAGCCTCACCGTGGAGCGCGCCGCGTCGGGTCACCTGACGCTGCTCGTCATGCTCATCCTCGCGGTCGTCTTCGTGCCGGTCGTGCTCATCTACACCGCCGTTGTGTACAAGACGTTCTGGGGCAAGACGAAGGCCGGAGACGCGGACTACTGAGGCAGACAGGTCTGAACTGATTCACACATCGTCGCTTCAGACGGGCGGCGGGCCTCACGGCCCGCCGCCCGTCTTTCGCTCACTATCTCCCACGAATTGCAAACAAGACCGCACACGACCTTGACAGTTCCCCGAGCTTGGTAGTGAATGGCGGTCAATACGCGCCAGCGTAGGGCAGTTGGGCGAACAAGGGGGTTCTCGTGCCAGACGAACAGTCCGCATCACCGCCAGTAGAAGCAACTGGACGACGACACCAAGAGGCTCCACGAGATGGGCTACGCCCAGGAGCTCAACAGAAGTATGAGCGGCTTCTCCAACTTCGCCATCTCGTTCACCATCATCTCCATCCTGTCGGGCTGCCTGACCGTGTACTCCTACGGCCTGCTCCACGGCGGCCCGCCGGTCATGAACTGGGGCTGGCTGTTCGTGGGCGTGATGGTCATCTTCGCCGGCCTCTCGATGGCCGAGATCTGCTCGGCCTACCCGACGGCCGGCGGTCTCTACTACTGGTCGGCCAAGCTGGCGCCCGGCAAGAGCGGGCCCTGGTGGTCGTGGTTCACCGGCTGGTTCAACCTGCTCGGGCAGGTCGCCGTCACGGCCGGCATCAGCTTCGGCTGCGCGTTCTCGGTCGCGGCATTCCTGCGACGAGCTGACCGGCAACGCGTACTGGCTCTCGCCGGGGCACGTCCTCGGCATCCTGGCCGTGATCCTCTTCCTGCAGGGCCTGCTGAACACCTTCAACGTCCGCCTGGTGGCCCTGCTCAACGACGTCTCGGTCTACTGGCACCTCATCGGCGTCGCGATCATCGTCATCCTCCTGTACTGGGGCCCCGCCAGCGGCTCGACCCACAACTCCGTTCTCGTTCATGTTCGGCAGCGCAGGGCTGGAACGCGTTCAAGGGACTCTCGGGGTTGGACCGTGCCGCTCTACATCGTCGCTCTCGGCATGCTGAACGCCCAGTACACGTTCACCGGCTACGACGCCTCGGCCCACGTGTCCGAGGAGACGAAGTCGGCAAACGTCCAGGCGGCGAAGGGCATCGTCAGGTCCATCTGGGTCTCGCTCATCGCCGGCTTCATCCTGCTGGTCGGCATCAGCTACGCCATCCCGAACTTCTCGCATCCCATCTCCTTCGCGGGGACCAAGGTCACGAGCTATGCGGAGCTCGCCGTGCTGTACCCCAACTGGGCGGTGACGTTCATCTCGTCGGCCGGCAGGAGCATCGCCCTGCTGCTCATCGTGATCGTCATCGTGGCGCAGTTCTTCTGCGGCATGTCGTCGGTCACAGCGAACTCGCGCATGATCTACGCGTTCTCGCGTGACGGCGCGGTGCCGGGCTCCAAGCTTCTGGCACCACGTCAGCAAGAAGCGCCGCGTGCCGGTGCGCTCGGCCTGGTTCGGCGCCGTCGGAGCGTTCATCATCTCAATCCCCTACCTGTGGAACTACACGGCCTACAACGCCATCGTGGCCACCGCCGTCATCGGCCTCTACATCGCCTACCTGACGCCGGTGTTCCTGCGGCGCATCAACCCCAAGGCGTTCGTGCCCGGCCCATACGTGCTGAACAAGACCGTGAGCTTCTGGTGATCGGCTGGATCGCCATCGTCTACGTGATCTTCATCTGCATCGTGCTCCTGCTGCCCGCGTACAGCCCCGATCACGCGGACCAACTTCAACTACTCGATCATCGTGGTGCTGGCGGTCATCGTCGTCTTCGCCGGCATCTGGTGGATCGCCGAGCGCCCGCAAGTGGTTCAAGGGCCCGAAGATCCAGGGTACGCCGGAAGAGCTCGCCGCGATCGAGCGCGACCTCACGCAGTTCGACGAGGCTGTGAGTCTGCGGCCGTGTGACGAGCCTCTGACACGACGACCCGGAGCAAGCGTAGGGCGGGCGGCGCGAGGCCGCACGGCCCGCCCCGTTCTCAGGGCGGGCCGCAGGTCCGTCCGTCTCCGCCGCATTCCCGGTCGCGCCCGCGCGAGGAAGCGGCGTCTCGCGCCCTCTTCCAGGCTCGCGACAGGCCATCCCGGACGACCCATCGGCCACCTGCTAGACAGCCGGGAGCGAGTGCACTACGATGCGCACTGATGGAGTAATCTGTGCAGTTGAGTGACTCCTTGTTCACTTTCTCACGAACTACGGAACCGATCCTCGAGGAGGAGCAATGAAAGACCCCAATCTCTTTGAAGACCTGGTAGCGGTCAGTCCCGGCATGGAGATCTGGTGGGACTCGTCGCCGGTCATCTTCGGCAACTGGTGCGAGAAGATGCTGGCCAAGGCGGACGACGCCGACAAGCCCGCCCTCAAGGCCCAGTTCGCGCGCATGTACAACGCCGACGACCCGATGAGCCAGCTCTTCCGCGGCGTCACCACCAACCCGCCCCTCTCGCTGGCCGCGATCAAGGACGACCCGGCGCGCTGGGAGAAGGAAGCCCAGAAGATCCTCGCCGAGAACAAGGACCTCGACACCGAGGGTCTGTTCTGGCTCCTCTACAAGGAAGTCGTCAGGCAGGGCTCGGACATGTTCCTCCCCCTCTTCGAGGCGTCGGGCTACAAGGAGGGCTTCCTCTCCGGTCAGGTCGACCCGCGCAGCGCCTTCGACGGCGAGGCCATGCTCGCGCAGGCGCTCGAGATCCACGCCGTGAACCCCAACGTGATGGTCAAGATCCCGGGCACCGCCCAGGGCTACCCCGTCATCGAGGAGCTCACCTCGCGCGGCATCGCCACCAACAACACCCTCACCTTCGTCCTCTCGCAGCTCATGGATTGCGCGAAGTCCGTGAACCGAGGCCTCGAGAAGGCCAAGGCCAACGGCGTCGACCTCAGCAAGTGGCGCTCGGTCATCACCCACATGGAGGCCCGCTACGGCGACCTCGGCGGCCTGCGTGAGGCCGGCGCCGAAGTCGGCGTCGAGGTCACCGAGGGTGACGTCCGTCTCGCCGAGCTGGCGATCTTCAAGAAGGCGTATCGCCTGGTCAGGGACGGCGGCTATCACAGCAAGATGCTCTCCTGCTCGCTGCGCCTGGGCCCGACCATCGACGGCAAGCAGCACATCTGGCACCTCGAGGAGAAGGCGGGCGCCAGCATCGTCGTCACCTGCCCGCCGAGCCTCATCGATGAGGTCATCAACTTCCCGCATCCCGAGGACATCAAGTTCAAGCCGAACCAGATCGACGTCGACCCGCCGGCCGACGTGATGGAGAAGCTGCTCAAGATCCCGTACTTCGCCCGCGCCTACGACGAGAACGGCTACACGCGCGAGGAGTACAACACGCATCCGGCGCTCGTGAAGACCGCCGAGGCCTTCTCCAAGGCCACCAACGAGATGGTCGCCTTCGCCGACGGCTGCCTCACGAGGGGCGAGTGCAAGGCGGAGTAGCTCTTCCCGTACGGGTCTCTGACTGACGAAAGGACTGTGGGAATGTCGGACATCAAAGACAAGATCAATCCCTACATCTGGACGGCTCCCGAGTACAACACGAGCGTCCTTGACATGGCGTGGGCGCACCCCGAGTTGGGCCGCATGATGCTCAACGAGAATCCGGTCCCGCCGTCGGACGCGGTCGTCGCCGCCATCACCGACATCGCGAAGAAGGGCAACCGCTACCCGGACCGCGCTTACCGCCTGCGTGAGAAGCTCGGCAAGCTGCACGGCCTTGCGGCGGAGAACATCGCCCTCGCCAACGGCTCGTCCGAGACGATCGACGCGATGATGCGCATCTTCCTGCAGCCGGGCGACGAGTTCCTCTGCTCCAACCCGACCTTCGAGATGTTCCCGTCGCGCGCCGGCTACTGCAACGCGAAGACCGTGCAGGTCCCGCTCCGCGAGGAGGACCTCCAGTACGACGTCGACGGCATGCTCGCCGCCGTCAACGAGAAGACCAAGCTCATCCTCATCATCAACCCCAACAACCCGACGGGCATCTTCATCCCCGACGCCGACCTCACCCGCTTCGCCGAGCTCGGCATCCCGCTGTGCATCGACGAGGCCTACCTCGACTACCATCCGCAGGTCGAGGCCAAGGTCGACTTCGTCAAGAAGTATCCGCACGTGTTCCTGTCACACACCTTCTCGAAGGCGTTCGGCCTCGCGGGCATCCGCATGGGCTACATGGTCGGCAGCCCCACCGTTGTCGACGCGTTCAATCTCATGTACCTGCCCTGGAACCTCAGCCTCATGGCGATCGCCGCGGCCGAGGCCATCCTGGACACGGGCGAGGTCAAGCAGAAGGTCGTCTACAACAACGACTGGATGAAGAAGTTCGCCGACGCGCTCAGCGCCAAGGGCCTCAAGCCGTACGAGGCGCACGGCAACTACATGCTGGTCGACGCGTCCGTGACCGGCAAGACCAGCGCCGAGATCGTGCAGGCGGCCAACGACATGCAGCAGATCATCATCAAGACCATCAAGCCGATCAACGGCAAGGAAGGCTACTTCCGCGTCACCCCCGGCACGCCCGAGGAGTCCGAGCGGTTCATGGCATTCATCGAGGCGTACTTCTGAGCCGACCGGCGCCGGCCTGACGTCCGTCCGCAGCCTCCGCTCTCCCAGTCATCTGGGGAGGGCGGAGGCTGACGGCCCTCATGAAAGGATCCGAATGAGCACAGTGGTGAGCGATCCCACGCTCCAGGAGCGGTGCATCGAGACCATCCGCTTCCTCGCCGTCGACGGCGTCCAGAAGGCCAACTCCGGCCATCCCGGCATGCCCATGGGCGCCGCTGCCGTCGCCTACACCCTCTTCACCCGTCACCTGCGCTACGACCCCGTGGACCCGGCGTGGCCGAACCGCGATCGCTTCGTGCTCTCCGCCGGGCACGCGAGCATGCTGCTCTACTCGATGCTGCATCTGACCGGCTACGACCTGACGATGGACGACCTCAAGGCGTTCCGGCAGTGGGGCAGCCGCACACCGGGCCATCCCGAGTACGGTCACACCGCCGGCATCGAGACGACCACCGGCCCACTCGGCCAGGGCGTCGCCAACGCCGTCGGCATGGCCGTGGCCGAGCGTTTCCTCGCCGCCACCTTCGGCGAAGACGTCGTCGACCACTACACCTACGTGCTCGCCGGCGACGGCTGCATGATGGAGGGCATCAGCAGCGAGGCAGCTTCCTACGCAGGCCATCAGCAGCTCGGCAAGCTCATCCTGCTGTACGACGACAACCACATCACCATCGACGGCTCCACCGACCTCGCCTTCACCGAGGACGTGCCCAAGCGCTTCGAGGCCTACGGCTGGCACGTGCAGCGCGTGGCCGACGGCAACGACGTCGAGGCCATCGACGCCGCCATCACGGCCGCCAAGGCGGAGACCCGCAAGCCGTCGTTCATCGCCGTGCGCACACACATCGGCTGCGGCTCGCCCAACAAGCAGGACAAAGCCGCCGCTCACGGCGCGCCGCTCGGCGCCGACGAGGTCAAGCTGACCAAGGAAGCCTGCGAGTGGCCGCTCGACCCCGAGTTCTTCGTACCTGAGGAGGTCCGCGAGGCCTTCCTCGCCGCCGGCAGGAAGGCAGCCGAGGCGCACGGCGAGTGGACGCCGCAAGTACGAGGCGTGGCGGGCGGCAGACGCCGCTCGCGCCAGGTCGTGGGACGACGCCTGGTCGCGCACCCTGCCCGAGGGCTGGGACGCCGACCTCCCGGTGTTCACGACCGAGGACAAGGTCGCCACCCGCGCCGCCTCCGGCAAGGTCATCAACGCCGTGGCGCCGCACATCCCGACGCTGATGGGCGGCTCCGCCGACCTCGCCCCGTCCAACAACACGCTGATCAAGGACGTGCCCGACCAGCAGGCCGCCACCCCCGGCGGGCGCAACGTGCGCTGGGGCGTGCGCGAACACGCCATGGCCGCCATGGCCAATGGGCTCTCCACGCACGGCGGCATCCGCCCCTACGTGGCGACGTTCTTCGTGTTCGTCGACTACATGCGCCCGGCCATGCGGCTGGCGGCGCTCATGGGCCAGCCGGTCATCTATGTGCTCACGCACGACAGCATCGGCGTCGGCGAAGACGGCCCGACCCACCAGCCCGTGGAGCACCTGGCGATACTGCGCGCCACCCCGGGCTTCATAGACCTGCGGCCGGCCGACGCCAACGAGACGGTCGAGGCCTGGAAGATCGCCCTGCAGACGACCGACGCGCCCATCGGCCTCATGCTGACCCGCCAGAACCTGCCGACGATCGACCGGGAGAGATACGCGCCGGCGAGCGGCATCTGCCCGCGGCGCGTACGTCCTCGACGACGCCTCCGGCGGCGGCGCGCCTGATGTGATCCTCATGGCGAGCGGCAGTGAAGTCGCCCTCGCCATGGAGGCGCACGAGCGCCTGGTGGCCGAGGGCGTACGCTCGCGGCTCGTCAACATGGCCTCCATGCGTCTCTTCGAGAAGCAGGACGCCGACTACCGCGAGAGCGTGCTGCCGCTGGCCTGCAGCTCGCGGGTCGCGGTCGAGGCCGGCGTCACGTTCGGCTGGGACCGCTGGGTCGGCGACGGCGGCCAGATCATCGGCATCGACCACTTCGGGGCCTCGGCCCCGGCCGGCACCCTGTTCCAGGAGTTCGGCTTCACCGCCGACAATGTCTACGCCCGCGCGAAGGCCCTCCTGGCATAGGCGGACGCACGCGGCCGGAGGAGCGGGCCGCTCGCTGCGCTTCTCTCCTCCGGCTTCAGACGACCGGCGAAACGGCCGCTCCGAGTGTGGGGCGGCCGTTTCGCGTTCACCCCCAGCTCGTGCCTGCGCAGCGCCGGAGCCGCGTCACGACGCCGCCGGCGGCGTCGCCGCTGACAGCATGTGTTGATGACGGGTGGCGTCACCGGTGGCGTCATGGGTGGCGTTACCGACGGCGTCACCGGTGGCGTCATGGGTGGCGCTACCGACGGCGTTACCGACGGCGTCACCGACGGCGTCATGGGTGAATCACTGATGGCGTCATGGGTGGCATCACTGATGGCGTCACTGATGGCGTCACGGGTGACATCGGCGGTGGCGTCAAACGCGTGAGAGCATGCCCCGGCCCGGAGCCGCGCGGCAGGGTGCTTGAACCGCCCCCGAGCCGGAGCCTATGATGTGTGCGACTGTGTGCGAACATGGGGCACACTGAGCAGCGAGCACGAGGGGCAGCAAATGTCGCCAGACGTACCATCCGAAGTCCACGAGATGATCCCCGCCGAGCGCCGCGCGCGTATCGTCGAGCTCCTCGAGGAGCGACGCGCGGTGCGGGTCTCCGTGCTCAGCGAGACGCTCGGCGTCTCGGAGATGACAATCCGCCGCGACCTGGAGCAGCTCGAGCAGGCGGGCCTGCTCTCGCGCATGCACGGCGGCGCGATCCTCAAGCGGCGCATGCTCGAGGAGCCACTCTACGCCACCAACGTGCGCGCGCACTCTGAGGAGAAGCGGCGCATCGCCAAGGCGGCGGCGGAGACGATCATGCCCGGCGAGACGGTCTTCCTCAGCTCCGGCACCACCGCCGCCCAGGTGCTCAGCCACGTGGACCCGCAGCTCAGGGCGCGCATCGTCACCCACAACGTCGGCGCGCTGTCCACTGCCCAGCACAGCGCCCTGGACGTGGTGCTGCTGGGCGGTTCCTTCCGCTCGCGCTCGAACACCCTCGAAGGGCCGCTCGCGATCGAGGCGGTGAGCACCTTCCACGCCAGCCGGTTCATCCTGGGCGCGGACGGCCTGAGCCTCGAGGAGGGCGTGACCACTCCGAGCATCGGGCTCGCGGGCGTCGAGCGGGCGATGGTCCGCCAGACCCGCGGCGAGATCACGGTGCTCGCCGACGCCAGCAAGTTCGGCGTCATCGGCGACGTCGCCATCTGCACCCTGGACAAGATCGACACGGTCATCGTCGACGACGCCGTGGACAAGGAAGTCCGCGACGAGATCGAGCGCCTGGGGATCGGGCAGGTCGTCGTCTGACCTGAGGCCCGGCCGGCGCCGGCCGCCGGGCCCTCAGACGTCCCAGTACGCCGACTGGACCTCGCGCGCCCGCTGCACCGCGGCGGCGGCCTTCTCCGTGCCGCCGCCCCCCTCGGGCGCGCTTTCGTCCGCGACCGTGCGCAGCACGGCCTCGACGGCTCGCGCCGTCGCGCCGCGGTCGTAGCCACCCTCGAGCACGAACGCGAGCCGGCCCTCGCAGAGCTCCTGCGCGAGCCGCACGCAGCGCAGCGCCATCTGCGCGAAGCCGGCCTCGTCGACGCGCATGTCGCCGAGCGGGTCGTCACGGTGGATGTCCTCGCCGGCGGAGACGAGGATCGCCTGCGGCTTGAACTGCCGGACGATGGGGCCGAAGACGACGTCGAAGACGCTCGCGTAGTCGCCGTCACCGGAGCCTGCCGGGAGTGGGACGTTGACGGTGAAGCCCTCACCCGCCCCCTCGCCGCACTCGGTGAAGAACCCACTGCCGGGGTAGTGCGGCCACTCGTGCGCCGAGCCGAAGAGGACCCTGGGCTCGGCGTAGAACGCCGCCTGCGTGCCGTTGCCGTGGTGCACGTCCCAGTCGAGGATGGCGACGCGTTCATAGCCCTGCTTGAGGAGCCGCGCGGCGGCGATGGCGATGTTGTTGAAGAGGCAGAACCCCATCGCCCTGTCCGGCGTCGCGTGGTGGCCGGGCGGACGGATGGCCGCGAACGGCACGAGCCCGTCCTTCCACAGCTCGGTCGCGAGCAGCGCGCCACCCGCCGACAGGAGGGCGACCTCGTAGCTGCGCGGCGATACGAACGTGTCCGGATCGAGCCAGGTGCCCGAGCCCTGCGCCGCGCGCTTGATCATCGCCAGGTGCGCCGGCGTGTGGACGAGCAGCACGTCGTCCTCGGTGGCCGGCGCAGGCGACGTCATCACCGCGAGCCGCTCCCAGAGATCGGTGCCCTCGAGGTGGTCGACCAGGGATGACACGCGGTCGGCGCCCTCGGGATGCCCCCCCGTGTCGTGCTCCGCGTACGCCTCGTCCCAGATGATGGCCGGCTTCATGGGCTCAAGGATACCCGACGGCCTCGGGCACAAGCCATCGGGCGCTCGAGCTAGGCGGACGCGCCGTCCCCCGCGGTGAGGAACGGCCGCGCAAGTCGCTCCCAGAGCTCGGTCGCGGCGCGCACGTCGGCGCCGTCCGGATCGAGCCCGTGCTGGATCGCGAGCCCATCGACGATCGCGATCATGAGCATCGCGAACGGCCGCAGTTCCTCCTGAGTCTGAGGGCCGACGGCGTCGAGGCAGCGGAGCACGGTCTCGCGGTAGCCGTCGTAGAGCGCGGCCACCCGTTCGCGCAGGTCGGGGTCGCGCAGCGCGTGCGGAAGGATCTCGAAGAACGGCTGGAAGCTCTCGGAGTCAGCCGCGATGCGGGTCTCTCCGTCGATGAGCGCCCGCACACGCGCCTCACTGCTGGGCGCCGCGGCTGTCTCCTCGATGAGGCCGCGGTTGGAGTCGTGCGCGAGGGAGTCAACCAACGCCGTGACCAGGCCGGCCTTGTTGCCGAAGTGATAGCCGATGCTCGCTTTGGACTCGCCGGCCTCGCGAGCGATGGCCGAGAGCTTCAGCGCCTCGAACCCGCCGGCGGCGAGCAGGCGCTGCGCCGCCGCCAGGATCCGCTGCGCGGTCGGCGACAGCGCCTCCATGGGGTCCTCGAGCAGCAGCGGCTCGGGCAGACCCTCCCCGCGCGCCAGGCTCTTCCTTCTCTCGTCGACGGGCGTCATCGTCTCCTCATCCGGTCGTCATGCCTTCGCATAGTCGGCTTGCCATCCTCGGCGTCCGTGGATAGCATATATTTGTCCGTCCGGACAAACAAACTCTCGGACGGCGTTCACGTCGCTTGCGATTCCCACAGGAGGAACCGAGTTGGACACCACGCTCCCCGCCCTCAGGAAGTACCGCGGGCGCCACTTCCTGACCGACCTCGACTACGCCCGCGAGGAGCTCGAGGACCTGCTCAAGCTCGCCGTGAACCTCAAGGCGCTGTGGAAGAAGCGCCCGCTCACACCGTTCCTCCCCGGCAAGCACCTGGCGATGATCTTCGAGGCGGCCTCCACGCGCACGCGCGTCAGCTTCGAGAACGGGTTCGCCGAGCTCGGCGGCAACGCGCTCTACCTGCGCCCCGGCGAGATCCACCTTCCCGGCCGCGAGAGCATCGCCGACACGGCGCGCACGCTCTCGCAGTACAACGCCGCCATCGAGATCCGCAGCAAGAAGAACGAGACGGTGAACGAGCTCGCCGAGTGGTCGACGGTGCCGGTCATCAACGGCATGGACCACGACCGGCACCCCTGCCAGAGCATGAGCGACGCGCTCACGATCCTGGAGCACGCCGGGACGCTGGCCGGCGTCACGTTCGCCTACGTCGGCGACGCCGCCCACCCCTGCAACTCCCTCTCGACCACGCTCACCAAGCTCGGGCTGGACGTGCGCGTCGGCAACGCTGCCGGATACGAGATGGCGCCCGAGCTCGTCGAGCTCGCGAAGAAGTTCGCCGCCGAGAGCGGCGGGTCGTTCCTGCTCACCAACGACCCGCTCGAGGCCATCGCCGGCGCCGACTTCATCTACACCGACTGCTGGTGGTGGACCGGCCAGGAGGACGAGTACAAGGACCGCATCGCTGCGTTCAAGGCGTTCCAGGTGAACCCCGAGCTGTGGAGCCACGCCAAGCCGGAGAGCGAAGTTCATGCACTGCCTGCCGGCGATGCGCGGCGAAGAGGTCGTGGACGAGATCGCTGACGGTCCGATGAGCCTGATCTTCCCGCAGGCCCAGAACCGGATGCACTTCCAGAAGGCCCTCATGCTCGCCGTGATCGGCATCGACGAGTTGCCGACCGACTCCGACCTGCAACCCATCGGTAAAGCCTTGCTCAGCTAGCAGGGGCGCCACCCGTGTCAGCGAAAGGAAGCACTGCCATGGCTAACGATCTCCAGTCCGGGCTGATCACCGGCGGTGGCACGATCCTCTCGCTCCTCATAGGCTGGTGGCTCTACCGGCAGGCCAGCCACAGGAGCGGCGGGGCGGCCGCCGTCCCGGTGAGCGGCGCGCAAGGATAGAAGGACAACGATGGCAGTAACCGGCAAGAAGAACAGCAAGACCGTCGTCGTCGCCCTCGGCGGCAACGCCATCCTCCAGCCCGGCCAGGTCGGCACCTTCGAGGAGCAGCTGTTCAACGTCGACGGCGCCATGCGCCGCATCGCCGCCCTCGTCGAAGAGGGCTGGCGCGTCGTGCTCACCCACGGCAACGGCCCCCAGGTCGGCAACCTCCTGATCCAGAACGCGCTCGCCGCGAGGACGGTGGCGCCCATGCCGATGGACGTCTGCGGCGCGGAGAGCCAGGGCCAGATCGGCTACATGGCGGCGCAGACCCTGGCCAACCACCTGCGCAAGCGCCGGCTCGCCGTGCCCGTGGTGACCATCGTCACCCAGGTGGCCGTCGACCCCGCCGACAAGGCCTTCGCCGCCCCCTCCAAGCCGGTCGGCCCCTTCTACTCGGAGGCCGAGGCCAGGCGCATGATGCTCGAGGAGGGCCTCGCCATGCGCGAGGACGCCGGGAGGGGCTGGCGCCGCGTCGTGCCCAGCCCCGAGCCCCGCGAGATCGTCGAGCTCGAGGCGGTGCGCGACCTCTCCGCGGCCGGCGCCCTGGTCGTCTGCGCCGGCGGCGGCGGCGTGCCCGTGGTGCGCAGCCGCGGCGCCCTCTCCGGCATCGACGCGGTGATCGACAAGGACCTCGCCGCGGCGCTGCTGGCGAGCGAGCTCGGCGCCGACGCCCTGCTCATCCTCACCGACGTGCCCCAGGCCTACCTGCACTACGGCACGCCCGCGCAGGAGGCGCTGTCGCCGCGTCAGCGCCGGCCAGATGCGTGCCTACGCCGCCGACGGCCACTTCAAGGCCGGCTCCATGGGCCCCAAGGTCGAGGCCTGCCTGCGCTTCGTCGACGCCGGCGGCGAAGCCGTGATCGCCAGCCTCACCGAGGTCGGCGCGGCGCTCGCCGGCAGGGCCGGGACGCACATCGTGCCCGACGCGGCGGCGCAGGCGGCCGGGCGGGACGCGCGGCTCCAAGGCCGCGGCGAAGAGCGCCAAGGCGCCGGGCAGGGCCGCCGGCACGAAGAAGGCGGCGGCCGGCAAGGAGCCCCAAGCGGACGCGCCGCTCCCCAAGCGCGACCGGCGGCGCCGACGTCATCGACATCACCACGGCGCGGCGGCGAGCCTCCGCCGAATGACGGCCGACGTCGAGCCGCCAGGAGGTCCCCACGAGCACGCTCATCGACAGCACCCCGCGCGCCGACGGGTTCCGCATGCCGGGGGAGTTCGAGCCGCACAAGCAGGTCTGGATGCTCTGGCCGGAGCGCCCGGACAACTGGCGCCTCGGCGCCAAGCCGGCCCAGCGCTCGTGGGTCGACGTGGCCACGGCCATCTCGCGCTTCGAGCCCGTCACCGTGGGCGTGAACAACGACCAGTACGAGAACGCCGTGAACCTGCTGCCGGCCTCGGTCCGCGTCATCGAGCTCTCGAGCAACGACGCCTGGATGCGCGACTGCGGCCCGACCTTCGTCGTCAACGACAAGGGTGACGTCCGCCTCGTCGACTGGGACTTCAACGCGTGGGGCGGGCTCTACGACGGCCTGTACTTCCCCTGGGAGAAGGACCAGCTCGTGCCGCAGAAGCTCGCCCAGCTCGAGGGCGTCGGCCGCTACAAGGCCCACGTCGTCATGGAGGGCGGCTCGTTCCACGTGGACGGCGAGGGCACGGTCATGACGACCGAGGAGTGCCTGCTGAGCCCCGGCCGCAACCCCGACATGACCCGCGAGCAGATCGAGCAGCACCTGCGCGACTATCTTGGCGTCGAGAAGGTCATCTGGCTGGCGAGGGGCATCGACCCCGAGGAGACCAACGGCCACGTCGACGACGTCGCCTGCTTCGTGCGGCCCGGGCGTGGTGCTGGCCGCGATCACCGACGACGAGGACGACTGGCGCTACGAGCTCCTCCAGGACAACCTGCGCGCTGCTGCGGGCGGCCACGGACGCGAGAGGCCGCACGCTCGAGGTGCACACCGTGCCCATGCCGGCGATCGTGGAGATCACCGAGGAAGAGGCCTGGGGCGTGGACACTGCCGAGGGCTCGATCCCGCGGCGGCCCGGGCGACAAGACCGCCGCGTCGTACCTCAACTTCCTCATCGTCAACGGCGGCATCATCCTGCCGACGTTCGACGACCCCAACGACGACGTGGCGCGCAAGATCATCGCCGGGGTCTTCCCCGAGCGCGAGGTGGTCACGGTGCCGGGCCGGGAGATCGTCCTCGGCGGCGGCAACGTGCACTGCATCACGCAGCAGCAGCCGCTCGGCTGACGCAGCTGAGCCTCGCGTCCCGCACGGGGACGCCCGGGATCATCACCTGGTCGGTGGCGCCCCGCCGGCGATCAGCTCCTTGCCCCAGGGCTCGCAGTCGGTCTCGAGCAGGTAGCCGCGGTGGGCGAAGAACGCCTTGGAGGCCTCGTTCTCGACGAGGATCTGCAGCTTCGCCTTGAGCGCGCCGAGCGCACGGAAGCGCTCCTCGAGCTCGTCCATGAGCGCGTCGGCGATGCCTTGGCGGCGCCGCGCGGGCGCCACGGCGAGATGGTAGACGTAGGCGCGTCGGCCGTCCCAGCCGCCCATCACCGTGCCGACGACCCTGCCGTCGCCGGAGCGCGCGACCAGGAACAGCCCAGGGTCGCGCGAAAGCTTGAGCAGCGTCGCCTCAGGGCCGTCGGACGGCCGCATCCACAGGTCGCCGCGCTGCCAGAGCACGTGAACGACGGCGTAGTCGTCCATGCTGAACTCGGCGATGCTGATGTCGTCGCACTCAGCCACAGGCTGCCTCCGGGGCGCGATTGTACCGCGTGGGGCTCGCGGCGGCAGCCCCGCGCGAACGAGCCGCCCGCGCAGGGAGGCTCGCGGCGCGGGTACAATCGGCTCAGCCGGGGCGGAGCCCCGGCGGGACCCGCCGGCCACGCCGCGGGTCCACCGGAGGAAGTGGAGGCCGCCGGTGAGCGCCGTCCCCAGCACCGAGGAGCGCGTCCAGCAGACCGCCCGGACGATCTTCGCCGCCATGGCCGGAGAGAAGCCCGGCAGGCTCTCGAAGGAGCGCCTGCAGGGCGAGATGATGGAATGGGCCATGGCGGACGAGCGTCTCAAGGTGGAGATGCTCCGCTTCGTCGACGTCTTCCCCACTCTCCGCAGCCGCGCGGAGATCGCCCGCCACCTGCGCGAGTACTTCGCGCGGGAGGGCGTGGCCGCGCCCGCGGCGCTGCGCTGGGGCGTCAGCCTCACCGGCCAAGCGCTCGCCCGTCGCTCCGCTGGCGAGCGCCGTCATCCGCCGCCAGATGAAGGGGTTCGCGCAGCGCTTCATCGTGGGCCGGGATGCGCGCGGCGCCGTCCCGGCCCTCAGGGCGCTGCGCAGCGACGGTGTCGGCTTCACGCTTGACGTGCTCGGCGAGGCCACGGTCAGCGAAGCCGAGGGCCTCGCCTACCAGCGGGTCTACCTCGACCTCCTCGACGGTCTGGCCGCCGAGGCCGCCTCCTGGCCGGCCATCCCCGTCATCGACCGGGCCGCCTGGGGCCCACTTCCCCGCGTCGATCTCAGCCTGAAGGTCACGTCCCTGTACTCCCAGATCGACCCCGTCGACTTCGAGGGCAGCGTCGCCGCCGTCAGGGACCTGCTGCGGCCCATCTTCCGCAAGGGCATCCAGACCTGTTCGTCGCTGACGCTGGACCTGGAGCAGTTCCGCTTTCGCGACCTCACGCTCGAGGTGTTCATGTCGCTCCTCGACGAGGAGGAATTCCGCGACTACCACGACGCCGGCCTCGTGCTGCAGGCGTACCTGCGCGACGCCGATCAGGACCTCGCGCGCCTCCTGGCGTGGGCCCGCGATCGCAGCCGGCCGTTCCACCTGCGCCTGGTCAAGGGCGCCTACTGGGACTACGAGACCGTCATCGCCGCCCAGGAGGGCTGGCCCGTGCCGGTGTTCACCCACAAGCCCGACACCGACGCCATGTACGAGAAGCTGACGCGGGTGATGCTGAGCGAGCCGGACCTCGTGCGCCCCGCCTTCGCCAGCCACAACGTGCGCTCGCTGGCGGTCGCCATCGAGACGGCCCGGGAGCTCGGCCTGGAGCAGAACGCGTTCGAGCTCCAGATGCTCCACGGCATGGGCGACCCCATCAAGGCGGCCGTCCGCGGGCTGGGCCTGCGCCTGCGCGAGTACGCTCCCGTCGGCGAACTCATCCCGGGCATGGCCTACCTGGTGCGGCGCCTCCTGGAGAACACCGCCAACGACTCGTTCCTGCGCCAGACGTTCGTCGAGGGGACGGCCGTCGAGGAGCTCGTCCAGCCGCCGGCGACCTCGCCGGACTTCGGCGCCGCCCCGCGGCGGCTGCCCGTCGTGGAATCGACCGATCCACAGGCGCCCGGCGTCGTTCCGCAACCAGCCGCACGCGGACTTCTCGCGCCGCGAGAACCGGGAAGCGTACGACGCGGCGCTGGTCACCGTCCGTGGCCGATCCGGCGCGCACTACCCGCTGCGCATCGGCGGCCGCGACATCGAGACGGCCCAGACGCTCGACTCGGTCAACCCGGCGGCGCCGGACGAGGTGGTGGGCACGGTCGCCTACGGCGGCCGCGCCGAGGCCGAAGCGGCCGTCGCCGCCGCGCGCGCCGCCGCGCCGGCGTGGCGGGACGCCGCGCCGGCCGAGCGCGCGGCTGTGCTGTTCCGGGCCGCGGAGCTGATGCGCGCCGAGACGATGGAGCTCTCTGCGCTCATGACGCTCGAGGCGGGCAAGACGCGGCGCGAAGCCAACGGCGACGTGGACGAGGCGGTCGACTTCCTCGAGTACTACGGGCGCGAGATGCTGCGCCTGGGCACGCCCCGGCGCATGGGCCACGCGCCCGGCGAGCACAACGTCTACTTCTACCAGCCGCGGGGCGTCGCCCTTGTCATCGCCCCGTGGAACTTCCCGCTCGCCATCCTCACGGGGATGACGAGCGCGGCGCTGGTCGCCGGCAACCCGGTCATCGTGAAGCCGGCCGGTCCGACACCCGTGGTCGCCGCGCAGATGGTCCGCATCCTCGAGGCTGCCGGAGCGCCACCCGGCACGGTCAACTTCCTGCCCAGCCCGGGCGGCGAGGTCGGGGACTTCCTGGTCCGCCACCCCGGCGTCGACCTCATCGCCTTCACCGGGTCCATGGAGGTCGGCCTGCGCATCATCAGCCAGGCGGCGCAGCACCCCGGCGAGGACGGCGTGAAGAAGGTGATCGCGGAGATGGGCGGCAAGAACGCGATCATCGTCGACACCGACGCCGACCTCGACGTGGCCGTGAGCGAGACCGTCGTCTCAGCCTTCCACTACAGCGGCCAGAAGTGCTCGGCCGCCTCGCGGGTCATCGTGCTCGAGGCGGCCTACGACGAGTTCGTGCGCCGGCTCGTCGAGGCCACCCGCAGCCTCGCGGTCGGCCCGCCCGAGGATCCGGCGACGCGCGTCGGTCCCGTCATCACCGCCGACGCGCAGGACACGATCGAGGCCTACATCGAGCAGGGAAGGCACGAGGCGACGCTGGCCGCCGCCGCCGAGCCGCCCGAGGGCGGCTGGGCCGGCGGCGGCTTCTACGTCGCCCCGCACGTCTTCGTCGATGTCCGGCCCGACGCCGTGATCGCCCAGGAGGAGATCTTCGGTCCCGTCGTCGCCGTCCTGAAGGCGGCCGACCTGGACGAGGCGCTGGCCATCGCCAACGGCGTGCGTTACGCGCTCACCGGCGGCCTCATCAGCCGCAGCCCGGCGGCCATCGACCGCGTCCGCCGGGAGTTCCGCGTCGGCAACCTGTACATCAACCGCGGCATCACCGGCGCCCTCGTCGAACGGCAGGCGTTCGGCGGCTTCAAGATGAGCGGCGTCGGCTCCAAAGCCGGCGGCCCCGACTACCTGCTGCAGTTCCTCGAGCCACGCGTGATCACCGAGAACACCCTGCGCCGCGGGTTCGCGCCCCCCGACGACCTCCTGGAAGATCGGCCGGCGCAGTCAAGCTGACGAGTGGGGCCTCGAGCTGCACCGCTCACTGATCGCGGCAGGCGGATCAGCGAGCGGGGCCCCGCAGGCGCACCGCTCACTGAACCTCGCACCTCCTCCCGGCGTCTCACCGCCAGAGAACGGCCCATCCGCCGCGGGGGCGCGGCCAAGGAGGAGGAAGCCATGACTCGCAAGGTCAAGCTCATGATCGCGGTGCCGCTGGCGATGGTCGCCGTCGTCGCCCTGTTCGCCGTCGTGGGGCTCGTCAGCCGCGGGGGCGCCAGTTCCGGCAGCAGCTCTGCCAGCTCGGGGGCCGGCGTCGCGATGTCGACTGACCGGGCCGCCGCCGAGAGCGCGCCCGTGCCCGAGCCGGTGATGGGCTCGGACACCGGCACGTCCGGCAAGAGCCAGTCCGGCGGCGCCGGTGATGGCCAGGACTTCTCGGCCGCCGTCCCGCCCGCATCCGCGCCGTCCGCTCACTACCTGCTGCGCACCGGTGACATGGCGCTGCTCGTCGGCCGTGGCACGCTGCTGTCCACCGTCGACCGCATCAAGAGCATGACGACGGCCATGAACGGCTACGTCATGTCGAGCGCCATCGGCAGTCAGGCGAGCGACGGACCCATCGAGCCGATGCCGATGGACACGGCCGTCCCGTCCGACGGCGCGCGGCGTCAAGGGCTCCGCCTCCGCCGCCCTCACCGATCCCTACGCCTCGCTGGTCGTCCGCGTCCCGGAGCAGTACTTCGAGACCGCGATCAAGCGGTTCTCCAAGCTCGGCGAGGTCCAGAGCGCCTCGACGTCCAGTGAGGACGTCACCTCCCAGTACGTCGACCTGCGCGCGCGGCTGCATCACTACCGCGCCGTGGAGCGCCGCCTCATCGGCTTCCTCTCGGAGACGACCAACGTGAACCAGATGCTGGCCGTCCAGAGCCGCATCGACGACGTCCAGCTCACCATCGAGGAGCTCACCGCCCAGCTCAAGTCCATGCGCGAGACCACCACCTACGGCACGCTGTCGGTGTACGTCTCGGAGAAGGACCGGACGCCGGCGGCCATCCACGCCAGCAACACCTTCGGCGGCACGTTCTGGAACTCCATCGACCTGCTCGGCCACGGCGCCCGCGTGACCGCCCTCGTGCTCACCGCGCTGCTCCCCTTCATCGTCGTGTTCGGCGCGATAGGCCTGCTCGTGTGGTACGTCGTGCGGCGGCTGCGGCGGAGCCGGCGGCAGGCGGCGCAGCCGTCACTGCCGGCCTGACCTCCGCCGGCACAGCCGGCCGAGAGGCCGGCGCCCGAGAGCCCCGGCCGCGCCCTCACGGCGGCGGCCGGGGCTCACGCGTCCCGGTGAGTCCCTACCTTGCGCGGGGTATGGTCCCCACAGACTCAGACGACCCCCTCAGAGGAGGCCAGCGGTGAAAGCGGTGCGTATCCACGAGTACGGCGGCCCCGACGTCCTGGTGTACGAAGAGGTGCCGACGCCCCATCCCGGCCCGGCGCAGATCCTCGTCAAGGTCGTCGCCGCCACCGTGAACCCCATCGACGTGTCGGTACGCGAGAACCGGTTCCCGACGCCCAAGCAGCCGCCCAAGATCCTCGGGTCGGACGGCGCCGGCGTCGTAGAACGGGCCGGCGCCGACGTCACCTCCGTCAAGCCCGGCGACCGCGTCGCCTTCAGCGGGCTCGGCGTCGGCAGCGAGGGCAGCTACGCCGAGTACGCTCTCATCGCCGAGACCCAGGTGGTGCACATGCCCGACGGACTGTCGTTCACGGACGCGGCGGCGATCGGCATGGCTTACCCCGCCGCGTACTACGCCCTCGTGACGCGAGGAGCCCTTCGCGAGGGTGAGACCGTTCTCGTACAGGGCGCCTCCGGCGGCGTGGGTTCGGCGTCCGTGCAGCTGGCCAGAGCGCTGGGCGCCCGCGTGCTCGCCACGGCGAGCGGGCCGGGCGCCGCCGACCTCGTCCTCGGCCTCGGCGCCGAGGCGGTGATCGACTTCCGCGCCGAGGACGTTCCGGCCCGCATCCTCGAACTCACGGACGGCAAGGGCGTGGACCTGGTCCACGAGCTGGTGCTGAGCGAGAACCTGCCGGCCGATGTCAAGATGGTGGCGAAGGGCGGCCGCATCGTGGGCACCGGCCAGGGGCCGGGCGCGGACGCGACCGCCCCGATCGGCGAGGCGCTGGCCAAGGACGTCTCCGTCCTCTTCATGAACCTGAGCAACGCCGGCCGAGCCGGGGTCGCCGCCATCGCCGCGGAGATCGCGGCCATGGCGGCCGCCGGGAAGGTGAAGCCGGTGATCGGCGCGGAGCTGCCGCTCGCAGATGCCCGCCGCGCCCACGAGATGCTCGCCGAGGACCACCTCGGCAAGATCGTTCTGCTGCCCTAGTACCCCTTGCCGTTACCGCGGATGGCCTCTTCGCGCTCCTTGCGCAGTTCCAGGCGCGGCAGCAGCGAAGTCATGACCGTGAGCAGCGTCTCGAGGCGCTGTTCCTCGCTCAGCGACTCGAGCAGTTCCTGCTTGAGCGGCGCGCCGAAGTCCACGGCCGCCGCCACCCGGAACGACAGCGGCCCCTCTCCAGCCGGCTCTTGGGGGGTCTCCACGTCCATGAGCGCGAGCACCTTCTCGAACACCTCGAGGACGCCCTCGCGCAGCGACTGCGAGGCCTCCGGCTCTGAATCCCGGTAGAACCCGACCTCCGCGCGCAGGTAGTCGTCCTCGTGGTCGGGATCGCGCACCTCGATGATGCGGAACCGCTGCTCGCCCTGCACCAGCACGTTCATGCGGCCGTCGTCGAGCTCCTCGATCAGCTGGGCCACCCTTGCCGAGGTGCCGCATTCGCGGACGGAGTCTTCCTCCGCCAGAACGATGCCGAACTCGCCCTCCTCAAGGCGCTCGCCGATCAGCTTCTTGTAGCGCTCTTCGAAGATGTGGAGCGGGACGATCTCTCCCGGCAGCAGCACGATGCCGAGAGGGAACAGCGCGAGCAGCCGGTCGTCGGCATCGTCCATGCCACGCCTCCAGGATCGCGTTGCCGGCTCAGCCGGCCGACTCCGTCAGTCTACCCCGGTCACCGCTTGGCCACCGTCGACCCGGCGAGCCACGTACATCGTGCACTCGAGCGCCCGTCCGTCGATCACGTCGACGGCCGCCTCCGCCTCCACCTCGTCAAACACGTCCCCGAGGTCGCCCTCGAAGGCGGGATTGCGCTCCGGCGACCAGAAGACGGCGACGCCGCCGGGCCGGAGCGCGGCGCGGACCCGGCACAGGCCGCAGGACGTATACAGCCGCGCGTTCTCGCCGCGCACCAGCCACTCCGGGCCGTTGTCGGTGTCGAGCGCGACGACGTCCCAGCTCCCCTCCGACTGGGCGAGGAGCTCGGCCACGTCGGTCGTGACGACCCGCGCCCGGCCGGCGCGCTCCGCAGCCCCGGCGCGCCGCGCCGGCCCTCCCCCGTGCTCCCGGAACCAGCGCACGACCACCGGCTCGAGCTCGGCGACCGTGACGGAAGCGACGCGCTCGCAGGCCAGGGCCTCGTCCAGCGCGTCCCCGATCCCAAGGCCGCCGATGAGGACATCGAGGGCGCCGCCGGTCGCGTACTGCCAGGCGGCGCCGACGAGCGCCCTGCTGCTGGCGCCGTTGGCGGCGGACACCAGAAACACGCCGCCGGCCACGATCTCGAGTCCCGCCGGTCCCCTGCGCAGCACCAGCTCGCCGCAGAGGCCCTCGGCGCGCTCGATCTCCACACTCGAGCTCATGCGACCGTCACCGTCCCGCCGCACCCGCCGGCGGTCAGTCGCTGCTCCTCGCGTGAGCGTCGATGACGGTGCGCACGTGCCGCCGCACGTCGTCCGGCAGCGGCGGCACGTCGTTTTCGGCGATCATCGCCTGAGCCCGCTCCCAGGCGTCCTTGACCAGCGGCGTCCCGATGTGCTGGTCGAAGGTCCCGCGGTGCCACAGATGCGGCTGCCAGAGCTCCCCGGCGCGGTACAGCTGCCGGGTGCTCTTGCGCGCCAGGAAGTGCCCGCCGATGCCGACCTCCACGAGGTCGTCCATGAGCGCCCTGGCCTCGTTCACCGGGTCCTCGCGCATGAAGCGCTCGATCGCGTTCACGGTGTCCGCGTCCAGCACCGTCTTGGCGAGGCTGGCCGTCTGCGCACTGTCCATGAGGCCGAAGGCGAGCATGACGTCGGCGCCGGCAAGAGCGCTGGCCATGCCCGTCAGCATGCCCTCGGCGCCGGCCTGCAAGTCGCAGGCCTTGGCGTCGCAGCTCACGGCGCTGCCCTGCGTGCGGAGGCCGTAGAACCGGCTCATCTCGATGCAGACCACGTTGATCAGGCCGTCCTCGGGCGCGCCGGAGAGATAGAGCCCGCTGCGCATCTCGGCGACGGCCGAGCCGACGGCCGACACCATCGGGCACCCGGGCACGGCGAGCTGGAACAGCACGACCGCGCTGAGCAGTTCTGCCATGTTGAGGATACTGGTGCCGAGAACGCTCATGGGGCCGGTGGTCCCCATCTGCGGCATCGGCAGGACGAAGATGGGGCAGCCGGCCCTCGCCATGAGGATGTGCGCCTCGGTCATCTCGGCGTCGTGCTGCAGCGGCGCGATGGTGCAGTTCGTCGCCGACCAGATCGGCCGCTCCCGGAGCGGGGCGCCGGCGATCGCCTCGAGGAGCTCGATCATCACCGGCGCCTGGCCCGGCGTGCGCACCTCATCCTGGAGGTGCTTGCGTGAGTGTTCGAAGGCGATGCGCGCCATCTCGAGGTTGCCGACACGCGAGTCGACATCTCCGGGGGTGATCGTCGCCCAGGTGAAGTCGATCTCGGGAACGGCGTCGTACAGGCACATCATGGCGGCGAGATCGGCCTCGGTGCCCTCGTGCCGCTCGCCGGTGAGGTCGTCGAGCATGTAGGTGGCGGCGCCGTCGCTCGTGTAGAGCATGCCGCCGGCGCCGACGCGGCAGTCGTAGGCCGGGTCGCGGCCGGCGAGCAGGATGTCCCTCGGGACCTGCCGGAGGCAACGCTCGACGAGGTCCCAGGGCAACTTCGCCCGCAGCCTGGCCTCGTCGACGGTCGCGCCGGCTTCCTTGAGGAGCGTCGTCAGCGTCGGGGTGTTGTAGGCGACCCCCACCTCCTCGAGCAGGCGCACGGTCTGCTCGTGGACGAACTGCTTCTCCGCCTCGCTCAGATACTCGAACCTGGGTCGCACGTCGCTCCCTCCACGGTCACGGGCCGGGTGTGCCCGCCACGTCGGGTCGTTTGGTCAAGGCTGGGGTTCGCGCGCGATCACGAGGTGCCGCCCCGCCAGCTCACGCGCCCGGAGGACGCGCCGACGCTGCGCCCGTAGCGATCGATCACCGCGTCGATCTCGGCCGCGACGTCCTCCGCAAGAGGTTCCACCTCGTGCGTGCGCAGCAGCTCCTCGGCGCGGGCGGCGGCCTCCGCCACGAGCGGCCGCCCCTCGTACTGCTCGAACGGGCCCCGCTGCCACAGCGCCGGCTGCCAGATCTCTCCGGCCCGGTGGAACCGGCGGGTGCTCTTGCGCCCAAGGTAGTGCCCGCCGATGCCGACGGCGGCGATATCGTCCATGAGCGCCCGGGTCGCGTCGATCGGGTCGTCCCGCACGAGCCGCCTCAGAGCGCCGACGGAATCGCAATCCAGCAGGACCTTGGCGAAGCTGAGCGACTGCGCGCCGTCCGAGCAGCCGAAGGCCAGGATCGTGTCGGCGCCGGCAAGCGCACACGCGGCGCCGGTCAGCATGCCTTCGGCGCCCGCCTGCTGGTTGCTGGCCTTGGCGTCGCACGTGATCGCGCTGCCGGTGCACGGCAGGCCGTAGAACCGGCTCATCTCGACGCCGATCACATTCATGAGCGCGCACTCCGGCGTGCCGCAGAGGTAGAGGCCGCTGCGCATGTCGGCGACGCCGGCGCCCATGCCGGAGATGATCCCGCAGCCGGGCTGGGCGAGCTGGAAGAGGACGACCGCGCTGAGCAACTCGGCCACGTTGACGATCATCGTGCCGAGCACCGTCATGGGCGCCGTGGTCCCGCTCAGCGGCATGGGGAGCACGAGCACGGGCACGCCGGCGCGGAGCATCGCCATCGTCGCCTCCGTCATCTCGCGCTCGTGCTGGAGCGGAGCCACGGTGCAGTTGATCGTCGAGAAGACCGGACGGTCCCAGAGAGAACCGCCGGCCACCGCCTCGAAGATCTCGATGAGCGGCGCAGCGTGCGCGGGATCGCGCACTTCGTCCTGCACGTGCTTGGTGAGGTTCGCGAGCGAGATGGCTTCGATCTCGAGGCCCGCGGTCAGAGGATCCAGGTCTCGGGCCGAGATGGTCGGCCAGGCGTAGTCCACCTCCGGCAGAGCGTCGTACAGGCACATGGCCCGGCGCAGCCACTCGGCCGAGCCCTCCTCCCGCCTGCCCGTGAGGTCGTCGAGCAGGTAGGTCGCGGTGCCGTCGGCGCAGAAGGTGAGCGACCCGTCCCCGACCACCACGTCGCGCCGCGCGTCACGCCCGGCCAGCCGCACCTCGGATGGGCACGTCGCGAGGCAGCGCTCGACGAGGTCCCAGGGCAGCTTGGCCGTGAGCGCCGTCCTGTCGACCTGGGCGCCGGCCTCGGCGAGCAGCTCGATCGCCTCCGGCGTGTTGTAGCCGATGCCGATCTCCCCGAGCACGCGCACCGCCTGCTCGTGCACGAACGCGCGGTCCTCCGCGGACAGGTAGGTCAGGCGCGCCCGGGCCATCGCTCCCCCACGATCCGCCCAGCTCCCGTCACGCGCCCAGGCCCGTGCGTGCGGCCCATCGGGTGATGACATCGTCGATGTGCCGGTCCGCGTCCGCGGGCAGAGGCGGGACTTCGTGCGTCGCGAGGATCTCACGCGCCCGGGCGGCGGCCTCTTCCGCGAGCGGTCGTCCGGCGAACTCCTCGAACGTGCCCCGCTGGAACACCTGCGGGCGCCAGACCTCGCTGCGCGAGAAGGCGCGCGTGCTCCTGCACCCGAGGTAGTGCCCGCCGATGCCGACGGCGAGGATGTCGTCCATGAGCGCGGTCGTGTCGTCGATCGTGTCCTCCCGCAGGTAGCGGCGAAGCGCGCCGATCTGGTCGTTGTCGAGGACGTACTTGGCCGGGCTCGAGACCTGCACGCCGTCGAGCCCGCCGGCCGAGATCAGGGAGTCGGCGCCGGCGAGGGCGGCGGTGAGCGCCGTCATGCCACCCTCCGAGCCCGCCTGGAAGTTGGCCGCCTTGGCGTCCGCCGACATGCCGGTGGCCTGGGTGGGCAGCCCGTAGAAGCGGCTCATCTCCAGGCAGATCATGTTGATGAGCCCGATCTCCGGGCTCGAGGCGATGTAGCCTCCGGAGCGCATGTCGGCGACGGCGGACCCCACCCCGGAGATGAGCGCGCAGCCGGGGTGGGCGAGCTGGTAGAGGACCATGCCGGACAGCAGCTCCGCCATGTTGAGGATGCAGGTCCCGAGGAGTGACATCGGTCCGGTGGTGCCGGCCTGCGGCATGGGGAGCACGAAGATCGGCACCCCGCGATGTACCAGCTTGAGGCCGGCCTCAGTCATCTCACGGTCGTGCTGCAGCGGCGCGATGGTGCAGTTGGTCACCGAGAAGCAGGGCCGTTCCGTGAGCGGCGCACCACACGCGGCCTCGTAGATCTCGAGGATCGGCTCCACCATCTCCGGCGTGCGCACCTCGTCCTGGACGTGCTTGGTGGTGTTGCGGACCATCACCGCCTGAGTGACGAGCGGCAGGACGTCGGGAGGCGCGTCACCGGGGTTCGGCGACGGCCAGAGGGTGTCGATCTCGCTGAGCGCGTCGCACAGCCTGGTGACGTCGGCGAGGTCGGCGGTGGTGCCATCGCGGCGCTCCCCGGTGACGTCGTCAAGCATGTACGTCGTCATGCCGTCGCTCGTGGTGATCAGGCGGTCACCGCCCAGCGAGCAGTCGCGCGACTTGTCGCGGCCGGCGAGCAGGACCGTCCGGGGGACGGTCTTGAGCGCCGGCTCGATGACGTCCCACGTGAGGCGCGCGGTCAGCGCTTCGCGGTCCACGCGCGCCCCGGCGACCTCGAGCAAATCCATCGCCTTGGGGGTGTTGTACGCCACGCCGACCTTCTCGAGTACCTCGAGGGTCTTCTCGTGGACGAACTCCTTTTCCGTCTCGGAAAGGTAGGTGATGCGGGCCCTGGCCACGGCGAGTCCTCCTTGGATACGCGACAGGCTACCACAGCCTTCACGAGAACCGCGCGAAATCGCAAGCCCTCCGCGAGGTTTGCAGCAGAATCCGCGCACTGGACAGCAAAGTTCACGAACTCCGCAGCCGAAAGAGCCTTCAACCCACGAGACCCGTGGCCGGACGGAGGAGCTGCGCCAGACAGCAGACGCCCCGCCAACGCCGAGAGGCCCGGCGGACCGACAGGTCCACCGGGCCTCTGGCCAAGGGGAATGATGCCCCTCACCGCCTGCGGCGGATCGGGTCGTCATCCACGACGAAGGCCCGACCCACCTTGCGGTGGTCGGGCCTCGTCCAACTAATCCGGCGGCGTCCTACTCTCCCGCAGGGTCGCCCCTGAAGTACCATCGGCGCTGGAGGGCTTAACTTCTCTGTTCGGAATGGGAAGAGGTGTGACCCCTCCGCTATGGCCGCCGAAAACCTGGCGCCGTCACACGGGCGCACAAAAAGGCGTGCCGGCACGCGGACACGGACCTGAAAACTGCAGAGCGGCATTGAAGTTCAAAGTCAAGCCCTCGGGCAATTAGTACTGGTCTGCTGAACACATTGCTGTGCTTACACATCCAGCCTATCAACCAGGTGGTCTACCTGGGCCCTTACCCATTCTAGATGGTGGGAGATCTCATCTCGAGGCGTGCTTCCCGCTTAGATGCTTTCAGCGGTTATCACTTCCAGACGTAGCTAGTCAGCAGTGCCGTTGGCACGACAACTGATACACCAGAGGTCTGTTCACCCCGGTCCTCTCGTACTAGGGGCAACCCCTCTCAAATCTCCAACGCCCACAGAAGATAGGGACCGAACTGTCTCACGACGTTCTGAACCCAGCTCACGTACCGCTTTAATGGGCGAACAGCCCAACCCTTGGGACCTACTTCAGCCCCAGGATGCGATGAGCCGACATCGAGGTGCCAAACCCTCCCGTCGATGTGGACTCTTGGGGAGGATAAGCCTGTTATCCCCGGAGTACCTTTTATCCGTTGAGCGACCGCGATTCCACTCTCCACGGCCGGATCACTAAGCCCGACTTTCGTCCCTGCTCGACTTGTCAGTCTCGCAGTCAAGCTCCCTTATGCCTTTACACTCTACGTACGGTTTCCAATCGTACTGAGGGAACCTTTGGGCGCCTCCGTTACATTTTAGGAGGCGACCGCCCCAGTCAAACTGCCCACCTGACACTGTCTGCGTGCCGGATCACGGCCACGCGTTAGAAGCCCAGAACACGAAGGGTGGTATCCCAAAGGTGGCTCCACCGAGACTGGCGTCCCGGCTTCACAGCCTCCCACCTATTCTGGACGACGTGCACCAGACTCCAATATCAAGCTGCAGTAAAGGTTCACGGGGTCTTTCCGTCTTTCTGCGGGTAATCGGCATCTTCACCGATACTACAATTTCACCGAGTCCCTCGTTGAGACAGCGCCCAAGTCGTTACGCCATTCGTGCAGGTCGGAACTTACCCGACAAGGAATTTCGCTACCTTAGGACCGTTATAGTTACGGCCGCCGTTTACCGGGGCTTCAATTCAATGCCTCGCCTCTCTTGCGATCAGCTAACATCTCCTCTTAACCTTCCGGCACCGGGCAGGCGTCAGCCCCTATACATCGTCTTTCGACTTAGCAGAGACCTGTGTTTTTGGTAAACAGTCGCTTGGGCCAATTCTCTGCGGCCTCGCCGCGCTTTGGCTGGCATGCAGCCTAACCTGGCAAGGCGCCCCTTCTCCCGAAGTTACGGGGCCATTTTGCCGAGTTCCTTAACGAGGGTTCTCTCGATCGCCTTAGTATTCTCTACTTGCCCACCTGTGGCGGTTTTGGTACGGGCACCACACGCACTCCCTAGAGGCTTTTCTAGGCGGCAAGGAACCAGCGGCTCGCCGGCTTACGCCAGCTGACATCACGTCTCAGACTTAGTGGAGTGCGGGTTTTCCTACACTCCGTCCTACGCGCTTGTCCATGGTCAACCAACGCCATGGTCCGCTTTACCTACCGCGTCCCCCCATCGGTGTTAGCGCACGTGGGTGGTACGGGAATATCAACCCGTTGTCCAT
>CAWAUK010000010.1:0-12101 GCA_963784975.1 uncultured Thermoleophilia bacterium | reverse complement strand
CCGGCTCGGCCTGGTCGCGAAGCTGCTCGGCGTGGCCAAGCTGATCGACGGCCGGATGAACGTGCGCGTCTACCCGGCCTTCATCCCGAAAGCGCATCCGCTGGCCGGCGTCACCGGCGCGTACAACGCGGTGTTCCTCACGAGCGACACGTTCGACGAGATCATGCTGTTCGGCCCCGGCGCCGGCAGCGTGCCCACGGCCTCGGCCGTCATCGGGGACGTGATCTCCGTGGTCAACACGGTGAAGGGCAGCTTCGCGCAGAACTGCCTCTGCTACAAAGACCTGCCGTTCTTCCCGGACGCCGACATGGTCTCGAGATTCTACCTCAGGTTGAGGGTGAACGATCAGCCTGGCGTGCTCGCCAAGGTGAGCGCGCTGTTCGGCGACCACGGCGTCAGCATCAGGTCCATGGTCCAGGAGGGCGGCGGCGACGAGGCGGAGCTCGTGCTGCTGCTCCACCCGGTCCGCGAGGAACAGTTCTTCGCGGCTCTCGGGCAGATCAGCGCGCTGCCCGACGTGCACGGCGAGCCGGCCGTGATCCGCGTGGAGGGCGACGCCTGAATGGCCGCCGCAGCCACCGAAGGCGGGCCTTCGTGCGGGGCGGCGCAGCGGCACCGCACGGTAGCTTTCGAGCGGGGCACCGGAGGATCACCGCCCCGCGACGCCCCAGAGGAGAGGAGACACCATGAGCAGTGACAAGAAGGGCCGCATCGGCATCCTCACAGGCGGCGGCGACATCCCCGGGCTCAACCAGGCGATCCGCGGCGTCACGCTGCGCGCCCTCAGCGAAGGGTACGAGGTCGTCGGCATCCGCCGCGGCTGGGCCGGTCTCGTGCAGATGAAGCGCGACGCCGACGCCGACAACAGCGAGTGGGTGCTGCCGATCACGCGCGAGCTGGTCGAGCGCTACGCGTACTCGGGCGGCACGTTCCTGCACTCGTCGCGTACGCGGCCCAGCGCCGTGCCGGCCAAGGACGTCCCGGCGCACCTCAGGGACAAGTACGCGGCGGAGAAGAACGACCTCACGGACGAAGTGATGGCGAACCTGGAGTTCCTCGGCATCGACTACCTGGTGCCGGCCGGCGGCGACGACACGCTCAGCTACGGCGTCGAGCTCGGCCGCCGCGGCTTCCCCGTCGTCGCCATCCCCAAGACGATGGACAACGACGTCCCCGGCACCGACTACTGCATGGGCTTCGGCACCTGCGTGAACCGGACCATCGAGATGGCCCGCCAGGTCACCAGCTCGGCCGCCTCGCACGAGCGCATCGTCGTGCTCGAGGTCTTCGGCCGCTACGCGGGCTTCACGGCGCTGCTGCCGACGTTCGCCGGCGCGGCCGACCGCTGCGTGATCCCCGAGGCCGAGTTCGACATGGAGAGACTCACGGAGCTCCTCGTCGCCGACCGCAACAGCCGGCCCGAGGGCTACTCGGTCTGCATCGTCAGCGAGGGCGCCATGCCGGCCGGCGGCGAGATGGTGTTCATGGCCGGCGAGAAGGACATGTTCGGCCACGCCAAGCTCGGCGGCATCGGCCAGAACGTGAGCAACAAGATCAAGGAGCTGGCGCCGCGGTACAACGGCGGCAAGAAGATCGACATGATCAGCATGAACCTCAGCTACCTGGTGCGCAGCGGCGCGCCGGACGCGATCGACTGCATCGTGCCGACCGCCTACGGCAACCTCGCCGTGGACCTGATCCTCAGGGGCGAGACGGGCCGCATGGTCGCGCTGCGCGACGGCGGCTACGGCTCGGTGCCGATCGACGAGGTCGTCTCCACCAAGAAGGTCGTCGACGTCGCGCGCTGCTACGACACGGAGCGGTACCGGCCCAAGTACGACGGGCTCGCCGGGCTGCCGCTGATGGTGCTGGGCGGCTCGTCGTGAGCGACGTCGGCGGAATGACCGGGCCGTGCCGGTCGGGGAGGTGGAGCTGATGCGCAGGCGTGTGCTGCTGGTCCCCGACGGCATGGCCGACGAGCCGCAGGCGGCGCTGCGCGGCCGCACGCCGCTCGAAGCCGCCACGACGCCGTACATGGATGCGCTCGCGCGCGGCGGCACCTGCGGGCTGGCGCGGACCGTCCCCGACGGCATGCCGCCGGGCAGCGACGTCGCCAACCTCGCCGTGCTCGGATACGACCCGGCCGCCGTCTTCAGCGGGCGCAGCCCGCTCGAGGCGGCCAGCATCGGCGTCGAGCTCGGCCCGGACGACGTCTCCTACCGTCTCAATCTCGTCACGGTGGCCGGCGGGCTCATGGTGGACAACACCGCCGGGCACATCGGCAGCGACGAGGCCCGCCGCTGCATCGAGGCGCTGCAGGACGAGATGGCAGGTGGGCCCTTCGAGTTTCACGAGGGCGTCAGTTACCGTCATCTCCTCGTGTGGCGCGGCGGCGCGCTCGTGCCCTGCACGCCGCCGCACGACATCCTCGACCGGCCGGTCGCCGGGCACCTGCCCGGCGAGGCCGCCGGCGTCGCCGGCGAAGGCTCGCCGGCGGCGGAGCTCACCGCGGTCCAGCAGCGCGCGAGCGAGGTGCTCGACAGCGTGCGCCCGGGCACCAGCGCCTGGTTCTGGGGCGAAGGCACGGCGCCGAGGATCTCGCCGTTCCGCGATCACTTCGGGCTGACCGGCGCCGTGGTCGGCGCCGTCGACCTCGTGCGCGGCATCGGGCGGCTCGCCGGGCTGGACGTCATCGACGTGCCCGGCGCCACCGGCGGCCTCGACACCGACTACGGCGCCAAGGCGCGCGCCGCCGTCGCGGCGCTCGCCGACCACGACCTCGTCTGGGTGCACGTGGAGGCGCCGGACGAGGCCGGCCACATGGGCGACCTGCGTGAGAAGATCCGCGCCATCGAGCGCGTGGACGCGCAAGTGCTCGCGCCCATCATGGCCCTTCCGCAGCGCCCAGGTGTGCTCGTGGTCCCCGACCATCTCACGCCGGTGCGCACTCGCACGCACGCGCCCGGCCCCGTACCGTTCGCGATCAGCGAGCCGCTGCCCGGCGCCGGCGGGGGCGGCGCCATGGACTACGGGGAGTCGCAGGCGGCGATGACCGGCCTCTTCGTCGACGACGGCGCCGCGCTGATGCGGCTGTTCCTCAAGGCGACGGGGTAAGAACCCGCCTGCGGCGCCGCATCCGGCGGCCGCCGACAAGCACGAGCCCGGGAGGCGATGGGCCGCGGCGATGAGCAGGTCCCAGGAACAACCAGAGAGGCAGCCGTCCGTGCGCGAGCGCCCGGCGGAAGAGCCCGTCGTCACCACCACGAGCGCCGAGCGCTACGTGATGGGCGGCGGGCGCGCGTCCCGGCTCGCCATCAAAGAGGGCGACCTCTTCCTCTACACCAACGAGCTCGGGCAGGTGCCTGGGACGGAGAACTCGGTGCTGGGGCTCTACTACCGCGACACCCGCCATCTCAGCCGGCACGAGCTCACGATCGCCGGCCGCCAGCCGGTGCTGCTCAGCGCCAGCGCCGACCGCGGGTACGCGGCGACGGTGGAGCTGACCAACCTGGAGGCGCGCACCGCGGACGGGCACACCCTGCCGCAGGCGAGCGTGCACGTGCGCCGCACGCGCTTCGTCTCCGACCGGCTGTACGAGCTCCTGCGCGTGCGCAACTACGACCAGCGCGCGGTGGAGCTCGTCATCGACCTGCACTTCGACGCGGACTTCGCCGATCTGTTCGAGGTCCGTGGCAGCCGCCGCCGTCGCCGCGGCCAGCGGCTCGCGCCGCAGACCGGCGACGGCGCCCTCACGCTCTCCTACCTCGGGCTCGACGAGGTCACCCGCCAGACGATCATCCGCTTTCACGACCGCCCGGAGTCCCTCAAGCAGGGCAGGGCGCGGTTCCGGCTGCATCTGCCGCCGGGCGGGCATGCGACCATCCGCTACGACGTCCAGGTCGTGGGGCCCGGAGCGCCGGGCGAGGCCGGCGGCGAGTTCAACGCCCGCATCGGGGCGCTGCGCCACGAGCACGAGCGCTGGGAGTCGGAAGACACCGACATCTTCACCGACAACGACCAGCTGAACCGGGCGCTGCGCCGCGGCCAGCACGACCTGCGCCTGCTGTCCACGGTGATCGACGGCGAGCGGGTGCCGCTCGCCGGGCTGCCGTGGTTCGTGGCGCCCTTCGGGCGCGAGATGACGTTCGTCGGTCTCGAGACCCTGCTCCTCGACCTGCGCTGGGCGAAGTCGGCGGTCTCGTTCCTGGGGAGACGGCAGGGCACGGTCGACAACGCCTTCCGCGAGGAGCAGCCCGGCAAGATCATGCACGAGCTGCGGCGCGGCGAGCTCGCCGCCGTGCGCGCCGTGCCGCACACGCCCTACTACGGGTCCGTGGACGCGACGGCGCTCTGGCTGCTGCTGGTCGCCGAGCTCGCCGTCTGGACCGGCGACCTCGACGGGTTCGAGCTGCGCGCCGCCTCCGTGGACGCCGCGCTCGCCTGGGTCGACGGCCCCGGGGACCCGGACGGCGACGGCTTCGTCGAGTACGAGCGCCGCTCGCGCGTCGGCCTGCGCAACCAGGGCTGGCGCGACTCGTTCGACGCCGTGCTCCACGACGACGGCACGCCGGCCCAGGGGCCCATAGCGCTCGCCGAGACGCAGGGCTACATCTACTACGCCAAGCGCCGCCTGGCCGCCGTGTACGGACAGCTGGGGGACGTGGAGCGCGCGGAGCGGCTGGCGCAGTCCGCAGCGCGCCTCAAGCAGCGCCTTCAACGAGCGCTTCTGGATGGAGGACGAGGGCTTCTACGCGATGGCGCTCGACGGGGAGAAGCGCCAGGTGCGCGCGGTCTCGTCGACCATCGGCCACGCGCTGTGGTCGCGGATCGTGGCCGAGCAGCACGTCCCGGACGTCGTCCGGCGCCTCATGGCCCCGGACATGTTCACCGGCTGGGGCATCCGCACGCTCAGCAAGGACACGCGGTTCTACAACCCGGTGAGCTTCTACAACGGCAGCGTGTGGCCGTTCGACACGGCGCTCATCGCGAACGGCCTCAAGAAGCACGGCTACGTGCAGGAGGCGAACCGCCTCGCCTGGGGGCTGGTGGAGGCCGCCGCCGCGCACGAGTACGCACGCCTGCCGGAGATGTTCTGCGGCTTCATGCGGCAGACGGTCGACCGGCCCGTCTCGTTCCCCATGGCGTGTTCGCCGGACGCCAACTCTGCCGCCGCCCTGTTCCTCGTGCTGCAATCGATGCTCGGCATCTACGCGCAGGCCGAGGAGAACATCGTCTACGTGCACAACCCGGTGCTGCCGCGGTGGCTGGGGGAGGTCACGCTCAGCAACCTCCGCGTCGGCCGCACGACGATGCGCCTGCGCTTCCGCCGCCAGGGGCCCAGACGAGCTTCTCGGTGCTCGACAAGCAGGGACCCGCGCGTATTGTTGTTGTAGAGTGACGCCTCACCGAGCGTCGGGGGGACCAGCGCAGTGACCGAGCTCACCATCGCCCACATCAGCGACATCCACGCCGGGTCGCCGTACTTCGTGCCGAGCCTCATGGACCGGGTCGTCATCGAGCTCAACGAGCTCGAGCCGGACATCGTCCTGTGCGCCGGCGACCTCACCGAGATGGGCTTCCGCCAGGACTACCTGACGGCGGTCGAGTACCTGCGGCGCATCGAGGCGCCGATGGTCGTCGTGCCCGGCAACCACGATTCGCGCAACGTCGGGTACCTTCACTTCGAGGAGCTCATCGGGCCGCGCGTCCGGACGCTGACGATGGACGACGTGTCCATCGTGGCGCTCGACTCGAGCGAGCCCGACCTCGACTACGGTCAGGTCGGCCGGGCGCGCTACGGCTGGCTGCGCGAGCAGTACGCCCGCCCGGCCGCGTTTCGCATCTTCATGCTCCACCACCACCTGCTGCCGATCCCCGGTACGGGTCGCGAGCGAAGCATGGTCCTGGACGCCGGCGACCTCCTCGAGGTCCTGCAGGAATGCGGCGTCAACCTCGTCCTGTCGGGCCACAAGCACGTGCCCTACGCGTGGCGGCTGGAGCATCTCTTCGTCGTCAACGCCGGGACCTGCTCTTCCCTGCGCCTCCGCGGCAACACGAAAGCGTGCTACAACCTCATCCGCATCGAGGGCGACCGGGTGCAGGTGACGCGCAAGTACCCGTTCCATGGGGAAGAGACGCTGATCGACTTCGTCCCGTCCACCGGGTCGTTCGACAAGTACATCTGCCCTGCGCGTGAGGAGGAGGAGAGCAGATAGGCGCTCGCCGGCCGCGCGCCGTCGTGCTCGTCGACGGCGAACACTACCCACCCGTGGTCGCGGCCGGGATCGCGCGGCTAGGCGACGCCTACTCCGTGGAGGCGGGCATCTTCGCCGGCGGCCGCGAGAAGCTGCGCGGCGACTCCGTGGAGGCGGGCTCGGCCGGAGGCGAAGCGGGCGACTCCCTGGCCGCGCTCGCGGCCGAGATCGGCGTCCCGCGGCTGGACGCGGTGGAGCCGCGGTCCGCGTCCGCGCACGAGGTGCTCGAGGGCGTGCGCGCCGCGCTGCGCGCGGCGCGCGCCGAGGCGCTGGTCGACCTCTCGGACGAGCCGGTGGTCGGCTATCGCGAACGGTTCCTGCTCATGAGCGCGGCGCTCGCAGAGGGCGCGGCCTACGTGGCCGCGGACACCGAGGTCCGGCCGCAGGCGTTCGCGCGGCTGACGGCCGCGCCGTCACTCGCCGTGATCGGCACCGGCAAGCGCGTCGGCAAGACCGCGGTGAGCGGCTGGCTGGCGAGGAGGATCGACGCCGCCCGGCGGGCGGACGGCGGCGTCGTCGTGCTCGCCATGGGCCGCGGCGGGCCGCCCGAGCCGGAGCTCATCCGCGGCGGCGACGGGCTCGGACCCGCCGAGCTGCTCGCCGCCTCCCGCGCCGGCCGCCACGCCGCCAGCGACTGCTACGAGGACGCGGTGCTCGCCGGCGTTACCGCGATCGGCTGCCGGCGCTGCGGCGGCGGGCTCGCCGGCATGACGTTCGACGACAACGTGCGCGAGGCGCTGCCGCTGCTGGACGGACGCGGCGCCGCGCTGGCCGTGATCGAGGGCAGCGGCGCCGTGGTGCCGCCGGTGGCCGCCGACGCCACGCTCTGCGTGGCCGGGGCGGCCCAGCCGGCCGACTACGTGGCCGGCTTCCTCGGCACCTACCGCCTGCTGCTCAGCGACGCCCTGGTGCTGACGCAGTGTGAACCGCCGTTCGCCACGCCCGGTGAAGTGGCGGCGCTCACCGCCGCCGCCAAGGGTGTCAAGCTCGGCCTCGAGGTCGTGCCGACGGTGTTCCGGCCGCGGCCGGCGCAGTCCGTCCGCGGCCGCCGCGTCGCCTTCTTCACCACGGCGCCACGAGGCGGCCGCGCCGCGGCTGGCGGCTTCGCTCGCCGGCGACCACGGCGCCGAAGTGGTGCTCGTCTCCTGCGACCTCGCCGACCGCCGCCGGCTGCCCGACGCCGTGAAGCGCGCGGCCGCCGAGGCCGACGTGTTCCTCACCGAGATCAAGGCGGCGGCGGTGGACGTCGTCGCCGAGGGCGCCGCCGCCGCCGGCCGCGAGCTCGTGTTCTGCGACAACGAGCCGGTGGCGCTCGAGGGCGACCTGGGGGCGACCGTCGACTGGCTGGCGGCGCTCGCCGGCGAGCGCTTCGACGCGCGTGTTGCGTCGTCGCCCGACCGCCGCGCCGAGGGAGCATGACGGTGCCCGAGCACCACGACATACCGCTGATCGACGAGGGCGACCAGGCGCCGTTCAGCAAGGGCCTCATGGCGCAGACGCTCATGTCGACGGGCCTTGCGCCCGAGCGCGCCTACAACGTGGCGGCCGCCGTGGAGCGGCGCCTGCGGCGCCGCGGGCCGGCGGCCCTCACCCTCGCCGACCTGCACGAGATCGCGCGCGACCAGCTCGGGCCGGCGCAGGGCGACGTCCTCATCGAGCGCTTCCGCCAGTGGCAGAAGCTTCGCCGCCTCGAGACGCCGCTGATCATCCTCATCGGCGGTGCCACGGGCGTGGGCAAGAGCACGCTGGCGACCCAGCTCGCCCACCGCCTCGGCATCACGCGCCTGATCGGCACCGACATGGTGCGCCAGACCATGCGCGCCTTCTTCGCGCCGGAGCTCATGCCGGCCATCCACACCTCGTCGTTCGACGCCGCCTCGGCGGTGCGCGTGCCGGTGCCGCGGGAGACGGACCTCAGCAAGATGGGCTTCATCGAACAGACCAAGGCTGTCTCGGTGGGCATCGAGGCGCTCATCCAGCGCGGCGTGGACGAAGCGCAGCGGATGGTCGTCGAGGGGGTGCACCTGGTGCCCGGGTACCTCGACCGGTCGCGTTGGGGGGAGGCGATCGTGCTCGAGTTCATGCTCGCGATCGCCGACAAGGAGCGGCATCGCAGCAACTTCACGGTGCGGGAGTGGGAGACCGGCGGCATCCGTCCGCTGCGCCGCTACCTCGAGCACTTCGCCGAGATCCGCCGCATCCAGAAGTACATGGTCGGCCGGGCGCAGGCGCTGGGCGTGCCCGTCATCGACGGGCCGAGCCTCGACGACAATCTGAGCGAAGTGCTCGGCATGATCCTGCGCCGCGTTGAGGAGGAGGGCGGCGCGGGTGTGCCCGGCGGCGAGCCGGCGCCGGAGGCCGAGCCTGCGCCGGCAGAGGACGAGGCGCCGGCGTGAGGCCGGTCTTCAGTTCCGCCGCCGCCGTCCGATAGACTAAGCGCACCCCCCGGCCGTCGCCGTCGCGCGGCGGGCCACGTCCCACAGCCGGCAAGCCACGAGGTTACTGGGAATCTCTTGCGCGGTATGACATACTCTGCAGCGGAGCCCGCACGGGTTCCGCCTTCCATCGCACAGCCACCTTTACTCGTACGGCATCCCACAACGCGCGGCGTACCACGTCGCACACAGGATGCCAGGAGTCCCGGGAGCCCATGAGCACTGAACAAACAGACCAGATGACCGTTCCGATCGAGCCGGCCGTGGAGACCGCCGCCGCTCCCACCCCCGCCGCTGAGGCGCCGGCCGCCGAGAAGCCGGCCGCCAAGCCGGCCAGGGCCACCAAGGCGTCCAAGGCCGCGGCGGCCGAGGCAGCCGCGGCAGCGGCGACGCCATCGGCCGACAAGCCGGACGACGCCGCGCCGCCGGCCGCCAAGCCGGACGACGCCGCGCCGGCCGAGAAGCCTGCCGAGGCCTCCGCCCCAGCCGCGGCGCCTGAGAGGCCTGCTGAGGCCTCCCCCCCGCCGCGGCCTACAGGCCCGCCGAGGCGGCGCCGGCCGCTACCGACGCGCCGCCCGCCGCGAGCGCGGCGACCGACGCGCCGCCGACCGACAAGCCCGCCGACCAGGCGCCCGAGGCGCCGGCGGTCGACCGGCCGGCCGGCGACGGCGACCGCCAGCAGCAGCAGGGCGGCGGCCAGCAGCAGGGCCAGCAGCAGCGCCAGGGCAAGGGCAAGAACCGCCGCGGGCGCGACAAGCAGCGCCAGGGCGGCGGAGGCGGCGGCGAGCAGCCCCGCGACGACCGCCCGTCCATCCCGTGCACCGGCATCCTGGACGTTCTCCCGGACGGCTTCGGGTTCCTGCGCACGAACGGCTTCACCCAGGGCGACCGCGACGTCTACGTGAGCCTCAGCCAGATCCGCCGCTTCGGCCTCCGCCGCGGCGACCTGGTCGCCGGCCAGGTGCGCGAGCCCAAGGACAACGAGAAGTACAACGCGCTCCTCAAGATCGACGGCATCAACGGCATGGACCCGGACGCCGCGCGCCAGCGCCCCGTGTTCGAGAAGCTCACGCCGCTGTACCCCGAGGAGCGCCTGCGCCTCGAGACCGACGAGCACGACACGGCGGCGCGCATCATGGACCTGCTGTGCCCCCTCGGCAAGGGTCAGCGCGGCCTCATCGTCTCGCCGCCCAAGGCCGGCAAGACCACGATCCTCAAGAAGCTGGCCAACTCCATCGCGGTCAACAACCCCGAGATCGACCTCTTCGTGCTGCTCGTGGACGAGCGCCCGGAGGAGGTCACCGACATGCAGCGCTCCGTCATCGGCACCGTCGTCTCCAGCACCTTCGACCAGCCGAGCGAGAACCACGTGCAGGTCACCGAGCTCGTGCTCGACCGCGTCAAGCGCCTGGTCGAGATGGGCCACGACGTCGTGGTCCTGCTCGACTCCATCACCCGCATGGCCCGTGCCTTCAACCTCAACACCCCGGCCAGCGGCCGCATCCTCTCGGGCGGCGTCGACAGCACGGCGCTCTACCCGCCGAAGAAGTTCTTCGGCGCGGCGCGCAACATCGAGGAGGGCGGCTCGCTCACCATCCTGGCCACGGCGCTCATCGACACCGGTTCGCGCATGGACGAGGTGATCTTCGAGGAGTTCAAGGGCACCGGCAACATGGAGATCAGGCTCGATCGCAAGCTGGCCGACAAGCGCATCTTCCCGGCCATCGACATCGAGCTGACCGGTACGCGCAAGGAGGAGCTGCTCATGGAGCCGGCTGAGGCCGCCGCCGTGTGGAAGCTCCGCTCGGTGCTGCACAGCCTCGACCCCGCCGCGGCCATCGAGCTGCTCATCAAGAAGACGCGCGAGACCAACAACAACGCCGAGTTCCTCAGCGCGCTGATCAAGAACTCGCGCTGAGCGGCGCGCCGGCATCAGGCCGGCCCGCGTCTCCCCAGATGACATCGCGGTCGGGCGCGAAGGCGACCCGCGGGCGCGGGTCGTCGCAGGCCACACCGGTGAGCATGCTGCGGTCGCCGATGACGTCCACCGCCTCGTCCACAGCCGCGTCGCGATCGGCCACGGCGGCGATCGCCTCGAGGCAGCGCGCCGTCTCGGCCGTCGCGGTCTCGAGGATCTCCGCGAACGTCGTGGTGCGCGGTTCGTCCGGCAGCGAGGGGTAGTACCAGGGGCTCCGCCCGGCGTAGAGGCGGGCGGCGGCAGGCGCCGGGGTCTCCGGGTAGATCTGGGTGCGCACGACGCCGCCCTTGTCGACCGCGGGGGCGACCATCCCGAGAAGCCGCGTCGGCAGGGCGCGCGGATCGCTCATCGTCGCGTAGACCCACTCCATGGCGCGGAAGGCCGAGCGTCCCTCCGCGGGGGTGAAGGTCACGCCGTACACTTCGCTCAGCATGCCGCTCAACAGCGTCGCGGCCGTCATCGCCTGCGCCGGCGGCAGGCGCAGGAGCCGCTGCCGGCGCAGCCAGGCGGTGTCGTCTGACCGTTCGCGGCTGAGGATGACGTCGATGGACGCCTCGAGGATCCCATGTCGGCGGAAGGCCTCGGTCTTGGCCGGCGGATCGGCTCCGTCGGTGATGTCCCCGGTCCAGTAGAGCACCCATGGGTGGGCCTCGGCGTCCAGACACAGATGCGCAGCGTACCCGGCGACGAAGGCGAAGGCGGCGCTGCGCTCCCCCGCAGGCGACGCGGCGGCGCGGGCGAGCATGCTGCGGAACGCCGCGGCCATCCGGTGCCGGTGCGTGAGGTGGGCGAGGTTCGGGCGCCCGCGGCGCCCGCGCACCAGGCGCGAGTAGAAGAACACGTCCGGGCCCTGCGCGCCCACCTTGTAGGCGTCGAAGGTGTCGGCGAGGAGCCGGCCGGCGTCGGCGCGTTGCGCCGCCGCCTCGGCGACGAGATAGTGGGCGAACATGTCCGGCATCCGGACCTCTCCTCGAGCAGTCTCGCCCGCGGCAGGCGCGCCGGCGATGTGGTCGGCAAGGAGTATAGGGAGGAATGCCGCGCCGCTGCATCCGCGCCTCTCCTTGCGGCTCCCGGATCGGTGTTTGGCTCCGGGAAGGATTCGAAGCGGTGCGCCGGTTCGTGGTATCATCCCGCTTCGGCCTCGCGCCGTGTCGCGTCAGCACCGGGTTTGCTCCCAGAAGGGATCCGTTCAGATGAAGAAAGACATCCATCCGCAGTACGAAGAGGCGACCGTGCACTGCAGCTGCGGCAACACGTTCACCACGCGCAGCACCAAGAAGGAGCTGCACGTGGAACTCTGCTCGCAGTGCCACCCGTTCTACACGGGCAAGCAGAAGCTCGTGGACTCGGGCGGCCGCGTGGACCGCTTCAAGAAGCGCCTCGAGAAGAAGGCCGACGAGCCGGCGCAGCCGAAGGCCAAGGCCCCCAAGGTCG
>CAWAUK010000009.1:0-22732 GCA_963784975.1 uncultured Thermoleophilia bacterium | reverse complement strand
CATCACCGGCCACAAGGTGTTCAGCACGCTGCACACCAACGACGCGGCGGCGGCGGTCAACCGCCTCGTCGAGATGGGCGTGCCCCGCTATCTGGTCGCGGCTGCGTGGCGGTGCTTCGTCGCCCAGCGGCTCGTGCGCCGGCTCTGCCCGCACTGTCGCAGCGAGACGACCATGACCGACGATCGCTGGACGGAGCTCGGACTGGGGCCGGCGCCCAGTAAGCGCTTCAAGATCTACGAGCCGGTCGGCTGCGCCAAGTGCTTCGGCACCGGCTACCGCGGCCGCCTCGGCCTCTACGAGGTGCTCGTCGTGGACGACGAGCTGCGCGACGTCGTGGCCACGGGCGGCAGCGTCCTCGAGATCCAGCGCCTGGCCCGGGGCAAGGGCGTCTCCTCGCTGCGCCAGGACGGCATCACCAAGGTCCTCGAGGGCAGCACCAGCTACCTCGAGCTCCTGCGCGTCACCGTCTGACGCGTCGTCAGCCGCGGCGACGCGTCATCCCCTCGTCTAGACGCCTGTTCCATACGCCCCTCGGCGACGCGACCCGATGTAGTGGCCAGGAGACCGGAAGACTCCGAGAGAGGACCTTCCAAGTCGACTTTGACTCTGGCCGGCGGCGCAAAGCGGGGGCTTGCACCGCCGGCCTCCACGTACGCCCTCAGCCCATGGCGCCCGCCCGGCTCGAAGGACTGGGCGGTCATCCTCAGCGCCCGGCCGCGTCGGCGCCATCGTCGCCGTCAGGCTCACCGCCGGCAGGTCGCCTGGGTCAGGCCGGCCGGTGGTCGATGACGCGCCGCGCCTTGCCCTCGCTGCGCTCGAGCGAGCCGGGCTCGACGAGCTTGACCTTGGGGCGGACGAGAAGCTGCGAGCGGAGCTCTTCGGTGACGCGGCGCTCGAACGCCCGCAGGTCGTCCATCCAGCCGTCGAAGAGTGTGTCGGTGACCTCGACGTGCACCTCGAACGTGTCGAGCCCGCCGGAGCGCCCAAGCACGATCTGGTAGAACGGCTCGACGCCCTCGATCTGGAACAGCACGCTCTCGACCGCCGACGGGAAGATGTTGACGCCGCTGATGATGAACATGTCGTCGGTGCGGCCGACGACCTTGCCCATGCGCGCGGTCGTGCGCCCGCAGGCGCAGGGCTCGCGCGTGAGCGACGTGAGGTCGCGGGTGCGGTAGCGCAGCACCGGCGAGCACTCGCGCGTGAACGCCGTGACCACGAGCTCGCCGACCTCGCCGTCGGCGACCGGCTTGCCGGTCGCCGGGTCCAGGCACTCGGCGAGGAAGTGGTCCTCGGAGATGTGCATGCCGCTGCGGCACTCGCACTCGCCGGCCACGCCCGGCCCGGCGAGCTCCGTCAGCCCGTAGTTGTCGGTGGCCCTGATCGGCAGCCGGCTCTCGATCTGCGCGCGCATCTCCTCGCTGCAGGTCTCGGCGCCGAACAGGCCAAGCCGCAGGCGCAGCGCCTCGAGCGGCACGCCGCGCTTCTGCAGCACCTCGCCGATGTAGAGCGCGTAGGACGGGGTGGCGATGAGCACCGTCGTGCCGAAGTCCTTCATGTACTGGATCTGGCGCGCGGTGTTGCCGGCGCTGATCGGCAGCACCGCCACGCCGGCGCGCTGCAGCCCGTAGTGCAGGCCGAAGCCGCCGGTGAACATGCCGTACCCGAAGGCGATCTGGGCGACGTCGCCGTCGTCTACGCCGGCCGCGACGGCGAGCCGGCACACGAGCTCGGTCCACGTCTCGAGATCGGCCTTGGTGTAGCCGCCGACGACAGCCTTGCCGGTGGTCCCCGACGAGGAGTGGATCTCGACGACCTCGCTCATGGGCACGGCGAACAGGCCGTAGGGATAGTTGTCGCGGAAGTCCGTCTTCTCGGTGAACGGCAGGCCGGCGACGTCGTCCAGGCCCCCGAGGTCGCCGGGCTCGAAGCCGGCGGCGTCCAGCTGCTCGTGGTAGAACGGGACGCGCTCGTAGACCCTGGCCAGCATGTCGCGGAGGCGAGTGGACTGCAGCTCCTCGAGCCGCTCGCGGTCGATGGTCTCGTGCTGCGCGTCCCAGATGGCCATGGTCTCTCGCTTCGTCGCTACCGGTGCCGCAGGCAATCATACGGGGCGGGAGACGGGCGCGCCTCCGGCCGGCCCGCCGCCCGACCCTCTGCCCGGCGCCGCGCACCGGGCACAGGGTAGCCCCCTCATACCCCCTAGGGGTACCATCGTTTGAGCACGGGAACACTAACCGCGGCAGGGCGCGACACCCTGCGGAGCGAACCTGCCACCGGAGTCCCATGAGCGATCGCCACACCACCATCGAGCTGCCGATCACCGGCATGACCTGCGCCAGTTGCGTGGCGAGGACCGAGCGCGCCATCGGCAAGGTCCAGGGCGTGGACAAGGCCGCCGTGAACCTGGCCACCGAGAAGGCGACGGTCACGTTCGACCTTGGGGCAGTCACGGCCGGTGACCTCGTCGCCGCGGTCGAAGGGGCGGGGTACGGCGTCGTGACGGCGGAGGAGACGCTGCCGATCATCGGCATGACCTGCGCCAGTTGCGTGAGCCGCGTCGAGAAGGCTCTGCGCATGCCCGCGGGCGTGCTCAAAGCCGATGTCAACCTGGCGACCGAGAAGGCGACCGTCTCGTACATCCCCGGCCAGGCGAGCTACCAGGACCTGGTGGAGGCGGTGCGCGGCGCCGGCTACGACGTCGTGGAGCCGGCGCCCGGCGCCGGCGAGGAGGGCATGGAGGCGGCGGCGGACGCCGAAGAGGCCGCCCGCGCCGCCGCCTACCGCGCGCTCAAGCTCAAGGTCACCGTCGGCTTCGTGCTCAGCGTCGTCATCTTCGCCGGCACGATGCAGATGGACTGGTTCACGTTCCTGCCCGCGTGGATGAACAACGGCTACTTCCTCTGGGCGCTCGCCAGCGTCGTGCAGTTCTGGGTGGGCTGGCAGTTCTACGCGACGGCGTGGTCGGCGCTGAAGCACGGCACGACGACGATGAACACGCTGGTCGCAATGGGCTCCTCGGCCGCCTACCTGTACAGCGTCGCCGGCGTCCTCTTCCCCAGCTTCTTCGAACACCAGGGCATGAGCGTGCCGGCTTACTTCGACTCCGCGGCCTTCATCATCACGCTGATCCTGCTGGGGCGGCTGCTCGAGGCGCGCGCCAAGGGGCAGACCGGGGCCGCCATCAAGGCGCTCATCGGCCTGCAACCCAAGACGGCGCGCGTCGTCCGCGCCGGTGTTGAGTCCGACGTGCCGGTCGCCCAGGTGCTGGTGGGCGACCTCGTCGTCGTGCGCCCCGGCGAGAAGGTGCCGGTGGACGGCGTGCTCGAGGAGGGCTCCTCGCCGGTCGACGAGTCCATGCTCACCGGCGAGCCCATCCCGGTGGGCAAGCACCCCGGCGACGAGGTCATCGGCGCCACCATGAACACCACCGGCTCGTTCACCTTCCGCGCGACCAAGGTCGGCTCCGAGACGGCGTTGGCGCAGATCGTGCGCCTCGTCGAGCAGGCGCAGGGCTCCAAGCCGCCCATCGCACGGCTCGCGGACGTCATCGCCGCATGGTTCGTGCCGGCCGTGATCGTCATCGCCACCATCACCCTGGTGGTGTGGCTCGTGTTCGGGCCGTCGCCGGCGCTCAACTACGCGCTGCTCAACTTCGTCGCCGTGCTCGTCATCGCGTGCCCGTGCGCGCTCGGCCTCGCGACGCCGACGGCGATCATGGTCGGTACCGGCAAGGGCGCCGAGAACGGCGTGCTCATCCGCGACGGCGCGGCGCTCGAGACGGCGCACAAGCTCGACGTCGTCGTGCTCGACAAGACGGGCACGATCACCGAGGGCAAGCCCCGCGTGACGGACGTGGTCCTGTTCGGCTCGGGTCACGGCACGGACGCCGAGACTGGTGGGGCGTTCGACAACGACGCCCTGCTGCGCCTCGTGGCAGGGGCCGAGCGCGGCAGCGAGCATCCGCTGGCGGTCGCCGTGCTCGCCGCGGCCGCCGAGCGCGGCATCGACGTACCGCCGGCGACCAGCTTCGCGGCCGTAGCCGGCCACGGAATCCGCGCCGAGGTGGACGGCCACACCGTCGTCGCCGGCAACGAGCGGCTCGCCGGCCACCCCGGCGAGCGGGCCGCCGAGCTCGCCGGCCAGGGCAAGACCGTCGTGACCATCGTCGTCGACGACGAGCCGGTCGGGGCGATCGCGATCGCCGACACGGTGAAGCCGAGCTCCGCGGCAGCCGTTGCCCGCCTCAAGCAGCTCGGCCTCGACGTGGTCATGCTGACCGGCGACCAGGCGGCGACCGCGAAGGCCATCGCCGGGCAGGTCGGGATCGAGCGCGTGGTCGCGGAGGTCCTGCCGGAGCAGAAGGCGTCCGCGATCTCGGCGCTGCAGCAGGACGGCCGCAGGGTCGCGATGGTCGGCGACGGCATCAACGATGCCCCGGCGCTCGCCCAAGCCGACGTCGGCATCGCCATCGGCACCGGCACCGACGTCGCCATGGAGGCGAGCGACGTGACGCTCATGTCGGGGGACGTCGGCGGAGTCGCCACCGCCGTGGAGCTCTCACGGGCGACCATCCGCACGGTGAAGCAGAACCTCTTCTGGGCTTTCGCCTACAACGTCGCCCTCATCCCGCTGGCGGCCGGCGTGTTCTACCCGGCGTTCGGCATCCTGCTGAACCCCATCTACGCCGCCGCGGCCATGGGGCTGAGCAGCGTCACCGTGGTGACGAACAGCCTGCGGCTGCGGAGCTTCAAGGCGAGCTGAGCGCGTGCCTGGGCCGGACGGGCGTCAGCTGAGCCGCCTGCGAGCCGCCGGCCTGCCCGCCCCGTACGCGGCGAGAGGGGCGGTCCTGACTCACGGGACCGCCCCTCTCGGGTGGCGACGCTACAGTGTCGGCTGATCCGATCATCATCCGCCACGATCACTTGCGGCGCTTGCCGTAGCGATCCTCCTGCTTCACGCGCGTCTTGTTGAAGTTCACAGGTCCCATGGTCTCACCTCCTCCTCGTCTCGGTCTGTCCCTTGAGGGTCACCGGAGTCCTATGCAAATAAACGTTGCCTTGTGAAACGAACCACATATCCCGCCGCTCCGCCTCCAGTCACCCCGGTGTCCAATAAGGACAAGCGCGGCAGTGAAACTCCGTTCCCTCGTCCATTGTCGGCGGTCGAAGCGACGGTGCGAGGATGGAACCGGCGGGGCCCGCAGACCGTGTTCGCGACCCCCGACGCTTGATCAGAGAGGTCACATGCTGCACGTTCTCGACCGGCACGCCATCGGCCAGATCCTCCGCACGAAGGCGGTGGACGCCTGGGGCGTCGCCGCCAACGACCCGGTGTTGCCCCTGGCGCCGGACTACGCCACGGCCATCTCCATCCTCATGCGGCTGGATCCGCTGGTCGTGCGCGGGCTGCGGCACGGGCCCACACCGGACTACCACCAGGAGTACCTGCGCGTGAACATCGCGCTGGACGACGCCACCGGGACTCTCGTGGACGTGCTCACGGTCCACGGCCACGCCGCCGAGCGCACGCAGGCCACCATGGAGAAGACCAACGGCGGCAAGCCGTTCCCGCACAAGACGGCGGCCACACAGGCGGGCCTCGGATGGATCGGCAAGACGGCCCTGTTCGTCTCTCCGGAGTTCGGCCCCGCCGTGCGCCTGGCCACCGTCTTCACCGACCTCGAGCTGCCCGCCGGCGAGCCCGTCCGCGAGAGCGCGTGCGGCGCCTGCCGCACCTGCGTCGACGCCTGCCCCGCCGGCTGCGGGCGGGACGTGCTGTGGCGGCCGGGCATGGCGCGCGAGCGCCTGTTCGACGCCGGCGCCTGCCGCCACCACATGACGCTCTTCACCAGCGTCGAGGCGGAGATCTGCGGCATCTGCATCGCCGCCTGCCCGTACACGATGCAGCACTGACGCCGGCCACGGCGCTTCCTTGCCCACTCTCCCGAGGCGTGTTAGGCTCGCCACCTTATTGAAAGAGGTTTTCACTTTCAGAAAGGAGGTCGCCCGTGAGCTTGGACACCGCCCAGGTCGCCGCGGACCTCGCCGCGCGCGGCCTTCGCCTGACGCGCCAGCGGCGCGCTGTCCTCGACGCCATCGCCGCCGCCCCCTCGAGCCTCAGCGCCCTGCAGGTGTACGACGCGGCGCGGGAACAGTGCCCCGAGCTGGGGCTGACCACCGTGTACCGGACGCTGGAGGTGCTGACCGAGATGGGCGCGCTGCGCCGCGTCCACGGGGCGGACCACTGCGAAGGCTTCGTGCCCGCCAGCAGGGCGCACGGCCACACCGTGGTCTGCAGCGCCTGCGGTCGCGTCACCGAGTTCACCGCCTGCGACATGCGCGGCATCGTCGACGCGGCGGCTCGGGAGACCGGCTACCGCATCACCGACCACTTCCTGCAGCTGACCGGCCTCTGCGCCGGCTGCCGCGCCGCGCGCGAGGTCCCGACGCCGGGAGGCGCCGGGTGACGGCGCGCGGTCTCCAGGCGCTCAGGTGACCGCCGCGACGGCCGCCGCCGCGGCCTGCCTCACGCTCGAGAACGTCACCGTCGCCTACGACGCCCGGCCGGCGCTCGAGGACGTCACCCTGAGCGTGCCTCACGGCGCGCAGGTCGCCATCGTCGGTCCCAACGGCGCCGGCAAGTCGACGCTCTTCAAGGCGCTCGTCGGCCTTCTCCCCGTGCGCACCGGCAAGATCGTCCTGCGCGACCGCGCCCCGGGCGCGCACGGGGACACCATCGCCTACGTGCCCCAGCGCGAGGAGATCGACTGGGGGTTCCCGGTCACCGTGCACGACGTCGTCATGATGGGGCGCTACGGCCGCCTGGGCTGGTTCCGCCGGCCGGGGGCCGCCGACCGCGAGGTGGTGGCGCGCTGCCTGGACGAGCTCGGCATCGCCGAGCTCGAGCGGCGCGCCATCGGCGAGCTCTCCGGCGGCCAGCAGCAGCGTGTGTTCCTCGCCCGCGCGCTCGCCCAGGAGCCGCACGTCCTCCTGCTGGACGAGCCCTTCACGGGCGTGGACGTGGGGGCGCGCGAAGCGCTGCTCACGCTGCTCGACCGCCTGCGCGGACGGGGCATCACCGTGCTGGTCAGCACGCACGACATGGAGACCGCCGCGCAGCGCTTCGAGCTGACCGCCCTGCTCAACCGGCGGCTCATCGCCTACGGCGAGCCGGCCGCCGTGTTCACCCAGGACCACCTCAGCGAAGCCTTCGGCGGCCAGGCGCTCTTCGTCGGCGGCATGGTCGTGATCGACCAGTGCTGCCCCGGCCACGTCGGCGACGGCGAGGACCACCGCCACAGCCACGAGCCGGACACGGTGCCGCGATGATCGCCTGGCTCACCGATCCCTTCACGCTCCAGTTCATGCAACGGGCCCTGCTCGCCTCGCTCATCGTCGGCGTGCTCTGCTCGGTGATCGGCACCTTCGTCGTGCTGCGCGCGATGGCGTTCCTCGGAGACGCCCTGGCGCACGCGATCCTCCCCGGCGTGGCCATCGCCTACCTGCTCGGCGCCAACCTGCTCCTCGGCGCGCTCGTCGCCGCCATCCTCGTCGCCGTCGGCATCGGCGTGTTCTCGCGCCGCGGCGGCCTCAAGGAGGACACCGCCATCGGCATCCTCTTCGCCGCCGCGCTCGCCTTCGGCGTCCTGCTCATGAGCACGGTGCGGTCCTACGCGACCGACCTGACGCACATCCTCTTCGGTAACGTCCTCGGCGTGAGCGTCGCAGACCTCTGGCTCACGGGCATCCTCGCGGCGATCGTGCTCACGGTCCTGATCGTCTTCTTCAAGGAGTTCCAGCTCGCGTCGTTCGACCCCGTGCTCGCGCACATGCTCGGCAAACGGCCCGAGACGCTGCGCTTCGCGATGCTCATCCTGCTGGCGCTGACCATCGTCGTGGGCCTGCAGACCGTGGGCGTGGGGCTGGTCGCCGCCATGCTGGTCACTCCCGCGGCGACCGCCTACCTGCTCACGCGGCGGCTGGCGGCGATGATGGCCGTCTCGGCCGTCGTCGGCGCCGCCTCCAGCGTCGCCGGCCTGTACGCCAGCTACTACCTCGACGTGGCGTCGGGGGCGGCGGTCGTGCTCATCGCCACCGCCGCCTTCCTGCTCGCCTACATCCTCGCGCCGCGGCGCGGGCTCGTCGCGCGGCGGGCGCTGCGTCGCGCGGTCTGACGCCACCGTTCTCCCGGCGCGCCGCCTGGCGACCGGGCGCGCACTCCTCCGTTTCACGCGCGCCCCCGGTGTGCAATAGTCCCGTCAGGAAACCACACGAGGAGGGCTCCGATGCCGACCACGCTCGTCCTGGGCTATGACGGTTCCGACTGCGCCAAGAAGGCGCTCGCGCACACCGCCGAGATCGCGAAGCACCTCGACGACGGCGAGGTCTTCGTCGTGAGCGCGTTCGAGTTCACGATCGGCTACGTCCCCATGGGCATGACCGACTCGCCGCTCATGATGAGCGCCGAGTACGACCAGCACGTCGACATGGTGCGTGGGTTCGGCGACCAGCAGATCGCCGAGGCGCGCGCTGGAACTCGAGAAGGCGGGCGTGCGGGCGAGCGGCGAGGTGCGCGAGGGCAAGCCGGTCGACGTGCTCCTCGAGGCCGCCCGGGAGAAGAAGGCCGTCGCGATCGTCGTCGGCAGCCACGGCGAAGGCGCGATGTCGGCGGCGTTCCTCGGCTCGACGGCCCTGAAGCTGCTCCACCACAGCGACGATCCCCGTGCTCGTGGTGCCGCGCCACGACAAGAAGTGACCCCCGACCGGGAGACGCGATGAGTCCCTGGGACAAGCCCAACGAGAAGCTCGTCAAGCTCCTCGACGAGATGGTGGCCAGGCTCGACTTCGACAAGCCGGTCGACTACCGGCCGATGTTCGGCTGTCCCGCCTACTTCACCGGAGGCAACATGTTCGCCGGCGTGTGGCAGGACACGATGATGCTGCGCCTCTCGGAGGACGACCGGGCCGAGATCGCGACGGCCGGCGGAAAGCCGTTCGAGCCCATGCCGGGCAGGGCGATGAAGGAGTACGTCGCCCTGCCGCCGGACATGGTCGGCGACCCCGGCGTGGCGGCGGCGTGGGTGGGCAAGGCGGCGGCCTATGCGGCGTCGCTGCCGCCCAAAGAGAAGAAGCCGCGCAAGAAGAAGGCGTAGGCGCGGCCGCGGGGCGGCGCCTACGCCTTCCGAACCCGGCTCAGCGCCGCTGCTGCTGCGGCTGCCCCGGCGTGGGGTTGGGCTGCGTGGGCTTCACCGGGACCGGCGCGATGCCGGCGAGGTCGCCGATCACGTTGACCAGGTTGCCGTCCGACGGCACCACGATCTTGGCGTTCTGCCAGAACGCCTTCTCGACGGTCTCGAGCTTGCGCAGCACCTGGGCGTTGCCGACGAAGTACTTCTCGGCCGCCTCGTTGACCAGCTGGATGGCCTGCGCCTCGCCCTCCGCGGCGAGGACCTTGGCCTGCTTGATGCCCTCCGCCTTCTTGATCTCGGCGCGGCGCTGACCGTCGGCCTGCGTCTCGGTGGCGGTGGCGTAGTCGACCGCGGCGATCTTCTCGTTCTCGGCCTTGACGACCTTGTTCATGGTCTCCTGCACGTCCGCCGGCGGGTCGATCTCCTTGAGCTCGGTGCGGAGGATCTCGAGGCCCCAGTTGGCGGTCTCGGTGCGCAGCGTGGTGCGAAGCTCCTCGTTGATGCGGCCGCGCTCGCTGTTGGCCGACTTGAGGCTCAGGGTGCCGATGATGTTGCGCAGCGTGGTCCGCGCCAGCTGCACGATCTGGATCTGGTAGTTGGTGACGTTGTACTGCGACGCCTTGACGCTCTCCTCATCGGGCTTGACCTTGAGGTAGACCTGCGCGTCGACGCGGGCGTTGAGGTTGTCGTTGGTGATGATCGTCTGCGGCGTGGCGTCGACGAGGATCTCCCGGATGTCGACCCGGTAGAACCGCTCGATGCCGAACGGGATCGTCAGGTGAATGCCGGGCCCGGCGAAGCGGCTGTACTTGCCGAGCCTCTCGATGAACGCCCGATGCGTCGGACGCACGATGCGGATGCCCGAGAGGATGGTGATCACCACAAGCGCGACGACGATCACGACGACGATGAGTGCTGCGAGCCCCATTTCTGCTACCCCTTTCGGTGAGCGCCCGGGGCGGCCGAGTGGCCGCGAGCGCGCACGATGAAGTTCACAGCTCGATGATAGGGCTTGAAGGCGGAAACACAAGGAGGAGCCCGGCGCAGATGATGCGCATGCGTCCGCCTGCGGCGGGTCAGAGGCCGAGCAGCTCCGGGACGTCCAGAATGGAGTCGACGATGAGGTCCGGCGTGCCCGGCGCACGGGCCAGCTGGTCCTCGCGGAACTTGCCCGTGCGCACCAGGACGCCGGTGATGCCGACGGCCTGGGCGGCGAGCACGTCGTTCTCGACGTCGTCGCCGACCATGGCGACGCGCTCGGCCGGCAGGCCGAGCGCGTCGAGGCCGGCGCGGAACGACGAGGGCGCCGGCTTGCCGAGGACGACGGCCTCGAGCCCCGTGGCGGCTTCGAGCGCCGAGCAGGTACGCGCCGGCGTCAAGCTTCTCGCCGCTCCGGGTCATCCAGAAGAGGTTGCGGTGCATGGCGACGAGCTCCGCGCCGCCGCGCAACGCCGCCAGCACGCGGTTGAAGGTCGCGAAGCAGAAGGAGTCGTCGGCGCCGGAGACGAGCACCACATCCGGCGCCTCATCCAGCCCGGCCAGCTCGACGCCGGCGAGGTCCTCGGCCTGCGCGTCGCCGAGCAGGAAGACGCGGGCGCCCGCGCGCTGCTCGCGCAGCCAGGCGCCGCACAGGACCGACGCCGTGAGGATGTCCTCGTCGGCGAACGGGAACCCGGCCTCACGCAGCACCGCGCCGAACCGCGACTCGCGGGAGCGCCGTGGTGTTGGTGAGGACGCGCAGGGGCACGCCGGCGGCGTGCAGGCGCGTGATCGCCGCCGCCGCTCCGTCCAGCGGCGTCCACGACACGCCGAGCACGCCGTCCATGTCGAGCAGCAGGCCGCTCATGCCATCGAGGCTCACGCCGGGAGCCTAACGCAGCGCCGGGTGGCCGCGCCACCGTGGACTGCGCGGCCCTCGGCCGTTCCCCCGCCCCGGGCTGCACTCCGTCTTGCGCGCAGGTGCACAGACGTTCCCTCACGTCGATGCCGCATCTGCAGCGTGTCGACTGGTCCCTGGCCGGCGCCTCGGGCGCAAGACCGCACGGTCACGGCAACGGCTGATTCCGCACGGGCAATGACACCAGAAAGGGAAAGAGTGGCCCTCCAGAGGACGAAGGGGCCGCGTACCGTCGTGTGACCTCCGGAAGGAGAGACCATGCTTCGCAGACGGCCAAGAACGTCGATCACCACCCTCGCCGCCATCGTGGCGACGACAGCCCTCGCGGCTTTGGCAGTGGCGGGATGCGGCGGCATCCATTCCGCCTCCGCCGCGACGAAGAGCGGCTATTCGTTCGCCGCCTACGGCGACATCCGGCCGGACTCGAGCGCGCCGAACGCCGACTACGGCCCCGGCTTCCACCACGTCATGGCGAAGACTGGGGAGCATGCCCCACGCCTTCGACGTGGTCGTGGGCGACCTCATCCAGAACGCCTCGGGCCGCTACAAGCTCACCACGACCGAACAGAAGTACAACAACATGCTGTCGCAGCTCGGACCGGACGCGCAGGTCCCGCACGTCTGGGTCGTCGGCAACCACGAGGGCGTGCAGACGCAGACCGGCGCCGGCGCCTTCTCCGCCGTCCTCCACCCCGGACACCACTGGTACACCTACAGCTACGGGGCCGGCACGGCCACCCAACCCCGGATCCTCGTGATCGTCCTCTCCACCGAAGAGCCGGGGATGATCGGGCGCATCGGCTACTACGGCGTGGGCGACAGCCGCAACTCGCCACAGGCCGACTTCCTGGTGAATACGCTCCGGTCGCACGCCAACGACCAGCACACCTACATCGTGGTCGCCCTGCATCGCCCCATCACCGACCCCAAGCCGCACGAGTCCTTCGACGTCAACGGCGAGCGCCTCCCGCTGGAGCAGCTCTTCGCCAGGTACGGCGTGGACCTCGTGCTCGACGGCCACGTCCACGCCTACGTGCGCCACGAGATGCCGAACGGCCAGCCCTACGTGACCGTCGGCACGGGCGGGTCACCGCTCTACAGTCCACACAACACCGTCACTACGTCGCCCGGCGTCGACGCGCGCAGGGTCTTCCACCACTACGGCTTCACCATGTTCCGGGTGAACGGCGCCGGCATGACCGCCACCACCTTCAGCCTGGACCCGTCCACGTGGAAGTGGCGCGTCACCGACAGGTTCACCGTGCCGCAGCAGCGGCCGGCCGGGTGACCTGGCCGCCAGAGACCCTGGAGACCTCGAGCCCGCCGCGTGAGAACCGCCTGAGGGCGCGACACGGTCGACCCCTCACTCGAACGCACGACGGGCGGCTCCCGGCTCGCCTCGAGCCGGGAGCCGCCCGTCTCTCGATCAATAGCCGTAGGCGACGACGTCGAACGACTGCCCCAGCGAGTTGATCGGCGTCACGGTCACCTGGCTGGATCCGACCGTGACGAGCAGGAAGCTGAAGACCTGCGCGGGCGACGTCGGCGGCTTGGCCGCCCCCGTCGCGGAGCCTTTGTTCGACGAGTAGCTCCAGCCGATACCGTAGGCATCGAAAGGACTGGTCCCGTGCTGGCCGATGGGCTCGAGCGTCTCCCCTCCGGCCCCGGTGACGTAGGACACGAAGCTCTCGCCCGGCTGCTGGAAGTTGCGCTCGTAGAGGTGGGCGTGGCCGTTGAAGACGAACTGCACCCCATACTGGGTGAGGAGCGCCGCGAGGCTGTTCTGCCCGTGCAGGTAGCTGTCCGTGGTCTCGGTCGGGTTGTCCGAGTACATGGGGAAGTGGAAGACCGCGAACTTGAGCGCGGCCGGGTGGGTCGCGAGGTCGTTCGCCAGCCACTGGTACTCGGCCGAGCTCGGGGTCCAGTGCGCCGCGTAGTCATTCGAGTACAAGGTCCCAGTGCCGACGTTCGTGTTCGCCCAGGCGGCGGTCAGGACGTAGAAGCGGGCGTTCCCCACCGTGAACGCGTACCACGCGGAGGGATAGTTCGCCGTACTGGTGCCGGGCACGCTGTAGGAGTCGATCTGGTACCGCCCTGCGGACAGTACCGGGGCGGTGGGCTCGGGCCAGACGTTGAGGAACGTGCTGTTGAAGCCGTGGTTCCCGGGCGCCCCGAACATCGACAGACCGTCGCCGACGTTCTTGAAGAGGGACGGGGCGAAGACGTCCGAGATGTTGGTGCCTGTCTGGAACAGGTCGCCGTAGTTGGCCTGGTTGCCGCTCGGATAGGCGACGTCGCCGGCACTGAGAATGAAGGACGCGCCACTCTTCGCGATCTGGCTCATGAGGTTGACCTCGTCCGTCGTGCTCGTGCGCGCTCCCCAATCACCGAGCACGGCGAAGGAGAAGGAGCCGCCCGCCGGCGGCGTCGTGAACGATGGAGACGTGTCGACGCCGAGGAGGTCCACCACCGGGCTGTTGAAGAACACGCGGTAGTTGTAGAGGGTCCCGGGCTGCAGGCCCGTGACCTTGGCCTTCCACTGGTACTCGGCCACTCCGTTGACCGAGATCGATGTCTTGCTGCCACTGACCTTGTGCGCGGTGACCGACTCGAGGCCGGCCCGGCCGTAGGTCGCGTAGCCTGTGGTCTGGCTCTGGTCGGTGGCCCAGTTGATCGTCGCGTTGAAAGTGCTGCCTGCGCTGACAACATCTGTCAGGTAGGGATACCGCTTCAGCTGCGGCTGACTCGCCGCGCTCACGGTCGTGTGTCCCAGTGCGAATCCTGCAAGGACCAGCGAGGCCAAGATCCCGATCAGCCCCGCGAGGATGCTCCAGCGTCGCATTGCTTCATCTTCTCCCCGTCTCGTTTTCGGAGGTCGTGCCTTTCTTCTGCCCGGGCACCGCGTCGACGCACCGTTGCGAGCAGAGAAATAGTCAAAACCAACGCCAAAGACGTTAGGCCTCGAGGCCTCGGCCGCAAGAAAAGGAAAGGACAGCGGCGGCCTTACGCCGCATGGAGGCGGCGACACTTTCGCCGGAAGAGTACGGTTACGGGAGGGCGGCAACCATGAAAGCGGCGAAAGCCGTCGCCGAGAGTCCGGCCATCGCGCTCGGGCCATACGCAGAAGACACGTCGGGGCGCATGAAGACCGCGTTCGGATTCGCGGTCGTCGGAGCCACCGGCATTCTCGTGAACCAGGCGGCACTGTGGATGCAGGTCCGCTACGCAGGCATCAACTACGCCGTCGCCGCGATCTTGGCGACACAGGTGTCGACCACCTGGAACTTCTCACTCAACGAGCTGCTCGTCTTCCGCGGGCGGGGGGCGAGGCACGGCCTCGCGACCAGGTTCGCCGCCTTCTGGGCGGTCAACACCGGGACGCTGCTCCTGCGCATCCCCATGCTCGCCCTGCTCACATCGGTGATGCACATCCACTACCTCGTCTCCAACCTCATCACGCTGGTCATGCTGTTCGTCATGCGTTTCGCGGTGAGCGACCAGCTGATCTGGCGTCCCGCGGCGCCCGCCCAGGGCGCCGGGAGCTCACTCCCCGACGCGCTCTCCGAGACGGAGGCGAGTCTGGCCACGAGCAGCAACGGGCGCTTCCCGAGGCCGGGATTCGCCTATACCTACGACATCCACGGGTTCGCGTCGATCGCCTCCGACGTCCCGCTGCCGGAGCTCGACTACTTCCGCGTGGCCCCGGTCAGCGGAGGGGCCGACGTGGAGATCCGCGTGGGCGACATCCTGACCGGGCCACGACGCAGGATCCAGGTCACCGAAACGCCCGGGGTGATGCTGTACCAAGAGCACCTGGGCCGCCTGGGCGCCAACTTCCGCATCGAGATCTTCGACAAGGTGAAGGTGACCGTCACTCCGCTCCTGGCCCACTCCCCGCACGTCGTGTACACCAACGTCGTCGAGGGGCTGCTGCGCTTCGTCCTCGCCTCGCGGGACTACGCGCTCCTCCATTCGGCCACGGTGATCATCGACGGCCAAGGGGTCATGCTGTCCGCCCACACGGACACGGGGAAGACCGCGACCATCCTGCGGATGCTGCGGGAGCGCGGCGGCACCTTCCTCTCGGACGACATGACCATCGTCACGAGAGACGGCCCCGTCTACTCCTATCCCAAGCCCCTGACGATCAGCCATCACACCCTGGCCGCCATCGACGGCGTCCTGCCCTCGCTGACCGAGCGCACACAACTCGCCCTCAAGAGCAGGCTCCATTCGAAGGGGGGACGATCGACGGGCCTGAGGCTCGCCCGCATGAACCTGCCCATCATGTCCATGAACGCGGTGACGCAGGCGCTCATCCCGCCGCCGAAGTACGCGGTCAACGACCTGGTGCCGTGCGAGATCGCGGACTCGGCGAGAGTCCGGCACCTGATCCTCATCGCCCGCGGCCCCCGCCGCGACGAGCTGGTGAACATCGACGAGGCCCTGGGCACGCTCATCGAGAACACCGACGACGCCTACAGCTTCCCTCCGTTCCGCGAACTGGCTCCCTTCGTCCAGCTCGGTGGCCAGACCTATCCGAAGCTCCGCAAGAAGGAGCGCGCCATCATCGAGGGGATGCTGCTCAGCGGCGTGAGGGTCCGGCGCATGGTCCGCGACGACTTCTCGTGGGCGGACGATATCCCCGCCTACCTGCGGGCCCAGGCCGACGTCCCCAACCTCGCCGACTTCCGTCCCGAGGTCGTCCCCGACCTTGCCGACTTCCGTCCTGATGCGCCGGCGGCGGAAGGCCAGGCGGCCTGAATGCGTCCGATGTCGATGCACGGCACGAGCACGTCACTCAAGACGCTGCAACGTGAGGGCCGCGCGGGTCACGTCAGTGCCGCGGTGGACGTTCGCACGGTCGCCGAAGCAAAGGCGACCGAGGGGACCGCGGCGTTCAGCGTGACCGCTCGGCGCGCCCTCATCGCCGTCGCCGTCGCCGCGGTGGTCGCGGCGGCGCTCGGCTTGCGCCTGTGGCACCTGAACGCCTTGGGCTTCAACAGCGACGAGGCGGCGTATGCCGGCCAGGCGGCGTCGATCGCCGGAGACCGCAATCTGGCCGGGCTGTTCCCGGTGTTCCGCGCGCACCCGCTGCTCTTCCAGCTGCTGGTCTCGCTCATCTACAGGATCCACGTCGACGAGCTCGGGCCCCGCCTGCTGGCGGTCGCGTTCGGCCTCGCCACCGTCGCCGCGGGCTACGGCCTGGGCGCCCGCATCTACGGTCGTACGGCAGGCGTCCTCACGGCGCTCTTCCTCGCGGTCATGCCGTATCTGGTCATCGTCAATCGCCAGGCGCTCCTGGACGGACCGATGGTCTTCTTCTCGGTCGTCGCCCTGTGGCTGCTGGCGAAGTTCGTCGCGGAAGAGCGGCCCGCGGCTCTCTACGCCGCCGGCGGGGCGCTCGGACTGGCGTTCCTCACCAAGGAGACGGCCTTCCTGCTGGTGCCGGCCGCGTACGCGTTCCTCGCGGTGACACCGAGCGTGCGCGTCAGACTGAAGGACCTCGCGCTGTCGCTGACGTGCTTCGTGCTCGTCGCGCTTCCCTATCCCCTGTCGCTGGTCCTCGCCGGCGGCTCCAGGACGGGTCAGCACTTCCTGGTCTGGCAGCTCTTCCGACCAGCCAACCACTCGTGGAGCTTCTATCTCTCCGTCGTCCCGTATGCGATCGGTATCCCGCTCGTCGTGCTCGCGGCGGCGGCGCTCGTGGTGGTCGCGGTCGGACGGACGTGGAGCTGGAGGGAATCCCTACTTGTGTGCTGGATCGTCGTGCCGGTCTTCTTCTTCCAGCTCTGGCCGGTGAAAGGCTTCCAGTACCTGCTTCCGGCCGCCGCGCCGGTGGCGGTCCTGGCGGCCGGGCTGCTCTCGGGGGCGGCGGCGAGAGGGCTGAAGGGCTTCGCCGCATCGCGGTTCGGGCAGGCTACGAGGGCCGGCATCGCCGCCGCCGTCATCGTGTTCCTCGGCGCCGTCAGCTGGGTCGGCATCACGACCTCGAACCCGGCGACGTTTCTGGCCGGGACGGGAGGCGTGCCCGGCGGACGCGAGGCCGGGGACTGGCTCCGTACGCACACGCCTCTCGGCGCGGAACTCCTCTCCATCGGCCCGTCGATGGCCAACATCCTGCAGTTCACCGGACAGCGTGAAGTCCTGGCGCTGTCGGTGAGCCCCGACCCACTGCACCGGAACCCGGCCTACACGCCGGTCACGAATCCCGACATGCTGCTGCGCAGCGGTCAGGTGCAGTACATCGTGTGGGACGCCTATTCGGCAGCTCGCAGCACGTACTTCAGCGAGCGCCTCCTGACCTACGTGAGGCGCTACCACGGGACCGTGGTCCACGTGCAGACCGTGCCCGTCACGACCGCCGGCCGGCCCGTGGCGCGACCCGTGATCGTCATCTACCAGGTGAGGCCTTGATGCATACCCGGCTTGCCAGACGCGCCGCGCACGTCGTCGCGGCGGCACTTCTCATCCTGACGGTGGCGGCAGCGCCGGCGGTCTCGGCAAGCACGAGCTCACACGCCGCGCGGACACCCATCAAGCATTTCATCGTCGTCATGCAGGAGAACCACACCTTCGACAACTACTTCGGCACGTACCCCGGGGCGAACGGCATCCCCGCGGGGACGCGCATGCCCCTGGATGCCGGCGCCGTCTCGCCCACCTATGCCACTCCCTTCCACATCGGCGGCGGCGCCGCGACCGACCTCAACCACAGCATCTCCGCGGCGACGATGGCCTACCACGGCGGCCGCATGGATGGGTTCTCGAAGGCACAGGACCTGGGTCTCCCGGCAAAGCAGGTGATGGGCTACTACAACGGGAGCGATCTGCCCCTGTACTGGAACATGGCGGACCGGTATGTGCTGTTCGACCGCTTCTTCTCATCGGCCAGGGGAGGCAGCCTCATCAACCACTACTACTGGGTGGCCGCCGGCATAGGCGGCGCCAACGGATCGTCGATCAGCCGCCCGCTGGACGTCACGACGATCTTCGACCGGCTTCAGCAGGCCGGCGTCTCGTGGAAGTTCTACGTCCAGAACTACGACCCGAGGGTCACCTACAAGACGCTCCCCCCGGCGAGCGTCGCGAACGCTGGCTCCCAGACGGTCTGGGTCCCGCTGCTGGACATCCCGCGGTTCGTCAACGATCCCCGGCTGTCGTCCCACATCGTCGACCTGAGCCAGTACTTCACCGACCTCCGTAACGGCACGCTGCCGCAGGTGGCCTACATCGTGCCGTCCGGCGCGAGCGAACATCCGCCCGGGAGCCTGATGGCCGGGCAGCAGTACGTCAGCAGCCTCCTGAACTCGCTGATGGCGAGCAGCGCGTGGAGCAGCTCCGCCTTCATGCTGGCCTACGACGACTGGGGTGGGTGGTACGACCACGTGCCGCCGCCGCACAGGGACGCCAACGGCAACGGATTCCGCGTGCCGGCCCTGCTGGTCAGCCCCTACGCGCGCCGCCATTTCATCGACCACACGACGCTTGATTTCACCTCGATCCTCGCGTTCATCGAGAGGAACTGGAACCTGCGCCCGCTGACCCGTCTCGACGCGACGAGCCAGAGCATCGGGGGTGCGTTCGACTTCAACCAGTCACCGCGACCCGCGGCCTTCATCCCCTTGTCGCGGTCGGGGAGTCCCGCCCATGCCACGACGGTGCGAGATCTCGCGCTCTACTCTCTCTACGGGATCGGCGCACTGCTCGCCGTTGGATTCCTCCTCGTGGCGAACGGCTTGGTGAGGCGCGGCCGGTCTGGGCGGCCGGTGAGGAGCGTGGACTGATGGCCGGCGCCTGGTCGCCCTGGCGCCGGGCGGCGCCGTTTGCGCTCGTGGTCCTGGCCGCGCTGCTCGTGCTTGCCGCCTGGCCGGCGCCCTCTTCGGCCGCGGCGGGGGCGACTCTCCGACTGGGGACCGTGCCGCACCTGGCGAACGTCAGGCTGACCCTCGACGGCCGCACATACCGGACGGACTCGTCGGGGTCCGTCGTGGTCGGCACGTTCGCGGGCCTGCATCGCATCAACCTGCAGCCGCCTTCCTCGCTTCCGGGTGGCAGGACCGCGCGACTGGTCGGATGGCTGGGGAAGCGTGAGATAGCCAGCGAGATCACGCTGCCGCCGGGCGGGACCGTCGTGCAGGTCGCTTTCACCGTATCGCGGCCGGTGTCCGTCATCGTGACCGACCACGCGGGTCTGCAGGTCCCACGGGGAGAGGTCACGCGCGTGACCATCTCCAGCAGCTTGGGGTTGCAGTACACGCTGGGGCCCGGCTCGACGACGGTCATGCTGCCCATGAATGGAATCGTCCATCCCCCGCGAGGGTTCGTGTCCGTGCCGGTCAGGTACTCGGCGCGGTCGGTCCTGGTCCAAGGGAGCGACGTCGTCCACCGGGGGAGCCAGACCTTCGATGCCGACTCCTCCGGGACCTGGGTGATCAAGGCCCTGATCTTCCCGCTTCAAATCCAGGTGCGTGACGCGCTGTTCGGCTTCCCGGTCGGCCACAGCGTCGTACTCGCCCCGCGCGTCGGCGCGAAGAGGACCATCCCGCTCGGCCCGGGACACGACGTCCGCGTCGCGAGCATCTCGCGCGGCACCTACGACCTGACGGCGCACGGTCCCGGCTTCGGGCTCACCTCGGTGACCATGCTGTCGCGGCCGCAGGACGCGAGAGTCCTGCTGTTCTCCTGGGCGGACGTCGCAGTGGTCGTGGCGCTCGCGCTGGCGTTCCTTGTGGGCCTCCCTCTCCTCGGCGGGCGGCTGGTGCGTCGTCCCGGCTCCCGCCTCCTGCGGTGGCGCGAGAGCCGGGTCCGAAAGGCCGCGCCCGCCGGCGCCGCAAGCGGCGGCGCGCAGGCGCTGGTGGTGCCTCCTCTGGACGTCAGCCCTTCAGCGGGCTCCTCCCGAAGGAGGCCATCATGAGCCTTCGGCACCGCGCCGGGCCGCTCTTCTGGACCACCCGGATGCTCCTGACCGCGACCGTCGCGGCCGTCGCGGTCGCGCTGCTCGCGTCCGCCGCGGTGGCCAGTTCGGGCAGCGCCTCCCCGGGCTCATCTGTCGGCGCGACCGGAACGGCAGGGCAGCCGATCCCCGTGTTCGCCTACTACTATCTGTGGTACAACCCGAGCTCGTGGAACAGGGCCAAGATGGACTACTCGGCCCTGGGCCGCTACTCGTCGAGTGACGTCAAGGTGATGCGACAGCAGGTCGACCTGGCCAAGCAGGCAGGCATCAGCGGCTTCCTCGTGAGCTGGAAGGACACGGCGGTCCTCGACGCCCGGCTCGCATCGTTGGTCAGGGTCTGTACCGCGGCCCACTTCAAGCTCGGCATCGTCTTCGAGGGCCTCGACTTCCACCGCAACCCGATCCCGATGTCGGAGGTCCAGAACAGCTTCAGCTACTTCACCGACCGCTACGCCAGCTCGCCGGTCTTCAACGTGTCCGGCAAGCCGATCGTCATCTGGGCCGGGACGTGGGGCTACACGAGCACCCAGATGGCCTCCATCACCAGCGTCTACCGGCCCCGCCTGACGATCCTGGCATCCGAGAAGCAGGTGGCCTCCTACGACGCCATCGCCCCGCTCTTCGACGGCAACGCGTACTACTGGTCGTCTGTCGACCCACTGAGCACGGCCAGGTACCAGAGCAAGCTGGACGCGTTCTCAGCAGCCGTCCACAGCCATGGCGGCCTGTGGATCGCGCCCGCGGCGCCGGGCTTCAACGCGACCCTGCTCGGCGGCACGCGCATCGTCCCCCGGCGAGGCGGTCAGACGCTTCGCCTGGAGATGAGCGCCGCCCTGGCCTCCTCGCCCGACGCGATCGGCCTGATCAGCTGGAACGAGTTCAGCGAGAACTCGGCGGTCGAGCCCAGCCAAATGTACGGCTCCTCCACCCTGAAGACGCTCGCCGCCATCCAGCACGCGCACCCCGGCGCCATCCCCAGCTTCGACTCGAGCGGTCCCGCAGGGTCCAAGGCGGGGGGCGGACCGTTCGTCATCCTGGGCGCGCTCGGGGTCGTCTTCGTGGCGAGCGCCGTGGTCGTAGCCCGTCGGGGACGACGGCGCCGCGACGCCAGATCCGCGCCCGGCTCACCCTCGACGATCGGGACGGCGTCTCGGAGATCCAGATGACGCGCATCGGATCTCCGGGACCTCCCGAGCGAGGCACGGCAAGTGCCGGCGATGTACCTCAGGGAGCGGGCGTGAAGACGCGGGCTTCGACGATGGATGCCGGACCGCTGCCCGCCTTGAGCCCCCTGATGAACACCCGGATGTAGCGGGCCGACTGGCCAGGCGTCCACTTCTTCCATGCGTGCCCGTCGTTCGAGCGCTGCAACCGCCACACGTATGTGCGCGGCGAGCTGGCCGGGTCGAAGAACCGGACCCTCACCCGGCTGACAGTCCGCACGGCGCCGAGGTCGACCCTCCACCACTGCGGGAAGCGCCTGCTCGACGCCGTCCACCGCGTCGTGGCACGACCATCGTTCGCGTACCTCCCGGCCCGGCGATGGCTCGAGGCGCTCGCCGGGCGGCCCTGTGAGATCAGCACGGGCGCCGGGCTCGCATCCTGGGGCGCCTGCTGGGGCACGTCGAAGCTGTCGCCGACACGCCATGCCCAGTCGGTCTCCGAGGTCACGAACGTGTCGGCCTTCAGATGCCCGGCCGTCGTGACCTGGAACCTGGTGAACCCGAACTGCTCGTGCGTGGAATCCACCGACCCGATGCGCGCCGCATCGGTGCCCGGCGAAGTGTGGACGGCGTACATCTCGTCCTTGGCTTCGGCTCCACCCATCCCTTGCACGAGGTAGGTGGTGCCGTCCGGCATCACGTGGCGCACGTAGGCGTGGACGTGGCCGGCCAGCACAAGATCGACACCGTACTTGGCGAAGAGCGCCTCCAGCGCCCGGCGCTCGGCCGGGTGGGTGTCGTAGCCCTCATTGGGCTTCGGATCGGCGATGGGGTGGTGCATGTTGACCACGAGGTAGGTGTCGGGGTCGTGCGCGTGGGCGCGGAGCTGTGACACCAGCCACTTACCCTGCGCGCTGTTGGACGCGCTCCCCTCACCGACGTAGCCGATGGTGCCCAGGTGTCCCGTCTCGTAGGTCGACAGGTTGAAGACGATGATGCGCGGGTCTGACGCGGTGCCCGCGCCGTACGTGAAGACGTCGTAGTGGGCCGGGTGGATGTTCTTCTCCCAGGACGCCGCACCCGCCGCTGACGTCCCCACGGCCTCGTGGTTGCCGATGGCGTAGCTCTTCGGGATGGACCGCGTCGCGCCCAGCGCTGAGAAGAAGTCGGCGTACTTCGCGTCGACCGTGGCTTTCGTGTCGGTCGCGGCGACGTTGACGAGGTCGCCGACGGAGATCTCGAAAGCGTGGGGCTCGGCCGCCATCTTGTCGCGAACGTGCTGCCAGCCGGCTGAGTAGGCCGCGTGCAGGGCCTGGCTGCCCGGTCGGATGTCGCCCCACGCGAGGAAGGAGTAGGCCACCGGGTCGGTCGCGGCTCGCGCCTTCGAAGGCGCGCGATGGACCGCCCAGGCGCCTAGCGCGGCGACCGCGAGCGTGAGGAGAACGACGAGGGTGAGGGTGAGGCGGGTGAGACGGGTGTGGGGCAAGAGTCGTCCCTCCTATGCCGTGAACAGAGTAACGAG
>CAWAUK010000008.1:0-13554 GCA_963784975.1 uncultured Thermoleophilia bacterium | reverse complement strand
CCGGCCCGATGCTACCATCGTGCCCGGCAACCGAGCGAGAGGAGCAGGTGATGAGCGCAGCGCCGGTCAACTGGGACGACGTGCCGGGCAGGCAGGTCGCGATCGGGCCGATCGAGGGTACCTGGCGGGACCTCGGCTCGGCCGCCGGCTCACGGACGATCGGGCTGAGACGCATCCAGATCGAGTCCGGCAAGCGCTCGACGCCGGCGCACACGCACAGCGGCGAGGAGGAAGTCTTCTACGTCCTCGCCGGCTCGGGTCTCAGCTGGCAGGGCGGCGTGACCTACGTGGTCGCCGCCGGCGACTGCCTCGTGCACGTCATCGAGGGGCCGGCCCACACGCTCCTCGCCGGCCCCGACGGGCTCGACGTCCTCGCCTTCAGCGAGCGCACCGCCTCGGAGGCGTGCTTCCTGCCGCGCGCCAAGGTGTCGTGGCTGGGGAGCAGCTGGGTGAAGGCCGGCGACACCCCGCATCCGTTCGCCCAGGAGGCCTCGGCCGGCGACCTCGAGCTGCCGGCCGAGCCCTCAGTGCGGCCGGCGAGCATCGTCAACGTCGCGGACGTGCCTCTGCAAGACGTGGAACGCGGCGACTGCGTGTCGTCTCGCCGCGTCCTCGGCGCCGCCGCAGGGGCGCAGCGGACGGCGCTGCGGCTGTTCGTCCATTCCCCGGGCAAGCTGGGCGCCCCGCCGCACTGTCACAGCGCCTGCGAGGAACTGTTCGTCGTGCTCGACGGCGACGGCGCGTACCTCGAGCAGGCCGCGGGCGCGACCAGGTGGGACCCGGAGGAGCGCCCGGTCAAGGCCGGCGACATCGTGGGCTGCCACGCCGGCGCCGGCGCCGCCCACGCCTTCCGCGCCGGCCCCGGCGGCCTCACCTACCTCGCCTACGGCAACCGCGACATCCGCGACCAGATCTGGTACCCGCGGTCGCAGAAGATCTGGTTCTCGGGCCTCGGTGTGGGCGGCCGCCTGGAGCGCCTGGACCTCTGGGACGGCGAAGGCTAGTCTGCTAGCCTCTCGCCGGGTGACCCGGGGAGGCAGCATGCTCGTCGCGATATTCGGCCCGAGCACGGCGTGGCAGGGCCGCGAGATCATCTGGGACGTGGACCACTTCATCCTCGTCGGACACGGCGCCATTCCCGCCGCCGGCGTGCTCGATTACGATCGGCGCGGACAGCTCATCTGGGCGCAGCCCGAGTACCGCGCCTGGGTGGCCCGGGTGGACCGCTGGCAGACCGGCGAGCGGGCGGCCTCCGGGTTTGGGGCCGCCTCAGGGGCCGCCGGGTTCGCGGCCGCCTCAGGGGCCGCCGGCTTCGGCGGCGCCTCCGGCGCCGCGGCCTCCGGCGCCGCGTCGCGCCGCTTCCCCACCTGGGTCATCGTCGTGCTCGCCGTCGCCGGCGTGCTGCTCGTCGTCGGCATCGCCGTCGCTGTGACGGTGCCGCAGTTCCTCATGCACACCGGGGAGACGCTGACCAAGGACCTCATCGTGGAGTCGAACGTACGCGGCATCCACACCGGCATCGAGACTTACGCGGCGGAACACGGCGGCGCCTTTCCCCCGCCCGGCGAGGTGAACAGCATCGGCATGAGCCGGTACATCCCGGTCTGGCCCGTGAACCCGTACACCGACCTGCCGATGAGCGACGGCGGAGGCGAGGGCAACTACCGCTACGACGTGAGTGCCGACGGCGGCGCCTACAAGCTCCTCGGCTACGGGCGCGACGGCGCCGTCGTGATCGAGCTCAGCGGCGGCACCGGCACCTCGGTCTGACGGCCCCAGGCTCCGTCACTCCGGCGGATGCACGGCCTGCCGCCGCTCGACCTCTTGGCGCCGGGACGGTCTGGCCGCGCGCTTCAGGCCGAGACGGGGGCGGGTCGCCGCAGCTCGGGGTCGGCACGCGTCAGGCGCGCTTTCGGACGAGCGCGACGGTGGCCACGACGATCCCGATGGCGCCGACCACGATGCCGACGATCCCCAGCAGGCGAGCGCTCGTGACCTGGCTCGTCGTCGCGGTTCTCGCGCTGTCCGCGGTGACGCGGGCGGCCAGCTGCGCGTTGCTCGGCGCCTTCATGGGGAACTGGACGGCGGCCGGATCCTCGACGGTCGCGAACGTCGTCGGCCCGCTGGTGAAGCTCTGGTCCACCTTCTGCGACCCTATGGCGCCGGTGAAGTGGAACGTGTAGTTGCCCGGAGCCGTGGGGAAGAACCACGCCCGGTAGTCTCCCGGCGTGCCGAAGCCGGTATCGGGGTCGAACGTCGGCGTGAGGGCGAAGTCGACGTGCTGCTGACCGTAGACCACCGTCACCTTCAGCGTGTCGGTCAGCTGCGTGTACGGCTTGCCGGTGCTCAGTGTCGCGAGCACGAGCTGCACGCTGTTGAGCTGGCCCGCGTAGGCCGGCTCGGCGCCCCAGCCGACGGTGAACTGGTACGCTCCCACCTTCTTGATCGTGTGGGCGTCCGCGGCGGCGGCCAGCGGGAAGCAGCAGAACGGCCGCCAGCGCGACGGCGACGACGAGCTTGGCGGCTAGACGTGTCATCAGAGTGCCCCCCCGTTCGGCGGTCGCGATCCCCATCGTCGCGGCCGGAATCGACAGACTCCTCCCCGCACGGAGAGGTCGCAAAACGGCGCATCCGATGGGCCGGCGCTTCTCGGACTCACCAAGTCAGCGGGCGACCGGCAGCGTGAGCGCGACGTCGACCCCGCCGGTGGGTTCCTGGATGAGCACGTCCACGCTCCAGGAGCCGACGATCGAGAGCTCCAGCCCTCTGCCCTGCCACGAGCCGTCGCCGGCAGGCGTGAGCTGCAGCGTCGAGGTGTTCACGCCGGGCCGCGCCGGCATCGAGAAGGTCAGCGAGACGCTCGTGACCCCGGCCAGCGGCTTGCCCGTGTCGTAGTCGTCCACGGCCACGGAGAATCCGTTGGCCCCGACGGTGCCCGGGGTCACTCGAAGGGTCACTCGGACCGTGGTGCCGAAATCACTGCCGCTCACCACGGTCTGTCGCCCGGAGCCGCCGGCGGCGACCGCTGTGTTCGCAGGCGCCAGCCCGGTGAGCACCGCTGTCGCGACGAGGACCAGGACCACGACCGCAAGCTCCGCCCGCGAGTCGAGACCGAAGCGCCGCGCCGCCGCGCCGCCGTCGTCTGGGGGATCGCCGCGCTGGAGCGCCGGCACGAACCTGTAGTGGTTGAACGCCGCGAACACGACCAGCGCCGCGATCAGGCCGACCTTGACGAGGAGCGTGGCGCCGTAGCTCGTGTGGAAGAGGTTCGAGAGCGGGCTCACTTCGGTGATCGCGCGCAGCGCCCCTGTGATGAGGACCACCCCAAGCGTGACCGTCGCGACGCGCGAGAAGGCACGGACCGCCGCTGCGCGCGCGCCCGGCTCCTGTCCCCTGATGCCCATCAGGAGCCACGCGAGCCCGCCGGTCCACACGCCAATGGCGGTCATGTGGACCCACTGCTCGAGGATGTTGAGCGGCCGCAGCGTGGCCGGAGCGGCCGCGTGGCCGGCCAGCACGTGCGCAAGAACCGCCAGCGTAGCTGCGGCGCCGACGGCGATCAGCGACCAGCGCCCCGGCCAGAACTCCACGGCCGCGACGGCGACGCCACAGAGAGCTATGGCCACCAGGAGGCCGAGCAGGTACTGCCCCTCCCTGGTCACGAAGAGGGGCAGCAGGGAGGCGACGCCGACCACTGCGCGCTCGGCCTCGATCATCACGATCGCGCCGACGAGCGCGATGGCCACCGCGCCCCACAGGAGCCGCAGCCCTCCGCGCGGCAACCGGGCGCCGAAGACCAGCAGCAGCGTCGACGCGGCGCCCACGAGAAGTGCGAGCCCGACGTACAGGAGCCAGCGTCCGACGGCCGAGGAGGCCGTGATCCAGGATGCCGAGTTCTGCAGGCCGACCCTGACGACGCTGCCCTGCGTGGGGACGGCGCCGACGCCGAAGGCGAAGGCGCCGTACTCCACGTGGCCGTCCGTGCTCGACACCGAGCGCCAGTTGACCGTGTACACGCCCTTGGGCAGCGGCTGCGACACCGGCACCACGAGTTGCAGTGACTGCCCGGGAACGGCCCGCGCCGCCCCCACGCCGGGCGCCGGCCCGCCAGACGCGTCCACGACCTTGACCAGCGAGAGCTTGGGATCCGGCGGCTCGGTGAAGGTGAGCAGGATCCGGCTCGGCGACGCCGGCGACGACGAGTTCGCCGCGGGGTCTGATGAGCTCAGCGAGGCGTGCGCCCAGGTCGGCGGCGCAGCTGCGAGAAGCACCGCGCACGCCGCGGCGATGCACACGGGGACGGCGGCGGCCGCCCAGCCGAGCGCGGCTCTGCGGAGGACCGGCAGCCTGGGCGGAGCAGCAGTCATTAGCTAGAGCAGGTAGACAGTGACGAAGACGAAGACCCACACGGCGTCGACGAAGTGCCAGTAGTAGGTGGCGGCGTCCACCATCCCCCCGGTGCCGGTCGACGGCACGGTGATGCCCAGGCGCCTCTCGCGGCGGACGCGGAAGAACAGGAAGACCAGCAGGCTGAGGCCGCAGAACACGTGCAGGCCGTGGAATCCGGTGAGCAGGAAGAAGGTCGAGGCGAGCAGGCCGCCCGAGAGGCCGAAGCCCACATGTGAGTACTCCCAGGCCTGGCCGCCGAGGAACGCGGCGCCCAGCAGCACGGTGAGCACCAGGTAGAAGTTGAACGCCGCCGTCCGCCGTTTGCGGAAGCTCACCTGCGCGTAGTGGGCGGCCACGCCGCTCAGCACCAGGTTGATGGTGTTGATGGCCGGGAACAGGGCGTGCAGCCTGCCGGCCGCGGTCAGGCTGTTGTTGTGGATGTGCAGGTGCACGTCAGCAGCGATGAGCGCGCCAAAGAACACCGACTCCGAACCGATGAAAGCGAGCATACCGGCGCCCATGAAGTTGAAGCGCCGGCCCGTCATGTCCTCGACCTCGGGCTCGACCCAGCGCTGGGCCGTCCAGACGGCCAGCACCACGACGAGGAAGAGCGCTCCGAGCAGGGTGACCAGGAGGGTGCTGAGCAGGCCGATCGCCATGATGAGGACGCCCACGGCAACGAAGAACGGAGCGACCGTGGACTGCTCGGGCTCGGGCGCGAAGACGGTCCCCGGATCGACCGTCGGGTCAAGCCCCTTGTCGAGCGGCCCTCCGTCGGCCTCATCCGGGTGCTCGAGGTCCCACAGGGGCCGGGGACCGTGGACGGCGGGCAGCCAGCGGAAGTTGCCGTGCGGGGGCGGCGAGCTCGTCGCCCACTCCAGCGTCCAGGCCCGCCATGGGTTGTCGCCGGCCTCCTCGCCCGAGCGCGCGCTGCGCACCAGGTTGTAGATGAAGATGACGAACGACGTCGCCAGGATGTAGCCACCGATCGAGGAGACCAGGTTGAGCGTGTTCCAGCCCAGGTCCGGCGCGTAGGTGTAGACGCGGCGCGGCATGCCCATGAGGCCGAGGGCGTACATGGGCAGGAAAGTGAGGCTGAAGCCCACGATGGTGAGCCAGAACTGCACGGTGCCGAGGCGAGCGTTGAGCAGGCGCCCCGTCACCTTCGGATACCAGTAGTAGATGCCGGCGAAGACGGCGAAGACGGTGCCGGCGATCAACACGTTGTGCAGGTGGCCGACGATGAAGTACGTGGAGTTGGCCTGCCAGTCGAAGGGCACCGCGCCCTGGATGACTCCGGTGATGCCGCCGACCGTGAACAAGGCGATGAGGCCGCAGGCGAACAGCAGGGGCGGCTTGAAGTGCAGCGAGCCGCCCCACATCGTCGCCAGCCAGTTGAAGATCTTCACGCCTGTGGGGATGGCGATCATCATCGTGGTGCCGGCGATGACCGTGTTGAAGACCGTCGGCAGGCCGGTGGTGAACATGTGGTGTCCCCATACGAGGAAGCTCAGGATCAGGATGACGCCGAGCATGATGATCATCGTGCTGCGGCCGAACAGCTGCTTGCGTGAGAAGACGGGCACGACCTCGCTCATGATCCCGAACGCCGGCAGGATCAGGATGTACACCTCCGGGTGCCCGAAGAACCAGAAGAGGTGCTGCCAGATGACGGGCTCGCCGCCCTTCGCCGGGTTGAAGAACGCCGTCCCGTAGTGGCGGTCCAGATACAGCATGGCGATCGCGGCGGTGAGACTGGGGAAGGCGAAAAGGATGAGGAACGAGTTGAGGTAGGTCGCGACGGCAAAGATCGGCATCTGCCAGATCCCCATGCCGGGGGCACGGAAGCGCAGCATGGTGACGATGAAGTTGATCGCGCCCATGATCGACGACGCTCCGAGCAGCGCCAGGGACACGGTCCAGAAGGTGACGCCGTCGTGCGGCGAGTACGCCGGCAGGGAGAGCGGCGCGTAGCTGAACCAGCCGGTGTCCAGGGCGCCGCCGAAGGCGAAGCTGCTGTAGAGCAGCAGCCCGCCGAAGAGGAACAGCCAGTAGCTCAAGGCGTTCATGCGCGGAAACGCCATGTCGCTCGCCCCGATCTGCAGCGGCACTATGTAGTTGGCGACCCCGATCAGCATCGGCATCCCGAACAGGAAGACCATGGTCGTGCCGTGTATGGAGAAGACCTGGCTGTACTGCTCAGGCGTCAGCAGATGCATGCCCGGCCTGATGAGCTGCGTCTTCATCAACATCGCGAAGCCCACCCCCACGAGGAAGAAGGCCAGCCCGGAGGCGACGTACAGGATGCCGATCCTCTTGTGGTCCGTGGTCGAGAGCCAGGCGCCGAGACCATGCGGTCGAGCCGCACTCGCCGCCACGTCGGCCGTCAGGATCACTTCGTTCACTTGAGCTGCTCGAGGTAGGCGACGAGCTCCTGCTGCTGCTGCAGCGGAAGCGGGATCTGCGGCATCAGACAGCCGGGCTTGACCGCCTGCGGGTCCTGGACCCACTTGAGCAGATTCTCAGGCGTGTTGGCCAGCGTGTTGGCGCCGATGCCGCTACGGCTGCCGAAGTGTGTGAGATCGGGGCCGAAGGTGCCCTGCATGGTCGTTCCGCGCACGGTGTGGCAGCCGCCGCAGGCGATCGTCGGCATCAGGTTGCCGCCGGCGACGGCCTCGGCGCCCGTCGGTGTCGCGGCAGGCTGCTGCTGGTGCTGGACCCAGGCCGCGTACTCCGTCGGCGTCACCACCTTCATCAGGAAGCGCATGCGGGCGTGCTCCACTCCGCAGAAGTCGGAGCACTCGCCCAGGTACGTCCCGGTCAGAAGCGGCGTGAAGGCGATGTGATTGACGCGACCCGGTATCGTCTGCACCTTGCCCGCCATCTGCGGCACCCAGAAGGAGTGGATCACGTCGGCGGAGGTGAGATCGGCGTAGAGGGTGTGGTCGACGGGCACCAGGACCTCGTTCGCCGTCTTGAACCCCTGCGGGCCGAAGTCGAACTCCCACCACCACTGATGCCCCACGACTCCGAAGCGCACCGAAGGGTCGCCGAACGCGAGCTGCTCCGTCGTGCGCACGGTCAGGAAGAAGAGCACCGCCACGATGATCGCCGGGATGATAGTCCACACGATCTCGATGCGCATGTTGCCGGCCGTCCGCGATGCTTCGGACTCCGGGCGGCGGCGGCCACGGATGATCACGTAGGCGAGCAGTATCCACACGGTGATGAGCACCACGCTGAGGATGGCGAAGACCTCGATGGTCAGTGTCTTGATGTCGTGGGCCGCGGAGCCGGCCGGGTCCAGCACGTTCGGGCGGCTGGCGGCCGCGGCGACGCCGGCCATCGTCAGCATGATCACCCAGGTGGCGATGACGAGGAGCGTGCGCAACTTCAGGCGGCCGCGGAGGCGCGGCCTCCGGCGGCCGCGAATGCCTCGCCCCGCGCTACCGCCGCGTACGTCGCGTGCGTCGCCTGTGGCGTCCCCGTCTCGTCTCCCCATGTCGGCGCCCTCAGTCGCCACGCTCGCCTCCCCCTTCGCCCAGCGCGCCCATCTTCGCACGAGCCAACGCCTTTGGGGCAGAATAGCGCGCATGCAGTACCTTCAGGCGGCCCAGCCGCGCGTCGTCGGGCTCTTCCTCCTCACGGTCGCCGCGGCGATGCTGCTGGCCGGCGACCGCGGCCCGGCGCGGATCCTCGAGGTCATGGCCGCGACCGCGCTCACCGTCGGCGGCGCGGCGATGCTCAACAACTACGTGGAGCGAGACGTCGACGCGCGCATGGAGCGCACGCACCGGCGTCCCATCGCCAGCGGGCGCATCCCGGCCGGGCGTGCGCTCATCGTCGGCCTGGCGCTGGTGGCCGCCGGGTGCGGGGCCCTCTGGGCCGTGGCCGGCGGCCTCGCCGCCCTCCTCGCCGTGCTGGGCGCCGTGTACTACGTGGTCGTGTACACGGTGCTGCTCAAGCCGCGCCTGGCGCTCAGCTCGGTCCCGGGCGCCTTCGCCGGCGTGTTCCCTGCGCTGATCGGCTGGACGGCCGGCGGCGCAGCGTGGTCGGGGGCGGAGCTCTACCTCTGCGCCCTCATCGTGCTCTGGTCGCCGCCGCACTTCTGGGCGCTGGCCCTGGCACGCGAGGAGGACTACCGTGCCTCCGGGATCCCCACGCCGGCAGTGGCCTACGGCGAGCAGACGGCCCGGCTGCTGATCGCGGGGTTCGTCGCCGCCGTGAGCGTGCTCACCTTGACTCCTGTGGTCACCGGCCTCTTCGGCGCACCCTACGTCCTCGCGGCGATCGCGTCCGGCGCCGTCCTGTGGGTGTTCACAGCGCGGCTGCTCGTGCAGCGGACCGGGGCCGCCGCCTGGTCGCTGTTCAAGGTCTCGGGCCCGTATCTGGCGGTCGTCGTCGTGGCGGCCGTGATCGACAGCCTTCTCTAGCGTGGCGTGAGGAGCCAGCGCTCCGCCCTCCTGCGAGCTATCGCGTACGTCACGGCAGCCACGATCGGCGGAAGGACGATGACCAGCACCTGCAGCGTGCGCAGCAACACGGGCAGGCTCCACCCGAACACGCTGGCGAACACGTCGTCACCGCCGGCGACCAGCAGGACGCTGAGGAACGTGACGAAGCCGGCGCCCACGGCCAGCCGTCCCGGTCGCTGGCCGGGGAACTGCAGCAGGTTGTGGAACTGGTTGTCGCGGATCGCGATCCAGTCCAGCCAGGGCCACAGGAACATCGGCGTGAAGATGAGGCCCGGCAGGATCACGGCCGGCCAGAAGATGGCGGGCAGCAAGAAGCCGCCGATCTGGATGTCCCAGCCCGGCATCATGCGCACGGCGCCCTCCAGCCATCCCATATACCAGTCGGGCTGGGCGGACGTGGTGGCGGACGTGGCGTTGAACGGGCCGTACAGCCACACCGGGTTGATCTGCAACAGGCCCCCGAACGCCGCGAGGACGCCGGCGACCAGCATGAAGAAGCCGGTGGTGCGCAGCGCGTAGGCGGGCACCATCGGCGTGCCGCGGATCGTCCGGTCGGTGCGTCCCGGGCCCGGGAACTGCGTGTGACGCTGCAGCCACAGCAGGCCCAGGTGCCCGCCGAGAAGCCCGGCGATCGCCGCCGGGAGCAGGAAGATGTGCACCGGGTAGATGCGGGCGATGATCCCGGTGGTCGGGAACTCGCCGCCGAACAACAGGGAGGCGAGCGCCGGCCCCAGGAAGGGGATCGACTCGGTGATGGAATAGGCGATGCGCAACCCGGTCCCGGAGAGCAGGTCGTCCGGCAGCGAGTAGCCCATGAGCCCGTTGAAGCCGACGAGCAGGAGCAGCGACAGGCCGATGACCCAGTTGATGCGCCGCGGCCGCCGGTAGGCGCCGGTGAAGAACATCCGCAGCAGATGGATGATCAGGGCGGCGACGAAGACGAGCGCCGCCCAGTGGTGCACCTGGCGCACCAGCAGGCCGGCGCGCACGGTCAAGCTCAGGTCGAGCACGGAACTGTACGCATCCGACATCGGCACGCCGACCAGGGGCTGGTAGCTGCCCTGGTACACAACTGGGGCTTGGGAGGCGTGGAAGAAGAGTGCAAGGAAGACGCCCGTGACCACCAGCACGATGAAGCAGTAGAGGGCGATCTCTCCGAGGAAGAAGGCCCAGCTGTCGGGGAAGATGTGGCGGAGCTCGTCGCGGAGCACGCTGCTGCCGCCGAGGTTGCGGTCCAGCCAGCCGGCGGCCCGGCGGGCCGGCGAGGAGCTCACGCCGAAGGCGCTGCGCAGGCTGCGTCTGAGACGCCGGTCGCTCATCCCTCGTCCCAGAAGCCGGGGCCGATCGGCACGTCGAAGTCGCTCTGCGCCACCAGATACCCCTGCCCATCGACGGCGAGCGGCAGCTGCGGGAGCGGCCTGCCGGCGGGGCCCGCCACGGGCTGCGCTCCGTCCAGCAGGTCGAACGTCGACTGATGGCAGGGGCAGACCAGCACCTGGGCCTGGTCCTCATACTGAGCCACCGGGCACCCGGCGTGCGTGCACACGCGCGAGTAGGCGACGTAGCCCTCCGGGCTCCACGTCTCGCGCCCCGGCTGGATCCTGAAGCGGGGGTCGGCGGCGATGCGAAGGAGGGTGATCTGCGAGTCGGCCGCACCCGTGTGGCCCTCGGGGAAGGCGACGAGGAACGTGCCCGCGGCGAGCGTGTCGCGCGTGACCGGCACGCCGTCGAACGTGACCACCCGGCTCCCCGCGCGCCACGAGGTGGTCCGCAAGCTGTTGCCCGGACGCGGACCGAGCGCACCGAGCAGCACGACCTGGCTGAGCGCGAAGACGGCGCCGCCGAACACGAGCAGCTGGGCGAGGAAGCGGCGGCGGGTGATGACCTGCGCCTCCTCGTCGAGCTGGTCCGAGAACGCGGCGCGCCCCTGCTCGTCCTCTGATGGGACGGGATACGGGCCGGAGATGACTTCGTCGCCGGCCAGGTCGCGGCCCCAGTAACCCAGGGCCAGGCCGAGGCCGAGCAGCGCCGTCGCGAGAAAGCCGCCGAGCCAGGCGGTGCTCAGGTCCATGATGAACGACGCGGCGAAGCCGACGGCGCCGACCACAAGCGCGGCCAGGCCGATGGTGGCCGGCCAGCTGGGAATCCGCGGCTCGTGTCGGGCCGCGCCCATGTCGCCGCTCCGCGGCTCAGGACCGGCGCTCACGACGGGACCTCCCGCGACTTCCACGCCAGCCAGACGGCCGCGAGGATGAGGATCAGCAGGGCACCCGCCCCGACTGCGCCTTCGGGCACGGGGCCGAGGTAGCCGAGCCCCCGACCGCCCGGCGACGGCGGGTCGTCAAGCACCTCGACGTACAGGCCCACGGAGGTCTGCTGGCGCACGTCCAGAGCGTTTCCGGCGAACACCGGCATGTTGCCGCGACCAAGGATCATCGCCGCCAGCGCCTCGGCGGGCGGATACAGGGAGATGTTCGGGGCGTTACGGCCGCGCGCCATCGCGCCGCCGCGCCCGGTGGTGCTGTGACAGCCTGCGCAGTAGAGACGGTAGATCTGACCGCCGTACGCGACCTCAGCCGTGCGCGCCGCCGGGTCCGCCAGCTGCTGTGAGACGTACTCGGCGACGGCTTGGATCTGCGCGGTGGAGAGCGCCTGAGCGAACGACGGCATCTGGATGCCGCCCTGCTGCACCATCCCGGAGACGAGACTGGCAAAGCCGGCGGGCGCCAGTGGCGGAGGCGGGAACGGAAGCGACGGCACCGCGACTCCGCCCTGCCCCGCCGCCCCGTGGCAGCCGGAGCAGTTCTGCGCGAACACGACGGCCCCGAGCCCGCCGGCGCCGGGTGGCACGGGACTCGGCGTCCCGGCTGCGGATGCCGTCGCTGCCGGTGCGACCGCCGGCGTGGTCGAGCCGGAAGCCGCCGGCGCGGCAGCTGATGACTGCACGCCGGCCGGCGTCGCCGCCGGAGAGAATGACGACGTCGAGGCCGGCGCGCCTGGGGCGAAGGCGGCCGTGGCCGCGAGGACCGCAAGCGCGATCGCGAAGGCGGGCAGGCCGCGCGACAGTCCCGGTAGGGCAAGTCGCCTGACCCGCACCCGCGGCTGGACGAGCGGTCGGCTCACTCCTCTGGACTCCCCTCCGTCGTCATCCCCTGTCCCCATCGCCCTGAAGAGTACCGCATGTATCGACGGCATCGACGGCGAGCGCGTAGACACAAACGGTTCTGCTTGATACTGATTGTTCTCTACCATGGGAACGTTTTGTCGTAAAGGACGTTGACGAAGGGGGAAACGGCAGCGATGGGGGGTGGGGTGAACGGGGCTCTCATAGCCATGGCGGTGTGGCCGGCGGCGCTGTACGCCGCGCTCGTCTTCATCGTCGCGGCGCTCATCCTGACGCTGTCGTGGGTGCTCGGCGAGCGCCAGTACCACGGATCCGACGCCGAGCGCTACGAGTCCGGGATCAAGCCGGCGGGGCCGTTGCCGCGCCGGCTCTCCGTCGAGTTCTACCAGGTCGCCCTCTTCTTCGTGATCTTCGACCTTGAGGCCGTGTTCATCTTCGCCTGGGCCGTCTCCGCGCGGAAGCTCGGCTGGCCCGGCTACCTGGAGCTGCTCGTCTTCGTCCTGCTGCTGTTCGCCGGGCTCGTGTACCTCTGGCGGGTCGGCGCGCTCGACTGGGGCGCCGCGGGGCGGCGCCGCAAGGCGGCGCGGAGCGCGGCCAAGACGAAGTCCGCCGTCGCGGCGGCCGCGCCGACGCCGGCCGAGGGCGCCGCGGCCACCCACGGGCCCGCGGGGGTCGCCAAGTGAGGCCGCGCCGGGGACCGGGCCCGTCCCGGACGGCGGACGCGCTCGCCCGTCTGCTGGACGTCCAAGGCGTGCCGTCCGGCGAAGCCGACATCCCGGTCGTCTCCTCGAGCCTCGAGCGGCTCATCGCCTGGGGCCGCAAGAACTCGCTGTGGCCGTTCGGCTTCGGCCTCAGCTGCTGCTTCGTCGAGATGGCGACGAGTCTCACGGCCCGCTACGACATCGCCCGTTACGGCGCCGAGGTGCTGCGCATCTCGCCGCGCGAGGCCGACGTGATGATCGTCGCCGGCACCGTGTTCAAGAAGATGGCGCCGGTGGTCGTCCAGCTGCACCAGCAGATGATGGAGCCGCGCTGGGTCATCTCCATGGGCTCCTGCGCCAACTCGGGCGGGATGTTCGACGTCTACAGCGTCGTCCAGGGCGTGGACTCGTTCCTGCCGGTGGACGTGTACGTCGAGGGGTGCCCGCCGCCGCCGACCGCGCTCATGGAGGGCCTGTTGCTCCTGCAGGCCCAGGTCTCGATCGAGAAGCGGCCGCTCAGCTGGGTCGTCGGCGACCAGGGCGTGATCAAGCCCCGCGGGATCTCGATGCGCGACCTGCGCCACGACGACGTCGTGGCGACCGGCGAGCTCAGGCCCCCGAACGAGATGTAAGTGGACGACGAGCTGCACAAGCAGACCGAGGACCGGCCGGAACGCGTGGAGGCGCGGCCGGAGCGCGACCCGGGCGCCACACAGCCGAGCCAGTGGCCGGTGGCCGCGGCCGGCGGAGGCGAAGCCCCGCCGCCGGCCGTGCTCCAGGAGCTGCACGAGCGGTTCCCGGACGTTCCGTTCGTCGCGCAGCCGACCGTCGACGGTATCCCGACCGCCTGGATCCCGGCCGAGCG
>CAWAUK010000007.1:0-21786 GCA_963784975.1 uncultured Thermoleophilia bacterium | reverse complement strand
GCCGTCTGGGAGGAAGCGGACCGGCGCGGGATCGAGATCGTCGCCGCGCCTACAAAGCAAGCGCTGCGTCTGCTGCGTGATGTCCACGCCGAGGACGCCTACGCCATCGTCCACGTGACGTGCTAGAGGGCTGCCGCGCGACGGCGATGCCGGTGCCCGGGAGCTGCTGACTCTCCATCCGGGCGATCACCGTGAGCCCAGGTGCTCGATCAGGCAAGCCCCTCAGCCGAGATGTCTCACCAGCCTGACGGTCGTACCTCTTCGCCCTGACCTGACGCTGACCTCGTCCATCAGGCTTTCCATGAGGAAGACTCCGCGGCCGTGGGCACGGCCCACATCAGGTACCGACGGCGTAGCTACCCCGCGCAGCGAGAATCCGCCGCCGCCGTCCTGTACCTCGACCGAGGCCTCGCTCTCCGACACGCGCGCCGTCACGCGGATGACGTCGTTCGCAGCGCAGGCATGGCCCACGGCGTTGATAAAGGCCTCATCCGCGGCGAGCACGACGTCGTAGATCACCCTTGCATCCAGGGCTCTTTGGGACAGATAGGCGCGAAGGGCCGCGCGCATCTGGGCGGCCGATGTGCACCGCATCGGATAGGCGATCTCGAGCTGCTCTGCTGTGGCTTGCGCGGCTCGCGATCTCCCGCTTACGCGGCGCTGTGGCCGCCGTGCAGCCCGTGTGCCGTGGCGGTGCCGAACTCCAGCATCGGGCACTGGCTGACGACCGATGGAGTCTCTGTCTATCGCTGTCATTTCTTCCACCTCGTTGGCGGAGTCATCTGCAGGCCTCGCCGGTGAGTCTGCCCTCGGCCGGTGAACGTGGGATGAATGCGAGTCGCGCTTCACGGTCGTTTCTCTCTCGCGTCGGCAGTCGCCCCCACTGGGGCTTCACCATCGCTATCGGCATCCCAGACGCGTGAGATGGTGAGACGAGTGTCTAGGCCGGGCGTGGGCCGGAGGGTCGCCAGAATCACCGGATTCCGGTGAAGACACGGCGCGCCGGGCGCCCATATGGTCGGGGGAGCCGGTCGGATGGGAGGCCGGAACGAAGTGTGCACGCCTCACGCGCGCGGCGTGCGAAAGGAGATGGGGACGATGAGACCGGCACGATGGGGAGTCCTTGTGGTGTGCGTCGTCGCGGTCCTGCTGGCGATGCTCGCGCCGATGGCGTCGGCCAAGCCCGCGCCGCCGACGCCGGTGCTGGCGCCGGCCTCCGGCGTGTGGACGTGGACGTATGTCGACTACGGCATCAACTGGAGCGCCATGCTCGACAACTGGTCGTACAACTTCAACGATGCGGAGCGGGGGAGGTGGACGGGCACCTTCGACGGCAGGTCCGTTGAGCCTTGGTCCTTCTTCATCGACCCCGAAGGCAATGCGTGGGCCCTGATCTCGATCGGTTTCAGGGGCAAGGTCGCCGGCCACCGCGGGACCGCGGACATAGCGCTGACCGTCGAGATCCCGGGCGACGCGCCCGCAGGGACCCCGATGACCGGTCACTGGTCGGTCGTGAAAGGCACCGGTGGACTCAAAGGCCTCTTTGGCATGGGGACGTGGGTCGAGGATCTGGTGGCTGAGTCCCAGACCGATACCGGCGTCGCCGACTACTCGGGCGCGTGGTGGCTGCCGCGCCACAGGGCGAGGTAGCCAGTCGCGACGCGGACACGGCTGAGTCGCCCTCTGGGTCGCGAACGCCGGCGGCTCCTGCAAGTCGCGGCTGACGAGACGTCGCGCCCACAGGCAGGGCGAAGATTCACCGGATCCCGGTGAAGACGGCGCCGCGTGCATCTCCAGAGTCGGTAAGACGACCATCGATGGGAGAGGAGAGGGAGATCGCTACATTCGTGATCCTGATCAAGCTGACCGACCAGGGGGCAAGCGCCATCAAAGACGCACCCAAGCACATGCAGCCGCCCTTGGCCGCCTCGGGCAACGTGAGGACGACGTCGCTGCGGGCCTTCTCGCCGAAGGAGTCCGGCGCCATCGTCGGTCGTCTGGGCGGGTAGGGGCTTTCCGCGCGGGGTCGCAGGCACGGAGCCTGTCGGTGCGTCAGCACCAGAGGCCGGACTGCTCGGGCAGTCCGGCCTGATCCACCTGCCCGACCGCGACGCCCGGTCGCTTGAGGTCATGGTGACGCCCTTCGTTGGGTGCAGGGCGAAACGCACGGTCCTTCGAGCGGGAGCCGTCCTTGATCGCACCGATCGTGTCCGGATGGGGCGGTGAAGGGTGGACCATTAACACTGCCCACGGCGTGTTTACTGACCACGCGGGCGGATACCTTACGGGAATCCTCAGTGGTGAGGTGGGCGGGGTCGCCCCGCCGGTCAGCAAGGCTGCCGGGACTGGCGGGACCGCAGCGTCGGCGCCGAGAGTCGAGGTGTCAGCATGAACAGCACAGCTCGTAGAAGGCTCAGAAGTATCGCCGCCCTGTCACTCCTGTCGCTGCTCGCGATCGCCATCGGTGCGCAGGCAGCGCTGGCGGTAGCGTCCGGTTCGACGCCGGCGGCGGGAACGCAAGGTCGGGGTGGGATCGGTCAGGCATCCGTCACCCTGGTGGCGACGACATCGCCGGCGGCCGGCACAGAAGGCCGCGGCGGGGTGACCAGCCTGTCCGGGCCGGCCACGCTCGCCGGTGAGACCACCGTCGCGACCAACGGCTTCTCGCTGCGCGCCAGAGGCGGCGTCCCGCGGCCGGTGGCGGGAGTGTTCGCGGCGCCGTCGAGCTCCTCCGCCACGACCGGCTTTGGCATGGTGGTGGCCGTCGGCATCGCCGTCGGCGTGCTGCTCGTGAGCCTCGCCGCATGGACCTCGAGCCGCCGCCGCAGGCCGCAGACCGCCGCTTCGCGGGCGGCGTACTGCGCACAGCATCCGGAAGACGCCGTCTGCGCCGGGTGAAGGAGAAGATCGGCGCCTGCGATGCGGTGGCGATCACGGGGGGCGGCGGCGCCGCAGCCGCCGCCCCTTCGTCGCTTCGGAGCACGGCCGCGTTCGCGTCAGCCGGGCGCCAGGTCGCGGCGGCGGAACGCAGCCACGCCTGCTGCGAGGAGAGCCGTGGCGACCGCGAGCAGGACGACGAGCGCGCCGCCGGCGATCCCCAGCGCCGGCGCCTTCTGGTAGCTGAAGGGCGAGACGTCCAGCACCCACTGAGGCAGTCCGAGGCTGGTGCCGAACACCGGGCTGAGCAGGACGGACGCCGCGAGCAGCAGCCACGAGATCGCGGCCGCCCAGCGCGGCAGCAGCGCGAACACAGCGACCACGGCGCCGGCGATGGCCAGGACGGCGGGCAGCTGGGCCAGCGCGGCACCGGTCAGCTCGCGGAGCAGTCCGGGCGTGTCGCCCATCGCCTGTCCGGCCGTCAGCGCCATCGCGGCCGCGAACACCAGGAGCAGGACGACGGCGCCGAGCGCGGCGCTGAGGACGTAGCTCATCGTCCACTTCGGCCTCCCGACGGCCGCCGCGAGGACCGGCTCGAGCCGGCCGCGACTCTCCTCCTCGCGCATCCGCAGGAGCACCTGGACCACGTAGATGGCGGCCATCATGCCGGCCATCTCGATCATCGACGTCGCGAAGGCATGCAGCATGTCGTTCGTCGCGCCCATGCGCTGGTACCACTCCTGGAAGCTGCCCTGCTGGTCCGTCGCGCTCTTGGTGACCGACCCGAAGATCAGACCGAACCCGGCCATGCCCACCAGCCAAGCCAGGAATGACGAGCGTTGCAGACGCCACGCCAGGCCGAGCGGCCCGCGGAGAGCGCGGGACGCCCGGTGGCGGCCGGCACGTTCCGGGAGCAGGCCGCGGCCGAGGTCACGACGCGCGGCGTACCAGCCGGCGGTGGCGACCAGAGCGGTGGCGAGGGCGCCGGACAGGAGGAGCAGCCACCAGTGGTCGCCGCCGAACGGGCGCATCTGGTAGCCCCAGCCGATCGGCGACAGCCAGGTCGGCCACGTGCTGTGAGCGACAAGACCGGCCGCGTCCACGCCTCCGAGCATGTTGCCGACGCCGCTGACCACGAGCGCGACCGCCAGGGCCGCCATGGCAAGCCCGTTGGCGCCGCGCGCGGTGGGGGAGAGCTGTGAGGTCACGGCGGCGATCCCCGTGAACGCCACTCCAGCGGCGGCGATGGCCGCGCCCGCGGCGAACGAGCCTGCCGTGGGCTGCCCGTTGACGATCATCGCGAGGGCGAGCAGCGGCGCCAACACGGCGTTCGCCGCCAGCGCGACGGTGACGGCCGCGGCCAGACTTGCGGAGGATCCCACGACGCCCGCTCGCAGGAGCTCGTCGCGCCCCCTCTCCTCGCTCTGTCGCGTGTGGCGCACCACGGCGAGGATGCTCATCACGGCGGCCAGGATCGCCAGTGTCAGATAGCTCCTGCTCATGGCGTAGGCGCCCACGCTCGCCCCGGACGAGAGGCTCAGCAGACGCATGCCGGGATTGGCGGCCATGAACTGAGTCTCTGTCACCACGTCGCGCTGCGTCGGCAGTCCCTGCACGGACATGTTCGTCGTCATCACCAGGAAGACGGTGAGTCCGAGGATCCAGGCGGCGAGCACGAACCGGTCTCGCCGCAGGGCGAGCCGCACGAGTCTTCCGGTCCCGACGAGCGCGTTCATCGCACTGCCTCCAGCTCGGCTTCCAGGCCGGCGAAGAGCGTGTCCTCATCGCCGTCCGTGTCCCGGTAGTGGCGCATGAAGAGCTCTTCGAGAGTGGGCGGTGAGGTCGTCAGGGTGCGGATGTCGAGGCCGACAAGGTGCCGGAGAACGCGGTTCAGATCGGCGTGGTCGACGGAGAATTCCGCCCGCGTGACGTCGACGCAGGCGTCGTGAACGCCCGGCATCCCGGCGAGGCCGCGCAGAGGCTCGGCCGTCTCGACGACGACGGTGGTCCGCGTCAGGTGGCGCAGTTCCTCGAACGTACCCGAATCGGCGGTGCGGCCGGCGCGGACGATGGTCACGCGGTCACAGAGAGCCTCGACCTCAGAGAGGATGTGGCTCGAAAGCAGGACGGTGCTGCCGGCCGAGTGGGCCTCGCGGACGCAGTCCTGGAAGACGGCTGCCATCAGCGGATCGAGCCCGGAAGTCGGCTCGTCGAGGAGGTACAGCTCGGCGCCGGAGGCGAACGCAGCCACGAGCGCGACCTTCTGACGGTTCCCTTTGGAGTAGGCGCGGCACTTCTTGGCCGGGTCGAGCTGGAACCGATCGACGAGGGCGTCGCGCCGCCGCCGGTCCAGGCCGCCGCGCAGCGAGCCGAGCAAGTCGATCACTTCACCACCGGTGAGGTTGGGCCAGAGGCTGACCTCGCCGGGCACGTAGGCGAGGCGGCGGTGCAGCTTCGCCGCGTCGCGCCAGGGGTCCATCCCTAGAACAGTCGCCGCCCCGCCGCTCTTGTCCAGCAGTCCCAGCAGGATGCGGAGTGTGGTCGTTTTGCCGGCACCGTTGGGCCCCAGAAAGCCGTGCACGTCGCCGGCCGCCACCGTGAGGTCGAGCTGGTCGAGAGCCCGCCTTCGGCCGAACTCCTTCACCAGGCCACCCACAGAGATCGCAGTGCTCACCTTTCTCACCTCGCACGTCTTGTGTATCATGTACACATGTAGTGTACGTTATACACAACGCTTGTCAAGTATACTCGCGGAGGAGATGCCATGAGCACGGAGGGACGGATGAGCGACAGACCGCCGTCGGGACTGGAACGGCTCTGGAGGCGCGAGGAGCTCGAACGAAAGCCCAGGCTGGGGCTGAGCCTCGAGCGCGTGGTCCAGAGCGGGATCGAGCTCGCCGACAGCGACGGACTCGGCGCCGTGTCGATGAAGCGCGTGGCCGAGCGCCTCGGGTTCACCACGATGTCCCTCTATCGCTACGTCACGAGCAAGGACGAACTCCTCCTTCTCATGCAGGACACGGTCTGGCAGCCGCCGGCCGGGCTCGACGTCCCGCTGGACGGCTGGCGCGCTGGCCTGGCAAGGTGGACTCGCGGGCAGTACGTGATCATGGAGCGGCATCCGTGGCTCGATGAGGTCCGCTTCATCGAGCGGGCGGGCACGCCCAGCCAGATCGCCTGGATGGACCTCGGGCTGCGTCCCCTGGCCGACGTCCCGCTCACCGAGTACGAGAAGACGGCGATCCTGCTGCTGCTCAGCGGCTACGTGTCCTCGCAGGCACGACTGGCCGCTACCGCCCGGGAGGGCGCCCGGCGGGGGCTCTTCGCGCCCGACGAGGCGACCGCGGCCTTTGGGGAACTGCTGCGCACGGTGGTCGACGCGGAGCGCTTCCCGGCCCTGCGCCGCGCCGTCGAGGGTGGCGCGTTCGCGCCCCAGGAGGGCGATCTGTACGCGCCGCTCGACTTCGGCCTCGAGCTCATGCTCGACGGCATCGAGCGCCTGATCGAGCGGCGTGCCGCCTCGGCCTGACGGGAGCGCATCACGCGCTGCCCGGCTCGCCCCTCCTCGGTTTGCACTCCTACGAAAATAAGCGTAGAATCAGACGGTCTACGGAAGGCGTTGCCTGATGGACCATCTTCTCTGCGTTTCTCCCTCCACGTGAAGTCCCGCGTGATCGGCTCGTACCTGCAAACGGGCGCCGGCAGACCCAGCCAGCAGATCCCGGCCTACGGCAGCGGGCGTGTCTGCGGAGCGCCTCACTGCGGCACCGTCCTCTCGACCTACAACCCCGCGCTGTACTGCTCCCTGCACGACGTCGTCGCCGTGCCACGGCGCTCCGTGGTCCGCAGCAGCGTGAAGTAGCACTGCCCGCCCGCCGGTGGCGGGCGCCGCCAGAGTGAGTGGCTCGCGACGCCGCGGGCGAGCGCCGCTGGCTATTCCTTCCGATATATCGTAGGTTTTTGTCTTGTTACTTGACCCCTCCTCGCTCCCGGTCCTCGCCCTCAGGGGCATGCAGCTGGCTTTGCCGATCATTCAGGGTGGGATGGGCGTCGGCGTGTCGCTCTCTCCTCTGGCGTCGGCCGTGGCCGTCGCGGGCGGCTTGGGGCTCGTATCCAGCGCGGGGCTTGACCGGATGGTCTCCAAGCGCCTCGGGCGCAAGGTGGGCATCTACGAAGCCGTGCGCCTGGAAGTGGAGGCCGCCAAAGCTCGGGGCGGCTTGGCCGGCGTCAACATCATGGTCGCGCTCCAGCGTGACTTCGTTTCCTCCGTGCGCGCCGCTCTCGATGCCGGCGCCGACGCGATCGTCTCGGGCGCCGGCCTTCCGCTGTCGTTGCCGGCGATCCAGCCGGCGCGCGACACCGCGCTTATCCCGATCGTCTCATCCGCCCGGGCGCTGGACATCATCTGCCGGCGCTGGGAGCGCCTGCACACGCGCCCCGACGCCGTCGTGCTCGAGGGGCCTCTCGCCGGCGGCCACCTCGGCTTTCGCGCCGACCAGGTCGACCTCGAGGAGAACACCCTCGAGCGACTCCTGCCGCCGGTCAAGGAGGTGGCGATGGCCCATGGGGACGTCCCTGTGATCGTGGCCGGCGGCGTCTACTCGCACGAGGACATCCGCCGCTTTCTCGCCCTAGGCGCCGACGGCGTTCAGATGGGGACGCGCTTCCTCGCCACAGAGGAGAGCAGCGCGGCACCCGCCTACAAGCAGGCTGTCGTGCGCGCGCGCCCGGAGGACATGGTGGTGGCCACCGCGCCCGGCTCGCCTTGCGGCCTGCCGTTTCGCGTCCTCCGCGAGTCTCCGATGTACCAGGAGGCGCTGGTGCAGGTGCGACCGCCGAGATGCGCCAAGGGCTACGTGCTTCTCAAAGACCAGGACGGGCGGTTCACCCGATGCGCCGCCAAGGACGACAACGAGCACTTCTTCTGCATCTGCGAGGGGCTGCTGAGCGCCGCCGGCTACGACGCCGACCGGGAGCAGCCGCTCTACACGGCAGGCACGACCGCCGCGAGGGTCGATCGCATCCTCGCGGTGAGCGACCTCATGGCGGAACTCGCCGGCGCACCGGCGCTGGTGCCTCTGGTGGCCTAGCGCGGCGCTCCGCCCCGGGTGGCCTGGCCGGCGCTCACGACTGGTCATCCCGTGGCGCCGTAGACCTCCTCGAGCATGTCGGCAAGGGCGCGCAGTTCAGCGCCCCCATCGCCCATGTAGGCGGAACCGTGCATCGTCGCACAGATCCGCGGCTGGAGCTCCGCCAGCCGCTCCAGCCGCCCTCGCGTCTGCGGCGTCCACGGCACGTACCAGTCCGTGGGCGTGCCGCGGGATGCCTCGAGCATGACCCTCATGGCTGCGACCCGGCTCTCCGTCGTGGTGGCGGGGACGTCGCCGGTCTGATGCAGGAGATCCGAGCAGAAGAGGACGCCGGCCGTCTCGTCGTACAGATGGCCGGCGTCCCACCCGTGCGGCAGGTGCGGCGTGGCCAGAAAGCGCAGGGTGTGCGAGCCGGTCGAGAAGCTCTCCCCATCGGCGAGCTGCCGCACCTTGCCGAACGCGTAGTCGCCCACGCTCACGAGGGCGCCGTTGGCGCTGCACGCCGCCTTCGCCTCCCGCGCCTCCTGCAGCCAGTAGTTGAGCGATCCGCACTCGTCCGCCTCGAAGTGGCTGAAGGCGACCCAGCGCACGGACTTCGGGTCCATGATCTGCCCCACCGCGTCGCGCACGCGCTCGAACATGCGCCGCGTGCCTGTGTGATAGAGCAGCGGCTCATCGTCGCGGATCAGGAACTGGTGGAACTGCAGATCCGCCTGCTCGATGTAGGTACAGATGCTGAAGACGTCGGGCGCGATCTCGTCGATCGTGGTCATCTTGTCCCTTCGTTCGTGCCGTCCGGGAAGCGGGTCATCTGAGAGACACGTACCCCGTGAGCGCGCGAGTGCTCCGTTGAAGGAGCTCCGGCCGACTGCCGCTACTGGCCCTGTCGCGTCGCCGCACACCGAGGACTACGGGATACGGCTGATCCGGATCCTCGCGCGGACAAACGGCGTGAAGCGACTACGGTGATGGTAGAGTTCGCCTATGGGAGTCCGTGAGCGCATCACCGCGTCCCTGACCGACATCAGGACGCGAGGCCAGAAGCTCGTCGAGCTCAACGTCGAGCTGCTCAAGGCCGAGCTCAAGAAGAAGGCGCAGGAGTACGGCGGCGCGATCGGCATGCTTGCCGCCGCCGCCCTGCTCGCCCTGTACGCGCTCGGCTTCCTCCTCGCCACCATCGCCGTCGCGCTGGCGCTCGTGTTGCCGACGTGGCTCGCGCTGCTCATCGTCACCCTGGCGCTGTTGCTCATCATCGCTATCCTCGTCCTGGCCGCGCGGAGCAAGCTGCAGAAGCTCCAGGCCGCGCCGCCGCCTCAGGCGCCCGCCGAGGCCAAGATCACCATCGCGACGGTCAAGGACGGCGCCGCGAGGACGGCGAAGTCGCTGAGGCCTTCGAAGCGGACGGCGACGGAGACTGGAGAGACGCCGGCGCCCGCGACGATCGGCGAGGCGGCCGAGCCGAGCGTTCCCGAGGCGCCAGCACCCGGGACGCCGGCGCCCAGCCCTCCCGAACCGCCCGCGCCCGGCGAGACGCCGCCCGACCCTCCTCCGACCCAGGCGAGGCTCTGATGGCGGACGCTGAGAAGACGCCGACGCGCTCCCCTGAGGAGATCACCAGGGACATCGTCGCCGAGCGCGAGGGGATTCAGTCTGCGTTCGATTCCCTCGGTGACGAACTTCAGCAGACCGCGGACGCGGCGGCCGAGAAGGCCAGGGACCTCGGCCGCAAAGCGATCGTCGTGGTGCCGGCCGTCGCGGCCGGCGTCGGCGCCATCGTCGCGGCGGCCTCACTGCTGCGCCGGCGCCGCAGCCGCTGACGTCGCCTCACCACGTTTGCAGAAGGTCGCTGGCGGCAAATACTGAACCATATGGTTCAGTCTGCCACCCGACTCGATGCCGCCTTCGCGGCGCTCTCAGATCCGACCCGCCGGGGCATCCTGGAGATCCTCGGCCGGCGAGACGCGACGATCAGTGAGCTCGCCGCGGCGTTCGGCATGACGCTGACGGGCATCAAGAAGCACGTCGCGGTCCTCGAGCAGGCAGGACTGGTGACCACAAGGAAGGTCGGCCGGGTGCGCCGCTGCAGCATCGGCCCCCGCCGGCTGGAGGACGAAACGACCTGGATCGCCATGTACCGGCAGATGCTGGAATCCCGGCTCGACCGGCTCGGCGAGTTCCTGGAACGGCAGAAAGGATCGCAGTCATGACTACGCCTCTGAGAGAGATCGAGCCCGAACATGAGGGCTCTCTCCGCGTGACCATGCCCGCCCCGCGCGAGATCCGCATGGAGCGCGTCTTCAACGCGCCGCGCGAGCTCGTCTGGCGGGCGCACGTGGAGCCTGAACTGCTTGCGCAGTGGTGGGGCCGCGGCAACAGGCTGGACATCGAGCGCTTCGAGCCGGTGCGGGGCGGCCACTGGCGATTCGTGGAACACGGCCCCGAGGGCGACTCCGGCTTCGAGGGCCGGTTCCGCGAAGTCACGCCGCAGCAGCGCATGGTCCAGACGTTCGAGTGGGACGGCATGCCGGGCTACCCCGTCGTCAACACGGCGACGTTCGAGGACCTCGGCGACGGCCGCACGCGGATCGTCACGACTTCGCTGTTCTACTCGCGCGAGGAGCGCGACGGCATGATCGAGTCGGGCATGGAGGGCGGCCTGAGCCAGAGCTACGACGCGCTCGACCGTCTCCTGGTCGAACTGCGCTGAAACGCTTTCGGGTGACTCGCCCGGAGGGGCTCCTGCGTGGGAGTCCCTCCGGCCGATCGTCGTCCTGGAGAGCCCGTCGCAGCCACAGGTAGTCGACCGGCTGCCTCTCACTGAAGCGGCCCTGGTCCTCGGCTGAGACCCATGTGAAGCCGGCCCACCTCCTGCTTGGCGCCGCCTTGCTCCTGTCGGGAATAGTCATTCTGTCGCTGTCGCACAGAGGGAGGGTGAGAGGAATGGCCGAAGGCGAACATCCGGAGATGCTCTATCGGCCGCTCGGGAGCACTGGGGAGAGGGTCTCGGCCATCGGCGTGGGCGGATTCCACCTGGCGGAGCAGATCGACGAGGCTCTCGCGCTGCGGATCGTGCGCACCGCGGTCGATCGCGGCATCACGTTCATGGACAACTGCTGGGACTACAACGAGGGCGCCAGCGAGACGCGCATGGGCAAGGCGCTCCGCGACGGCTACCGCGACAAGGTGTTCCTCATGACCAAGATCGACGGGCGCTCCAGGAAGGAGGCGGCGAGGCAGCTCGACGAGTCGCTGCGCCGCCTCCGCACCGATCACATCGATCTCGTGCAGCATCACGAGGTCATACGCTACGAGGACCCGCACCGTATCTTCGCCGAGGGGGGTGCGAACTCCGCGCTGGTCGAAGCTCGCGACGCCGGTAAGCTCCGCTTCATCGGGTTCACAGGACACAAGGACCCGCACATCCACCTGCACATGCTGGATGTTGCCGCCGACCACGACTTCCGTTTTGACGCCGTCCAGATGCCGCTCAATGTGATGGACGCGCACTACCGGAGCTTCGAGCGCCAGGCACTGCCGCGCCTGGTCGAGGAGGGCATCGCCGTGCTTGGGATGAAGAGCCTGGCGGCCGGGGCCATTCTCGAGGCGGGCGCCGTCACCCCGATCGAGTGTCTGCACTATGCACTGCACCTGCCCACCTCGGTCGTCATCACCGGCATCGACAGCTTGCGGGTCCTCGACCAGGCGCTCGAGGCGGTCCGCACCTTCCGGGGGCTGAGCGAGGCCGAGGTGGAGGAACTGCTGTCGAGGGCGGCGCCTCTCGCCGCGGGGGGCGAGCTCGAGCCGTTCAAGACCACGGCGCTCTTCGACGGCACCGCGCAGAACCCGGCCTGGCTCGAGGACGCCCCGGGCGACGGCGGGTGAGGCGAGCACCGGCGCTCGCAAGGAAAAGGCCGGGCGGCTCAGAGAGCCGCCCGGCCTTTCAGACAATGCTGCGTGGCTGCGCCGTCGTTACGAGATCACTCGCACGTTGGTGGCCTGCGGCTTGTTGTTCTTGCCGGTGCCGGTCTCAAACGAGACGGCCTGACCCTCGTCGAGGGACTTGAAGCCCTCGCTCTGGATCTCCGAGAAGTGCACGAAGAGGTCGTCGCCGCCCTCGTGCTCGATGAAGCCGTAGCCCTTCTCTGCGCTGAACCACTTTACTTTGCCTGTCGCCATGCTGATCAAATCCCTTCGCCCCTACTCGGGCACTGAATAAAAAGACGTGACTACCGCGGTGAAATGCGGTGTGTCACGTCGCAATTCCACGGACCCGGTCGGTCCGCAGGGACCAGTATAGCAGATATCTCGGCGAGAGCCTGTTACACTTACAGTCTCGCTCCGCACGTCGCCTGACGTCCTCACTCTAGACTCGGCGCCCGCGTCGCTCGTCGCGAGCAGAGGTTGCCGGCTTCCCGGCTCCCTCCGGCACCCAGCCGTCCCACACTCGAGGCGGCTCCGACGGCAGGAGACGGCGCGTGCGTGTACCCGCATCACGAGACGACACCGACCACCCTTCTCCGGCGCTGATCGAGTGCGCCGAAGTCCACAGCCTCGTCCAGGAAGGACATGAGCTGGGCTGTCTCAGCGGCGCCGACGTGGCGGTCGCCCTTCGTGACGTCGAGGTCACTCCGGCCCAGATCGAGGAGCTGTTGCTCTGGCTCACCGACATGGGCATCGAGATCGTCGACGACGGGTCCCACGCCGCCGCGGACGCAGCCGGCGAGGGAAGTGACGACGGCGAAGCCGCCGTCGTCAAGCTCGACCTCTCCTCGAAGCCCACGAGCGGCGACCCGGTGCGGCTGTACTTCCACGAGATGGGCAAGGTGCCGCTGCTGACGGCCGTCGAGGAGGTCTCGCTCGCCAAACGCATCGAGCGCCACGACGACGAGGCCCGGCGCAGGCTCATCGAGGCGAACCTGCGCCTCGTCGTGAGCATCGCGAAGCGGCACGTCGGCAGAGGCATGCCGCTCCTCGACCTCATCCAGGAAGGCAACATCGGCCTGATGCGCGCCGTCGAGAAGTTCGACTACCGGCGCGGCTTCAAGTTCAGCACCTACGCCACCTGGTGGATCCGGCAGGCGGTCACCCGTGCGCTTGCGGACCAGTCGCGCACGATCCGCGTGCCCGTACACATGGTCGAGAACATCCACAAGGTCGTGCGCGTGCAGCGCCTGCTCATCCAGGAGCTGGGGCGCGAGCCGTCGCCGGAAGAGATCGCCGCAGAGATGGGCGTCACGCCCGAGCGCGTGCGCGAGATCCAGAAGATCAGCCAGGAGCCTGTGAGTCTTGAGAATCCCGTGGGAGAGGACGGCGAGTCGCAGCTCGGCGACTTCATCGAGGACGCGCAGTCTGTCTCTCCGGTGGAAGAGGTCGCCGGCATCGTCAAGCGCGAGGAGATCGTCGCCGTGCTCGGGCTCCTCTCGCAGCGCGAGCGCAACGTGCTCCTCCTGCGCTTCGGCCTCGAGGACGGCCGCCCGCGCACGCTGGACGAGGTCGGCAAGGTCTTCGGCGTCACCCGCGAGCGGATCCGCCAGATCGAGGCCAAGACCCTGGCCAAGCTCAAGGCGTACCGGGAAGCGCAGTGCCTGCAGGAGCACCTCGACTAGGACGGGTCGAGGGCGAAAGCCCGCCGGGTTCCGCGCAGTCTCCGCCCGACCCTCCCTATTGGACCCTTGCGCCCGACAGGTTTGCCGCACTCCGCAGCGGACAGGCTACAAGAGTAGTCCTGTGGCGGGGGAGGCGGGGAGACCCGCCGGCCGATCGGGCGCCGGCGCTGCGCGCAAGAGGCGGCGCCCAGAGGTGAGACCATGAAGAGCACAGTACGGCGGAGGTCCGCCATCGCGGCGGGCCTTCTCCTTCTCGCATTGCTGGTATCCGCCCTAGGAGTACAGACAGCGCTCGCCTCGAACGCGACAGGCGGCGGAGCGGGCGGCAGGACCAGCCTCGTGTCACTGACGACGCCCGCGGCCGGGACTCAAGGCCGCGGCGGTGTCGCGGCCGTCCCCGCCCCGGCGCCAGGCGTCGCGGCGGCGCCCGTGCCCGGCACCGCGCAGACGGCCACGACGGGAGGGCTTACGCGGGGGGGCACGGCGGCGGCGATCGCGGCAGCCCCGTCATCCGCGCAGTCTTCGTCGGGCGGTTCGGTCGGGACTGCGATCGTCATCTCCCTCGTGGCGGTGATCGTGGGCGCCGCGGCGTGGGCGTTGGTCAACCGCCGGAGGCCGTCCGAGTCGTCGCTACGAGCCTTCTGCGCCCAGCACCCCGAAGACCCGGTCTGCAGCGCTGCCTGACGGCCGGCGCGCGAAGGGGCGGCTTCCCCGCGGGGAGCCGCCCCTTCGCCTTCTTGGATGTCGGCGCCGCGTCAGTAGGTCTGGTACGCGGTCCCGCTGCTGGAGCCGGAGTTCCAGGATCCGCCGCCGGGGCACTGGTGGGTCGTGCCCGAGCCTTGGGACGGAGCCGGACTGGACTGCGCCGCCGGTTGCGTGCCCCCGTTTCCGGCGGCGAGCGCCAGGGGGACGAGCCACACGGCAAGGGCGAGGATCAGGACCACGACCAGCCCGATGATGTACTTCTTCGGCATGTGCGATCTCCTTGATCGGATGCGCGTGCCGTCCTTCTACCCCGTACCGGTGCACGACCATGCTCGAGAGGCATTAAGCAATGCGAAGCGGCGGACCCGGAGGTTTCGATGCGCCGGAGCCGTCCGCGCGGGCGTCAGGAGTCGATCCACTCCGTCAGCTTCCAGCCTGACCAGACGCCGACGGCGCTGCCCACGAACCCGCCTATGATGCTCGCCGCGGAGAACCATCCGGAGCCGAACAGCACCACCGGCAGGTAACTCCCGACGATGCCGCCGAGGAACAGGCCGATGAAGATCGTCGTCTTCTCCATGGGGCATCTATCGGCCGGTCCGGCGCGGGACTTCACCGGATCGCGGGAGTCGGCGTCTGCCCGCTCTGCCTCCTCTGGTCCGGCAGAGGGATGACGTGCCTCATCCTTTCGACGGAGACATACTCCGCCTCCTGGGGTACACTTCATTTGTGTCGCCCACTACACGCGTGGAGGGATCGTGAACAACAAGGGCCACGTGCTCGCAGAGCGCATCTACCTCGCGGGCGTGATTGCGTGCTTCATCGTGCTCGCCGTTGTGATCCAGCTGCTCGCGCGCTGAGCGACTGATCCCGTGCGCCGACGGCCCGCCTGTGCGGACCGTTTCTCGATGTGCATCTGGTGCCGCCTCGAGGCTCGCAGGCGGCCGCCCCACGACCGGGCGGAGGGCGACCGCGAGACCGCTCAGGCCCCCAGATCATGGGCCGGCGCCAAGCGTGGCATGCGGTGCCTCGTGCCCTTCGGCTCTTCACAGCGCATGGGTGCCGTCGCGCATCGACGCGAGCGCCGCTGCCGCACACGAGCGTCGTCCTGCGAGGGAGAGGCGCGCGGGCCGGCTGCCGCCGGCCGCGACGGGAGGGCGGGCCTTGACGGGGGCGGCCGCGGACGCGGAGGATGCGCGGGTCGCTTCGGCCGCAACAAGAAGGTGGTCCATGGGCAGGCCTGCTGCATCGACGCTCACCGAGAGCGAGCGGGATCTCATCCACGAGCAGACGCTGTGGGTGCTGGAACACGTCGGGGTGTCGTTCCCCTCGACGCGGGCGCTCGACGTGCTCGAACGGGGCGGCGCGCAGGTGGACCGCGAGCAGCGCCTAGCGCGACTGCCGAGAGCGCTCGTCGAGCAGTGTCTGGAGACCGCGCCCGGCACCGTCCTGCTGGCCGGGCGCGACCCGGCGCACGACATCGAGCTCGGCACCGACCGGCCTCTCGTCTGCTGCGCCGACGGCGAGGGGACGCTGATCGCCGACGACGCCACCGGCCTGATCCGCGACGCCACCGTCGCCGACCTCCGGGACGTGTGCCGGCTCTACGACGCCCTGCCCGAGATCGACTTCCTGTGGACGTCGCTCTCGGCGCCGTCGCTCGACCCCGAGACGGCGCCGCTGGCGGTCGACGCCATCGCCTTGCGCGAGTCGTCCAAACACCTGCAGAGCGTCTCGCCCAAGGCGCCGGATCAGGTGCCGCGGCTCGTGGAGTTGCTGGAGACGGTGGCCGGCGCCTCGCTCGACGAGCGTCCCATCTACTCGTTCCTGCACTGCAGCGTGGCCCCGCTCCAGCACGATCCCGACATCACCGACGCGAGCCTCGACCTCGTGGCGAGCGGCGCCACCATCTGCCTGACCTCGATGCCGCAGATGGGATCCACGGCGCCGCTCAGCCTGGCCGGCCTCTGCACGGTCGTGCTGGCCGAACTGCTCTCCGGCGTCGTGCTGTTCCAGCTGTCGCGGCCCGGCTGCCGGCTCGTCGTCGAGCCCATGCCGGGAGCGACCGACATGCGCACCGGCCAGTACCTGGGAGGAGCGCCCGAAGTCGCACTCGCCAACCTGGTCTGCGTGGACCTGTGCCGGACGTACGGGCTGCCGACCATCGGCAGCGGCAGCACCACGGACGCGCTCGGCGTGGACTACCAGGCGGGCGTGGAGGACGTGTTCCTCTGGCTCTCCGTAGCCCTCGCCGGGGCGCACGGCCTCGTGGCGAGCTCCTTCGTGGGCGGCAGCCGCGTCCTCTCGCCGGCCAAGGTCCTGCTGGACGCCGACGCCATCGGCATGCTCCAGCGCGTGCTGGCCGGCGTGCGCGTGGACGACGAATCTGCGCTGCTCGCGGACATCGCCGAGGTGGGTCCCGGCGGCCACTTCCTCGGCCGGAACAGCACGCGGGCGATGGCGCGCTCGGGAGAGCTCTTCGAGCCCCGCGCGCTCAGGCGCGGGCGCGTCGAGACCGCGCTGGACACCGCTCTGGCGGCCGACGCCGGAGCGCGCGCCCGCCGCATCCTCGACGAGCACGAGGTGACCCCGCTTGCAGACGAAGCCGAGCGGCTGGTGGACGAGATCCTGCGCAAGCGCTGACGCCCCCGGGCCGGGGACCATCAGGCCTTCCTGAAGGTGGTGAAGGAGCGACTCGATGGCCTCGTCCCGGTGGTAGCCTTCACGGCTCCATCCCGGTTCGGCCGGGGGTATGCTCAGGACTCGGCACGCACGCCCCGTCGCGGGGCAGAAGACGGGAGGGGACATGGATCACGCCTCTGGAGGAGGCAATCGTCTGCAGGCGTCGCTCTTCCCCATGAGCGCCGTCCGCGGCCGTCATCCCGACGACCTCAATGAGGGGATCCCCGAGCACTACGACGCCGTCCACCCGTCCGCGAGCAAGAACGCCTTCGAGTGGTGGCACTTCGACGCGCGCTTCAGCGACGGGCATACCTTCGCCGGCGCCATCCAGGCCAAGGGGCCGCAGATCTTCATGCGCATCGACACGCCGGACGGTGACCAGCTGGACGTCCGGGTGAGCCACCCGCGCGACGAGTTCACCGCCTCGACAGAGCGCTGCGAAGTGAGCTGCGGGGACAGCACCGTGAGTGGCTCGTACTCCGCGTACGAGGTGCACCTCGTCGGCGACGGGACCGAGGCGCATCTTCGCTTTGTGAGCCTGCTCCCCGGGTGGGCGCGCGGTGACGGCTCGGTCGTCATCGGCAGCTACGGGCGCCCCGAGACCTTCGGCTGGTGCGTGCCGCAGCCGCGAGCCCGAGTCACCGGCACGCTCACCTACGGCGGCGTTGCGCACGAGGTGGTGGGCGAGGGCTACCACGACCACAACTGGGGCGACTTCAACTTCACCAAGTACCTGAACAGGTGGTACTGGGGGAGGGTGACGACGCCGGATCTGACCATGGTGTTCGCCGACGTCGTGACCCGCAGCACCTGCGGCCGCGTCCACATGCCGTTCCTGCTCATCGCCCGCGGCGACAGGCTGGCGTTCGAGACCTACGAGATGGAGTGGCACTACGACGACTTCCAGCTCGACGCGACGGGCCTGCAGGCCTATCCACGCAACCTCGGGTTCACCTTCGCGGAGCGCGACGTGAGCGGCCGCATCGACTTGGCGCCCAAGCGGGTCCTGGGTCTCGACGACCTGCTCAACGACGCCAAGGTCCCGTCCTGGGCCGAAGGGGCGGTCAGCAAGGCGGCCGCGCAGCCGGTCTACTTCCGTCTCGACGCCACCTACGAAGGCGAGATCGACTTCGGCGGCGAGATCGTGCCGGTGTCCGGCGACACGATCGTCGAGTACATGATCTTCACGCTCCGCAGGGGCCATCACCCCTACGAGGGCACGTTCCGGCACTTCCTGAAGCCGCCCAGGCTGGGCCGCCTGCACGGCCTGGACTGAGGCGGCCGCCGGCCGCGGCTGCGACTGCCTCGGCTGAGGCCGCCGGCGGCCCCGGCTGCGCGTGTCCCGGCCCCGTGGCTTCCTCCGTCAGGCGAAGCCAGAGTGTTTGCGTCTCCTTCGGTGGCAGCATAACGTTTGGCGACGTGGGCAGGACCTGGCCGCCGGCCGGCCCGCGCTTCTGAGCAGCACAGGCCGGCCGACTGCCGACGACTGAGAAGGTGAGCCAGTGACCGTGACGACCACAAGCTCCGGCCGCACCGCCGCCGCCGGCCGGGCAGGTGCATCCGCATGACGACCCTGTTGCCCGAGATCACCCAAGCGAGCAAGGAGACGCTGGCGGAGCGCGCGGCCCGTGGCAAAGCGGCGCGCAAACGGGCGCCCCGCTCCGCGCACGCGCGGTGGGAGGCCCCCGCGGGCCGGCCGGACCCGGTCGGCCTGCTCGAGGAGCAGGCGGCCGAGCGGGTCCCGGAGCTGGTGCCGATCCGCTACGGCCGCATGCTCGTCTCGCCCGGCACCTTCTACCGGGGCGGCGCGCTACTCATGGCGACGGACCTGGCCGGGACGCCCGACTCCGGGCTCACGGCTCAGCTGTGCGGGGACGCTCACCTCATGAACTTCGGCCTGTATCAGTCGCTGGAGCGAAGCCTCGTGTTCGACATCAACGACTTCGACGAGACGCTGCCGGGGCCGTGGGAGTGGGACGTCAAGCGCCTTGCCGTGAGCTTCGAGGTCGCGGCGCGCGACCACGGGTACGCCGCGGCGACACGGCGGTCGATCGTCCTGCACAGCGTCCGCGCCTATCGCGAGGCGATGCTGGAGATGGCCGAGAAGCGCGCCATCGACCTCTGGTACACGCGGCTCGACGCGGACCTCATCAGGGACCATGTCAGGGCGCTCGGGGGCAAGGACGCGAAGCGGATGGCCAAGGACATGTCGCGCGCGGAGATGAAGCACGACCTCCGCGCCCTCTCTCGCCTCACCGCCCGGCTGGAGGGCAAGACCCGGCTCCTGAGCGACCCACCGCTGCTGGTGCCGGCGAGGGAGCTGCTCGAGGGGGACGAGCGGGCGCGCTTCACGCACGCCGTTGAGGAGGCTCTCTGCAACTACCGGGAGACCCTGCCGAAAGACCGGCGGGCCGCCTACGACCTCTACCGCTACCGCGACATGGCGCGCAAGGTCGTCGGTGTCGGCAGCGTCGGCACTCGCGCCTGGGTCCTGCTGTTCTTCGGCCGGGACGAAGGCGATCCGCTCTTCCTGCAGTCCAAGCAGGCGCAGGCGTCCGTGCTGGAGCGCTTCGTCGGGCGCAGCCGGTTCCGCTGCTCCGGGCGGCGTGTGGTCGAGGGCCAGCGGTTGATGCAGGCGCTCGGCGATATCCTGCTCGGCTGGTACAGCGTGACCGGCTTCGACGGCAAGCCCTACGACTTCTACGTGCGGCAGCTCTGGGACGGCAAGGGGTCGTTCAACGTCACGGCGATGACCGAGGGCGCGTGGCACACCTATGCGGAGATGTGCTCCTGGGTGCTCGCGCGGGCGCACGCGCGCTCGGGCGACCGCATCGCGATCGCCGCCTACCTTGGCGGTGGCGATGTGTTCGACCGCGCCGTCGCCGACTTCGCGGCCACCTACGCGGAGCAGAACCAGAACGACTACGACGCGCTGCGCGAGGCAGTCGACTCCGGCCGGGTAGCGGCCGTGACCGGGGTCTAGAGCGGGCGGCGGACAGAGCGGTCTCACCCGGGTCCGCCGGGCCGGTCACATGCGTGTGAGGCGGAGCGTGCTCCGGAGCGGTGGTGACCCCTCCCGCTCCAGTCAGCAGCGCGCCGCCGCATCCCTCTCCGCGTCCGTACCGCTGAGTCCCGCCGATCCTCGTGCTTCCGGCCAGCGCGGACCGACTCCACCGCGGTCCGCCTGGGGCCGGTTCCGCCTTCCGCAACTGTCAACGGCCCCCCGCCCCGGGGCACGACCAAGAGGAAGTCGAGTGGGAGGCTGAGATGTACATCATCGGTGGCATCATCCTGCTGATCGTCATCATCATCGTGATCGTCCTGCTCGTGCGCTGAGCGTGGTCTGTTCCCTCGGCCGTCCAAGGAGCCTGCCACAGGGCGTTGAAGGAAGGCGGTGACGCGCACATCGCCGTTTGCTGTGCGACCGGGGTCAGCCGGCCGCGTTCGCGGCCGGCGCGTCCAGGGTAACCAAGGGGCAGTACTGTCCAGCGCGGCGGGGCGCCGCGAGGGGCGCGGCCGATCCGGCACTGATGGAGGGGAACGCCCGATGGGGCCGAGCGAGAGCGAACTGGCGAAGCTGATCGACCTGGACCGCGTGCGGCATCTCTGCGACAGCCTCTCCGGGGCGTTCGACGTCACCCTCTCGGTCCTCGATCTCTCCGGCGCCATCCTCATCGCCACGGGCTGGCAGGACATCTGCACGCGCTTCCATCGAGAGCACCCGGAGACACTGCGCGGCTGTCTCGAAAGCGACCTCCAGATCAACAAGCGACTGATCCAGGGCATGGACGCGAGCGAGCACTACGCCTACCGATGCAGCAACGGCCTCTGGGACGTCGCCTTCCCGCTCGTCGTGGCCGGCGAGCACCTCGCCAACGTCTACACCGGGCAGTTCTTCTTCGAGGACGACGACGTGGATCGGGAGGCGTTCGCCGAGCGGGCGCGGCGCCTGGGGTTCGACGAGGAGGCGTATCTCAAGATGCTCGACCAGGTGCCGGTCATCACCCAGGCCCACCTGCAGAAGACGATCGGGTTCCTCGCCGACTTCGTCAGCATGCTCGGCGAGCTGGGGCGCGGCGCGCTGGAGCACGACCAGCGGCACGCGCTGCTCCAGGAGAGCGAACAGCGGTACCGGCGCCTGTTCGACAACGCTGCGGAAGGGCTCACCGTCTTCCGCGTGGAGCGGGCCGCCGACGGCGAGGTCGGGGACCTGGTCATCGCCGACATCAACCCCACGCAGGCCAAGAGGACCAGCGTCTTCCGCGAAGGACTGATCGGGCTGCGCTTCAGCGAGTGCGACGAGGACGACGAGCGGCTGCGCGCCTACTTCGAGGTCGTGATGGGAGCGATCGCCGCCGGCCAGCCGGCGCGCTGCGAGGTGTACCTGCGGCGGCACGGGGCCTATGAACTGCTCTCGGCGTACCCGGCGGCGGACGACCTGTGGGTGGTGTCCGCGACCGACGTTACCGAGCTGCGCGAGACCGAGCGGGCGCTGCGCCGGCAGGAGGAGGGGATCCGGCAGGCCTACGTCGACGTGCTCGACGCGGTCACCGGCGGCAAGCTCATCCTCCTCACCGACGAGCAGCTCTCCGACGAGCTGGGGACGCCGCTCGGTCAGCAGGTCGTCTTCGGCGCGCCGGCGCAGCTGGCCACGGCGCGACGGATGATCGTCCGGGCCGCCGACACCCGCTTCCCCGGACGTATCCGGCATACCGACCTGCTGAGCACGGTCGGCGAGGCGCTCGACAACGCGCTCAAGCACGCTCGAGGCGGTTCCTACCAGGTGTTCGTGAGGGGCGATCGCCTGCAGGTGGCGATCAGCGATG
>CAWAUK010000006.1:0-91995 GCA_963784975.1 uncultured Thermoleophilia bacterium | reverse complement strand
CGCAGGGCGCCAGCACGCGGTCGAAGCCCTGCGCCTCGGCGAGGGCCAGGTTGCGGGCCGGAAGGGCCACACCCAGCAGGTGGTCGGTGGTGTGGCCGCTGCTCGCGCCGCAGCAGTTCCAGTCGGGGATCTCGGCGACGGGGATGCCGAGCGCCGCGACGACGGCGCGCAGGCTCTCGTCGTACTCGGGGGACGTGCCGTGCAGCGAGCAGCCGGGGTAGTAGGCGACGCCGCGAGGGGACTTCGCCCCCGCGGCGTCCTCCGCCCCGGCCGGCGCCGTGACGTCGTCGATGACCGTCGTCACGGCGTCACCCCGCACTGCTCGAAGATGCGCTTGATCTCGCTGACGCCGTCGATCCTGTCGGCGCGGAGGTTGAGCTTGCCGCGCGCGAACATGCCGGGCGCGCTGGTGACGTCCTTCATGAGGTCGCCGGTCTTGAGCTTGTAGTCCATGACGAGGCCCATCTCGTGGAGGCGTCCGTTGCTGCGGATCTGCTCCAGGAACGCCTTGTGGAAGGCGCCGATGGTGCGCGGCATCTGCGCCTGGCCCGACTCGATGGCCAGTTCGCGCAGAGCGTCGATGACGCGCGCCGGATCGCAGGCGTTGGGACAGCGGGCGCTGCAGGTCTCGCACGTGAGGCACAGCCAGATGGACTCGTCCTGGAGGGCCCGCTCGCGCGACCCGTACATGACGCGGCGCATCACCTGATGGGGACGCAGGTCGGATTCCGAGGCCATGGGGCATCCCGCGGAACACTTGCCGCACTGGTAACACGTCGCGGGGTTGATGCCGGTAGCGGCCTCGATCTCGGTGGCGAGGGTGGGGATGCTGCTCGTCATCGTGGTGATCGGTCCTTCTGGCGAGGCCGGGCGGTCACGTGGCCGTCCGCCGCAGTCCGTCGTGCTGGAGGGGCGAGTATAGCGTGCCGTTTGAGTGTAAGGGCACAATCGAAACCGGGCAACTCGAGTCCCGATTGCGGATGCCGAGGTCGCATCCCCCGCGTCATCCGCCGGATGCGGCCGTCATCATCACTGTCGCCGGTCGGTCTGCGGCGACATCTGCGACTCGTAGACCGTCGTTCCCTTGCCGTGGGGGACCAGCCCGTACCGCCAGCTCGAATGGATCGCGTAGCTGACATACGAACCCCGGTCGGCCAGGATCCGGGGCAGCTCGTCAAGATCGGGCAGAGGTACCTTCTCGACGGCATGGGTGTACCTGATCTCCACATAGCGGCGCGTCATGGCCTTCTTCTCCTCTCAAGCAGACCCTCGATCTCGCCCAGCATCTCCTCGCAGAGCCCCGGGACGGCGTCTTCAAGCTCCGGGCTGAGACGCTCGCCGAACGTCAGGTTCTCCCGGATCTCGACCGCGAAGACGTGGATGTCGGACTCCGCGGGGACTCGCATCCCCAGCCTGCGGCCCAGCTCCATGGCCGTCGCGAAGTTGGCGTCGTGGACGTTGCTGAGGTTCATCGTGTCGCGCAGGCTCGCGCCGTCGAAGCGGTACCAGTCGCCGGGGCGTCCGCCGCGGGTCTTGATGGAGTCGAGCACGATCAGTTGGTCGAACCCGGCGACCAGCTCGAGAAGGTTGAGGCCTCCGACCGTGCACTCCGGTTGGACGACGAGGCCGGGGAGGGCGCCCAGACGCGCGGCGAGGCGCCGCGCCATCTCGTGGCCGACTCCGTCATCGCGCAGGATCGGGTTTCCCATCCCGAGCAACAGGGTCCGGGGCGGCGCCGGTCGTGCGGGGAGCGGCGCCGCCCCCGGAAGGCCGCGGTCAACAGCCGCGGCGAAACTCATGTGTCACCTCGCCCCCGCGGCGCACGCGGACGCGCAGCGGCATCTCGCCCGGCATGCTGTGCGTCGCGCAGCTGTAGCAGGGGTCGAACGCACGGAAGGCCATCTCGATCATGTTCAGGATGCCCTGGTCGGGCTCCTTGCCCGGCTCGATCAGCGTCTGTGCGACCTTCTTCGTCACCATCTGGATGGGCGCGTTGTTGTTGGTCGTGCCGACGATCAGGTTGGCACTGGTGCAGATCGCATCGGCGTCGCAGGTGTAGTGATGGGTGAGCGTCCCGCGCATCGCCTCGACGATGCCGACCCCCTCGCCTGTCACCCGCTGAGGGATCACCCGGTACTGGTCGCCGGTGATCTCGGGGTCGTCACAGTACAGCTGCAAGGTCTCGGCGTTCTGCACCATCTCGACGAGCCGGGCCCAGTGCTGCCCGAGCAGCAGCCGGCTCGGGTGGCCGCCGAGCGTCGCGAACATCTCCTCGAACGCCTCCTGGGCCTTCGGGGTCGCCATGCGCTCGGCCACATTGAGACGGGCGAGCGGCGTGGCGCAGTAGATGGACGAATCGAGGCCCTCCCTGAACCCTTTCCAGCCGCGCTGCTTCAAGTAAGGGAACTTGAGGTAAGTCCACGGCTCGACGTGCTCGGCGACGTAGTCGGCGTAGTCCACGGCATCGTAGCGGTGCAACTCCTTGCCCTCGAAATCGACCACGCGCACCTGCCCGTCGTAGAAGTCCGGCGCGTCGTTCTCGTCGACCAGGCCCATGTTCTGGACGTCCAGCGTGTACGGTCCGTTGGCGATGATGTCGAGGTAAGCCGGGTTCGCGAGCACCACGTCCCGGAAGAGCTGCAGCGAGAACTGCGTGAACTCGAGCAGGTCCGCGACCATCGGCCGGATCTCCTCGAGCTCCTCCGGCTTGAGCCCCTTGGCGACGCCGCCGGGGATGCACCAGATGTCCTGCGTGGAGCGGCCACCGATGATGCGCTGGATCTCCTGCGCCTTGGACCGCGAGGCGATGACGGCGCCGCCGATCTCCAAGCCGACCTTGGCGACGACGCCGAGCACATTCCGTATGGCGGGGTCGGCGTCGGGTCCGAGCACGAAGTCCGGCGCCGCCAGTGCGTAGAAGTGGGCGATGTGACTGTGGATGTAGTGGGCGTTGTAGTACATGCGCCGCAGCTTCACGGCCAGCGGCGCGACCTCGCCGCCGAAGCAGCCGTCCACAGCCTTGGCGCTGGCCATGTGGTGACTGGCGGGGCAGACCCCGCAGATGCGCGTCACCAGGCGCGGGAGCTCCTCGATCGGCCGTCCGACGACGAAGCGTTCGAAGCCGCGCAGCTCGGGGATCTGGAAGAAGCAGTCCTCGACGGCTCCCGCATCGTCCAGGAAGATCTCGATCTTGCCGTGTCCCTCGAGGCGGGTGATGGGGTCGATGCTGATCTTCCTGCTCATTGCCGGACGCTCCTTTGCAGCAGTGAGGACGGCGCGCTGAAGCGATAGGCGAAGCCGACGAAGTCGGGCAGACCGTCGACGATGCGCTCGATCTCGGCCGGGTCGGTGCTGTCGATCACCGAGACCACGGCGGAGAGGAGCTTGGCGCCCTGGTCGACCACATCGGGCAGCGGCCCGTAGCAGCCGCGGCAAGGGATGCCGCTCGAAGGGCAGCGCGCCCCGCAGCCGGAGCGGGTCGCCGGGCCGGCACACAGGATCCCCTGCTCGAGCAGGCAGGCCTCGGGGTCGGTCATGATCTGCCACGGCCGGTGGAACTGCTTGATCCGCTTCTCGCTCTTGACGCGCGTGCAGTCGTCGCAGAGCGCCCTGTCCGAGGCTCCGACCACGGAGCCGACGGCGGGCAGGTCGCCGGCCACCACGGCTTGTAGCACCGCCTTGACCTGATCGAAGGCCGGCGGGCAGCCGGGGACGTAGTAGTCGACCGGCACGATGTCGTCGAGCTTGTAGACGCGCTTGTAGAAGCTCGGGATCGTCAGCGTGCGGCCGTTGACACCGCTCTCGGGCGCGGGAAGCGTCTTGCTGCCCCGCTCGAGGCTGGGATTGTCGAGGTACGCCGTCTGCAGGATCTCGTCACGTGTGGTCAGATTGGCGAGGCCGGGGATGCCGCCGAGGTGGGCGCACGAGCCGAAGGCGACGAGCAGCTTGCTCTTGCTGCGCAGCAGCTTGGCGATGTGCTCGTTCTCCGAGTTGCGCACCGCGCCGTTGAAGAGCGTGAGGTCGAGCTCGCCGTCCTCCATCGCCTCGACGTCGGCGTACTTGCCGTCCACGGCGATGGGCCAGAGGCGGATGTCGGCCGCGGCGGCGACGTCGAGGATGAACGCGTCGGTGTCGAGGACGGCGACGTCGCAGCCGCCGCAGGCGGCGCCCCAGTACAGCGCGATCTGCAGTTTGTCACTGGCCACCGGATCACCTCTCCACTGCGTCGCCGGCGAGCGCCATCTTCACCGGACTGGGTCCCAGCTCGCGGAGGCGCTCGGTCATGTCGTCGACGAGGTCGGCGAAGCGCTTGCCCTCGCTGGCGCTGACCCACTCGAGGCGCACGCGCTCATCTTCGATGCCGAAGTCGGCGAGCATGCGCTTGAGCAGCGGCATGCGCCGCATCGTCTTGTAGTTGCCCTCCGAGTAGTGGCAGTCGCCGGGGTGACAGCCGCAGACCAGCACCCCGTCGGCGCCGTCGGCGAGGGCCTTGATCACGAACGTCGGGTCGATGCGCGCCGAACACATCACGCGGATCACGCGGATGTTCGGCGCGTAGTGGATGCGGCTGGTGCCCGCGAGGTCGGCTCCCGTGTAGGAGCACCAGTTGCACAAGAAGCCCACGATCTTGGGTTCGAACGTCATCCCAGCACCCCCGCTATCTCGGCGAAGATCTGCTCGTCGGTGAAGTGCCTGGCCTTGATGGCCGCCGAGGGGCAGGTGGCCACGCAGGCCCCGCAGGCTTTGCACAGCGCGCTGATCACGTGGCTGCGGCGCGCCTCCGCGTCGAACTCGATGGCGGTGTACGGACAGATCTCGTTGCAGACGCGACATCCGGAGCAGCGGTCTTCGTCCACCTCGGCGAACATCGCGTCGATCTCGAGCTTGCCCTTGGAGATCTTGCCGAGGATGCGGCCGGCCGCGGCGCGGGCCTGCGCCACCGAGTCGGGAATGTCCTTCGGCGACTGGCACGCGCCGGCGATGTACACGCCGTCGGTCGTCGTCGCGACCGGGTCGAGCTTGGGGTGGCTCTCGATGAACCACCCGTCCTTGTCCTGGCTGATGTTGACGAGATGCGTCACCGCCTCGGCGTCTTCGCGCGGCTCCATGCCGACCATGAGGATGATGAGGTCGGCCGGGAGCTCGATGGTCTCCCCCGATAGCAGCTCGTCGACCGTGATCAACATCCCGCAATCGTCGCTGGGGTCGGCCTTTCTCACGACCGGGTGCTCGCCCTTGCCGTACATGAGGAACAGCGTCTTGACCTCGGCGCTGCGCCGGTAGAAGTCCTCGCATCCCTTGCCGAACGCGTGCATGTCCACGTAGACGTCGGAGACGTAGGACCCCGGCAGCGCGGACTTCACCTCGTGCGCGTACTTGAGCGCGGTCATGCAGCAGACGCGTGAACAGTAGCCGTGGAACTCCTCGCTGCGGCTGCCGACGCAGTGGATCACGGCGACGTACTGGGGCAGGCGCCCCTCCTTGGTCTCGATCCGTCCAAGCCGGAGCATGCGCTCGAACTCGAAGGACGTGATCACGTTGGGCAGCTTGCCGTAGCCGAGGTGCGTCGCCCGCGACGCGTCGAACTCGCGGTAGCCGGTACAGACGATGACGCTCCCGACATCCACCTGTCGCTCCTCGTCGGCGCCACCGTCATGGTGCACGGCGATCGTGGCCTTGAAGTTGCCGACGAAGCCGTCCAGGCGCTTGAGGTCGCTGCTCACCATCACGTCGATGTCGGGGTGCTCGACGACTCGCGTGAGCCGGTCGGTCAGCATGTCACGCGCCGAGTCCAGATAGGGAGCCGTGAGGTCGACGCGAGCGACGTTGCCGCCGAGACCAGGTTGTCGCTCGACGAGGTAGACGAGCTTGCCGGCGTCGGCGAGCTCGAGCGCGGCCGTGAGGCCCGCGATGCCGCCGCCGATGACGAGCGTGTTGGGACACATGTCGACCGAGAGTCGCTCGAGAGGCTCGTGGCGCGCGACCCGCAGGACGGCCCCGCGCACCAGGTCCTCGGCCTTCTCCGTCGCCGCGGCCGCGTCGTCGTGCACCCAACTGCACTGCTCCCGGATGTTGGCCATCTCGACCAGATACGGGTTGAGGCCGGCCGTCTCGGCGGCGCGGCGGAACGTCGGCTCGTGCATGCGCGGGCTGCAAGCGGCCACCACCACGCGTTCGAGGCCGTGGTCGGCGATGTCCTGGGCGATCATCTCCTGTCCGGGGTTCGAGCACATGTACTTGTACGAGCGCGCCACCGCGACGCCGGGCATGGTCGACGCGGCCTCCGCGACGGCGTCACAGTCGATCATCTTGGCGATGTTCGTCCCGCAGTTGCAGATGAACACGCCCGTGCGGGGTTCCGGCATGACGACCACCTCCTCAGGCCGCGTGGAGCGGCGTAGCCGGTTCGGCGCCTCGCTGCTCAGCGTCGTCGCCCTGGCGCGCGCGCGCCAGGGCCGTCGCCCGCACCTGCGCCAGGTAGATGCCCAGCGGCCGGTATGCCAGATGCGACCACTTGCTGAACGGCACCTCGAGCGCGAGCATCGGGACGACCAGCGAGAGGTGCACGACATAGGTCACGTTGGCCGCCACGTCGAGACCGCTGCGATGGAGGATGTGCTGCAGAATGCCGGTCAGCGCGACGGCGAGGATCAAGTACAAGAAGATCCAGTCCGACTCGTGCGAGTGGCGGTACTGGGTCGAGGACTTCTTCACCCGGTTCCGCAGGAAGAGGATCGTCGAGACGACCAGACCGACGGTGGCGAGGTAGCCGAGGATGTGAACGGACCAGTCGATGCCTGGTCCGCTCGCCATGTCGGAGAGGAAGAACATGATCAGCACGAGCATGGTCGTGTAGCTCAGCATGAGGACAAGGTGTGTCAGCCAGGGGCTCTTTCGCTCGCAGCGGCTGTACCGGGCCTGGGTGAGGAAGTGCGCCGGCAGCAGCCAGAGACTGCCGATGTAGTTGCCGGGCCTGGCCCGCAACGAGGTGTCGCGACCCATGGTGAACCACCACATTCGCGCGGCGTTGCTGAGGAGGAACGCCAGAAGGACGACGGCGAGCGCCCAGTCGAAGACGTGGATGCTCGAACTGGGCAGGAAGGCGTTCGGCCCGTCGTAGCTGGCGAGGCTGCCTTGCGACAGCCCGAACAACGTGAAGCCGATGGCGGTGAGGATCGCTACGAGGAGGATCGCTCCGAGCTCCCAGCGCCACGATCGGTAGAAGAGGCGTGAGATGCCCGTCCAGTCGTAGCGCGATGTCAGCCAGCGGCGCAGGCTCATCATCGTCTCGCCGGGCTCAGCGTCACGCGGGCACTCGTCGCTGCACCCGCCGCAGTAGTAGCACAGCCAGGGGTCCAGCTGTCCCTTGAGCTTGTCCTCCAGGCCCATCTGCAGGTAGCGCATGGGCTTGCGCGGGAACACGTATGGCTCCTTGGAGAACGTGCACACCGCGGAGCAGTTGCCGCAGTGGTAACACTTCATGACGTCCTCGGCCCCGTAGGGCTCGAGCTCCTCGATCAGCTTGGGGTTGGCCCTGATCGCCATCGCCACCTCCTAAGGCGCCGGCACGAGGCTCTTGGCGCGAGCCTCGATGTCGGAGAGACTCAGGCTCGCGAGGCTCTGGAGCCCGCGCCCGGTCATGGCGCCCTCGAGCGCCCGGGCTGCCACCGCAGATGCCTGCGCCACCGTATCGGGGATGTCCTTGGGTCCCTGGCACACCCCCGCGACGAACACGCCGCCGCGCTCCGTCCCCGTGGGATCGCCGTTGTAGTCGGCCTCGGTGAACCATCCGTACTCGTCGCGCGGCACGCCGAGCATGCGCGCCAGCTCGTCCGACCGCTCTGCCGGGACGAGCCCGACGGCGAGCAGGACCATGTCGACCGGGAACTCCACGACGCTGTCGCTCAGGATGTCCTCGCCCTTGATGACCATCTGGCCGTCGTGCTCGGTCACCGACGCCGACCGGCCACGGACGATGAACGTCCCCTCCTCCCGGATGCGCTCGAAGAACGCCTCGTAGCCCTTCCCGAACGCGCGCATGTCGATGTAGAACTCGTAGCAGGCGGCGTCCGGCAGCTTCTCCCGCACAAGATGCGCGAACTTGAGCGAGTACATGCAACAGACGCGCGAACAGTAGGCGTTGTAGTTCGAGTCCCGCGAGCCGACGCAGTGGATGATCGCGACGCTGCGCGGCGATTCCCCCTCCGGATCGAACACCCACTCGTCCACCTTCTTGCGCTTGTTGTGGCGCAGGGACTTCGTGACGATCCGCCCACCCGTGGGTCCGGAAGCGTTGGTCAGCCGCTCGAACTCGAGCGCGGTGAGGACGTTGGGCTGCACCCCGTAGCCGTAGCGCTCGAGCCGGGAGGCGTCGAGCGTCTCGTAGCCGGTGGCGACGATCACGCTGCCGACATCGAGCTGCAGCACGTCGCCACGGGCGTCGAGGTCGATGCACTCCTTGGGGCACTTCTTGGCGCAGGCGCCGCACTTCTGACCGTTGGTCTGCACGTAGGTGCACGACGCCTCGTCCACGAGGTAGGCATTGGGCACGGCCTGTGGGAAGGGGATATAGATCGCCTTGCGCTCGGCGATGCCCGCGTCGAATTCACTCGACACCTTCACCGGGCACACGTCGCTGCAGATGTTGCAGGCAACGCAGGCGTCTTCGTCCACGCGCCGTGCGTGGCGCAGCACGGTGACTCGGAACGAGCCGGGGACGCCGCTGACGGACTCGACCTCCGAGTAGCTGAGCAGGTCGATCATCGGGTGCTGCCCGACGGCGACCATCTTGGGCGTCAGGATGCAGGCGGCGCAGTCGAGGGTGGGGAAGGTCTTGTCGAACATCGCCATGTGGCCGCCGATCGTGCCGCTGCGCTCGACGAGATAGACCTTCTTGCCGCCGTCGGCGATCTCGAGAGCCGCCTGGATGCCGGCGATGCCTCCCCCGATCACGAGCGTGGCGGAAGTCCACTTCGCGTCGCTCGGCCGCGCCGCAAGGGTGAACGGGACGCCGTAGACGGCGCAGGCGGCGATGGCCTTGGCCCGTTCGGTCGCGCCGTCCCCGCTCACTCCATGTTCGCGGAAGGACGCGAGCCGGACTTCGTCGGGCTCGCGTCCGGCCAGCGACATGGCTCGCGTGAAGGCCGGCTTGAAGAACCCGGGCGAGTCTCCGGCGATGACGATCCGGTCCAGCTCGTCGGCGACGATCTCGTCGGCGATCGCCTCCGGATCGATGCGCGGCAGGAGGCCGAGTGAACGCACCGACTCGACCTGCGGCAGATTCGCCATGTAGTGGCCCACCGATTCGAGGTTGGCGCCGCCGTTGGTCTCGACGCCCACCCGGCAGATGTAGACCCCGATCCTCATCAGCTCCTCCGTCACCGCGGGCGCGGCCCGGGCCATCCCGTGGAGCGCCGCCGTCGTCAGTCAGAACATCCTTCATTCGGATACTAGCCACGCCCTAGATGACGTCAAGTGAATCTGAGCACAAATAGGGTAGACACCCTAGAAGAGGGTGCGGACGCAGGCTCGCGAAGCATCTGACGCGCCCCGTCCAGCCGTGGTGGAGACCCTCCATTCGAGGCACGGGCGATGTTGCCAGACCTACCCGAGCGGGATATCGTGCTTGGCATCACATGAACGCCGGTCTAGGGTGCATATCCTAGTGCTGCCTTGGGGGGCTCTCCGGGGCAGGCGTCCTCTGGAGGTGCGGCCGTGAGCCTGCAGTCCACACTTCGGTACCTCGACCCGTTTCGCGGGCGTCCGGCTCGGCGGCGCATCAGTGACTCCGAGCGCGCGACCTTGCGCATGGTCAACCAGAAGGTCGCCGCCAAGCAGTCGCTCAACGACCTCGCCGACTTCCTCTTCGAGGGGACGCGCTCGCTGATCCCCTGCGACCGCATCGGGCTCGCCTTCGTGGACGAGAGCGGCCGGCGCCTCTTCGCGCACTATGCGCGGGCGGACTACCATCCGCTGCTGCTGACCAAGGGATACGCCGGGGACCTCAAGGGCGGCTCGCTGGACCACGTCATCAGAAGCGGCGAGCCGCGCGTCATCGACGACCTCGAGGCGCACGCCAGGGAGCACCCCAGCAGCCACTCTTCGGGGCTGCTGGTGAGGGAGGGCGTGCGTTCGAGCCTCACGTGCCCCCTGGTGGTCGAAGGGCGTGTCGTCGGCTTCCTGTTCCGGGACTCCTGTCGTGCGGGAGCGTTCGACGAGCACCACGTGCAGCTGGAGATGGCGATCTCGGAGCGCTTGAGCCAGGCGGTCGAGAAGGCTTGGCGCATCGAGCAGCTCACGGCCATGAACCACGCCTATCTCGAGATGCTCGCGTTCGTGAGCCATGAGATCAAGAACCCCATCGCCTCGCTCGTGACCGACACGCGGCTGCTCGCGGACGGATATCTGGGACCGCTGGAGCCGCAGCAGGTGGAGAAGATGGAGCGCGTGATCGCCAAGGGCCAGTACCTTCTGGACCTCGTCCAGGACTACCTCGAGCTCGCACGCATCGATGGAGGTGGGCTCGAACTGGCGCGCTGCGCCGGCGTGGACGTCGTGGAGGAGATCGTGGCCCCGTCCATCGACCTCGTGCGCCCCCAGATCGACCAGGCGAAGATGCGTCTTCAGCTTGACCTGCCGCCGGGCTCCGTCACTGCGGAATGCGACCCCGCGCTCCTGCGGATCGTGCTCGTCAACCTCCTGGGCAACGCGGTGAAGTACGGCCGGCCCGAGGGGGAGATCCGACTGCGCGTGGTCCGCGAGCGAGACCGTCTCGAGGTCTCGGTGTGGAACGAGGGCAAGGGCTTCATGCCGGAGGACCGGGGCCGGCTGTTCCAGCGGTTCTCCCGGCTGCGGTCCTCCGGAGGGGCGAACAAACGCGGGACGGGTGTAGGTCTCTACACTTCCTGGCGGATCATGCAGCTCCACAACGGTCGCATCCGAGCGCGCTCCGAGCCCGGCGCGTGGGCCGAGTTCTCGTTCGAGCTCGCACAACCCCTCGACCTCCCGTCCGGATGACCGCATCCCGGGACGTGACGAAGACCCGCCGCACGGCTCGCCCGCTGGTGGGCCGGGTCGTCCTCGTCAACGCTGTCGTTGTCGCCGGCGTGATCGTCGTGGTCCTCATGCTGCAGCTTCGGGATGACGGCATCGGGGTCGCTGAGGCGGTCGGCCTCATCGCCGGCGGCCTGACCGCGAGCGTGCTCGTCAACCTGCTCGTCGTAGGTGCGGCCGGCAGAGTCTTGGCCGATCTCCAGGGCGCGATGGAGACCATGCACAAGGGGAGTCTCGACTGCCACGTGGAGGAGCGCCGGGGAGATGGCGGCCTCCGGCGCCTCACGGCTTCCTTCAACACGATGTGCCATCGGCTCGGCCGCGAGTCGCTCTCGTACGCGGAGCGGCAGCTGGGTGGTGTGGAAGAGGAGCGCAGAAGGATAGGCCGTGAGCTCCACGACGAGACCAGCCAGACGCTCGCGGCGACTCTCGTGCGCCTCGATCTGTGCGACCAGGCCGTCCAGGACCACGACGCGGCGGGGGCGCACGCCCAAGTCGTGAACTGTAAGACGCTGGTCGCCCACACCATGGACGAGATCAAGCTGATCGTCTATGACCTGCGACCTGTCATGCTCGACGACTTCGGCCTCGTCCCGACGCTGCGCTGGTACATCCAGTCGCATCTCCAGGGCGCGGGGCCGGAGATCGTCACCGACTTCGACGAGGCCGATCTCAGGTTGCCCGGCGACGTCGAGACGGCGCTGTACCGCGTGACGCAGGAGGCCCTCGCGAACGCCGTGAAGCATTCGGACGCGACGAAGATCCACGTGCGGCTGGTCACCAAGCCGGGGTTCGTCAGCCTGGCCGTCATCGACAACGGCACCGGCTTTGACCAGGATGCCGCTCTGCGCGGCAACGGGAACGCCGGCGTCGGTCTGCTCTCGATCAAGGAGCGCGTCGAGCTCGCGGGCGGCTCGGTCAACATCGAGTCGGCGGTCGGCAGGGGGACCAGGCTGTACGTCGTCGTACCATTGGGCACCGAAGAGCGTGGCGAGGAGATGACATGAACGCCGCCAAGAGCCGGGAGCAGGTCAAGGTACTGCTCGTCGACGATCACGCGATCCTGCGCGAGGGAGTCCACGCGCTGCTCGCTCGGGAGCCCGACATCACGGTCGTGGGGGAGGCGGGAGACGGGCAGGAGGCTCTGGAGAAGGTGCCCCGGCTGCGGCCCGACGTGGTGATCATGGACATCGTGATGCCGCGGATGAACGGGCTGGAGGCCACGCGGCTCATCAGAGAAAAGTATCCGCACGTGCGCGTGCTCATCCTGAGCATGTACGACGACCACGAGTACGTGGTCCAGATCATCCAGGCCGGCGCATCCGGCTACGTGCTCAAGCGCGTAGTCACCGAAGACCTGGTGCGCGCCATCCACGCGGTGCACGCCGGCGAGTCCTTCCTCTACCCACCGATCGCCGCCAAGCTCATCGGGGACTACCTGCGCGTGACGGTGGGGGAACCCGGCGGCAACTCAGGCGGCGGCGAAGTCATCACCGCCCGTGAGCGGGAGGTCCTCAGGCTGATCGCGGATGGGCGCTCCAATCAGGAGATCGCGGAGCGGCTCGGGCTGAGCCGCAAGACGGTGGACAGCCACCGCGCCAACGCGATGCGCAAGCTCGACCTCCACAACGTGACCGAGGTGGTCAAGTACGCCATCCGTACGGGCATGATCACGTTGGACTGACACCGCGGGGCGTGGCTCTGGGGCAGCGCTGTGGCAACCCCGCCGTGCGCCCAGGCCTCAAGGGCTCGGCGACGTCTGCAGGGATTCGGCGGCCTTCGGCGCCCACACCGGGGAGAGCGCTCCCTTGACCAGCACCGCCGAATCGCCGCCGCCGGCCGGCAGCAGGTAGACGTTTCCGGTCTGGTACTTCTTCTGGTCGTACTCCGCCCACGCGATCGATGCGCCGTCGGGCGACCAGGAGAGGTCCTGGACCATGGTGTTCGCGTAGCGTGCGAGCACTCGCGAGGTGCCCGCCTCGGTGTCGTAGATCCAGAAGATGGCCGGCCCGATGCCGCTCTTGCCGGCGGCCGGCTTGAGCGAATGACCTGTGAAGACGACCTTCGTCCCGCCCGGGTCCCAGGCGTAGCCGGCCGGGCACTGCGTCTCGTGCCCCGGCATGATCGTGCTGCCGTCGGCGGCGACGATCGTGTAGCTGGTGCTGACGTCGCTGCCGCCGCGGCGGTAGATGACCGCCTCGCCGTTCGGCGAGATGAGCGGCTCGTCGAAGGCGCGTGCGTTGACGTCGAAGGACGCTTCGTTCGCGCCGAGCTCCGTCACCGCCCCGGACGCGCGGTCGAGCAGCTCCAGTCGCTCCTTGGCGGTCACCGTTCCGTACTTGTCCGTCTGGTGGTCGCTGTAGGTGACGAAGGCGACCTTGGCTCCATCTCGCGACGCGCTGACGGAGACGCCGCGCAGGGAGACGCCGCTGGAATCGACGAGCGGCGCAAAGCTCCGGCCGGCGACTCCGTAGATGAGGAGCTCGGCGTTCTGGCCGGTGGCCTTGGGCGTCCCCGGGTAGCCGGCCACGAGAAGCTCGGTGTCCGAGAGCCAGGCGATGCTGTCCACGGCGACGATGTCGGGCGTGTCGGCCGTCGCCTGACGGGCGTCGCCGGTGGAGGTGGAGAAGAGCCACAGCTCGCTCCGTTTGAACGTGCCGGCGATGCAGGCCAGCCACTCGCCGTCCGGCGAGTAGGCGATCTGCCGGATCTGCTCGCCGCTGAAGCGCGTGATGGGTCTGACCGTGCCGTCATCCAGGATCGCGGCGAGCCGGTCGGCCTTGGGTCCGACGGCGCCGGCCAGGTACTCGTTCAAGGAGGGCGCCGGCGAGACGCCGACGGTGGCGCCGGCCGAGGGAGTCGCCGTCAGCTGGTCGCCGGTTCCGTCGCCGCCACGCGGGTAGAGGACAAAGACGAGCATGCAGGCGAGCGCGATCGCCGCCGCGGCGATGAGCGCCACGAGCCACCTGGGCGCCGGCTTGCCCCGCCGCGGCGGTCCGCCGTCGGTCGTGGCCGTGGCCCCGGCAAGAGCGGCCCCGCACCCCTGGCAGAAGCTCGCGTCGTCGTCGTTGGCGCGTCCGCAGACCGGACAGATCCGGGCCATGTCCCCCTCCCCGGGATGGTCGGCCGTCTGTCCCCGGCATCGTATCGGGTGAACGGCCGCCGGGACAGGGGGGACGCCGTATGACGCCGGCGGCTCCGGCCCGGGTCGTTCGGGCGGCCCGGCTCAGGCGGCCCGCGCGGGCGGCTCGGCGGCGAGCGCGCGCCGCACGCGCCCGTGGCCGGCGAGCATGAGCGCCGCGGCGGCGAGCGCCGCCGCCGCGCCGTAGGCGAACGTCGCCCACGCGCCGAAGGCGGTCCAGAGCAGGCCGCCGGCGGTGCTGGCGGCGAAGGCCGCGAGGCCGGTGGCCGTGTAGTAGAGGCCGAGCGCGGAGGCGCGCTCCCCCGTCGGGATGGCGCGCCCGATCAGCGCCTTGCTGGTGCCCTCGGTCGCGGCGATGTAGAGGCCGTAGGCGGCGAAGAGGACCGCGAGCGTCCAGCCGGACCCGGCGGCGGCGAAGCCTGCGTACACGGCCGCGAACACCACGTAGCCGGCGATGACGACCGGGTACTGCCCCACGCGGTCGCTCAGCCCGCCGAGCGGCAGCGATCCGGACGCGTACACCAGGTTGTAGAGCACGTACAGCAGGATGACGGCCGCCGTGCTCATGCCGATGTCCTTGGCCTTGAGCAGGATGAAGGTGTCGCTCGAGTTGCCGACGGCGAAGAGCAGCGAGCCGACCAGGAGCCAGCGGAACGCCGGCGAGGAGGGGAGCGAGAGCTTGAAGGCGCGGCGCTCCGGCGCCTCCCGGTGCTCGTGCACGAGGAAGACGATGGCGACCACGCTGAGCAGCCCGGGGACGACGGCGATGGCGAAGATCCAGCGCAGCGAGACGTGCGCCTCCACCAGCACCAGCGCGACCAGCGGACCCAGCACGGCGCCCATCGTGTCCATGGTCCGGTGCAGGCCGAAGGCGAGGCCCTGCTGGCCGGGGTCCGTGTTCGCCGCGATGAGGTCGTCGCGCGGCGCCGTGCGCATCCCCTTGCCGAAGCGGTCGGTGAACCGGCCGGCGAGGGCCATGCCCCACCCTGGCGAGAGGGCGATGACGAGCTTGCCGAGGGCGCCGAGGGTGTAGCCGCCGAGCACGAAGGGCTTGCGGCGGCCGGTGTAGTCGGCGGCCTGCCCGAACGGGTACTTGGTGATGCTTGCCGTGGCCTCCGCGATCCCCTCGATCAGCCCCAGCAGCGCGACCGGGGCGCCGAGCACCGTGGTCACGAAGATCGGGAACAGCGGATAGGCGATCTCCGAGCTGAGGTCGGCGAGCATGCTCACGAAGCCGAGCGTGCGCACGTTCGGGTCGAGCGTGCGCAGGTTTGCGATCCAGCGGCGAGGCGACAGGCGGGCCATGGCCGCCCGATGCTATCAGTCGAGTGGTTCGATCACCGTGAGACCCTCCGCCCGGGCGGCGGCGTTGAGCTCGGCGTCGAACGACGAGAAGACGAGTGTCTCGGGTTCCGCCAGCTCCTGCGCGGTGAGCGCGGCGGCGAGCTGCACGGCGTCGTAGCCGCGCAGCCGGCTCCGCCAAGCGAGGTCGGCTGCGCGATGCTCATCGAGATCCACCGCGACGTAGTGGGGCCAGTCTCTCTTCAGGTCGGCCAGCGCCTCGCGGCAGCCGCTCCGGGACAGACCGCCGTGCCGCGGGCGGCGGGACAGCGCTGCCGCCGACTCGGCGAGCGTGGCGCGTGAGGTCGCCACTACCTCGGAGCTCTCCATCCACGAGCTGACATCGTCCGAGCCCGGCTCTCGGATGTAGTGTTTGAGCAGGCTGCTCGTATCGAGAAACAGGATCACTCTTCGCGGTCGCGCAGGTCGCGGATGGTCTCCGAGATCGGTTCACCCCTGTTCACGATCGGCGGTCCGGAGCGCCCCTGAGGCTTGCCGCCCGACCATCTGACCATGCCGCTCTCGAGCAGGCGGCGCAGGCCGTCGTGCTCCGGCGCCGGCGCGTGCATGACGACGACGTCCTTTCCGTGGTGCGTGACGACGACCGTCTCGCCCTCGCTGGCCAGACGGATGTACTCGCTGAGATGGGCCTTGAGCTCGCGGATACCGACGGTGGTCATGTGACCTCACTTCTTGGTAAGGATGTAGTTACAGTCTCAAGGTAGACGGCGCGAGCGCGTGGGTCAAGGATGACGTTGGTCTCCGCGTGGCCGGGCCGGGCGACGCCTGTCGCTCACCCGGCCCGGCGCATGGCCGATACTGACGTCATGGATGCCGACCGCAGACAGCCGCCGCGTGCGCTGCCGCTCGTGCTTCGGGCCGCCGCGCTCGCCTGCGTGCTCGCGGCGGCCCTCGTGCTCTTCGCCACACTGGCGGCGCCGTCGCCCGCCGCCGCCTACGGAGACGGCGCGGCCATCCCGTTCCTCCTGCTGCCGGCGGACAACCCCTGGAACACGCCGGTCGACTCCCTGCCGCTCGATCCGAACTCGGCGGACTACATCGCGCACATGAGCCCGGCGACGGGGCTCCACCCCGACTTCGGGACGGTCTGGGAGGGCGCGCGCATCGGCATCCCCTACGTCGTGGTGCCGGGCACGCAGCCGAAGGTGCCGATCTCGTTCTCCTATTCCGACGAGAGCGACCCGGGTCCCTACCCGATCCCACCGGATACGCCGGTCGAGGGCGCCGGCGGGCCCTCCGCCGACGGCGACCGTCACGTGCTGGTGCTCGACGCCGACAACGAGAAGCTCTACGAGGTGTACGACGCGCACAAGCAGGCGGACGGCTCGTGGAAGGCGGGCTCGGGCGCCGTCTTCGATCTCACGACCAACGCACTGCGGCCGGACGGCTGGACCTCGGCGGACGCGGCCGGTCTGCCGATCCTGCCGGGCCTGGCGCGCTACGACGAGATAGCCGGCGAGGGCGTGCTCGACCACGCGCTGCGGTTCACGGTGGCCGACACGCAACGCGCCTACGTCTATCCGGCGACGCACTTCGCCAGCGCTTCGGAGGACCCGGACCTGCCGCCGATGGGGCTGCGCGTGCGGCTACGCGCCGGCTTCGACGTCAGCGGCTACCCGCCGGTCGTGCAGACGATCCTCGAGGGCCTGAAGAAGTACGGGATGATGGTCGCCGACAACGGCAGCGACTGGTACGTGGGCGGGGCGCCGGACACGCGCTGGGACGACGACGTGCTGCGCCGCCTCAACGAGGTGACCGGCGGCGACTTCGAGGTCGTCGACTCGCGCGCGCTCCTGCCCGGCGCGTTCTACGTGAGCCTGCCGGCGACGGCGACGGCGCGCGAGGGCGTGCGCTGGACGCGCGCCGGCGGGTTCTTCGACGGGGCCGGCGCGCTCTGGACGGCGAGCGTGGACTACGCGGCCGGCGCGGGCGACGAACAGCTCGCGCTCACGGCCGGCGGCCCCGGCCAGAGCGGAGCCTTCGCGCTGAGTCGCACCTGGCCGGACGACGGCCGTCGCCTCGTACGGGTCGCAGTGACGAACGAGCTGGCGCGCACGGCGGTGGCCACGGTGGCCGTCACGGTGCGCAACGTCGCTCCCGTGGTCGCCGGTGGCCCGGACGCGAGGGTCCGGGCCGGAGCGCGTCTCACGCGTACGTGCTCGTTCCGCGATCCGGGCGCGGACGCCTGGAAGGGCTGGGTCAGCTACGGCGACGGGACGGCGCGGCAGGCGTTGCACCTCCGCGCCGACAAGACGTTCCGGCTGTCGCACCGCTTCGCGGGGCCGCGTGGCCGCCGCTGCACCGTCACGCTGTGCGTGACGGACGGGGACGGCGGCCGCGGCGTGGACCGCTTCGCGGTGACGGTGCGCTGACGGCGGCGGGCTTCTGCGCCGCGCCGCCGTCGGCCGCTTCGCTCAGAGCCCGCCCGCCGCTGCCCTCAGAACGCTCCTGGGCCGATGTACGGGTTGAGGTCGGCGTCAAGCTCCTCGTAGATCCCCCACACCTTCTTCACCGGCGTGAGGTTCTTCCACTGGCCCTTGCTGCCCTTTGGCGTGATGAGGATGTCACCCGGGCCGGCGACGTGGACCTCGCCGTCGTCGTCCGTGACCTCGACCTCGCCCTCGATGATGTAGGCGACCTCGTGGTACGGGCGCTCGAAGTGGCGCTGCTGCACGTCGCGCTTCCAGAGACCGAAGCTGAACCTGTCGTCGGCGGACATCGCGGCCGTGTACTCCTGGCCCGGCGGGTCCGTCTCCTCCGGATTGGCCAGCGCCTCTTCCCAGATCACGTCATCGCCCTTGATGACGCGGATCCTCGTGTCGTTCAGGTCGCCCATGCCCCCTCCTGATCGTCTGCGACGACGTACAATCGCGGCGTCGCTCCGGCGCTGCGATTGTACGCCCGCCGCGCCGCACTGTCTGTCGTCGGAGGAGGTCGCTGGTGGAACTGCAGTCGGGGCTGGAGGAACGCGTCGTCCAAGCCGTGCGCGACGCGAAGGATGAGCTGGTCAGCCTCACCGCGGAGCTGGTCGCCTGCGACACGACGGCCCGACTCCCCGGCGACCCCGCGCGCGACGAGGAGAAGCTCCAGCGGCTGCTCGCGGCGCGGCTCGAGACTCTGGGCGCGGGGGCCGACGTGTGGGAGCCGGAGCCGACCGGGGCCGGCGACCGGTTCGTGCCGGCCGGCCTCGACTTCGCCGGCCGGCCCCAGCTCGCCGCCGTCCTCCCCGGGTCCGGCAGCGGCCGCAGCATCCTGCTCAACGGCCACATCGACGCCGTGGACGTCGAGCCGCGCGAGCAGTGGCTGAGCGACCCGCTTCGTGCTCACCGAGCGCGACGGCCACCTGTTCGGGCGCGGCGCCAACGACATGAAGGGCGGCATCGCCGGCCTGGTGATCGCCCTGGAGACGTTGCACCGCCAGGGCGTCCGCCTGGCCGGCGACGTCGTCTTCTGCACCGTCACCGACGAGGAGTCGTCGGGCGCCGGCGGACGGGCGGCGGTGGCGCACGGCGTCGCGGCCGACGCCGGCATCGCCGCCGAGGCCACCGACTTCGATGCCTGGGTGAGCTGCCGCGGCACGGTGACGCCGACGATCACCGTCGCCGGCCGGGCCGGCCACGCCGAGATGCCGCAGCCTGATTGGCAGGATGGCGGCGCCGTGAACGCGATCGAGAAGCTCGTCGCCGTGCTCAGTGGGATGGGCGCGCTGCGGGAGGAGTGGAAGGCGCGCCCCGACCACGTCCATCCGCTCCTGGCGCCCGGCGACATCGTCCCGACCATCGTCCACGGCGGCACCTGGATGGTCACCATCCCGGCGTCCTGCGCCGTCACCGCCGACATCACGTACCTGCCGCAGCACGTGGACGCGGAGGGGACCGGCAAGGCGGTCGAGGCCGAAGTGATCGACCGCCTCACCAGGGCGGTGGCGGGTGACCCGTGGTTCGCCGAGCACCCGCTCCGGTTCGCCTGGTCGGATGACGTCGTGCCGGCCGAGATGCCGGGCGATCATCCGCTGGTCACGACCGCCCTGGGCTGCGCCGCCGCCCTCGGCCACCGCGGCGAGCCGGCCGGCCTCAACAGCTGGCACGACGCGGCCACCTTCACGCGCGCCGGCACGCCGACGTTCAGCTTCGGCCCGGACGGCATCGACACGGCGCACGCCGTCAACGAGCGCGTCAGCGTCGGCGGGCTCGTGGACTTCAGCGCCGCCATCGCCCTTACCATGCTGCGTTGGTGCGGGGTCTCGGCATGATCGTCCACCTGTCGATCCACACGCCGAAGCCGGGCAGGGAGCAGGACCTCATCGACTCGATGCACCGCTTCGGCGCTGCCGGCGCCGGCCAGCCCGGCTTCATCGAGGCGAAGACGCTGCGGGACGCGCGCACAGGCCGGCTGGTCGGGATGGCTTGCTGGGAGGACGAGGCGTCGTGGCGCGCCGGCGTGGAAGCCATGCGCGCGACCGTCGCGGACGACCCGTTCGACGAGTGGGAGGCCGCGGACACCGAGGGCTTCTTCCTCGAGGAGGTCTGACCGGCATGGATGCCGGCGGTGCGGCTGCGCCGCCGCCGGCCCGCGACCGGCGCCGCGCGCTGCTCGCCGACGCCGCGCTTCTCAGCGTCGCCATCGTCTGGGGCCTGAACTTCGTCGTCATCAAGGACGCCATCTCCGACACCGGCCCCATGACCTACCTGCTGTGGCGGCACATCCTGGCGGCGATCATGCTGGCCGCCGTCATGCCGCGCACGGCACTGCGGACCGAGCGCCGCGACTGGCTGTACGGCGCGGTGCTCGGGCTCTTCCTCTTCGTCGCCTTCGTCACCCAGACGATCGGCCTGCAGTGGACCACCCCGGGCAAGAGCGGCTTCATCACCAGCCTGTACATCGTGATGGTGCCGTTCCTCTACTGGATCGTGGCGCGCCGCTCGCCCGGCTGGGCGCAGATCGGCGGCGCGGTCCTCGCCACCGCCGGTCTCGGCTTCCTGAGCTTCCGCGGCGGCCTGAGCATGTCGAAGGGCGACCTGCTCACGCTGATCGGCGCGCTCGGCTTCGCCGCGCAGATCGCCGCGACCGGGTTCTTCGCGCCGCGCACCAGGCCGGCCGTGCTGGCGCTCACCCAGATCGTCGCCGCGGCCGTCCTCTTCGTCGTCGTCACGCCGTTCGTGGAGCACATCTCGTGGGACTTCGGCTGGCAGGCTTGGGCGGCCATCGTCTGGACGGCGTTGTCCGGGACCGTGTTCGGCTTCCTCGTGCAGGCGTGGGCGCAGAAGTCCACGACCTCCACACGCGCCGCCGTGATCCTCGGCCTGGAAGGCCTGTTCGCGGCCGTGTTCGGCCTGCTCTTCGGCATGGACGTGCTGAGCTGGCGCTTCGCCGCCGGCGCGGCGCTGATCCTCGCCGGCGTGATCGTCATCGAGACGCTGCCGGGCCGGCGCGGAGCGCTCAACCCGGCCGACGTGCTGCCGCGCGCGGACTGAGCGGGGGTCCGTCGCGCCTTCTGCCTCTGGCGCGACGCGGTCCCTCTGGTACTCTTGAACGGTACGGCAGGGCCACACCGAGGTCGGAGACCGCGTGGACTGGGACTGGGAAGACGGGTCGCCGAGTGACGCCCCACCGCCTCGGCGCGCCCCGGACGAGCCCGACGGCGAGCCGGACCTCCGTCAGCCCGAGCGACCGGTCGAGCCTGCCGGACCCGAACCTCCGTTCGAGTCCGCGGCGCCGGAAGCGGAGCCCGAGCCGGAGCCCGAGCCGTCGGAGGATGACACCCTCTTCCCGGCACCCCCGCTGCCGGACTCCGCGCCCGAGTACGTGCTGCCCGGGCGTCCCGGCGTCCCGGCGACCGGCGAGCCCCTCGGCTCCGAGGTCGAAAGACCCTGGACGCGCACGGTCGAAGCCGCCGAGAGCGCCGAGGTCGCCGACGCCTCGGGGCCTGACGACTACGAACGGCGGCCGCGCTCTTCGCAGGACCGCGCCGCGGCGCGGGAGCAGCGCCGCCGTCAGCTGCGCCGGCGGCGGCTCGTGGCATTGGCGATCCTCATCGCCATCGTCGTCCTGATCGTCGTCCTCATCGTCCGGGGATGCGGCGGATCCGATGCCGGAGCGGCCGCGGCCGCCTGCATGATCGCCGTGGACAGACGCTTGCTGGTGGCCCCGGGGCGACCGTGAGGCCGGGAAGGCTCCCGGCTGCACTGCCGCTTGCGGCGGCGCTCGCCGCGGTCACGCTCCTCGCCGGCTGCGGCGGCAGCAGCACGAAGGCGCCGGAGCACCCGTTTGGGGATCCTCCGGCGGCTGCGGCCGGCGTGCGCGCCTGGGGCGCCGGCGAGACCGGCGCTCTCCTCGTCACCACCGACGGCGGCGCCAGCTGGAAGCGCCAGAAGTTCTTCCTGCCGCAGCGCGGCGTCGACGTGACCTTCCCGGACCCGCAGACCGGCTGGCTCGTCACCGACGCCGGGACCGTCCTCGCGACCGCCGACGGCGGGTCCGGCTGGACCGTCGTCGAGAAGGTCGCGCTGGATGTGAAGGCGATCGCCGCCGTCGACTATCGAACCGCGTGGATCGCCGGCAATGCCGTCGGGGCCGCCGGCGAGCCGGGCGCCTCCGCCGTCATGCGCACCACGGATGGCGGCGAGTCGTGGACGCGCACCCCGTTCGGCGGCGCCTTGCTCGCCGACGTCGCCTTCACGGACCGGCGGCACGGCGTGCTCGTCGCGCTCGACAGGATCTGGAGCACACGCGACGGCGGCCGCACCTGGCGTCTGCGCAAGCAGCTCCCCATGACCGTGCTGACCAGCGTGGCCGCCGGCGACGGCTTGCAGGCCTGGGTCGCCGGCTGGGGCACCCAGGACGGCGCGCCGATCGTCTGGGCCACGGGCGACGGCGGCTCCACCTGGCGCCGGCTGCGCATCGGCGTGCCGGCGCCCAGGCCCGGCGCCCTGCAGGCGAGGCAGATCGCCTGCTTCGGCGGGTCGCGCCTCTGGCTGACCTGCGACGCCGGAGTCCTGGCCACGACCGACGGCGGCAAGACCTGGGAGCTGCAGAAGGTCGCGGCCGGGCCGCCGCAGGCAATCGCGGCCGCGGACGAGCAGCACGTGCTGGCCACCGCGCAGGTCCCGGCCATCCTCGCCACCGCCGACGGCGGCGCCACGTGGCCGGCCTTCGGCGGGAACGGCATCCCGGCGCAGCCGCTCGTCTCCATCGCCGCGCTCAAGGCCGAGCCGGCGCCGTAACGTCCGCGGGGCCGCGCTCCCCCAATGAGCCGGGCGGCCCCGCCCCTGCCCGCCGCCCCCGTCCGATAGGATTGCCGGGATGGCGACGCCCCCCGGCAACACGCACGCGTCGCGCCGTAGGGCGCTCGTCGCCGACGTGCTGCTCTTCAGCGTCGCCATCTTCTGGGGCGGCAACTTCGTCTTCATCAAGAGCGCCGTCGAGCGCACCACCGAGCTCGCCGCCGGCAGCATCGTCGCCGGCACGATGCTCTACCTGGTGCTCCGCTACTTGGTCGCCACGGGCATCTTCGCCGCGGCGCAGCCGCGCGGCTGGCTCGGCTCGTCGCGCGGCGACTGGGCCCGCGGCGGCCTGCTCGGCGTCTTCTACCTAACGGCCCTCATCCTTCAGACCATCGGCCTGCAGCGGACCTCGCCCGGCGTCAGCGGCTTCATCACCGGCATGAGCGTCGCCATGGTCCCGTTCCTGTACTGGTTCGTCGCGCGCCGGTCTCCAGGCCGCTGGCAGATCATCGGCGCGATCATCGCCACCGTCGGTCTCGCTGCGCTCAGTCTGCAGGGAGACTTCACGCTCAAGTGGGGCGACGCCATCACCCTGCTCGGCACGCTCTTCTACGCGCTGCACATCATGACCACCGGTTTCTTCGCGCCCAAGGTGAAGCCGTCGACCCTCGCGGTCACCCAGATGGCGGCGTCGACCGCGATCCTGGTCGTCGTCGCCCCCTTCTTCGTGCACATCACGCTCGACCTGCCGTGGCAGGTGTGGGCGGCCGTGGTCTGGACGGCCATCAGCGGCACCATCTACGCGTTCTTCATCCAGAGCTGGGCGCAGCGGTACACGACCTCGACGCATGCGGCCATCCTGCTAGGCTTCGAGAGCGTGTTCGCCGCCCTCGCCGGCATCCTCGCCGGCATGGACACCGTGACATGGCGTCTCCTCGCCGGCGGTTCGCTGATGCTCACCGGCGTGTTCATCGTGGAGTTGCTGCCGTCGAGCAGGGGCGTGGTTGAGGAGATCGAGGCGGAAGAAGGGACGACGTCTTGACCGGGCACGACCCGGCCGCGCGGCAGCCGGCCGCCTTGCGGCCGACCACCCTGCCGCCGGCCGCACGCCGGATCCTCGCCCCGGCGGCTTCGACCACGCACGCGCCTGGCGCAGGTGGCGCAATGTGATCGGCGCCTACCTCCTGCTGCCCGAGAGACAGGCCGAGCATCCGCTTCTACGGAATGCGTCCGTCCGCCGCCGTGGGCCTCAGTCCTCTTCCTGCCGCGGCCTGATATGCCGCGACAGGAAGAACATGACTCCGAGAAGGATCAGCGCGCCGCCGATCCCAACCGCCAGCCACGTCCAGTTGACGAGGGGCTTCTTCTCGGTGGCCGTGGCGGCGGTCTTCGGCTCGACGAACCGGTACGTGTCGATGTTGTTGTAGTTGTAGATGACGGCGCCCTGCTGCCCGCCCGGCGCCTCGCCCGGCACGTGCACCCAGCCCTGCCACTTGTCGGTGTTGTAGGCCTCGAGCTGGTAGGGATAGGCGAGGATCGCGTAGGCGGCGCCCTGGTAGAAGAGCTGCTGCATCTGCTGGACGATGGGGATGCGCAGCTTCTCGTCGATCGTCGTCGCCTGCTGGGCGTTCAGCTTGGTGTACTCGGGGTCGGTCCACAGACAGTCGTTCCAGCCCTCGATCTGCTGGGGCGTGTAGATGTCCATGATGAAGTTGGGATCGACGTCCTCCACCCAGTACCAGATGAACATGTCCCAGTCGGGCGTGTACGTGTTGCCCGTGTACTCGTACTGGTAGTTGATGAGCGCGCCGGAGTCGATGACCTGGTAGTCGAGCTTGATGCCGACGTCCCTGAGCCACCCGACGATGAGCTTGCCGGCTGTCTGGTTCTGCGTGGAGTCGGTGGTGGCGTAGAAGCGCAGCACGAGCTTCTTGCCGGCCTTGGTCTCCCGGAAGCCGTCGCCGTTGACGTCCTTGTAGCCGGCGGCATCGAGCAGCTGGTTGGCCTTCGCCGGATCGTACGTGAAAGCCTGGTCGGCCGGCGGCTCCCAGTGATACTTGGAGTACGGCACGACGAGCGAGGAGCCGACCGTGCCGTACTGCTGGTAGGCCACGTCGACGACCTTCCGGCGGTCGACGGCCCAGTTGACGGCGGTGCGGAACTGCTGGTCCTTGAGGACCGGGTTGCCCTTGGAGTCCGGCGAGTCGTAGCTGTTCATCGCCAGCTCGATGAAGCTCCAGGAGGTCGACTGGCTGGTTGAGATGCCCGGCTCGTTGCCGAGGGGCTTGAACTGGGCCGGAGGGATGTCGACGGCGCCGTCGATGGTCCCGAGCTTGAGGTCCTGGGCCATCGTGTCCGGGTTGGTGTAGAGCTCGAGCACGACCTCGTCCACCTTGGGCTTGCCGCCCCAGTACGTCGGGTTGGCCGCGAGGCGGACGAACTTGCCCTTCTGCCACTCGACGACCTGGAAGGGGCCGTCGCCGATGATCGGCGGCTTGTTCTGGTAGCTGGTGGTCGCCGCCTTTGCGCTGACCTTGCTCCAGATGTGCTCCGGAAGGATGGGGACGACCATCCGGAGCATGTTCGCCTTGGGCGCCTTCGTGTAGATCTTGACGTGCGTGTCGTCGACGACCTCGGCCCTGGTGATGCCGTTGGTGTAGGTCGAGAGGTTCAGCAGCTGGTTGTCGTTGATGTAGTTGAAGGTGAAGGCGACGTCCCGCGCCGTGACCGGCACGCCGTCCTGCCACTTCGCGTCGCTGCGGATGGTGAACGTCCAGGTCTTGCCGTCCGGCGAGACCTCCCAGGCGGTGGCCAGCTCCGGCCGCGGCTCCAGGGTCTTGGCGTCGAATCCGACGAGGAAGTCGTAGTTCATGTGCCAGAGCATGTAATCGGTGCCCTGGATGCCGATGAACGGGTTCAGGTTGTCCGGCTCCTGCACCCAGCCGATGTGCAGGGTGACCTTCTCGTCCGGGACGGGGCTCGAGGACGCGCCGGCGCGGGCGACGCCCACCGCGGCTGCGACCACGAGCAGGAGGAGCAGGACCATAGACGCCTTGACGAGCAGCCCTGCCGGCCGGGTACGAGCTGTCATGCGGTTCCCCCCTGGTGCGGATGGAACGGCGTCGCCAGGCGCCGCTTCCGTGTGGCCAGACAATAGGAACCTGCCGGAGAGGCGTCAAGGGACGGCTGGTAAACTGAGGCGTCGCGCACTCACGGGAGGCACAATGCCCGACATGCCATACGAAGACGTCGAGATCGAGGGCCACCTCATCGACTCGCTCATGATGCCGCACATCATGGACCAGGTGATGGACCTCGACGGCGAGTTCGAGATGCTCACCTTCGAGGTCGGGCGCATGAAGGACGACCCCTCGCACGCGGTGATGCGCATCTTCGGCCGCGATGCGGGGCACCTGGACGAGATCCTCACGGCGATCACCGAGTTCGGCGTCGTCGCCGTGCAGCCGCAGGACGTCGTCCTCAAGGCGGCGGACATGGACGGCGTCTTCCCCGAGCGCTTCTACTCCACGACCAACCTCACCACGTTCATCCGCATCGGTGGCGAGTGGATCAGGGTCGGGCATCCGGAGATGGACTGCGGCATCCGCGTCGACCCCGAAGAGGTCTCGGCCGAGACGGTGGCGATGGGCGACGTGCGGGCCGGCGACCTCTTCGTCACCGGCCACAAGGGCATCCGCGTGCTGCCGCTCGAGCGGCCGCGCGAGAGCCAGCCCTTCGAGTTCATGGCGAGCGCCGTCAGCAGCGAGAAGCCCAAGGCGCAGATCGTCCACGAAGTGGCGCACATCCTGCGCCAGGTCAAGGAGGAGAGCCGGCTCACGATCGCGGTAGTCGGCCCCGCCGTGGTGCACACAGGGGCGGCGCCGCAGCTGGCCCGCCTCATCGAGGCCGGCTTCGTCGGCTGCGTGTTCGGCGGCAACGCCATCGCCACCCACGACATCGAGAGCAACCTCTACGGCACCTCGCTCGGCATCAACCTGAAGTCGGGCGCGGCAGTGCCGGGCGGTCACGAGCACCACCTGCGCGCCATCAACACCATCCGGCGCGCGGGGAGCATCCGGGCCGCCGTCGACCAGGGCATCCTGACCAGCGGCCTCATGTACACGCTCACGAAGACCGACACGCCGTTCGTGCTCGCCGGCAGCATCCGCGACGACGGGCCGATGCCCGAGGTGATCACCGACGTGATGGAGGCGCAGCGGGAGATGCGGCGCTTCGCGCAGCAGGCCGGCGCCTGCCTCATGCTGAGCACCATGCTGCACAGCATCGCCGTAGGCAACATGCTGCCGGCCAGCGTGCGCACGGTCTGCGCCGACATCAACCCCGCGGTCGTCACCAAGCTGGCCGACCGCGGCTCCTTCCAGGCTATCGGCATCGTCACCGACGTCGGCCTCTTCGTCGAGCAGCTCGCCGACGAGCTGACGCGCTGAAGCGGCCTGCAAGACGCTCGTATCGCGAAGCCGTTGCGCCGTTGCCTCCTGCTAGTCTCGTTTTGTGACATTCGCAGCGGAGGGGGTGGTGTGATGGGCACAGTTGGTGCGGGGTCGCCGAACGATACGTGCAACTACGTCAGGGGCGAACCGACCGGCTGGGAGACGGACTGTGTCGACTTCGAGGCCGTTCGGGGGGCGCCCAGCGCGGACCTTCCAGTCTCCGTGTACGGAAGTTGTCCCCGCTGCAAGCATCCGATCTCCAGGAACCTTCGCCCGCAGGACGCGGTCATCGGGGTGGCCGGAGAGCAGCAGGAGGGCCTGCATTACCTCATGACCTGCAACTGCATCTACGGCCACGAAGGTGCTCCCGAGGGGGTCCACGGGTGTGGCGCGCAGGGCGGTGTCAGGGTGCTGGAGAAGGACGGCCAGCTGGAGGTCGGGTACGTCATGGTCACCCCGGAGCAGCGCGACGTCGAGGCGTGGGCGAACGACGCCACCGGCAATCGCCTCGCGAAAACGCGAGCCTGGGCTCAACAGTGGATGGCCCTGCTCACTGCCGTGACCGGGTTCGTGAGCTTCGGCGTCATCATCGACGCGGCTGGCGACCTGGGAGCGCTGTCATGGGGCTGGAGGCTGCTCTACGCGGCGCTCGGCGGGATGGCCCTCGCATCCATCGTCATCGCGGTCGTGAGAGCGTGGCAGGCGGCGAACCCGATCAAGATCGACAAGCTCGAAGCCGACTGCGAAGCCCGCAGGCGCAAGTACGACGCGGCGGTCGAGTACAGCGCGACGCAGTTGGGGGACTCATACGGGTGGGCTGTCGTCGGCGCCCTGTTGTTCGCGGCATCCATGGTCATCCGGGTGATGACGGCGCCGCCACCCTCCTGAGGCGCGTCCCGGTCTCACTCGGGCAGCCGACACAACGCTAGTAGTACGGCCGCGGTCATCATACTGTTCTCCATGATCCTTCCGGTCGCGAATGGGACGGCCGGCTACCCAAGGAGACGGCACGGCAGAAGGAGGCAACATGGCTGAGTACATCCTGTTGATGAAGCTGACCGATCAGGGGGCGCGGAGTGTCGATCAGGCCGCGACACGCCTGGGTCAGGCGCTCCAGGTGTTCGAGGAGCTCGGGGGGGAACTGGAGGGCTTCTGGGTGACGATGGGGGAGTACGACTACGTGGCCGTCGGCAGGGTGCCGACCGACGAGACCGCGCTGGCCTTCGCTCTCTACCTGGCGATGGAAGGCAACGTGAGGACCACGACGGTGCCGGCGTTTGACATGGACGCATTGGCCGGCGCGGTTCGCACCATCATGCCGTTCCATCGTTGACGCTAGCGGACGGCTTCCTCATCGCGTCCCGCTCCCCGTGAGCGGTGCGCCGCGCCGATGCGCGCCATGAAGGTCGCGCTTGTGTGCATGCCCTTCGCGTCGGCAGACAGACCGGCGTTGGGCGTCAGTACGCTGAAGGCGAGGCTCCTGGAGACTGGTTCGCAGTGCGATGTCCTCTACCTGAGCCTCGCCTTCGCGCAGCTCATCGGTCGATGGTCCTACGATCGCATCGCGGAGAGCCTGCCGCACCGCATGCTCGCCGGCGAATGGGTCTTCACCGGATGCCTCTACGAGGACGGCTGGGATCCGGGTGGCTCCTACGTCGATGAGGTCCTGCTGAAAGGCTGGAAGACCCCTCCGGCGGACCTCGACGTCGTCCGCGCCGCGCGCGCGGCGGCACCACGTCTCATCGACCTGGCCGCGACGTCGGTCGGCTGGGCGCAGTACGACGTCGTCGGGTTCAGCTCGAGCGCGTCCCAGAACATCGCATCACTGGCGCTGGCGCGCGTGCTGAAGGCTCGTTATCCGAGCACGCCCGTCGTCTTCGGTGGGGCCAATTGGCAGGGGGTCATGGGCGCCGAGCTCCTGCGCCGATTCCCCTTCGTCGACATGGCCTTCTCGGGCGACGCAGACGACGCGTTTCCGGCTGCACTGGATGCTCTGCGTGGTGGCGACAGCGCGGCCCTGCGCGCTATCCCCAGCGCCATCATCAGGGCGGGTTCGCGCGTGCGCTCGCCCAGACCTCCGTCCGCCGTCGTCATGGATGAACTGCCCGTGCCGGACCACAGCGACTTCTTCCGGCAGCTCGCCGACTCGCCGCGGGCAAGGGGGCATTCGCCATCCATCCCGCTCGAAACCTCGAGGGGATGCTGGTGGGCGGAGCGGCACCCTTGCGGCTTCTGCGGGCTGGACGCGGCAGAGCGCGTCTTCAGGACGAAGAGCCCGCCCCGCATCCTCAGTGAGCTGCGCGACGCATCGACTCGCTGGCCCGGAGGACGGCTCTTCATCGTCGACACCGTGGTGTCTCCGGCGTTCCTCGACCAGGTGCTGCCGGAGCTGGCGGAGTTGCCCTTGCGCTTGCCAGTGTATTTCGAGGTCCGGCCAGACGTCACCCGCGAGCAAGTGCGGTTGGCCGGCCGAGCCCGCGCCGACATCCAGCCCGGGATAGAGAGCTTCAGTGATCACGTCCTGCGATTGATGGGCAAGGGGACACGCGCCCTGGAGAACATCCGCCTGCTGAAGTGGTGCAAGAGCTACGGTGTCACGCCACACTGGAACGTGATCTACGGGTTCCCCGGGGAGACCTGGGCGGACTACGAGGGCGTGCTGGAACTGCTCCCGGCGATCAGCTTCCTGTGTCCGCCGCGCGTCTGCGAGCCGCTGAGCGTGGATCGCTACAGTCCGTTCCACGAGGCTCCCGACGCCTACGGCTTCCGGGGCCTCGGTCCACTTGCACCGTACCGCCATCTGTACCCCTTCCCTCGGCCGTCCCTCTCCCGGATCGCGTACTGCTTCAGCTTCGAATACGCCCGGGCACGCGTTTCTCCCGAGCAAGAGGAGCGGCTGCTAGCCGCGGTGCGCGAGTGGCAGCTGCACTACACCAGGCGCTCGCTGCGCATCAAGGATGGGCACGGTTCGTTCATTCTGGTGGACGAACGGCCGGGCGCCGGCGCCGGGCAGATCAGTCTGGATCCTCTGGAACAACTGCTCTACCGACGGGCAGACGACATCGCGACCCGGGACGCTCTCCGCGAGGCCGGGCGGGAAGCCGGCGCCGACGGGACGGCGGTCGACCAGCGACTCGCGTCGCTGGTCGACCGTGGTCTGATGGTGTCCGTGGGCAGCCGCTACCTCAGCCTGGCGCTTGCTGATCCGGCGATCCTCTGAGGCTGCGCAGGAGCACGTCGGTCGCAGCCACGTCGGGTATGGCTCCGAGCCGCTCGAACATGCGGCGAGCATGCGCGGTCGCCTTGGCTGCTCGCCGGGTTTCCCCTGCGCTCGCGAGGGCATGCGCTTCGCCCAGGTGCGCGTGTGCCGCCTCGTAGGGGACTCCCAGTCGACCCCAGTCCACGGCCGACTCGGCCAGCATCTGTGAGGCCAGGCGTTGGTCTCCCTCTCGCATCGCGAGCAGGCCATCGAGAGCGAGGAGCACAGCTGTCGCGAAAGCCGACCCGCGGGGCACGCCGGCCGCGAGCTCTCTGGCCACCTCGTCCTCGTCCAGCCCGAGAGCCAATCGCAATGCGTGCGGTAGCCGCGTGATGTAGTCTGGATGCCCGCGTGCGCCCCGGAGGATGCTGCCGCACTCGAGGAGCAGACGCCTCGTTTCGTCGTGCCGACCCAGAGCGTGTTCGACAACTGCAAGCGACACCAGACAGGCCGCCCGCGCTCCTGGCAGCAACGACCTGGTCACGCGGCTCGACTCCTCAGCCCAGACTGCCAACGGCTGGGCCTCATGGGGGCTCCCCAAGAGGGTCAACGTCAGCGCCCACGTTGCCCGCAGTAGGTTCAGATCCCAGAGATCTGACTGCCGTGCCAGCGTGGCATCCAGGTCCCGCACATCGGCCAAGGCGGTCTGCCATTCCCCCCGCCACACCAGACTCGTGAATGCCAGGACTCGGCAGTAGCTCTCCGCGAAGCTGTCGTGGCGACGGCGCGCGAGCTCTGTCGTCTTCTCCAGACGCTCAAGCGCCGCGGCGGGTCCCGCGAAGATCACGAGACTCTCGGCGAAGTTGGCGCCCGTCGCACAGGCTTCGTGCCCGAGAGAACGGCTGTCAGCGAGATCCAGCGCGCGCTCGAAGTCTCCCACTGCCTGCTGCTTCCCGAGCAGGGTCCGTGCCATCGCGCGGATCTCCAGGGCTAGCGTCGATTCGGGCAGTCGCAGCTGTTCGTTGACGTCCGCGATCCGATCGCAGAGCTGGATCGCTCGCTCGGGGTGACAGTCGTGCACGGCTTTGCTCGCGCAAGAGTTGAGGACGTACAGCAGCTCGGGTGACGGCGGCTCGTCCTCGAGGAGCGACAGTGCGTGCTCCTCCATGTGGTCGTCGCGCTCTTCGCCCAACAGATCCAGCGTGTACGAGAGCTTGACCATGGAGCCCGCCGCCTGGCTCTTTCGGCCGTTCGCGACGAACACCCCGGTCGCTTCGTCGTAGGCATCTCGCGCCTCACCGATCCTCCCGCTCTGCTGAAGGCTGTCACCCCACACGACGAGCGCGTCCGCGCGCATCACCGACGCGGCGGTCGCCAGCGCCACGGCATGAGACGCCTTCTGCTGAGCTGCGGCCACGTCGAGTGCCAAGGCGCGGGCGCTGGCGAGGTTGAGGCAGCGGACGGCCGGCTCGACAAGCGCCGCGGCTCTCGTCTCGTCCTTGAGCTCCCGTCGCGTCTCCAGGGCCGTGACGTAGTGGTGGGCGAGCACGTCCGCCTGGTCTGCCGCCCGCCCGCCGGTCCGTTCTTCGATCCAGCGCGCCAGGCGCTCGTGCTTGTCGGCGCGCGCCTCGCGGGTCAGCTGGCCGTAGGCCACGTCGCGGGTCAGCGCGTGCCAGAACACGAACTCACGCTGACCGTCCATCGTGGAGGTTGAGGCGTCGCGGATCAGCTCGGCGGCGGCGAGGCGCCGCAGGCCCTCGGCGAGCGCCTCGCCGTCGCCGGCCAGCGCCGCGACAGCGCCGTCCCAGAAACGGCGCCCGACCACCGCTGCGTTGGCCAGGTAGTCCTTCTGGCGCGGCGGCAGCGCATCGATCCTCGCGGCGATCACCGCCTGGAGCGATTGCGGCAGAACGACGTCGGCGCCCTCCCCCCACCGTTCACCCGCCAGTACGCGTTCACGCAGCAGGCGTAGCAACTCCTCAACGTACAGGGGGTTGCCGCCACAGCGCTCGACTATGGACGTCCTCAGGAGGTCCCCAGTGGCGGAGTCGTCGAGGAGTGCGGCGAGGAGATCGCCGATCTGTGGCTCCGTGAGCGGCGGCAGCGAGATTAGTTCTTCCGGGCCGACGGTAGCGGCGAACTCAGGCTTGTCGTCCAGGAAGTGGGTGCGGGCCGTCGCGATCAGCAGGATGGGCACGCCGAGATCCTCCGTCGCGAGCTGGCGCAGGAACGCCAGCATGGCGTTGTCCGCCCAATGGAGGTCCTCGACGACCAGGATCAACGGGCGCCGCGCGGCAAGCTGCGCGATGAACTGCGTCCAAGCAGAGAAGGTCTCCTCCTGCGTGGCGGCCGGTGCCTTGAGGCCTACGAGTGGTCGCAGGCGATCCTGGATCCATGGTTTGTCGAGGTTCTCCGGGAGCACGCGGACGAGCTTGCGCTCGGCGACCTCCACGTCGTCCGTCTCAAGGATGCCTGCTTGAGCCTTGACGATCTCGCCCAGCGGCCAGAACGCGATGCCCTCGCCGTAGGGCAGGCAGCGGCCCTGTCGCCACGTCACCTCGACTGGCCGCTGGTCGAGCTGCCTGTAAAACTCAGCCAGCAGTCGTGACTTGCCGATGCCCGGCTCCCCCGTGACGAGAGCCATCCGGGTGTGCCGTCGGCGGATGACCTCGCCAAGGAGGGCATCGAGGCGTTTGAGCTCGCCTCGCCGGCCGACGAAGGCTGAAGAGAAGTCGGTGGCCCGATCGGCACCCGTACGAGAGACGGCGGCGTGGACGAGCCACACGGGCGTCGACTCGGCCTTGCCCTTCAGCTGGACCGGCTCCAGCTCTTCGAAACGGAAGAGCCGGCTGGTGAGTGCGTACGTCGTCGGTCCGACGAGGATGCCTCCAGGGGGCGCGGCGTTCTGCAGGCGCGCCGCCGTGTTGACGGCGTCACCGGCGAGGAAGCCCTCGCCGGAACGGGCATCGGTGCTGAGGCGCGCCAGCGCCTCACCGGTGTTCACGCCGGTCCGAACGCGGACAGGGGAGCCGTCCGGAGCAAGCACGCGAGGGGCGTCCTGGTTGATGCGCAGGGCTGCGTGCACGGCCCGCTCGGCGTCGTCCTCGTGTGCCGTAGGCACGCCGAACACGGCGACGACGGCATCGCCGATGAACTTCTCTACGATGCCGCCGTGGATCTCGACGGCGTGGGTGGCCATCTCGGCAAACTCACGCAGCACGCGGTCGACGTCCTCGGGGTCGGCGCCCTCTGCCATCCGAGTGAAGCCCACGAGGTCGGCGAAGAGGGTGGTGACCATCTTGCGCTCGGCGTCGGGCCGACCGGTCAGGACTAGCCGGGTGCCGCACGCCGGGCAGAAGCGAGCGCCCTCGGGCAGGGCGGCGCGACAGGCGGGGCAGGCGCTCATCGCGCCGCCCCGGATGATGCACACCAGCAGCCCACGCCCGGCACGTCACACGGCATCGTGACGCCCTCCCTCGACCTTGTTCACCGTCTCCACCGCATCCTAGTACCGCGCATTCTGGCAGGACAGTGGATGCGTCGATGGGGGCGGGCGCCGGTGGCTCCGACGCCCGCCCCCGACGCCGTGTACATCCCGGTGCGCCGCATTCCGCCGTCCGGGCGCGGGCACGGCGCGAACGAACGCCGTGGAGGCGTGGTTATACTCGTAAGACGAGACCGCACCGCCACGACCTCACCCGAGGTGACCATGAAACCACGCACCATCCTCGAGAACGTGTACCTCATCGGCGCCGTCGATTGGGACCGTCGCCTCTTCGACGCCCTCATCCCTCTGCCCGACGGCACCAGCTACAACGCCTACTTCGTCGTGGGCAGCGAGAAGAACGCGATGATCGACACCGTCGACCCGACCAAGTGCGCGACCCTCATGGATCAGCTCGACGAGCTGCCCGCGCCCGACTACCTCGTGATCAACCACGTGGAGCAGGACCACTCGGGCTGCACGCCGGCGCTGCTCAAGCGTTTCCCCGACCTGACCGTCGTCTGCAACGAGAAGGCGCGGGCGATGCTGATCGACCATCTGCACGTGGACGACGCCCGCTTCCACGTCGTGGCGGACGGCGACTCACTGAGCCTCGGCGACAAGACGCTGACGTTCCTGTTCACGCCGTGGGTGCACTGGCCGGAGACGATCAGCACCTGGCTCGAGGAGGACCAGATCCTCTTCAGCTGCGATTTCTTCGGCTCGCACTACGCCACCAGCGACGTCTTCGCCGACAAGCACGAGGTCTACGACGGCGCCAAACGGTACTACGCCGAGATCATGATGCCGTTCGGCGCCCAGGTCCTGAAGAACATCGACAAGGTCACGCAGTATCCGATCAAGCTCATCGGGCCGAGTCACGGACCGGTGTACGACGATCCGGCGTTCATCATCGAGGCCTATCGCGACTGGGCCGGCGGCGAGCCGCAGAACATCGTCTGCATGCCGTTCGTGAGCATGCACGACAGCACGCTCAAGATGGTCGATCACCTCACCGCTGCGCTCACGAACCGCCACGTCGCGGTCGAGCGCTTCGACCTCACGACGCTGGACGCCGGCGAGCTCGCCAGCTCGCTGGTGCACGCCGGCACGATCGTCCTCGGGACGCCGACGGTGCTCACCGGCCCGCACCCGCTGGCGATGTACGCGGCGGTGCTCGCGAACGCGCTCAAGCCGCGCACCAAGTTCGCGACCGTGATCGGCTCGTACGGCTGGGCCGGCAAGACCGTCGAGACGCTCACCGGCATGATGGGCAAGCTCAAGGTCGAGCTCCTCGAGCCGGTGCTGGCCAAGGGCATGCCTCGCGAGGAGGACTACGCGCGCCTGGACGCGCTCGCCGACACCATTGCCCAGAAGCACGTGGGGCTCGCGCCGCGTGACTTCGCCGACCTGACGGTCTGCCGCGCCGAGGACTGACGGCGGGCGCCGGCTGCTGACCACCACTCGAGGGGCGCGCCGGGTCAGCCGGCGGGCGCGCCCGCCGCGCGTGCCACTCCGGCTGCAGCCTCACGGCCCGCGCGCCGCGGCCGGTCGAGTAGAGTACGCAGATGCTCACCGTCGTCCTCGGCCTGGGCTCGGCGCTCGGCTACGCGCTCCACGACTTCCTCATGGTCAAGGTCGTGCGCGCCGCGGCCATCTGGACTGCGCTCACCTGGTCCATGGGCGTCGGGTTGGCGATCCTTTTTCCGCTTGCGCTCCTGCTCGACGGCCCGCCCAGCGGCTCGGCCGAGTGGCGGGCCAGCGCGTTCGCGGCCGTCAGCGGCCTGTGCGAGGCCGCGGCGCTCGCATGCCTGCTCCGCGGCCTCGTCACCGGCAACCTCTCCATCGTCACGCCGCTCGCGTCCCTGGCCGGCGGCTTCGTCGCGGTCATTGCCGTCGCCGGCGGCGAGACTCTCTCCACGCCGGCGATGATCGGCCTGCCGCTGGCCGTTGCCGGCGGCCTGCTCGCCTCCGTCGAGAAGGCTCCGGCCGAGGAGGTGTTCGGGTCGGATGACAGCGAGGCGGAGACCGCCGCGAGCGCCGCCGGGCCGGCTGCCCTCCTCGAGCCCGGCGACGGTGACGCGGGGCCGGCCCCGGCACGCCGGAGGCGCGCGACGGCCGGCGCCGGCTGGGCGCTCCTCTCCTCGGCGCTGTTCGCCGTGGTCGTGCTGCTTCTGGCGCAGGCCACCGCGCTGCATCCCGTGGCGATCGCCGCCTACGGGCGCGTCGGTACCATGGTGGTCCTGGTCCCGGTGGCGGTGCTGCTGTTCGGCCTGCGCCTGCCCGGGCCGCTCGCCCGGCGTTGCGCGGCGGCGGGCGTGTTCGACTCCGCGGCGTTCATCGCGTTCGCCGCGGCCATCACGATAGGCCCGCTCGCGGTCGCCTCCGTCGTCATCTCGCAGGGCGGCACCATGGCCGTCCTGCTCGGCTACCTGCTGCTGCACGAGCGGCTCTCGCGGCTGCAGTACGTGGGCGTGGGGTGCACGTGCATGGCGTGCGCCCTGTTCGCGGTGAGCTAGTCCGCGGAGGTCGCCGGCCCTGTGGCGGAGGGTCGCCGGCGTCCGAGACGCCTCAGCCGCCGCGTTCGCGCAGGTAGGCCACCGCGATCTCGCGCAGCCGGGCCCGGTCGAACGGCCGGCCGTGGCCGGGATAGACGACGTCGACGTCGAGCCGGCGGAGCAGCTCCATCGTCCGCAGGTACGTCTCGACGTCGGACTCGGGCAGCGTGTCGATCAGCCCGCCGTCGTAGATGGCGTCGCCGGAGATGAGCGCGCGCTCCTCGTGGTCGATCAGCCCGATGCTGCCCGGCGTGTGCCCGGGCAGGTCGATCACGGTGAAGCGCCGGTCGCCGAGGTCGATCTCGTCGCCGCCCTGCACGGGGAGGGTGGGGGCGGCGCGCTCCGGCCGGAAGGTCATGGGGTCGAAGCCGGGGAACGGGACCGCGTCGATGAGGAACGGCGGCGGCACGAAGCCGCTCTCGGCGAGCTGGGCCAGCAGCTCTCCGGACCAGCTCGCCGTGGCCAGCGGCGCGGTGCTGCGGACCTGCGTCGCCAGCTCCCGCTCGGCCGGGTGCAGCAGCCGTCGCTGGAACTCGTGGAAGCCGCCGATGTGGTCGATGTGCGCGTGCGTGCACAGGCAGACGATCTCCCGGGGTCGCCCGCCGCGCGTGAACCGCGCGAGCACGGGCGCCAGCGCCCCGACCCCATTGCCGGTGTCGACGAGCAGGTCGCGCTCGCGCCCGCGCAGGTACCAGAGCCCGGCTCTCAGGAGCTCGTCGACGTGGGGCTCGGTGAGCACGGCGGTCCGACCGGTGACCCAGGTGAGGCTGAACCAGTCGGTGGCGACGGGAAGCTGCGGGACGGCATCCATGCCCCAATCCTCCCGTCCCGGCGAGGGGGATGCAAACCTCCGTCGAGTAGACTCTGCTGCGTGCTGACGATACTCACAGGTCTCTTCACCTCGCTGTCCTACGCGACCAGCGACATGTTCTCGCAAGGCGTCACCCGCCAGACGCGAGCGCTCACGCAGATGGTCTGGGTCATGGCCACCGGGGCCATCATCATCGTGCCCGTCGCCCTGGCCGTCGACGGGTTGCCCGCGGGCGGCGAGTGGCGCGGCGCCGGGTTGTCTGCGCTCGCCGGCGCCCTCTACTTCTTCGCCCTCCTCTGCCTGTTCCGCGGTCTGCAGGTGGGCGATCTCGGCCTCGTCTCAGCTCTCATCTCGTTGCAGGGGGCGTATGTCGCGGTGGTGGTGATCTTGCTCGGGACGCCCATCACGCCGCTGCTCGTGGTCGCGCTCATCATGTGCGTGGCCGGCGGCGTGCTCACCTCGCTCGAGGGCCGGGCCGGGACGACAAGGGGGGCGTGGTGGGCATTCGCGGCCGGCGTGCTCTTCGCCGGCCTCGTGCTCTGCTACAACTACGCGGACATCAGCTGGCTCTCCCAGGTGGCGATCTCCCGGACGGTCTCCCTCGTGGTGACCCTGCCGGTGGCGCTGCTCACCGGCAGTGTCGCCGTGCCCAAGGCGTTCCGGGTGCGCGCAGCCGGCGCCGGCGTCCTCGAGCTGTGTGGCCTGGTGCTCCTCACCATCACGTTCGCCCTTGGGCCTCCCACGGTCGCCGGGGTGACGACGACCCAGATCGGCACGTTTGCCGTCGTCCTCGGCTTCGTGCTCCTCGGAGAGCGCCCCAAGCCCAATCAGTGGGCGGGCATCGTCTGCACGATCGCCGGGGTGAGTCTGCTGGCTGCGATCGTCTGACGTTCACCGGGGCGCGACCTTCCGGTAGACTGGGCCGACCTTCCGGGGACCCGGCCCCGCACCCGCGGGTAGCCGTGCCGAGCCCGGCCGTTCGTCAAGGAGATCCGAGCCGATGGCAGACAACCTCATCGACGACAGTCGACTCAAGAAGACCAAGGAGATGTTCGCCAAGTGCCAGGAGGTGGTCTCCGGCGGCGAGTCCAGCTACGCGCGCCTGATCGGTACGCGCCCCATCGTCATGGAGCGCGGCGAGGGCGCCTACTTCTACGACGTGGACGGCAACGCCTACGTCGACTGGTGCATCGGCTATGGCCCCATGATCTTCGGCCACCGCCCCAAGCCCATCCTCGACTCGATCGTCGCCCAGATCACCCAGGGGGGCATGCTGTACACGTTCCCCCATGAGCTCGACTACGAGGTCGGGCGCAAGATCGTCCAGGCGGTGCCCGGCATCGACCAGGTGCGGTTCGCCAACTCCGGCAGCGAGGCGACACAGGCGGCCATCCGCCTCGCGCGCGCCTACACCGGCAAGGACAAGATCATGAAGTGGGAGGGGAGCTACAACGGCTTCCTGGACTGCCACGCGTTCTCGCACGTGCCGGCGCTCGAGGCGGCGGGCCATGAGAAGTTCCCGCGCACTCTGCCGTCCCAGGCCGGCATCCCCAAGGCCGTGGAGGGCACCGTCATCATCGGGCCGTTCAACGACATCGACGCTGTCGAGGTGCTCATCAAGCGCAACCGCGACGAGCTGGCCTGCGTCCTGGCCGAGCCGATCCTCGGCGACGCCGGCATCATCCCGCCGGTGCCCGGGTTCCTCGATGGCCTGCGCCGCATCTGCGACGAAAACGATGTGGTGCTGATCTTCGACGAGATCATCACCGGCTTCCGCGTCTCGCTCGGCGGCGCCCAGGAGCTGTACGGGGTCATCCCGGATATCACCTGCATTGCCAAGGCCGTGGGCGGCGGCACGCCGGGCGCCGCCGCGTTCGGCGGCAAGAAGGAGATCATGCAGCTCGAGGCCGACGGCGTCGTCCTGCACGGCGGCACCTACAGCGGCAACCCGCTGACCCTGGCCGGTATGAACGCCTCGCTCGACATCCTCATCAACGACCGCGAGCGTGTCTACGGGCACCTCAACACGATCGCCAACGCGATGGTCCAGGGCATGCGCGGCATCTTCGCCGAGAACGGCGTGCCGGCGTACATCAGCCAGGTCGGCCCGATGTGGCAAGTGTTCTTCGGACACGAGGAGCCGGTGACGAAGTACCGCCAGGCGCGCGCCAGCGACACGCGGTTCTTCGGCATGCTCCAGACCGAGTGTCAGATGCGCGGCGTGTACTTCCACAACTTCAACTTCGAGCGTTTCTTCGCGAGCACGGCGCACACCAAGGCCGAGGTCGACCGCAGTCTCGACGTGATCGCCGAGGCGACGAAGATCGTCAAGAAGCGGCTCAGCGACCTGCCCGCAGGGGTCTGAACCTCACCGAGGTCCCGCGTCACAGGGCGCCCGGCCCGCCGTAGCGGCGGCCGGGCACCCCTGCCCGTCTTCGTCCGCTTCCCGCACCCGGCCTGCGGCTAGCGCAGGCTGAGCACCCAGAACGCCTGATAGGCCACGACGGCGGCGAGCACGCCGGCCAGCAGCGCCGCCGCGACGGTGGCGATCCGGTACACGCGCAGGCGCCAGAGCAGGAGCGCGCCGACCGTGACGATGCCGACCTTGAAGGCGAGGGCCGGTACCGTGCCGGCGCGCAGGAAGTAGTCCATGACGCCGTTGGACTCCGTGGCGAAGCCCAGCCACATCGAGTACCGGGTGAGGGCGAGGTCGGCGACGTTGAGCACCCACAGCTCGAGGAGCAGGAGCAGGAGCAGCCGGTCCCGCGACTCGCTCGGGTAGGCCCGCGTCCGGTGTCGCATGGGCATCCTCACCGCGGCAGGCCCCCCGTCACGATGCTGTACGCGTCGCCCGAGGAGCTGATCCAGGCGACGGTGTCGCCGCTGACCGCGACTTCCTTGACGTCTCCGTCGACACGTGCGATGAGGAAGGCCGCGCCGCCGCCGAGACGGCGGCCCATCACGCGAGCGCCGGTCGCCGTCTTCTCCGCCCAGACGACCGTCCTTCCGTCGTAGGCTGGGCCGGCGAGGCCCGACAAGCCGGTGGCGAGCGTCGTCGTCCCGCCGCCATCCACATCGGCTGCAGCCACCACGCCTGTGCCCGGCTGCGTGCCCTGGCCCCAGACGAGGGTGCGGCCGGCCAGGGCGATGCCGGTGAGCCGGCCACCGGTTGTGCCTCCCGGCACCGGCCAGGTCGTCCCGCTGCCGATCTCGCGGGCAACGAAGGGGCCGGTCCAGCTCGTCGCCCACGCCACCAGTCCGCCGGCGACCACCGGCGCGCCTACGCCGGGCGCGACCTCGAAGGACTCGCCGCTCCCGACCCGCACGCCGTTGATCGACGGCACGCCGATCTGCCGGGCTGAGCACCAGACGGCGACGTCGCCCGAGATCGCCGGATACGAGCGCACGGAGCCGGCGTCGGCGACGGACCAGCGGCGCCCGGTCCGCGTGTCGTAGGCGACGGCCTCCGCTGCCAGGCTCCCCTGCCGCTCGGCCTCGAACCAGATCGCATAGCGTTCACCGATCGCTGGGTCCCACGTGGCGTGCATCCCCGGGGCGGGACCCAGCAGGCGGATGGCGCCTTCGCCCAGCTGGACGTACTCGATCCCGGCCCCGTCCTGCCAGATGAGGCGCGGGCCGTTCAGCCCCAGGCCGCTGAACTCGCGGCCGTGCTGTCCGCTGATGGTCCAGCCGCCGCCGGTCCTCTCGATCGCCGGCGGCTGGACGGAGTAGGTGCGCTCGAAGCGGTAGCCGGCGGCGCCGAGGGCGGCGCCGGTGGCGAGGATGACGAGCGAGACGACCGCGGCGCGGAGCCAGGAGGGCCGGCGCGGTGGGCGGGAGCCGGCTCCCTCAGCGTGCGCGGCGGCGATCGCCGTCCCGGCGGGAGCCGAGGCGGGCGGCGCAGGTGCAGGGACCGCGTCGTTTGCCGGCCCGGGCTTGTCTATCGGCTCATCCGGCACAGGTGCACCAGGTCAGCGTAGACGCCGTAGGCGGTCTGCGGCACGAGTGCGTGCCGTTCGCTGACGAGTACGTCGGCCATGAGGTCGGTGTGGAGCAGGGCACCGAGCGACTCTCCGCTCACGGCGGCGAGCGGGTGCTCGATGCCGAGCTCCTCGGCGCGCAGGCGCGCGCGGACGGGGCCGGTGAGGGTCGTGGGAGCCGGGCAGGGCGGCGAAGCAGCCCCCGGCCCGGCCGCCTCGCGCCAGACGCTCGAGACCAGGCGCAGCCGCCGGCCTTGCTCGCGCGCTCGCACGATGCGCTCGAGCGTGACCTCGCTCAGGCTCTCGCGCTCGACGTCAGCGGGGGTGATGCCGGCGCCCATGGCGACGTTGGCGAGCGCGGCCGCCTTGCTGGCCGCGTCCCAGCCGTCGACGTCGTTGCTGGGGTCGGCCTCCGCGTAGCCCTCGGCCTGCGCCTGCGCCAGAGCGTCCTCGTAGCTTCGTCCCGTCCCCATCGCGTCGATGATGGAGTTGGTCGTGGCGTTGAAGACCGCCTCGAATCCGAGCAGCGTGCAGTCGGGGAGCGTGTACTCGAGGAGACTGAAGACCGGGAGGCCGTCCATGACGGTGCTCTCGAAGCGGATGCGGCGCCCGGCCGCGGCGGCCGCAGCCGCGACCTCCGGCCAGCTCCAGGCGATGGGTCCTTTGTTGGCCGTGACCACGTCCATGCCGAGGCGGAACGCCTCGAGGACGTGGCCCGTCGCCTCCGGCGCGTAGGGCGTGGCGCCGGCGGCGACACCCGAGAGGTCGCCCATCACGGTGAGCTCGACGAGCACGTCCGCGCCGGATGCGGCGAGGAGCTCGGGGGCCGGCCGGGCCGCCTGCGGCGGGGCCGGCCCGTCGCCCACTGCAGCAAGCACCTCCGCCGGCTTCATGCCGGCTGGGTCGAGCAGGCTGCCGTGGCGCGTGCCGGCCGCGGCGATCAGCACGCGCAGGTCGTGCCGCTCGGCGAGCACGCGCTCCTGGGCCGCGAGCAGCTCGCAGAGCGCCCGTGCGACGCTGCCGAAGCCGAGCAGGCAGAGCCGCACCTCGCGTGGGCGAGCCGCCGCTTCCGCCGAGCCGAACAGCGAGATCCTGACGTCCCGCGGGGCGCCGGCCGGCGTGGCGGGGCCGGCCGTCATCGCATCGAGCGCGAGAGGTCGCCGACTGCCGCGACGAGCCGCTCGAGCTCGCCCTCCGTGGTGTACGGGGCGAGTCCTACGCGCACGAGACCGCCGCGATCCTGCAGACCGAGCAGCTGGATCAGTCGCTGGGCGTAGAAGTCCCCGTCCCAGGTGAAGAGGCCGCGCGCGCCGAGTGCGCGGCACACCTCGCCGGACTGGAAGCCCTGGAGCGTGAAGGACACAGTCGAGGTGCGCGGGCTGCCCTCCGGCGGCCCGTAGATCGTGACGCCGGGGATGCCGGCGAGCTGCTCGCGCAGGCGCTTCGCGAGAGGCTGCTCGTAGGCCTCCCCGGCCAGCATGCCGGCGACGACCGCCCTGCGCCGGCCCTGCAGGCCGGCGGGGAGGCGGTCCTCCACCATCTTGAGGTGCCGCTCGCCGAGGTCGGCGATGAAGTCGACGGCCGCGGCGGTGCCGGCCATGCCTTCGTGGTTCAGCGTGCCCGTCTGCCACACGAACGGCGGGTCGGGGTCCTGCGTGCACAGCCGCACCGGCTCGAGCAACTCAGTCGCCTCGCGACGCGCGTACATGAGGCCCACGTGCGGGCCGAAGAACTTGTAGGCGGAGCAGAGGAGGAAGTCGCAGCCGACGGCCTTGACGTCGATCGGCCCGTGCAGCGCATAGTGCACGGCGTCGATGACGCTCAAGGCGCCGGCCTCGCGCGCCAGCGAGGCCGCGCGCGCGACGTCGTTCACGGTGCCCACGGCGTTGGAGGCGTAGCCGACGGCCACGACCTTCGTCTTGCCGGGCTCGATGAGCTGCTCGAAGGCGTCCCAGTCGAGGGTGCACGTCGCCAGGTCCACGGGCACCTCGCGGACGACTGCGCCGCGCTCGGCCAGCCGCGTCCACGGGCCGCGGTTGGCCTCGTGGTCGAGCTCCGTGACCACGACCTCGTCGCCGGGGCGGATATCGCGGGCGATAGCCTCGCTGAGCAGGAAGGCGAGCGTCGTCATGTTGGCGCCGTAGCCGACCTCGTCCCAGTCGCAGCCGAGGAGGTCGGCGCCGGCTTCCTGGGCGCCCTGGATGATGGCGTCCGTCTCCTCGGAGGTGGCGAAGGCGCCGTGGATGTTGCTGTTGTGGTTGGCGAGGTAGTCGAGCACCGCGTCGAGCACTCGCTGCGGCGTCTGCGTGCCCCCGGGTCCGTCGAGGTAGGCTGCGGGCTGGCCGTCGACCGTTCGCCTGAGCGAGGGGAACTGGCTGCGGACGTAGGCGACGTCGAACGGGGACATGAGCTCACCTCGGGCCGGTCGTGACAGGAAGACAAGTGTACCGTCCCGGTGCAGGAAAGGCGCGCGTAGGGCAGGATGGTAGGACGATGCCGACGAGCGGCGACAATGCCAGCATGAGAGAGACCGACAGCGCGCGCGACCGAAGGCTGGAGCGCGCGCTCGATCGCGAGTTCCCGGTGATCTGCTTCGCGTGGGACGGCACCGCCGTGGCCCGCCGGGACACCGACGCCTCGGCAGTGCGCAGCCGCGTGGAGCGGCTCACGGCCCTGGGCGTGGACATCGCCGTCGTCAGCAGCGCCGACGTGGCGGACGTGGACGAGCAACTGCTGGCGCGCCCCGGCGTGGAGGGCCGCCTCTTCCTCTATCTCTCGCGCGGCTCCGAGGTCTATGTCGTGGGCCCGGCCGGGCCTCGCCTCCTCGAGCGACGCGAGGCCAGCTCGCTCGAGGAGGACCAGCTGGCCGCCACCGCCGCGGCCCTCTACGACCGCCTGGTGGCCGCGGGGCTCGACGTCGCGCTCGTCCAGGACCACCTCAACCGCCAGTCCGTCGACCTGTTCCCCGGCAGGGCGGAACCGTCGGGGGCGGCGGTCAGCGACCTGCAGCGGGAGGTCGACGCGCGCCTGCGCGCCGCCGGCTTCGGCGGCGGTCTGCGCGAGTGCATGGAACTCGCGCGCGAGCTGGGCCGGGAGGCCGGCATCGTGTATCCGGCCGTCACGAGCGACGTCAGGCACATCGACATCGGCCTCACCGGCAAGAGCGACGCGATGCACGCGGTGACGCGCGCGCTGGTGACGGGTCGCGGCCGCCAGCCGCAGGACCTGCTCGTGCTCGGCGACACCTTCGGGCCCGTCGCCGACGGGCAGGGCACCGACTCGGCCATGCTCATCCCGGAGCTGCGCCGGGCCGTGTACGTAAGCGTCGGCCCGGAGCTGGCCGGCGTGCCCACGCAGGTGCTGCACGCGGGCGGCGGCCCGGTCGAGTTCCTCGACATCCTGCACGACCAGCTCGCGATGCGCGAGATCGTCGCCCAGCGGAGCTTCCCGGAGCCCCACGCCGACCCCGCGTGGCGCTTCGAGGTCAAGGGCTTCGACCCGTTCCGGGAGCGCGAGGTCGAGACGTGGCTGACAGTCGCCAATGGCGAGACCGGCACGCGCGGGGCGCTCGAGGAGGGCTCGGCGATCTCGACGCCGGCCACCTTGGTCGCTGGTGTCTACGGCGACGGGACCAGCGACCCGCCCTTCCGCCAGCCGGTCCCGGCGCCCGACTGGACCGGCCTCCGGCTGATGGTGGCCGGCAGCGCCATGACCCTGTCGAACGGCGAGATCATCGACCACGAGCGCGTGCTGGACATGCGCCACGGCATCGTCTTCCGCTCGTGGCGGCAGCGGCTGCGCAGCGGCCGGAACGTCCGCGTCCGCACGGCGCGGTTCGCCTCGCTCGCCGACCGCCAGCTGATGGCCGCACGCGCGGAGGCCACGCCCGAGGATTTCGCCGGCTCCATCGTCTGGCAGAGCGCCATCGGCGTCACCCACGCCGGCGGGCCGACGAGAGAAACGGAGTTCGAAGTGCTCGACGACCCGCCGGGCCTGATCGCGAGCACTCGCGGCCGCAACGGCGGCGGGCACGTACTTGCGATGACGACCAATCCGGCGCCCGGATCGCCCGTCGCGCGCACCCCGCAGCAGGCGCGTGACGTCATTGGCGGGCGCCTCGAGCCGGGCGATCCGGCCACCGTGGACCGGCTCGCCGCGATCGCCTCCGCGCGCACCAAGGTGCCGTCGCCGGAGGTCGCGCGCCGAGCCCTGCAACGGGCGCGCGACGCCGGCTACGACGAGCTGCTGCGGCGGCATCGCGCGGCGTGGGACGCCGCTTGGGAAGCCGCCGACCTGCGCGTCGACGGCGACGCCGACGACCAGCACGCGCTGCGCTTCGCCATCTACCACATGATCGGCACGGCGCACCCCGGCAAGGACACGGTCTCGGTCGGCGCCCGCGGGCTGGGCGGCATGTCCTACTTCCTTCACGTCTTCTGGGACACCGAGATCTTCGTGCTGCCGTTCTTCATCTACACCCAGCCCGAGACCGCCCGCACGCTGCTCACGTACCGCTACCGCAACCTGCCGGGGGCGCGGCAGAAGGCCACGCAGATGGGGTTCCGCGGCGCGCTCTATCCTTGGGAATCGGCGGACAAGGGCATCGAGACCACGCCGCCGTACGGCTACGGGCCGAGCGGCGAGCAGGTCCCGATCCTCTCCGGCCTCATGGAGCATCACATATCGGCGGACGTGGCCTGGGGGGCTTGGGAGTATTGGAGGGCGACCGGCGACGACGCCTTCATGGCGACCATGGGCGTCGAGATCATGCTGGAGACGGCGCGGTTCTGGGTCTCGCGCGCCGCGCGCGACCGCGAGGGTCGCTACCACGTGCGCGTCGTCGTGGGGCCCGACGAGTACCACGAAGGCGTGGACGACAACGCCTACACCAACGTCCTCGCGCGCTGGAACATCAAGCGCGCCATCGAGTCGCTCGCCTGGCTGGAGACGGTGGACCAGGCGTACGCGGACGAGCTCAAGAAGCGCCTCGAGCTCTCCGTCAGGGAGCTCATCGGCTGGCGCAAAGTCATCGACGGCTACATCGACGGTTACGACCCGGAGACGCTGCTCTACGAGCAGTTCGCCGGGTTCTACGGCATGGACGACGTGCCGGTCGAGAAACTTCGGCCGCGGCCGATGGCCGCCGACCTGCTCCTCGGCCGCGACGTCACCCTCGTCAGCAAGGTGGTCAAGCAGGCCGACGTCGTGATGCTGTGCCACGTGCTCGCCGACGAGATCGACGAAAGAACCACCCGCGCCAACTACGACTACTACGAGCCCATCACCTGCCACGGCAGCTCCCTCAGTCCCGGCATCCACGCGGCCGTGGCGGCGAGGCTGCACGACGTGCCGGAGGCGACCGAGTACTTCAAGATGGCCGCGGCGATCGACCTCGCCGACAACATGGGCAACGCGGCCGCCGGCCTGCACATGGCCACCATGGGCGGCCTGTGGCAGGCGGCCGTGATGGGCTTCTGCGGCGTGATGCGCCGCGGCGAGGCGCTGCGCCTCGACCCGCAGCTGCCGGAGGCCTGGGAGCGGGTCCGCCTGCCCTTGCGGTTCCGCGGCGCCCGCCTGCACCTGGACGTTCGCGCCAGGAAGGGCGGAGTGGACGTGGGTATAACCGTCGAGAAGGCGCCGGTCACCCTGCTGCTGGACGGGGAGGAGCGGGAGTTCCGGCTCGGCCGTCACAAGCTGAGGCGGCGCAACGGACGACCTTGGCAGGTGGACCCCGAATGACGCTTCTCGTCGCCGTCGCAGACGCTGCCGCGGACCAGGAACTGGTCATGTCGGCGCGCGCGCTCGCCGCGGCCGCCCATTGGGAGGTGCGCGGCGTCCACGTGCGCGAGCCCGGGCTGCCGGAGCCGGGGAGCGCCGAACTGGAAGGGCTCGAGCTCACGGCCATCGACGGCGACCCGGTCGAGGCGCTCACCAGGCTCGTCAGCGGGGCCGCGGTCGACGCCGTCGCGTTCGGCCTGAGCTGCGCCTGCGGCTCCGGGCCGGCTCCCGGGATGGGCCACGTCGCCGAGGCGCTGCTCAACGGACACGTCGCTCCCGTGCTTCTGGTCCGGCCGGGCATGCGTCCCGTCGCCGCCCTCAAGCGTCTGTACGTGCCGCTCGAGGGCAGCCCGTCCACCTCGGCGGCGATGCGCGCCGCCGACGACGCGCTCTGCGCGCGCGGCCGCGAGATCGTGATGCTGCACGTGGTGACCGGCGACACGCCGGCGGAGACGGGCAGCCTGCCGGCGCCTCGCATGACGGACCAGGAGCACTACGAGTGGAGCGCCTGGCAGGACGAGTTCACGATGCGCTTCTCAACGTGTCCCGAAGGCGGCCGTCACCGCGTGGCCGTGCGCGTCGGCGACCCGGCCGGCATCATCGCCGAGGAGGCTCGCAAGGGCAGCGCGGAACTCATCGTGCTGTCGTGGAGCGGGAGCTTCGAGAGCGGTCACGGCGCCGTGATCAAGGAGCTTCTGGACACGGCGCCCTGCCCGCTCCTCCTCGTGCCCAGCGACGTGCCGGGGGCGGACGCCGCCTGACCTCGCGCCGGGGCGGACGCCGCCCGACCTCGCGCCGGCGTCGGCGCCGTGTGAGGCGGCGGCGCGCGTGCCTACGTGGCTCGCGCCGCCTGCCTGGCCTTCGGCCGGTCCGGCTTGGCGGCGTCGCCAGTCAGCACCGCCGCCTTCTTGCCGTACACGGCGATCAGCACGACGCCGATGACGACGCTGATGATGCTCACCCACTGCGGCTGCGTGAGGTGCCAGAACCAGATGGGATTGCGGCGCACGAACTCGACGAGGACGCGCTCGACGCCGGAGAGGACGAGGAACCAGCCGAACGTCCACCAGCCGGACTTGTCGTAGCGCGTCGCCAGGCGCCAGAGGATCCAGACCACGAAACTCATGGCGACGATCTCGTAGATGGGCGTGGGCTGGACGCGCACGCCGGGCGGGGTGGGGACGGTGCCGTGCGGGTAGCCCATCGCCCAGGGCAGCGTACTGACCTTGCCGTAGTCGCCGTCGCCGGCGAGCTGACAGCCGATGCGCCCGATCGCGTAGCCCATCGCTGTGGCCGGAGCCATGGCGTTGGCGACCACGTCGAGCGGGAAGCGCCGGATGAGCGTCCAGCCCACGACGCCCAGGAACCCGCCGATGAGGCCGCCGTACCAGACGAAGCCGGCGCCGCTGAAGGCGACGTGCCAGAAGTCGGCCTTGATGGCGGCGTAGTTCTCGATGAGGTAGTAGATGCGCGCGCAGACGAAGCCGCCGACGCCGGCGGCGATGATGAGCTCGTAGGCGAACTCCTCCGGCACGCCGCGGCGGCGCACCAGCGGCCGCACGATGGTGAGGCCGGGCACGATGAGCGCCAGCGCGGCCATGAGGCCGAAGCTGTAGAAGCGGAAGTCGCCGATCTGGAAGAGGATGGGTCGCATCGGTCGTCAGTGTAGGCGTTCCCGCTCGGGGCGGCCACCAGACGGGCCGGTCGGCGTCGCCGCCCGACGTACTGTAGTACTTCGCCGGCGTACGCTTGGACGTGCCTATGGACATCCTATGGGGTGCTTGGTCGTACACCCGGATGTGCTTGTCCTGCATGCACATGCGCCCGAGCATCGGCCGACGCTCGCGGGGTTCGGCTCAGTCAGGGCGCGGGCCGGCGTAGGCGCCGCCCGCCAACTCCTCGGCCAGCGCCGCGTCCACGTCCCCGTTGTACAGCGAGACGGCGTTGGCCGCGCCGGCGCCCGCCGCCAGGCGCAGCGCCGCCGCCGGACTCTTGCCGCGCTGCAGCGCGAGCGTCAGCCCTGCGGCGAAGCAGTCGCCGGACCCCACCGGGTTCAGCGCCCGGACCGGCCGCGTGGACACGCGCCACGGAGCGCCGTCCAGGAGCGCCACAGCGCCGGCGGCGCCCAGCGTGAGGGCGGCGCCGGAGGCCCCCGCCGCGACCAGCCGCCGGCAGAGCTCGAGGCCCTCGGCCACCAGTTCGTCCGGCGTCGCCGTCTTGTCATCGTCGCTGGGCATCTCCGGGAGGCCGACGGCCGAGCAGGCCTCCTCCAGGTTCACCTTGACGAGGTCGGGTCGCTGAGCGAGCGCGCCGCCGAGCTGCTCGCCGGTGGCGTCGACCAGCGTGCGGTAGCCGGCGGCGCGGGCGGCGCCCACGAGGGCGGCGTAGAAGCCGGGCGAGACGCCCGGTGGCGCCGCCCCGGTGACGACGGCCCACTCGCCGGGCCCAGCTGGACGGGAGCCGGCGAGCTCCAGCAGCGCCCGCTCGCCGGCGGGGGAGATCTCCGGACCGAATTCGTACAGGCGCGTGACGGACCCGTCGTCCCCGATGACGACGGTCGAGACGCGCGCCTCCCCGTCCGTGACGACCACCTCGAGCTCGAGGCCCTCTTCGTCCGCGAGCTCCGCAATCAGCCGGCCGCCGCGGCCGGCGGCGAAGCCGGCGAGCAGCGCCTCGCCGCCCAGCGCCCGCGTGGCGCGGGCCACGTTGGCGCCCTTGCCGCCCGCCTGCGTGCGCAGTGCCCGGCAGCGCGTCATGCCGCCGGGCCGCACGCGGTCGGCGGCGAGCATGCGGTCGATGGCGAGGTTGGGGCAGACGACGAGGGTCATGGCCCTCCGGGACGTCGGTCCGAGGGGCGCCTCAGCGCTTGATGTGCACGTACCCCTTGCCGTGGGCGATCTTCACGTTGGTGTCGCAGCGCGGCCGAGAAGCTCTTGACGCGCTGCAGGATGCTGTCGGCCTGCGAGCCCCTGGCGAGCGAGGGCACGCCGGAGCCGCCGCCGACCACCGGGATGAGCTGCGCGTCGATGCCGTCCTCCGAGACCTTGGCGCGTCACGAGCACGGTCTCGGCCGTCTCGCCGGAGAACCCGCTGAACACGAGGTTGCCGAGGCTGTAGCAGATGAGGCCGCCGTGGTAGGCCTGCACGCCGTCGAGCAGGTGCGGGTGATGCGCGAAGACGATGTCGGCGCCGGCGTCGATGGCCGCCTTGCCCTCGCTCGATCCTCCAGGTAGCTCGGGCGCGCGCTTGTACTCGAAGTTCCAGTGCCAGCCGACGATGACGTAGTCGGCCTTCTTCTTGGCCGCGCGGATCGCGCTCTTGACGGCGCTGAGGTCGGCGCGGCCCGGCGACGTGCCGGGGCTGCGTCGACGTCGCGGGATAGCCGGCCGGCAGCACGTCGGTGAAGCCGAGGAAGGCGACCTTGGCGCCGTCCTCGGTCTTCAGGACGGCGCCGGCCTGCGCCTTCTTGAGGTCCTTGCCGGCGCCGACCACGGTGATCCCGTTCTTCTCGCAGTAGCGGATGCTGTCGAGAAGGCCGCTGTCGCCCATGTCGCCGGCGTGGTTGTTGGCCATGGTGACGACGTTGATGCCGCTCTTGGCCATCGCCGGCGCCAGCGCCGGGTTGCCCTTGATGACGACGTCCTTCCAGCCCTGCGGGTCGCCGCCGCTGGTGAGCGGGCTCTCGAGGTTCACGAAGCCGAAGTCGCTCTTCTTGAAGGTACGGCGCGATGCTGCTGAACAGGCCGCTGCCCATGCTGGCGACCACGCCGCTGACGCCGAAGCCGCCGATCGTCGTCGCCGCCGGCCGTGACGGAGAAGGTCGGCGAGGCGGTCGGCGTCGGGCTCGGCGAAGTGGCCGGGGCTCGGCGACGGAGGCGACGCGGCCGCCGTGGCCGCGACGGTCGAGGTCGGGCCGGCGGTGCGCCTCGGCGCCGCCGCCGAACGGCCCCCAGCCTGCGGCGGCGGCCACGCCGACGGCCGCGACGACGACCAGGCGGACGATGAGGAGGACCAGCAGCCGCCACCTCGGCGCCTGCCGCGGCGGTCGCCGGGGCCGGTGGTGCGGTGAGGCGGCGGGGCGCCGGAGGTACGTGCCGCCGGCATCCGGCGCGTCTCCCGCGCGGTAGACGGTGTACGGCTTGTCGGGAGGGCGCGCCATCGGTTCCTCATAGTACACGCGTGACGAGCCGGGCGCGTTCGCCGGCGCGTCGAAGGCGGGCGCCGGCGCGGCGTATGATGGCCGGGTCGTCATCGGCCGGGGAGCAGCATGCGCGCAGGGGTCGCCAGGGGCAGCGTGACGGAGGACGGAGACGGGCGCCGCCGCGCGGCGATGCTGCTGTGCCTCGTCGCCGCGCTCGCCGTCGTGTCGGGCTGCGGCCTGCGCCGCGATGCCGGCGGCCGACGGCGCCCAGGCCGATCAGACGCGAACCCTGGCGCAGGCGCGCCACGAGTTCTCGAACGCGGCCGACGCGCTGCGCGACGGCGACCGCGCGGCTTTCTTCACCTCGCTGCCCGGCGACGCCCGGGCGTCGGTCGAGGCGCCGCGGACTGGGCGACGTCTTCGACACCCTCTCGCGGCTGCCGTGGCGGACCTTCACCTTCTCGGTCACGCCGCCGCCGGGAGACGGGGATCTACCGTGTGGAGGGCAGCGGCCGGCTCGGCGCGACCGGACCATCTGACCGGCTCGCCGTCGTCCGCTACCTGAGGCTCACCGAGGCCACCGGCGGCGCCGTCGTCACTGCCGACGAGACGCCGAAGGACCTGCGGCGACGTTACCTCATGGCGCTGCACGACCCAGTCGTGCTGCAGCGCCCGGGTCTCGTCGTGCTCGCCGACCGCTGGGCGCGCGGGCGCGCCGGCGCCGTGCTCGACGCCGCCGAGGGCGCGCGTCCGCGGCTCGCCAGACTCGGCCTCGACACCAGCCCCACCGTCCTCATCACCGTGTACGGCTCGCTGGCGGACATCCACGACGCGCTCGCCGTCACGGCCTCCTCGTCGCGCCTCGTGTTCTTCTCGTATCCGCCGCTGCGCGTCGCCGAGGCGGACTGGCCCATCTACGACGTCGCGGTGCTCGGCCCGTGGCTCCGCGACCCCGGCGTCTCGCTGCAGACGGTGCTGGCGCACGAGTTGGCGCACGCCTACTCGGTGCGCTGGTTCGCGCGAGCCACCATCCGCCGGCGCTCCTCGTCGAGGGCATCGCCCAAGCGGCTGAGGGCGCGCCGTCCTCGCCGGCGCTCCGCGACGAGGTCGCCTCGGGCGACCAGCTCTGGCCGCTGCCGCAGTCGTTCGCGGAGGCCGACGTGTGGGACGGCGCAGACGCGAGGCGTCGGCCTCGGCTACGAGGTGGGCGGATCGCTCGTCGCCTACGTCGTCTCGCGCTGGGGCGCCGGCCAGCTGCGCCCGTTCGTCCAGGCGGTCGCGGCGGCCGGCCGACCAAGGCGGGCATGGACGGCGCTTGGGAGGGCGATCGGTGTGACTGGCGCCGGTTCTACGCGGGCTGGCGTGGCTACGTGCTCGCCGGCGGCTGAGGCCGGACCGCCGCCGAGCCGCCGGAGCCGGCGGGCGCGCGCCGGCGCCCTACACTCGATCGATGACCCCCGCCTCCCGCAGGACCGGCCGGCCCTGCTCCTCGTCGGCGCGGTCCTCGCCGTCGCCGTCGTCGTGCTCGTCGCGCGGCGCGCTGCGGCCGCTGCACTGAGGCACGGGTGAGCCCGCCCGCCGGCCCGACGGTCACGACCGCCGATCGCGATGCCGCGCTCACGCGCGCGACCCCCGCGCTGCGCGCGCGCGACCGCACCGCGTGGGTCGGGGCGCTCCCCGCCTCGGCGACGCGCGCCGCTCCGTCGACGCCTTTACCAGCCACGTGGTCCGGCTGCCGTGGACCAGCGTGCGGCTCATCGCCGAGCCGGTGCGCCGCCGTGCCGGCCGCTTCTTCGTCGGCGTGGTCGGCGAGCTCGGCGGCGCCGACCCGGCCGACCGCATCGTCGCCCGTCGCGTCGTCGATGTCGTGGTGCGAGACGGCAGCCTCGTCCTGAACGCCGACGTCACGCCGAGCGTGGTCCGCGGTGAGCAGGTGATGGCATTCGCGCAGCCGATCGTCGTGCGGCGCAACGGGCTCGTCGTGATGCCGACCAGAGCACGGCCGCCGCGACGGCGCTGGCACGGGCCGGCGGCCCCGCGCGCACGCGGCTGTCGCTGCTCGGCATCACCACGCGAGCCGGTCGTCGCCTACTACTACTCCTCGCGAGCGCAGATGGTCCGTTCGCTCGGCGAAGACCCCGACGAGCCCCGCATCCGCTTCTTCTCGCACCCGCCGATCCACCTCGGCGAGACGCCGACCTGGACGCGCGACGTCGGCGTGCTCGGCCCGCGCTCGACGGCAGGCGACGTGGACGCCCCGGATGCTGGCGCACGAGCTCACGCACGCGTACACGGCGCGCTGGTTCGACGGCACGAAGCACGCGCCGACGCTGCTTGCGGAGGGTCTCGCGACCGCCGTCGAGGGCGGCCGCACGTTCCAGCCGCTGCGAGACGACCTGGCGGCCGACTCCTCCTCGTTCCCCCTCGAGAAGGCGCTGCGCGCGAAGAGCCTCTGGAAGGGGAACCGGCTCGCCAAGGTGCGGCTCGCGTACCTCGAGGGCGCGTCGCTCGTGCTGTACGTGCTGGACCACTGGGGCCTGCGCGGCCTCAAGGCTTCGTCCCCGCCGTGAGCGACTCCGACCTGACCGCGCGCGGCTCGATCCGGCGTCGCGCGGGAGCGTCGGCGTGAGCTGGGGCGAGCTCCGCTCGGGCTGGACGACGTTCGTGCAGACGCTGCCGTAGGAGCTCCGCGCCGTACCGGCGTAAGGTTGCGGCGGCCGCCGCGCGGGGGTACACCCTACATAGCGGTTCACGCGGAAGGAGACCCCCATGCGGTCCAGACTCCTCATCCTCACCTCCCTCGTCGCCCTCGCCGCGATCGTCCTCGTCGTCGGCGTCACGGTCGCGGGCGCGGGCAAGTCCGACCCGCTGCCGAGCGTCACGGCGCCGGACCTGCTCGCCAAGATGGCGCAGGCAAAGGACGTGACCGCGGTCAGTGGCGATGTCGCGTGGCACAACGGCCTCTTCGGCGACCTCGGCCCAGCCGACGCGGCATGGGCGACCTGCCCGCACAGTCGCCGCTCACGAGCGACGGCTCCGGCCGCCTCTGGGTGAGCGACGCCGGCGCCAAGGTCGAGTCTCAGGGCTCCGGCGGCGACCAGGTCGTCGTCGTGAACAAGGCGCGGCGGACCGCGTGGGTCTACGACTACGCGCAGAACAGCGCCAAGAAGATCGTCGTGACGGGCGGCGCGCCGGCGGAGACTGCGTCTCCGGCGCCCTCCGCCACCTTCATGACTCCCGACGCGATCACCCTCTACCTGCAGCGACTCGCGCGCTTCGCCACCGTCGAGGTCGCCGGCCAGGCCAAGGTCGCCGGCCAGGACGCCTACCTGCTGCGCATGACCCCGGTGGCCAAGGACACCGCCCTGGGCTACGTCCAGGCGGCCGTCGACGGCAAGACCATGGTCCCGCTGCAGGTCCAGGTCTTCGCGAAAGGCGGCACCACGCCGGTCCTCAGCTTCGGGTTCGACACCATCAGCTACGGCTCCATCGACCCGGCGACGTTCGCCTTCACGCCGCCGGCCGGCGCGAAGGTGACGTCCAAGACGGTTGACGGCAACGCTCTCAAGGCCAAGGCCGACCAGATGCACGACGCAGTCGGCCAAGGGCAGAGCCCACGAAGGCCCAGAAGGAAGCGGCGCAGCAGGCGGTCCAGGGTGCGCTGCTCACCCGCGACCAGGTCCAGAAGCTCGTCCCGTACCCGCTGGCCTGGGCGCGCGACTACACGGCGCGGCCGTTCCAGTGGGGGTACGTGCTCGGCGACGGCGGCCCGCTGACATCTTCCGGGACGCCACTGATGAAGGCGCTCGGCGCGGCGACCGGTATGAGCTTTGGCCCGGCCGCGATGCCGGACGCCGCTGCGCAGGCCGGGTCGCAGACCGCGACGATGGGCCCGAGCAGCGTGCTGCTCTACGGCCAGGGCTTCGGCGCCATCGCCTTGGCACAGGCCAAGACCACCCCCGACCTCGCGAAGCAGCTCCAGACGCTGCAGAAGACCTCCCAGATCCTCGGCACCACCACGATCGGCAACGTGAAGGCGCAGTCGTCGGCACGCCGCTCGGCGGCATCGTCGTGTGGCAGCAGGGCGGCACCACGCTGGTCGCCGGCGGCATGGTGCCCATGAGCGATCTGGTGGCGTTCGCAAATTCCGTTCGCTGACGTGGACTCCATCGAGACGCACGACGTCGCAGAAGCGCAGAACCTGAGTGAACCGGACGGGGCGCGGCCCGGGCAGCACAGCTGCGACGGCCGCGCCCCCATCCTGACCACCCACGCGCTCACCAAGCGGTTCGGCAGCCTGCGCGCGGTCGACGGCCTCGACATGGAGGTCTGCAAGGGCGACATCTTCGGCTTCCTCGGGCCGAACGGGGCCGGCAAGACCACCGTCATCCGGCTCGTTCTCGGCCTCATCCACCCGACGAGCGGCTACGCAGAGGTTTGCGGTCACCGCGTGCCCGGCGAGTTGCAGGGCGCGCTGCGCCACGTCGGTGGCTTCGTCGACGACCCGACCTTCTACCCGCTCATGAGCGCCCGCCGGAACCTGCGCCTGCTCGGCAGCATGACCGGCCCGGTGAGCGAGGAGCGCATCGACGAGGTGCTCGAGATCGTCGCGCTCCTCGACCGGGCCGACGACCGCGTCGGCGGCTTCAGTCACGGCATGAAGCAGCGCCTCGGCATCGCCCAGGCGCTGCTGCACAGCCCGGAGCTCATCGTGCTCGACGAGCCCACGAGTGGCCTTGACCCCCGCGGCATGAAAGACGTGCGCGAGCTGATCCGCGAGCTCGGCGCGGCCGGCACCACCGTCTTCCTGAGCTCGCACCTGCTGCACGAGGTGGAGCAGGTGTGCACCCGCGCGGTGATCCTCGACAAGGGGCGGGTCGTGGTGCAGGGGCCCGTCAGCGAGCTGCGGCCCCAGACCGACGCGATCAAGGTGCTCACCGGCGATCAGGCTCGGGCGCGTGAGGTGCTGCGCGGCCAGTTCGGCGCCGCCGGCGTCAAGGAGGATGAGGAGTTCCTCGTCGTCGAGGCCGGCGAAGACGCGGTCCCCGAGATGGTCCGTCGCCTGGTCGCGGACGGCGTCGCGGTGCGGGCCGTGGTGCCGGCGTCCGAGCAGGGGCTCGAGGACTTCTTCCTCGAGCTGACCTACGACGGCGGTGAGCCGGCGCGCGGGAAGCGCCGCGCCGGCCTCGCCGGTCTGCTTCCCGGAGGCCGGCGATGAGCCCCGGCGGCGCGGCCACTGCCCCACCCGGCTCCGAGCCTTCGCCGGCGGCTTCCGGCTCGCCCGCGGCCGGCCTCGCGCCGGCCCGCGCCCACGGCAGCACCTCGGGTGAGATGCGCGGCCGCCGGTGGGGAGCCCTCCGCCGTGAATGGATCAAGCTTCTCTTTCAGCGCCGCAGCTACCTCATCTGGGGCGGCGCCTTCGCCATCCCGTTCCTGATCTCGCTCGCCTTCTACCTCGCTCGCCACAACCCGGAGAGCGGAGGCGGCGGTCCCCCGTTCGTCGAGCGGATCACCAGCAACGGCATGTTCGTCACCCTGGCCGCTCTGTTCTTCCTCATCGGCTTCCTGCTGCCGCTGGCGGCGGCCATGGTGGCCGGCTACATGATCGCCGGCGAGGCGGAACTGGGCACGCTGCGCATCGTCTTGCTTCGCCCCGTCCGGCGAGGCTCGTTCGTCCTCGCCAAGTGGACCATCGCCATGGCGTACCTGGGCGTCGGCTTCCTGCTGATGTTCGCCTCCGGACTGCTGTTCGGGGGCATCTTCTTCGGTCTGCACCCGATCGTGACGTTCTCCGGCACCACGGTGAGCGTCTCGCACGGCCTCGTGCTCATCTCGCTGTCCATGCTCTACGGTCTGGCGGCGATGGCCTGCATCGTGTCCATGTCGCTGTTCTTCAGCACCCTCACGGATTCGAGCCTCACGGCCCTGATCGCGACGATCGTCATCTACATCGTCATCACGGTGCTCATCCAGTTCAGCTACTTCCACTGGCTGCGCCCGTGGGTCTTCCCGTCCTACCTGCAGGACTTCACCAACTTCTTCCGCGACCCGATCTACTGGCGTCCCATCCTCAAGGGTCTGGGGATCTTCGCGTTGTGGAGCGGCGTGCTCACGTTCGCCGCGTACCTCGTCTTCCGGCGCAAGGACGTGCTGTCGTAGGGTAGAACACGAGTATGCCGGCACTCGTGAAAGCCAGCGTGGCGCTCTTCCTGGCGGCGGAGGTCCTCATCGTCGCCGCCATAGGATGGGACGCTGTCTTCCTCGCCGTTGCTTGGGCGATCGTCGCCGGGGCGGCTGCGGTCGTCGCCGTCTTCGTGCACAGCTCCGCCGTTCGCGTGACGCTGGCGGCCCTGCTCCTCGCGGCATGCGTCCTGTTCACCACCGAGCTCGGCCTGTTCTTCCTTCCGGCGGCCGCGACGCTCCTCGCGGCGGCCGTGTCCGATCATCGGCACTACAGGGTCCTGCACGGAGGACGATGAGGCGCATGCAGGACGGGGCCAGACCCGAGACGATGCGCGCGATGCAGCTGGCGGCGCCCGCTCCTGCGGCGGAGGCGCCGCTCCGGCTCGTCGAGCTCCCGGTGCCCGAGCCGGGTCCGGGCCAGGTCCTCCTTCGGGTGCTGGCCTGCGGCGTCTGTCGCACCGACCTGCACATCCTCGAGGGCGAGCTGCCGCCGCACCGCTCGCCCGTCGTTCCCGGCCACCAGATCGTCGGCGAGGTCGTCGCCCTGGGCCCCGGGGCCGAGCGCGTCGCGCCGGGCGGCGAGCCGGGAGCGGCGCCGCTGGTCATCGGCGACCGTGTCGGGGTCCCTTGGCTGCACCAGACGGATGAGACCTGCCGGTTCTGCCGGCGCGGGCAGGAGAACCTTTGCGAGCACGCGCTCTTCACCGGCTGGGACGTGGACGGTGGCTTCGCCGAGTACACGGTCGCGCCGGCCGGGTTCGTCTACCGTCTCCCGGCCGGCATGACGGCGATGGCGGCGGCGCCGCTGCTCTGCGCCGGCATCATCGGCTACCGCTGCCTGCGGCTGGTCGGGATCGTCGGCGAGGGCTCGATGCTGCCAGGCGCGACGTCCGCCGGCCTCGTGCAGGAGCCGGAGCGCCGGCCGGACTGGCCGCCTGACGAGCCCGCCATCGAGAGCGTCGAGCCGAAGCGTCTCGCCATCTACGGCTTCGGCTCAGCCGCGTCGCTCTGCACGCAGGTCGCCATCTGGCGCGGCTGGGAGGTGTACGGCATCGCCCGCGACGAAGAGCACCGGGCGATGGCGCGGGAGCTCGGCGCCGTGTGGGCCGGCGAGAGCAGCGACGACCCCGGCGTCCCCTACGACGCGGCGATCGTCTTCGCGCCGGTCGGCGAGCTCGCCGTCGACGCCCTCAAGCGCCTCGACAAGGGCGGTGTCGTGGCGCTGGGCGGGATCTACTCGTCGCCGATCCCGCCCATCGAGTACTCGTGGATCTACCACGAGCGCGTCGTGCGCAGCGTCGCCAACTCGACGCGCCTGGACGCCCGCGAGCTGCTGCTCGACGCGGCCGCCATCCCCATCGTGAGCCGCGTGCAGGAGTACGGCCTCGAGCAGGCCAACGAGGCGCTGCTCGACCTGAAGGAGGACCGCGTGCGCGGGTCCGCGGTGCTGAGGGTCGCCGAGGGCTGACTCCGCCCCGCCGCACGCGCTGTCGGCTCGTGTCAGCGTCGCGCCGCGAACCGGGTGACGATCGTCCACGTCGGCTGATAGCCCCGGCGCTCGTAGAAGCGCAGAGCGTCCGTGTTGCCCGGCACCGCGCCGATGGCCAGGTCCTCGATCCCGCGCGACTCGAGCTCGGCCTCGACCGTGTCCAGCAGGAGTCCGCCCAGGCCGCGGCCACGCTCCTCCGGCACCAGGTACATGGTCTCGAGCTCGGCGACCTTCTCCCCTACCTCCCACGTGTCGCTCCACAGGACGTCGCCGTCGGGCTCCACGGCGACCATGGCGTAGCCGATCAGGTCGCCGCCCCGGCGCACGAGCAGCAGGAAGGCGTCCGGGCTCTCGAGGCAGTGTTCGTACAGCCGCTTGCGGCGGCGCCATGAGGTCTCGTCGTCGACGTGAGGCGCGAGCTCCGGGCCCGCCTGCCGGTGGATCCGGTGCAGCGCCAGCCACAACGGGCGCACCTGGTCGATGTCGGCGGCGTCGCCGAAGGCGACGGTGACGCCGTCGGGCAGAGCGGGGCCGGAGGGACGGTCTGCGTGGCGAAGTCATGGGTTGCTCCCCTGGTCCGTCGTCGAGAGAGTTCTCGCGCGGGTCACGCCCGCGCCGTCAGTAGCCTCATATGCAGTCGAAGAGGGCGTAGTCGGCGGAGCCGGCTGCGGACTGGCCGCCGCAGGCGCCGACGGCGACGTAGTCGCCGCCGGCCGCGGCCTCCGCCGCCCCTCGGCCTCCGCGGTGAGCTCCTCGAGCATCGGGCGCACCAGGTCGCAGTACGGGAACGGCGCGGCGTAGCCCGCGGCCTCGCCGCGCGCCCGAGCCGCGTAGTGCGCCTGCACCCAGCACTCACCGCCGCAGGCGTCGGCGACCGGGCAGGCGAGGCACTCGGCCCGGTCGCGGGCGCGCGCCGCGCGCAGCAGCCGCAGGCTGCTGGACGTGCGCCAGATCTCTTCGAGCGGCCGCTCGCGCAGCGAGCCGGCGACGAACGCCGGGTCGCCGGCCGTGATGACGCAGGCGTGCACGCGGCCGGCGGGGTCGATGGAGAGGTCGCGGCAGCCGGCCGCGCACAGGTCGTTGCGCGCCGATGCGCCGCCGCCAGCTCGACAGGTTGTCGACCGTGAGGCCGAGCTCGCCGGCGACTGCAAGCAGCTCGCGCACGGCGGCCAGCAACTCGTCGCCGGTCGGCACCAGGTCGCTCAGGTCGCCGCCGGGCCCGCGCAGCCCATCCCGCGCTGGTGCGGCAGGATGAGGTGGAGCCGGCGGATCCCGGCGGCGCGCAGCTCGCGCGCGAGCTGCGTGAGGCCGGGCAGCGCCGGCCGCACGAGCACGGTGTTGGCGACCGGCTCGAGCCCGGCCGCCAGGAGGTTCGCGACCGACGCCAGCACGTCGTCGTAGCTGCCAGGGCCGCGCAGGGCGTCGTTGATCGCGCGCGGCCCGTCGACGCTCACCAGCGGTGTGAGCAGTCCGCGGCCGGCGCGGCTCAGCTCGCCGGCGAGCGTCTCGTCGATGAGGCTGTTGAAGAAGAAGCGTGCCCGGGCCTCCGGCGCCCCCGTGATGTGATCCACCAGCTCGACGAAGTCGTCGCGCATCAGCGGGTCGCCGCCGATGAACACGAAGCTGCCGGCGCCGAGCGCGACGCACTGGTCGATCGCGTCGCGCCACTCCGCGGTGGTCAGCTCATCGTCCGCCGCCGCCGCGCCGTCGTAGCAGTGCCGGCAGGCGCGGCCGCAGCGGTGTGTCACGTGGAGGTAGACCTCGCGGAGACCGCCGAGCGGCTCGCCGCGCAGCGGCGCCTCGCCCTCGAGGCGGTCGAGCACGCCGAGGTCGGCAGGCTCGTCGACGTCCACCCAGAGCGGGAGCTGCGCGACCTGCAGGCCGGCGGCCTGCGCCGCGCGCAGTGTGTGGTCGAGCAGCAGCGGGCTGCTCATCGGTGACGCGGTGAGCAGCTCCGTGATGGCCGCGGCGCCGGCGACCCAGGTCTCGCGGCCGGCGCCGATGAGGTAGTAGCCACCGTCGGCGGCGGGGCCGAGGACGAGCGTGCCGGACGCGAGCTCCGCGAACGCCTGCTCGAGGTACTCGGGCGGGAGCCCGGGGCTGTCGCTGTTGACGACGACGACCGCCCCGGCGCCGCCGGCGAAGAGGTCCGCGAAGACGGCGGCGAGCCGCGCGCCGAGACCTTCGCCGTGCTGTGCCAGCCGCGACCAGCGGTCGGCGCGGCCGGCGAGTGGGTCGAGGGCGGGCTGGGCGCCGCCGGCGCCTGCCGCGGCGGCCGCGCGCCGCCGGAGTCTCCGCCAGCACGAGCGCCGCGCCGGGCACGCGCTCGGCGCTCTTCAGCGTCCCGCGCAGCAGGCGCTCGTACACGGCGAGGGCGCCGTCGTCGCCGAGCGCTCGCGCGAGGCGCGTCTTGACGGCGCCCCGCACCAGCGGTCGCGCCATCACCACGATCGTCCCGGTGCTCATGCTTCCGTCCGCCTGGTCATCGCTTCAGTATGGCGAGCGTCCGGTGGAGCGACAACACGAGGCCGGTCCTCACGCCGCCCGGCCACCGCCAGCTGCCGCGCGCGCGTCAGCCAGTCCGCCAGCGGCAGCGACTCGGGGAGCGGCGAGAACATCCCCAGTATCAGCGGCAGCCAGAGGCCGGCGGCGAGTCCGAGCGCCAGCGGCGTGAGCCAGTACCAGGCGTGGACCACGGGCAGGCAGAGGATGAGCAGCGTGAACGTCCAGGCGAAGGCCTCCGCAGTGTCCTCGCGGCCGCGGAGGCTGCCGGCGATCCACAGGGCGCCGCCGACGAAGAGGGCCAGCGCGAGCCAGCGGGCGATCTGGGGGGTCGTGAACAGCGCGAGCACCGTGAAGACGAGTGAGCCGCCCGTCCAGCCCGTCCCGCTCTGGAACAGCGAGCCGAACGCGCCGCCGGTGAGGAGGTAGGGGACGTAGGGGATGACGAACGCCGGGACGAAGCCGGCGAGGAAGCGGGCCGGCGAGGCGCGCCCGCCCAGCAGCGCCGGCACGAGCAGCGCGAGCGGCGTGACCTTGAAGGCGGCGGCGAGGCCGAGGGCGACGCCGGCCCAGCCGTCGCGGCGGCGCACGAGCAGGGCGGCGGCGAGCACGCAGAGGAGGACTGCCGCCGCCTCCGCGTGCGCGGACGCCCACGTCTGCACGATCACCGCCGGGCAGAGCAGGTAGAGCACGGTCGCCTGCGCCCGGAGCTTGCGCGTGGCGAGGAGCCAGACCGCCGCGGCCGTCGCCAGATCGAACGCGCCGAAGACCAGCTTGAAGAGGATGACGTCGGCGCGGGGCGTCGCCGCGTGCTCAAGGCCGGCGACCCGGATCGCCGCTTCGACCCCAAGGAACGTCACCTGCGTCAGCGGCGGGTAGACGGTCCTGAGCTCGTCGTGGTTGATCAGGTCGCGGCCGGAGTAGCGGACGCGGTCGAGCGCGTGCTCGTAGGGCCGGTACTTGTAGGGATTGATGCCGGCCAGCTGCACGCGCCCGTCCCAGACGTAGCGGTGGTAATCGTTGGTGAGACTGGGCATCACCGGCAGGAAGAGCAGCCGGAGGACGACGGCGGCGACGATGGCGCCGCGCAGCGGCAGGCTCGTCGCCGCCGTCGCCAGCAGCGCGAACCCGGCGCCGGCCAGTACGTAGAATGAGCCGAAGCGCAGAGAGTGGGCCAGGAGGTCGCCGGACAGGGCGAGCCCGGACAGTCCGGCGGCGAGGACGGCGAGGCCGAGGTAGGCACGCAGACGTGGAGTCTTCAGCAGCTTCATCCGCGCCAGACTACTGCATCGTCGTGCCGGTGCTCGACGAGGCCGAGGCCCTGCCCGGGCTCCTGACGGAGCTTCGGGGCCTCGGCCTGCTGGAGCGCACGCTCTTCGTCGACAACGGCTCCGCCGACGGCGGGCCGGAGCTCATCGGCGCCGCCGGCGCGACGCTGCTGCGTGAACCGCGCCGGGGCTACGGCTACCCCTGTCTGACGGGCGCCCGTGCCGCCGCGGCGGCGGGCGCCCGTGCCGTCGTCTTCATGGAGGCCGACGGCACCGACGACCCGGCTCAGGCCAGATACCTCGTGGAGCCGGTGCTCGCCGGCGTCGCCGACCTCGTCATCGGGTCGCGGCGCCGCGCGGTGCGCGGCGCCGCGACCGGCCGCATGCCGCTGCACCAGCGGCTCGGCAACGATTGGCTCGCCCTCAGCCTCTGGTTCTTCTTCGGCCTGCGGCTCAGCGACGACGGCCCCTTCCGCGCCGTGCGCACGGACCTCCTCGAGGCGCTGCGGCTGGAGGAGCGCGCCTACGCGTTCCCGACCGAGATGGCCGTGAAGGCACGACTCCTCGGCGCGCGCATCGCGATCCGCGACACCCGCTACCGCGCCGCGCGCCGGCGCATCCAAGATCGCGGGCACGTGGCGCGGCTCCGCGCTCGCGGTGCGCGACATCTTCTGGTGTCTGCTGCGGCTGCGGCTGCTCGGGTTCCGGGCCGGCGGCCGGGATGCCGCCGTCCGCGGCGGCGGTCAGTAGACCGGCAGCCGCGGGTGCGCGTTCCGGCGCGCCAACAGCGCGTCCAGCCCGAGCGTCCGGCCCGCCTGCGAGAGGCTGATGGCGATCAGCAGCGCGGCCATGATGATGTACGTGCCGGGCCAGTCGGTGGTCCCCGACGTCGCGACCAGAAGGTTCAGCTGGAACAGCGCCGCGAGCAGGGCCGAGACGGGCGTGAAGAGCCCCAGCACCAGGAACAGCCCGAACACCACGAACTCGATCGAGAACTGCCCGTACGCGAACACGGTCGAGTGCGGGATCATCACCGAGTCCAGCAGGTGCGCGTAGGCGCTCACCTTGGTCGTGTCGGCGTAGTGCTGCACGAAGTGGGCCCAGCCGCCGGGTGAGTAGAAGCCCTTGCTGAGGTTGTAGGACCAGACGGAGAGGAAGATGGCGCCCATCACGACGCGCAGACACGCCATCAGCAACTCCACGCGCGTCTCGCGCGTCGCCCACAGCTTCACGGCGCGGCCCTCCTCGGTCGTCAGACGGACGGTACCCGGTCGGGCCGTGCGCGACGCGCCGCGCCGGTGACGGCGGCGCAGCCGGGCTGCCCGGCCCGGAGGGAGCCTCAGCCGCCGGCGACCGGCAGCAGGATGTCGAGCCGGTCGCCGGCCGTCAGACCGGTCTCCTTGACGTGGCCCGGCGGCAGGTGGCGTCCGTTCAGGGTGACGACGACCAGCAGGCGGTCGCCGTAGAAGATGCGCTGCTCGTAGCGCGGCGCCTGCTCGACGACCGCGCGCAGCGCCTCGACCACGGTGGACGCCTCGCAGGCGATGTCGCGCGCCGGCTGCGGCGACGTGAGCGCGGCCGGCAGGCCGACGGTGATCGCGGGCACTGGTCCTCCCGTCGTCGTTGATGCCGTCGGGCGGATTATGCCACGTATGCCGGCGGAGCTCTCCATCACGATCTCGCATGCTCATCGGCCGGCTGGCTTGACGTCACTCGCCTGGTCGTCGACAATGATTCTCGATAAAACCTATCGGGAATAAGGAGATTCAGCGGGTGGTGCTTGGGGTCCAAGTCGCCAGGGGTGAGATGAAGGTATCGTCGAAGAGCAGATACGCCCTCATGGCGCTGGTCGAGCTCGACCTGCGCACGAGGGGCACCGGCAAGCCCGTTCGTCTCTCCGACCTCGCCCGCGAGCGCGGGATCCCCGAGCAGTTCCTCGAGCAGCTCTTCGCCGGCCTTCGCCGCGCCGGCCTCCTGGCGGGTCACCGTGGCGTGGGCGGCGGGTTCACGTTCGCGCGCCGCCCCGATCAGCTGACCGTGCTGGACGTGGTGGAGGCGCTGGACGGCGCGCTCGACGCCGATTGGGGCTGCCGCGGCTGGGACGTTGAGGAGCGCGCCGCGGCCGGCGCCGTCTGGCGCGCGGCCGGCGAGGCGTACCAGGGCGTGCTCGCCCGCACCACCGTGAGCGACCTCTCCGAGCGTGAGCGCGTGCTCGGCGCCGGCGGACCCATGTACGAGATCTGAGGACAACGACCCAGAGGAGCAGACCAGTGAAGATCGCAGACGACATCACCGCCCTGATCGGCGGCACGCCGCTCGTCAAGTTGCGCGGCGTCTCGGAGCGGTCCGGCGCGACGATCGTCGGCAAGCTCGAGTCGTTCAACCCGGGCGGCAGCGTCAAGGACCGCATCGGCCTTTCCATGATCGACGCCGCCGAACAGGCGGGCCTGATCTCGCCGGACAAGACGACCATCGTCGAGCCGACGAGCGGCAACACCGGCATCGCCCTCGCCATGGTCGCCGCCGGCCGCGGCTACCGCGTGGTGCTGACCATGCCGGAGACGATGAGCGTGGAGCGCCGTAGCCTGCTGCGCGCGTACGGCGCCGAGCTCGTGCTCACGCCGGGCGCGGCCGGCATGAAGGGCGCCATCGCCAGAGCCGAGGAGCTCGGTCAGGAGATCGACGGCGCCTTCGTACCGCAGCAGTTCGAGAACCCGGCCAACCCCGAGGTGCACCGCCGCACCACCGCCGAAGAAGTCTGGAACGACACCGACGGCAAGGTGGACATCTTCGTGGCCGGCGTCGGCACCGGCGGCACCGTGACCGGCGTCGGCGAGGTGCTCAAGGAGCGCAAGCCCGACGTGCACATCGTGGCCGTGGAGCCGACGGACTCGCCGGTGCTCAGCGGCGGCCAGCCCGGCGCCGCACAAGATCCAGGGCATGGGCGCCGGGTTCGTGCCCAAGGTGCTGAACACACAGATCTACGACGAGGTCGTGCAGGTGACCAACGACCAGGCGTTCGAGGCGGCTCGCGAGCTGGCGTCGGAGGGCATCCTCGTCGGCATCTCGGCTGGAGCCAACGCCTACGCGGCGTTCCTTGTCGGGAGCCGCCCCGAGAACAAGGGCAAGCTGATCGTCACCGTGATGTGCGACACCGGCGAGCGCTACCTCTCGACCGTGCTGTTCGCCGAGCCCGAGCCGGCGGAGACGACCTCGATCTGATCCGACCCGAGACTCCGTGCAGGTCCTTGCCCTGATCCCCGGCACGGCCTGCGCGGCAGGTATTCCCGCATCAGACCGGCCCGCCGCGCGAGTGAACGGGCCGGCCGTCCTGGGACCGCCGGCCCGTTGTCACGTCCCGGCGCGCCTGCGGCCCCCGGGCCCGTCGCCGATCACGCGGCCGATGGCCTCGACGCGTCCCTGCAGGCAGCCGCGGCACATCTCGGCCGTCTCGTTGACGCACGCCTTGTCCGGGTAGATCTCGTACTTCACCCGGTACTCCGGCGGCGTGAGGTTGGGCATCACGATGTTGGCGCCGCGCTGCAGTCCCTGCTCGCGGCCGTCGATCTTGTTGATGGTCGCCAACGCCGTGGTGCTGGGGATGTTCGCCTCGGGGCAGACCAGGCGGGAGAGGGCGACGACCTTGTACACGGTCAGCTCGTCGCCCGCGATCTGCTCCTCCGGCGGGATCTCCCTGACCCAGCTCTTGTCGCCCAGCGGCGTCTCCGGGTGCGAGATGTACGGGCCGATGCCGATCATGTCGAGGTCCATGCCGCGGAAGAGGTCGATGTCGTCGGCCACGCTGGCGTAGGTCTGGCCGGGGATGCCGACCATGATGCCGCTGCCGGCCTCGTAGCCGAGCCGCTGCAGCGTACGCAGGATCTCCATGCGGTCGCTGCGCCGGCCGGGCAGGTCGGGGTGGATGAGCTTGTAGAGCTCGTCGTCGGACGTCTCGAAGCGCAGCAGGTAGCGGTCGGCGCCGGCGCTCTCGCCAGGCGGCGAGGTCCGCCTCGGGCCGCTCGCCGAAGCTCAGTGTCACGGCGAGCCCGGTCTCGGCCTTGATGCGGCCGCACGACCTCCGCGATCCAGTCGGTCTTGAGCCCGTAGTCCTCGCCCGACTGCAGCACCACGGTGCCCCAGCCCCAGGCCTCGGCGTTGCGCGCGCAGACGAGGATCTCGTCGGCGCTCATGCGGTAGCGCTCGACCTCGCGGTTGGCGGCGCGCAGGCCGCAGTAGCCGCAGGCGCGTACGCAGTGGTTGCTGATCTCGATGAGGCCGCGGAGGTGCACCTCGTCGCCGACGTGGCGACGACGGGTCTCGTCGGCGGCGGCCCAGAGCGCCTCGAGCCGCGCCGGATCGTCCTCGCGCAGCCACGCGAGGATGCCGGCCCGGCTCAGGCCCTCTCCGAGCGCCTTCGTCACGCGGCACCTTCGGCGACGGCCGTCCCGGCCGCGCGGCCCGTAGTGAACGCCTCGTCCGTTGCCGTCAGGAAGGTCGAGGCGTCCTCCTCCGTCAGGCAGAGCGGCGGGTTGATCTTCACCACGTTGTGCTCGCGGCCACACAGGCCGACGACGACGCCGCGCGCGAACAGCGCGAGCTGCAGGCGTTCGGCGGCCGCGGCGTCGGCCTCGCGCGTCTCGGGATCGCGCACGATCTCGACGCCGATCAGCAGACCGCGGCCGCGCACGTCACCGAGCCGCGGGTGGCGTGCCTGCAGCCCGCGCAGCCCATCCAGGACGAGGCCACCCACCCGCGCCGCGTTGGCCTGCAGGCCCTCCTCGGCGATCGCCCGCAGCACCGCGCGGCCGGCCGCGCAGGAGGTCGGGTTGGCGCCGTAGGTGTTGAAGAACATGCGCGCCGTCATGCCCTCCGCGATCTCGCGGCGCGTGACCACGGCGGCGATGGGGAAGCCGTCGCCGATGCCCTTCGACATGACGATCACGTCGGGCAGCACGTCGTGCGCCTCGAAGCCCCAGAAGCGGTCGCCCGTGCGCGCGAAGCCGGTCTGCACCTCGTCGACGATGAGCAGGCCGCCGGCGGCGCGCACCAGCTCGGCCGCGCCGCGCAGATAGCCCTGCGGGCAGCTCGACGATGCCGCCGTACCCCTGGATCGGCTCCGCGATGATGCCGGCGACGGCGCCGCACGTGTTGGTGTGCAGCGTCCGCTCGAGCTCCTCAAGGTACGGGCCGGCGCCGGGGCCGAAGGGGCCGCGGTACGGGTGCGGCGCCATCACCTGCACGTAGCCCGGCGCCGGGGGCACCAGCTGGCGCGCGTGGCCGATGCCGGTCGCCGTCTGCGCGCCGTAGTGCATGCCGTGATACGCGTCGCGCAGCGCGAGCAGCTCGTAGTTGCGCGTGTGGGCGCGCGCGAGAAGCACGGCGAGGTCGACGGCCTCGGCGCCGCTGTTCACGAAGTGCGCCACCCAGTCGGGCCCTTGGGGGAGGGTGGCGATCAGCTCCTCGGCGAAGTGGCCCGGCTGGGGGTGGTGGTAGGCCGTGGTGATGTGCGGCAGCTGCTCCATCTGCTCGCGCACGGCGGCGAGCACGCCCGGATGCGCGTGGCCGACGCTGATGCAGACGTTCTGCGCCATGCAGTCGAGGTAGCGCTTGCCGTGGTTGTCCCACAGGTACTGGCCGCTGCCCGCGCCGCCACACCACCGGATCGTCGTAGCCGATGAACGTCGCGAGGACGGGGGAGAGGAACCGGTTCCGGCGCTCGACGACGGCTCCGGTGTCCCAGTCGAGCGGGAGCGGCGTGGAGCCGCGCCAGTCGTCGTGCATGGTCTGTCCTCTCTATCGCTGTGACCGCGCAATCTTCTGCGTCTGGAGTCTACAGCGACTTGCGGAGGTAGACGCGGGGCAGCCCGGACTCGACGCGGCGCGCGTACTCGACGTAGCCGATGCGCCGGTACAGGGCGATGTTCTCGGTCATGATCTCCTGCGCGTACAGATGGATGGAGTCGAAGCCCTGGCGGCGCGCCTCTGACTCGGCGTACTCCAGGAGGCAGCGGCCCAGCCCCTTCCCCTGGTGGACCGGCGCGACGGCGACGTTGTCGAGCAGGAAGCCCTCTTCGGTGACCGCGAGGGCGAGCACGGCGACGATGTCCCCGTCGTGCTCGACGACGGTCACCTGGAAGTCGCGGATGACCTCCTCGTAGTCCTGGCGCATCGGCATCGGGACGAGGCCGTTGCGCTCGACGTAGTGCTCGTAGGCCGCGATGACGCAGGCGGCCGCCCCGGACGCGTCGTCCAGGGCGGCCGCCCGAGCCGTGTACCCGCCGAGGTGCTCGGGGAGCTCCGGCGGCATCAGTGGAAGTGCAGGAGCGTGTTGTTCACGTCGCCGCCTTGGGCCTCAGCAGTTCCGCGACCTGGAAGGCGACGTCGAGCGACTGCCTCGCGTTCAGACGCGGATCGACGAGCGTCGAGTAGTGGATGCCCAGATCGCTCTCGGCCACCGGTTCGGCGCCGCCGACGCACTCGGTGACGTCGTCACCCGTGAACTCGAGATGGACGCCGCCCGGCCACGCGCGCTTCGGCGCGGCAGGCGGCGAAGAACCCGCGCAGCTCGCCCATGATGTCGTCGAAGCGCCGGGTCTTGACCCCGCCGGTCGTCACCACGCCGTTCCCGTGCATCGGGTCGCAGGCCCAGATCACGGGGTGTCCCGCGTCGCGGACGGCGCGGATCAGTGGCGGCAGCAGGGTCTCGACCCCGTCGACGCCGAGGCGCGCGATGAGCGTCAGCCGGCCGGGGTCGCGGTCGGGGTCGAGCCGACCGCAGAGCGCGACGAGCTCGTGCGGGTCGGTGCCGGGCCCGACCTTGCAGGCCAGTGGGTTCTGGACGCCGGCGAAGAAGTCGACGTGCGCGTGCCCCGGGTCTCTGGTGCGTTCGCCGATCCACAGCAGGTGAGCCGAGCAGTCGTACCAGTCGCCGGTCAGGCTGTCGCGCCGGGTGAGGGCCTCCTCGTAGGGCAGGATGAGGCCCTCGTGGCTCGTGAACAGGTCCACCTCGTGCAGCTGGTGCTCGCGCTCCAGGTCGATGCCGCAGGCGGCCATGAAGCGCAGTGCATCGTCGATGCCGCGGGCGATCCTCTCGTACCGGCGTCCCTCGGGAGAGCGCGCGACGAACTCCTGGTTCCAGACGTGGACCTGCCGGAGGTCGGCGAAGCCCCCCTTGGTGAAGGCGCGGAGGAGGTTGAGCCGCGCGGCGGACTGGTGGTAGGCCTGCAGGAGCCGGGACGGGTCGGCCGCTCTCGCGCCCGCCTCCGGGACGTCGTCGTTGACCATGTGACCCCGGAACGACGGCAACTCCCGGTCGCCGACGCGCTCGGTGGCGCTCGAGCGCGGCTTGGCGAACTGCCCGGCCGCGCGCGCGAGCTTGACGACCGGCAGCGCGGCGCCGTAGGTCAGCACCGTCGCCATCTGCAGCAGGATCTTGAGGTTGTCCCGGAGGTGGGGGGCGGAGAGATCCCGGAACGACTCGGCACAGTCGCCCGCGTGCAGCAGGAAGCCGCGGCCCGCGGCCACCTCGGCCAGCGCCCGGCGCAGCTGTCGCGCCTCTCCCGCGAACACCAGCGGCGGCCACGCGCTCAGCTCCGCCAGGACGGTCTCGACCGCGGCGGGGTCCGGCCAGTCCGGCTGCTGGTCCGCCTGAACGGCGCGCCAGGAGCCCGGGCTCCAATTCCTGTCGGCCTGTGCGTTGCTGTTCATCGGTGGTGTCTGCTCTGCCGGTGGGTGTACGGCGCCGCGGGCCGCCGCTAGGCGAGCATCCGCTCCACGGCCTGGAGCGCCTTGACGCGGGTCTGCTCCGGCACAGTCACTTCGTGCTCGAGCACGTCGTCCCACTCGTCGCTCGAGCGTCGCCACGCACTTCTCGAGCGTCGTGAGCTTCATATTGGGGCAGACGGCCTTGTTCGACGCCGGGATGAACTTCTTCTCCGGGTACAGCACGCCGAGCCGGTAGAGCAGGCCCGTCTCGGTGGCGACGATGAACGTCTTCGCGTCGCTCGTGCCGGGGTAGCGGAGCATGCCCGAGGTGCTGGTGACCACGTCGGCGATCTCCAGCACCTCGCGCCGGCTCTCCGGGTGGGCCATGAGCACGCTGCCCGGATTGGCGGCGCGGGTCTCCTCGATCTCCGCGGCGCGGAAGTCGTCGTGCACGTGGCACCAGCCTTGCCAGAGGATCATCGTCTCCTCGCGGCCGGTCTGGCGGGCGACGTAGTCGCCGAGGTTCCTGTCGGGGACGAAGATGATCTCCTGGTCCTTGGGGAACCGCTCGACGATCTGGACGGCGTTGGCGCTCGTGCAGCAGACGTCGGTCTCGGCCTTGATGTCCGCCGACGTGTTGACGTAGGCGACCACGACGGCGTCCGGGTGCTCGGCCTTGAGCTTGCGCAGGCCGGCGACCGTGGCCATGTCGGCCATGGGGCAGCCGGCGCGCTTGTCCGGCATGAGCACGGTCTTCTGCGGCGAGAGGATGTAGGCCGTCTCGGCCATGAAGTGCACGCCGCAGAACAGGATGACCTGGTGCGGGTCCTTCTGGGCGATGCGTGAGAGCTCGAGGGAGTCGCCGGTGTGGTCGGCGGCGTCCTGCACCTCGGGGCGCTGGTAGTTGTGGGCGAGGATCACGACGTCCCGCTCGGCGGCGAGGTGGCGGAGTTCCTGCTGGAGGGCGGCGAAGTCGGGCATGGAGTCACCGGAGGTCGTTGGCGGGCGGGTCGCGTGAGCCCCGATTATACGCTCGCGGCATCCTCGGGGAGCGCGGCCGCCTCGAGGCTTCCGCTCCGGCGCTGCTCCACGTCGCGGTTGACCTCCACGCCGATCAGCAGAGCGAGGTTCAGGAGCCAGGCCCACACGAGGAACGCGACCCCCGCGCCCAGCGTGCCGTACACGCGGTTGTACGAGCCGAAGTGGTCGAGGTAGAGGCTGAAGCCCGCGGAGGCGGCGATCCACAGGGCGACGCCGGCAGCCGCGCCTGGGAGCAGCCACCAGAGGGCTGGCTGGCGCCGGCCCGGCGTGAACTTGTACAGCAGCGTGAAGAGCAGCAGGCCGAGCACGACGAGGAGCGGCCACTTGACCCACGTCCAGAGATGGAGCGGTCCCGTGCCGATGCCGCTCACGTCCGTGACCCAGCGGCCGAAGGGCCCGACGAGCGTGACGGCGGCCGCCGTCACCGACAGCAGCACGAGGAGGAGCAGCGCGAGGCCGACGCGCAGCGGAAGGCTCTTCCAGAACGGCCGTCGTCGCCTGATCTCGTAGATGCGGTCGGCAGCGACCATGACGGAGCCGACGTACGCCGACGCCGCCCAGAGCGCTGCTGCGAGGCCGACGACCAGCACGATCCCCGAGTTCTGCGACTGCAGCACCGAGTCCAGGACGTCGGTGACGAGCTGGGCCGCCCAGGGGGCTCCGAGCTCGCCGAGCGTGTCGAGGAGCGAGCGGACGCTGTCGGGGGAGAGGCCGACGAGGCCCAGGAGCGAGACGACGACGATGAGCGCCGGGAGGAGCGAGAGCACCGTGTAGTAGGTGAGAGCGGCCGCCAGCTGGGTGAGATCGTGCGCGAGTACGGTGCCCGCGAGCGAGAGCGCCTCGTGCCAGACTCGCGCCGCCATCCCCTGCTTCGCCGCCATCCATCCCTCCGTCGTCGAGCTGTACGGCAAGCCTACCTTAGCCCTTCCGCGGAGGCGGCTGGGGCGTTCTCGTCGAGGGGAGCGGAGTGAGGGACCCCCGGCGCGGGTACGACACTCGGGACCGTCTGGGGAGGCGAGGTGGGGCCGTGGGGACGCAGGACGAAGTGAATCCGGACCAGCAGGGCGGAGTGCCTGCGGATCAGGCAGTGCCGTACGCGCGCCTCGAGCGCGTCGGCAAGGGCAGCTGGTGGGCGCTCGGCGTGGTGCTGCTCGTCGCCCTCGCGTTCTACCTGCTGCAGCGATTCGGCAGCTTCATCCTGCCGTCGCTGGTCGGCATCGTGCTGGCGACGACGCTGAGCCCCGTCGTCGGCTGGATGGAACGGCACCACATACCCCGGCTGCTCGGCGCGGTCGTCGTCAGCCTCCTGGTGGTGCTGGTGCTCGTCGGACTCGCCTGGGCCGCGATCGTCATCGTCGTCGACCAGAGCGCACAGATCTGGCACACGCTCACGGAGGCGTCGACCCAGATCGACCGCTGGCTCGGCGGCTCGGGGACGACGATCGACACCCTGGCCAATCTGCAGAAGGTCATCGCGGGACTGCGGCGGGGAGCAGCCGGCGGAGTGCTGCCCCTCGCGCTGCAGGGCGTGCGCCAGCTGTACGATCTCGTCGTTGCGGTCTTCCTCGCCGGCGGCTTCAGCTTCTTCTTCCTCTGGGAGGGGCCGCTGGTGAGGCGCTGGGTCGCGGCGCACCTGTCGCTGCCGGAGGACGTGGGCCTGCGCATCACCGGCAGCCTCGTGCGCACGACCCGCCGCTACGTCGCCGGTCTCTCGGCGATCGGCGCCATGGAGGCGGTCATCGTCGGCGCCACGGCGGCGCTCGCGGGGGAGGGCGCCTGGCCGCTCATCGCCGTGACGATCTTCATCGGCAACTACATCCCCTACATCGGGGGTCTCGTGGCCGGCGTGTTCGCCGTACTGCTGACTCTCGGCGACCTGGGCGTGGGGCCGGCCATTGCCGTGCTGGTCGCGATCGTCGTCGCATTCTTCGCCGGCTCGCACCTCGGCGCGTTCTTCATCGGCGGGGCGCTGCGCCTGCCCGTGACCGCGGTGTTCGTGCTCACGATGGCGGGCGCCGCGCTCGCCGGGCTCTTCGGCGCCGCCGCGGCGGCGCCGCTGGCCCGGCTCATCATCGACGCCCGCGACGTCATCCGGGAGCACCGCGAGGAAGAGGCGGCCGGGGCTGCGCGACCGCCCGCGGATGATGGGGCCGGGCCGCCGGTCGGGCCGGCTGGGCGGCCCGCGCCTACCTGAGGAACTCGCCCGCCTGGGCCTTGGCGGCGATGATCACGCGGTTCGCGTTGCGGCGCGTGATGTGCACGCCGTCGTAGAACCAGGCGGCCTTGCCGTTGAAGCTCCCGATGGTCGTGAAGTCGAGCACCTTGATGCTCAGCGTCTGACCGAGCTCGGCGAGGTACTCGCGGAGCCGTTGCCGCTCGCCGGTGAGGTTGTGCTGCTTCATGACGCTCAGCACTCGCGGGTGGATCGGCATCAGCGCGATCACCGGTGTGGTCCCGTGGTCGTTGAGCAGCTTGATGGTCTGCTCGAAGTAGGAGCGGGCGCGCGTGTCCGGCTCCGTCGCGGCGAGGCCGGTGTGGAGCATGTTCGCGATGTAGGCGTCGAGCGCCTGATCCAGCGTGTATCCCTTCGTGAGGCGCTGGTCGTAGGAGCTCCAGAGCAGCATGCCGCGGCTCGAGTAGCGGTTGCGCATGAAGCCGTACGTGTGCGGCATCTCGTCGACCGAGTCCGGCAAGTGAGCACGCTGGTCGGCGAGCAGGTCGTCGGGGAAGAAGGGGTAGAAGCGGAGGGCCTGGAGAAGTGCGGGGTCGAGGTTGCGATCCTTCAGCATTCCCGTCTGCATGCCCCAGAACCAGCGGATCTTCGCGTCCGGCCAGCGCTTGTAGAACCAGTTGAGGTAGCCCCAGGCCGACTCCGGGCGGGCGTTGCTCTGGGCGATGTTGACGGCGCTGAGACCGGTGAGCCGCTTGGCGAACACCGGGTCGAAGCGCTGGCTGCGCGAGCCTCCGAAGAAGACGAGCTGCGGCGCCCGGGTGAGGTTGTGCAAGATGAGGTCGGCCTTGAGGCGCATCTCGGACTTGACGATGAGCGCCGCCGGATACGGAGGGTACGTGGCCGTCGCCGTCACGGCCGCGGCTGCGTCCGGGGAGTCCGTGGCGCGGGCGACGGCGGCGAAGCCGGCCACGAGGGTCAACGCGGACGCCAGGACGAGGAGGAACAGACGAGTGACGCTCGGCTTCATGGTATCGAGGACCCCTCCGTCGACGACCGTGCGAACCGCGCTGCGGCGCTGCGCCCCGCGCGGCTTGCCTCTGAGTATACGCCCTGCGACCGATTGCGGCCGAACGGGTGGAGGCGTTCTCGCGCTCCGCCTGCGTGCTCGATTGACGGCGTGGACGCCATGAGGCCGGGTAGGTACCAGCCTGGAGCGTCTTGTCTGCTGGGTGGGGTGATGGATCGCGAAGTACACCTCAGTCGTCCGCTCGCGATGGTCTGTGCTGTCATCACGGTCGCCGTGGCATGCGTCGTGGGCGCGGCCTGTGGCGACGCCGTGGACCGCGGCGGGGGCGCCGCTGCGGCGCCGAGCCGCGTCGTGCAGGTCGACGGAGGCGCGATCCGTGGGTTCCGGGCCGGCGCGCTGAGCGTGTACCGCGGCATCCCGTTCGCAGCGCCTCCCGTCGGCGCCCTGCGCTGGCGCCCGCCGCAGCCCGTCCTGCCCTGGCGCGGCGTCCTGGAGTGCACGCGCTTCCGGCCTGCCTGCCCGCAGCAGGACGTCCCGGGTATCGGCCTCTGCGCTCCCGGTCCGTACAGCGAAGACTGCCTCTATCTCAACGTCTGGACGCCGGCGCACGCCCCGGCCGAGCGACTGCCCGTCATGGTATGGATCCACGGCGGTGGCTTCGTCAACGGCAGCGGCTCGCTGGCGGGCGGTGGCCCGGACTGGCTCAGCAGGTACGGCAGGGTCGTCGTCGTGTCGATCTCCTACCGGCTCGGCATCTTCGGCTACTTCGCGCTTCCGGCGCTCTCACGCGAGTCCTCGCGGCACGTCTCCGGCAACTACGGTCTGCTGGACCAGATAGCCGCGCTACGTTGGGTGCAGCGCAACATCGGCGCCTTCGGCGGCGACGCGCGGCGAGTGACCGTGTTCGGAGAATCCGCCGGCGCCCAGAGTGTCGTGTCCCTGCTGGTGAGCCCGCTGAGCCGCGGCCTGTTCGCGCGCGCGGTGGCCGAGAGTCCTCGCTACGAGGACAGAGGGAATCGGCCTGTGGTCCACGCGGCCGCTCCCCGCACAGATGCGTGAGGGCCAGGCGATCGCCGCCACGCTCGCGGCGCCGGCCGGGCCCGGCCAGCTGGCGACGCTGCGGCGTGTCAGTGTGGCGCGCCTGCTCGAGGCCGCGGCGCCCGCTCCCAGACCGATCCCCGCGGTGTTCTCGGAGCCGCCCGTCCCGTCGTTCCAACCGGTCATCGATGGCTACGCGCTGCCGGACGAGCCGTGGGCCATGCTGCGCCGCGGCGATTGGGCGCGGGTCCCGGTGATGGTCGGCAGCAACGACGACGAGGTCAACATGTGGTTCCGATCCCAGCCCGTCGCCGATCGCCTTCCGGCCGCGGTCGCCTGCCGGCGACGCATCCGCTGGTACATGGGGTCAGAGTACTCGCGGTTCGCGCGCTCGTTCCCCAGCACCCGGTACGGGACGTTCGCCGCGGCGACGAGCCGCATGATGACCGTGCTCGAGTTCAACGTGCCGGCTCGCTTCATGGCGCTGTGTGCGGCGAGGAGCGGGGCGCCCGCGTACCTCTACTACTTCACCTGGGCGCCGCCGGGCGACCTGTGGGGCGCCTGCCACGGCGCCGAGCTGCGCTACGTGTTCGGCGCCCCGTTCCGGACCGCGGCCGCCGGGCCCACGGCCGCGGTCGAGCGGGCGCTGGCGCGGGAGGTCGCGGGCTACTGGACGGCGTTCGCGGCGACCGGGGACCCGAACGGGGCCGGCCGGCCCCTCTGGCCCAGCTATGCGGCCGGCCGCGGAGGGGCGCTCCAGATCGACGCCCTCACCCGTGCGGTGCCCGACCCCTACGCCGCCGCCTGCGCGACGGTCGAGCGGAGCAAGCAGCTGCACTGAGGTGTGCGCTACTTGAGCCTGTTGGGCTCGTGGTCCTTCCAGCCGCCGACGCTCTTGACGCGGTCGAAGAACCCCGTCTCCTCCATGATGACCTGTACTTCCTTCACGGCCGCTTCCGCCGGATACATCCCGCCCAGGCCCATCTCCTCGCGCATCGCGTCGCGGCCCGCGATGAAGTCCTTCCACTTCGGCCCCCAGGCCTCGGCGATGGCGCTGAAGAACACGTGCGGCGTACCGCCCATGCCCTTGTCGTAGAACTGCTCGCCCCAGGCGGCGAACATCTCGACGTGCTTGACGCCGTAGCCGCTCTCCACCTGCATGCTGCGCACCACCTGGTTGATCACGGCGACGCTGTTCTTGCGCGGGCAGCGGCTCTGGCAGGTGTAGCAGTAGAAGCAGAACCAGACGTCGTCGTCCTCGAGGAGAGTGGGATCGCCCTCCAAGGCCCGGCGCGCCACTTCACGGGGCGTGTAGTCGGTGAAGCGGGCCGCCGGGCAGCCCGAGGTGCAGATGCCGCACTGGATGCAGCTCTGGAAGCCGTCCTTGTGGTCGTGCATGCGCGGGTCGTTCATGATCCGCTCGATGAGATCCTGGCGCGTCTCCGGGCGGCCCTTGAACGACGTCTCGGCGATGAGCGCGTAGGGGTTGTCGAGGTTGGGCGCGTCCTCGTCGGGCGCGATGGCCTCGCCGGCCTTGGCGATCTCAGCGGCCTTGTCGTCAGGCATCAGTCGTGACCTCCGGGGCGGTCGGTGCAGCCCGGAAGAACTCGGGCCAGAAGTGGACGGGGACGTCGAGCTTGAGCTCGCGAGCGGCGGAACGCAGGTTGTCGCGGCAGAGCACGCACGAGGTGACGACGGGCGCGTGCCTGCCCGCCGCGAACTCGAGCAGCATGCCGCTGGCCTTGGTGGCGCCGCGGTACATGCCGCCGAGGGCGCCGCAGCAGCCGCTGTGGAGCGTCGGGTACTCGAGCTGCATCGTGCAGCCGGCCTGCTCGGCGGCGTCGCCGAGGGCGGCCAGGGCCGCGTCGCGGTCGGCCAGGCAGCCGACGTAGGGGACGAACGCGGGCGCCGCGGACTCGAGGCCGCGGCCGGTGCCGCGGGCCTGCTCGGTGAGGGCGTCCCAGAGCGGGACGGTCGGGACGCCGGCCTCCTCGAGGCTGGCGTCGCAGGCCGGGCAGGCCGTGTAGACGGTGTCGCCGGCCGTGAACTGCGTGCCGACCGCGCCGCGGCTCGGGTGGCCGCAGCAGCCGGCGTTCGCCGCCTCGTCGAGGCGCACGCCGAACCCGGCGGCCACCTCGGTGACCAGAGCGTGCAGCTCGTGGTCCTGCGGGATCGCGCAGCCGGCGTAGAACGGCAGCGTGACGGACCCGGCGGGAGCGACGTCGCCGGCCGGCCGCTTCTTGCCGCCCGGCACCAGCTGCCGCGCGATCTTCATGCCCATCCCGGCGGCGCCGACCTTGTCCCTGGGCACGTGACCCTTGGCGACCATCGCCGCGCCGAAGCGCACGCTGTCGATCCTGGGCCGTCTGCGCAGGTGCTGCGCGGCGATGTCGGCGGCCGAGCGCTCGGCGCAGCGGATGCCGCCGTGCTCGCGTTCCAGCCGGCGCAGCCGCTGCAGCACGCCGGCGACGTCGATCTCCATGCGGCAGACGTCGGTGCAGGTGCCGCACTCGGTGCAGCGCCACAGGTCGTCGCTCTTCAGCACGGCGTCGACCTCACCGGCCAGGATCAGCCGCACCAGCCGGCGCGGTCCGCGGTAGAGCTCGCGGCCGCTGGGGCAGCTCGACGTGCAGGTGCCGCACTGGTAGCAGGCCGAGCACTCGGCCGCCAGCTCCTTGAAGGCCGCGGTCACGGCGTCCGGGTACACGAGGGTGTCAGGCGACGTGGCCACAGCGCTCACCTCCCGCGCAGGCGGCGCCGGCGGCGGCGCCCGCAAGGGCGCCGGGTCCGGCGCCGATCAGCTCCATCTCTCGCTCGAGGGTCTCCCGCGACAGCTCGTCGCCGGCGGCCCGTGAGGTGAAGAGGCGGATGCGCCGCCCGACGCTCAGGCGGTCGACGGCGCAGAGGTGCCAGAGCTCGAGCGGCAGCGGCGTGTCGCTCCCCGCCAGCACCTCCTCGGCGATCCGCAGCTGCTCCAGAGCGCTCGTGTCTCCCGTGCGGTACTGGCAGCGGCCTTCGGCGCAGCCGGCGAGGAACACGCCGGCGGCGCCCAGACGGGCCGCCTCCACGATGTGCAGCGCGCTGACGCGGCCCAGGCACGGAAGCTCGATGAGCCGCACGTTCTCGGGGTAGCGGTCGCGGTGCTGGCCGCTCAGGCCGATGGCGGCGCCGGCGCACTCCTTGCAGTAGAAGCCGATGACCGGCGCGTCCACGCCTTCGGTCATGAGCGCGATGCGGCCGAAGAGGGCGTCGTCGGCGAGGTTGTGCGCGACGGCGACCTCGGGACAGTTGGCCGCGCAGATGCCGCAGGCCCGGCAGATCTCGGGGTCGATGACCGCGAGCTTGCTGTCGTCCTTGACCTCGGCCGGCCGCGCCGCGTCCGCCGGCCGGTCCACCAGGGTGATGGCGCCGAAGGGGCACATCGTCATGCAGGTGTCGCAGCCCACGCACTGGGCGGCGTCCACGCGGGACGGCGCCGTGCCGAGGCGGCCGGGCGACGTGAGGAACGTGTGGATCTGGCCGGCGACCGCGGCCGCCTCCGTGTTGACCTCGATGAGCGCCTTGGGGCCGGCGGCCGAGCCGCACACGAAGATGCCCTCGGTGCTCGTCTCGGTCGCGCGGTTCTTGCGGTCGAGGATGTCGATGAAGCCGTCGTCGTCGCGCTCGACGCCGAGCGCCTGCGCGAGGCGCTCGGTCTCCGCGGCCGGCACCATGCCCGTGCTGAGGACGACCAGGTCGGGCCGCAGCACGCGCTTGCGGGCCGCGGTCACGTCCTCGACCTCGATGACCGGCCGTCCGGCGGCGTCGAACTGCACCTCGGGCGGCGTGCCGCGCAGGAACTCCACGCCGGCCTCGCGGGCGCCGAGGAACCAGTGTCTCGTAGCCCACGCCGGCCGTCCGCATCTCGAGGTAGCAGACGGTGATCTTCATCTCGGGGAAGAGCGTCTTGAGCCGGATCGCGTGCTTGAGCGCGATCATGCAGCAGAGGCGCGAGCAGTGCGGCAGGTGGCGCTTGTCGCGCGACCCGGCGCACTGGATCATGACGAGCTCCTTGACCGGCATGCGGCCGAGCGAGGCCTGCCCCTCCCAGTCGTCGAGCATCGACGCGAGCTCGACCTGCGTCACGACGTTCTCGTGGTCGGGGTGGAACTCGGAGTAGTACTTCCGCGGCGCCGGCTCGCAGCCGACGGCGGTGAGGATGGCGCCGGCGTGGATCTTGACGCGCTCCGGCGACTGGGCGAAGTCGATGGCCTCGACGGGGCACTCGTCGGCGCACTTGCCGCAGAACGTGCACGTGTCGAGGTCGATGGTGCGCACGACCCTGCCGTCGTAGAACTCCGTGAAGATGGCCTTCTTGCCGGGCTCGGACGCCTCGACCTCGCAGACCGTCTCGCACGTGCCGCAGTTGATGCAGGCGTCGGTCACCAGGTTGGGCAGGCGACGAACGCTCACCTCGAAGTCACCGGGGTGCCCGCTGACGGCCTCGACGGTGGCCCGCCGGCGGACTGTGAGGTTGGGGTGGTCGATGGAGACGTTGCGATGGAAGCACTTGCGCGTGCCCGCCTGGGCGTCGCCGGCGGGCAGGCACTGGCCGCAGTCGTTGGTGGGGAACACGGTACCGATGCGGGCGGCGCGGCCGCCGAGGAAGGGCCGCCGCTCGATGAGCTCGACCGGATGTCCCATCTTGGCGAGCTCGGCGGCGGCCTGCGTGCCGGCCACGCCGCCGCCGATCACCACGACCGTGTCGTGGCGCTCGGCGTAGGCCATGGTGTCGGCCGGCGCGTCCGGATAGAGCACGGACGAGTCGACGATCCGCATGGCCTTGTCGGTCACGGCGACGTCGTCGTCGCCGTGGACCCAGCTGCAGCCCTCGCGGATGTCGGCGATCTCCAGCCGGAGGCCGCGCGCGAAGAGCTTCTGCAGCCGGCGCGCGGCGAAGTCCTGCGAGCAGCCGGCGAAGACGAGCGGCCGGTCGCCGGCCTCCATCAGCTCGAGGAGCTGCGCCTGGCCCTCGCGGCTGCACCAGTGCGCGCCGCGGATGACGTCCGCGGACTCCGCGGCGTGCGCCTCGAGCCGGTCGAAGTCGATGTTCTTCATCGTGCCGGCGCACTCGCAGAGGAGCACGAGGGCGCGCGGGTCCTTTCGGTGGCTACTGAGCGGTGCACCTTCGGCGCCCCGCTCGATAGCGTGCCTTCGGGGGCTATTCACGCGCGCACCTCCTCGCGGGCGGCCGCGGTCCCGGCGGCCGGGACCCTTGCGTCCGGACCGGCCGGCGCGGCCTTCGGCGGCCGCGCCTCGATCGCCTCGGCCGGGCAGCTGCGGGCGCAGGTGCCGCAACCGAGGCACCGCTCGTCGTCGTAGGCGATGGTGCGCAGCACGGTGACGCGCGGCGGCACCTCGACCGGGCCGTCGGGCGCGTGCTTCATGATGCGCCGGAGCGCGTCGCCGAGGTCCCCTCGGCGACTGCCCGCCGGCGCATCCAGCAGCTGGTGCACGTCGAAGCAGGTCGCTGCGCATCGACGCGCCCGACGGGCAGTTCGTCGCGCACTTGCCGCAGCCCACACAGAGTTCCTCGTGGCGGACGATCTCGCAGCCCCCGCCGGTCGTGTTCGCCAGGGAGCCGCCGGGCGCGCGCTCCAGGATCTCGCGGCCGCGATTCGTGAGGGGCATCAGGCGGCCCCCCTCGTCGCGGTGAGTCCCTCGCGCGCCGGCGCTGCGGCGGCGGACCGCTCCAGCGGTGGCAGGCCGCCGATGACGTGGTCCATCTCCCTGACGGCGGCGATGAACTTGGGCGGCTCGCCGGCGCTCATGGTGAACATCCGCGCCCGCTCCGGCTCGACGCCGACGCTCTTCAGCAGCCGCCGCACGAGCGTCACGCGGTCGATGGCGTTGAAGTTTCCCTCGCGGTAGTGGCACTGGCCCTCGAGGCAGCCGGCGACCATGACGCCGTCGGCGCCCTCGGCCAGGGCGCTCAGGATGTGCAGCGGGCTCACGCGCCCCGTGCACGGCATGAGCACGAGCCGCACGGTCGGCGGCAGCGGCGTGCGCGCGTTCGCCGTCGCGTCCGCGGCGGCGTAGGCGCACTCGCGACAGCAGAAGGCGACCACCGTGCGGCCGCTCGTCCCCGGAGCCGCCATCAGACCGTCGCCTCCGCCAGCACCTCGTCGTCGCTGAAGCCGCCGAGCTGGATGGCGCCCGTCGGGCACTCGGCATTGCAGATGCCGCAGCCGCGGCAGACGTTCGGGTCGACCTCGCTGTGCGGGTCGGCGCCCATGGTGAGCGTCACGGCGCCCTGCGGGCAGACCGTCTCGCACACGCCGCAGGCGATGCACACCTCCGGGTCGCTCGCCGCGACCTGGGCGGGGGTGAGGACGAAGCCCGTGCTCAGCATGCTGACGACACGGGCCGCCGCCGCCTTGGCCTGGGCGATCGAGTCGGGGATGCTCTTGGGTCCCTGCGCGGTGCCGGCGAGGAACATGCCGGTGCGCTGCGTGTCGACCGGGGCCAGCTTGGGGTGGTACTCCTTGATGAAGCCGGCCGCGGCGGTCTGCAGGCCGGCCACCCGGGCGATGTCGGCGGTGCCGTCGCTCGCCTCCAGGCCGGCCGAGAGCACGACCAGGTCGAAGAGCTCCTCGTTCTTGTCCTGTCGTCACCGTGTCCTCGAAGCGGACGCGGAGGCTCTTGTCGGGCTCCTCGATGATCTCGCTCACGCGGCCGCGCACGTAGTGCACGCCGCGCGCCTGGACGAGGCGGTAGTACTCCTCATGCGACTTGCCCGGGGCGCGCAGGTCGGTGTAGCCGATCGTGACCTCCGCGTCGGGATAGTGCTGCGTGATCAGCGACGCGTGCAGCGTCGCGAACAGGCAGCAGATCGCCGAGCAGTGCTCGTTGCCGTTGGACTGGCAGTCGCGCGAGCCGACGCACTGGAGCATGAGGATGTTCTTGGGCACGCCCTTGTCGGAGGGGCGCTCGAGCTCGCCGGCCGTGGGCCCGGCCGCGGCGAGCAGCCGGCTGAGCTGGCTCTGCGTGAGCACGTTGTCGTAGCGCCCGTAGCCGAGCATGAGCTTGCGGCGGGCGTCGAACTCCTTGTGGCCGGTGGCGACGATGACGGCGCCGACGGCCACCTCCTCGATGGTCTCGCGCTGGTCCCAGTCGATGGCGCCGCTGGGGCAGGCGCGCACGCAGCTGTCGCACTCGCTGCAGACGGCGCAGTCGAGGCAGCGCTCGGCTTCGGCCACGGCCTCTTCGGCGGTGTAGCCGTGGCTGACCTCGTTCCAGTCGGCGCGCCGCTGGAGGCCGTCGACCACGGCCATGGGCACGCGCTGTCCGACCGCGATGGCGGCGAGCTCCTCGTCGGTCGGGCGAGCGACCTCGCGCTCGTCGTCCCAGACCGGGAGCAGGCGCTCGCCGCGCAGGAAGTTGTGGATGGAGGCGGCGCCCCTGCGGCCGGCCGCCACGGCCTCGATGGCCGTGTAGAAGCCGACGGCCGCGGCGTCGCCGCCGGCGAAGACGCCCTCGCGGGTGGTCATCATCGTGTCGCGGTCGACGCAGATCTGGCCCTTCTCGAGCGTCAGGCCGTCGCAGCCCTGGGCGAAGTCGTCGACGAGCGCCTGGCCGACGGCGAAGATCACCGTGTCGACCTCGAGGTCGAACTCGCTGCCGTCGATGGCCACCGGCTGGCGGCGGCCGGACTCGTCCGGCGCGCCGAGCTCGCAGCGCTGGAGCTTGATGGCGGCGACCTTGCCGTCCTCGCCGGCGATGGCGAGCGGCTGCACGAGGAACTCGACCTTGAGACCCTCTTCGCGCGCCTCCTCGACCTCGGTCACGTTGGCCGGCATCTCGACCTTGGTGCGCCGGTAGACCAGCGTGACGTCCGGCTCCACGCCGGCCTGCTGCTGCAGACGGACGGCGGAGCGCGCGGCGTCGAGCGCGACGTCGCCGCCGCCGATCACGACGACCTTCTCGCCGACCTGCGGCGTGCCGCCGAGGTTGAGCTCCCGGAGCAGCTCGACCGCCCGGGTCACGCCCTGGAGGTCGTCGCCGGGCAGCGGCGCCTCGGCGCTCTTCTGCAGGCCGGTGGCCAGGTACACGGCCTTGTAGCCCTGCTCGAAGAGGCCGTCGACGGTGAAGTCGGTGCCGGCGCGCTGACCGAGCTTGAGGTCGATGCCCTTGGCGAGCACCTGGTCGACCTCGCGCTGGATGACCTCGTGCGGCAGGCGGTAGTCGGGGATGCCGGTGCGCAGCATGCCGCCGGCGACCTGCTGCGCCTCGAAGACCGTGACCCTGTAGCCGAGGTCGGCCAGGTCGCGGGCGCAGGTGACGCCGGCGGGGCCGGCGCCGATGACGGCCACTCGTTCCTCGTGGAGGACCGGCGCCGGCTGCACCGGCAGCGTCGGGCCGACTTCGTCCGCGACGAACCGCTTGAGCGCGGCGATGGCGACGGGCTCGTCGACCTTGCCCCGCGCGCAGGCGGTCTCGCAGAGGTGCGTGCAGATGCGGCCGCAGACGCTGCTGAAGGGGTTCGGCTCGCTGGCGACGCGGTACGCATCCTCGAAGCGGCCGGCGGCGACCAGCGCCACGTAGCCCTGCGCGGAGGTGTGCACGGCGCAGGCGCTCTTGCACGGGCTCCAGCCCTTCTTCTCGATCGCGAACGTGCTGGGGACGGCGTTGGCGAACTGGCGGTCGATCGCCTTGCGGTCGCTGACGCCGAAGTCGAAGTCGTTGGCGTACCGCACCGGGCAGACCGGGACGCACTCGCCGCAGCCGACGCAGGCCTCGCTGACGTAGCGCGGCTTGTGGCGCAGCTTCACGCGGAACTCGCCGGGCGGGCCGGTGATCTCGTCGACCTCGGTGAGCGTGTGCACGTGCACCCGGCCCTCGAGGGCGGTGCTGGTGAGCCGCGGCGCCAGGCTGCACATGGCGCAGTCCTCGGTCGGGAACGTCTTGCTGAGGCGCGCCATGTAGCCGCCGAGCGACGGCTGCCGCTCGACCATGTGGACCTCGATGCCGCTGGCGGCGAGCTCCTCGGCGGCGGTCATGCCGGCGATGCCGCCGCCGACCACGAGCGCCGAGCGCGTGAGGAACGTGCGCTGCCGGGGCAGGTCGCTCTGGTGCCGCGCGCGCGCGATCGCGCCCTCGAGGATCTTCCGGGCCTTCGCCTGGGCGAGCTCGGGCTGGTCCTTGTGGACGAAGCTGCAGCCCTCGCGCAGGTTGGCGAAGGCGACGGCGTTCTCGCCCAGCCGCAGCTCGCGGGCGATGCGCTCGAAGGTGGGGCCCTGGAAGCGCGGCGAGCAGCTGGCGACGATCAGGTGGTCGAGCCCGCGGTCCTCCACGGCCTCGCTGATGAGGTCGTGCCCCTCGGTGCCGCACAGGAACTGGTTGATGGCCACGCTCGTGACGCCGGGGATGGTGCGGGCGTGGGCGGCGAGGTCGTCGAGATCGAGGACGCCGCTGATGTTGCCGCCGCACTGACAGAGGAAGACTCCCGCGCGCATGTCAGACACCTGCCATCATCGGGGCGCCGATGCGCTCCAGCAGAGGCTCGACGTCCTGCGAGTGCGAGCCCAGCCCGCAGTCCTTGACGGGGTCGGCGCCGAGCGCCAGGGCGAGCAGCTGCTGCACGTGCAGGTGCACGAAGGGGTACTCCTCGTGCGAGCTCGCCTCGATGATGCTGTGGTGACGGTCGAACTGGATCGCGCAGTTGGGGCACATGTGCACGCAGACATCGACCCCTTCCTGGGCGAGCCGCCGCAGCTTCTCGCGGGTCACGGCGACCGCGATGCCGGGGTTCACGAAGCGCTGGCGGAAGCCGGCGCCGCAGTGGGTCGTCTTCTCGTTGTACAGGCCCGTCTTGATGACGCCGGTGTCCTCGAGGAGGTCCTCCGGGATCATGAAGTTCTCGCTGTTGCCGGTCACCTCGTCGGGGAAGACCTTGCAGTAGTGACAGGCGGGGTGCGTCGCGACTTTGATCCCGTCGAGTCGCCGCGTGATCAGCTCGGGGATGCTGTGGTGGGCGCTCCAGAGGATCTCCATGGTGTGGCTGTGCGTGATCGCGTCGGCCACGGAGTCGGTGTACTCGCGCCCGACCTTGGCCAGGGTCTTGTTGACGTCGGCGCGGTAGCTCGTCGACGCTGAGGATGTTGCGCGCCTTCTTGTTGATGGCGTAGCAGGTGGAGCAGAGATAGCTCATCACGGGATGGCCGTCGTCGACGGCGACGCAGGCGTTGCGCGCCGCCAGAGCGACGGACGTGGCGACGGGGACCAGCTCGGAGTAGTAGCCCAGGCCGGTGCAGCAGGTCTGCTCCGGATGGACCGTGTACTCGATGCCGAAGCGCTCGAACAGCCACTTGGTGGCCGCTTCGGCGCCGGGATACTCGGTGGAGATGAGGCAGCTGCGGAAGAGCAGCACCCCGCCGGTGACGGGCTCGATCTCGGGAGTCCTCGTGACGATGTTCATGCTCCCCCTCGATGCGATTGACTGACGAGGTCCCATTATCCATAAGAAACGCTGTTCCTTCAAATAAGCGAAGACGCATACATTGTCCAAGGTGGATAAGGAGAGGGGTCCGCGGAGACCGGCGAGATCTGGCAAAGTTGATGAATCCGACGAGAGTTTCTCGGCCGAACTGGCGAGGAGAGCCGAGGGCCGGGGCTGCTTCCACAGCCCCGGCCCTCGTCGCAGTCGCGCCTCCGGCGCGCGATCATTCCGTCGGTCTGCGGAGGCGTACTTACCTGACGATGACCTTGGCGACCGAGGTCCAGGCGCCCCAGTACTGCGCGTCACCGCGGATACCAGACGCAGTACCAGGTCGTGCGCGAGGGGCGAATCGAGCCCTTGCGGTACTTCCCGAGGCCATCGGTGCGGACCTTGCCGATCTTGGTCCAGCCCCGGACTGTCGCTCCCCCGGGCTTCGCCGGCTGGCCTTTGGCTACCTTGGCAGATGTGGTCTTGTAGATGGTCACGTACTTCGGCGTGCCCTTCTTGCTTCCATAGTGGCCCTTGACCGGGACGATGCCGCTGAGCGTGATGGCGGCACCCTTGGAGACGGTCGCCTTGCTCGGCTTCAGCGTGCAGGTCTGGAACCACGTCTGCGAGAGACAGGGGCCCGCTGTCGTGGCTGGCCCAGACGTACAGTAGGCGTAGCCGGGAGCGGCTGTGCTCGGGATGGTCATCCGCTTGCGGTCGTACGGACGCGCCCGTGGAGGGGAAGCTGCCGAACGTTCTTGACCCCGGCTGAGCTCGGGTAGTCGGCGACGCCGAAGATATCGTTGACCCAGCCGCCAGGGTAGTTGTTCAGGACGAGCCACGTGGCGGTCCCGGGCTTGCCCGAGCCCCCACTGGTCCATCCAGAGGCGCTGCGCGTCGGTCTGATGGACGGTCTGAGTCGGGCTCGCCTGCGCCCCGGAGGAGACCTGGATGCCTTCGACCGGAAGCTCCATGCCTTCGTCGTCCCAGAAGTAGACCGACGCCACCGACGAGCGACTCGGGGCCTGTTGAGATCGTGCGCGCGTATCCGGTCGTGGTTGACCCAGCCTGGGGGATGTCGGTGCGAGCCATGTGTATCTCGCCGACCGGCGTTCTGAGCCCACAGGCGGACCCGGGCCGACGGCCACCGGTACGATCCGCCGGCGTCCCTTACCAGCGAGAACGGCAGGCGCCCCGGCTGCAGGCCCCCGTTGAATCCCGTGTCGTCCCCAGCTCATGTTGTAGAGGTCGTACATCCCGTAGTCGGTGGTCGTTGTCGAGGAAGACCTCGACCTCGCCGTTGTTGCTCGCAGCTGCAGGCACGCCGGTCAGATCGACGTGGCCGCTCGAGTCGGTGGTCCCGGAGCCGGTGCCGTAGTCGAGCCCGGCATAGACCCACCAGGCCAGCCGCGGCGCCGACTTCTGGCTGACCGTCGTAGGTGTAGACGTTGAGGCTGATGGTGCCGGTACCCGTGAGAATGCGCCGCGCCAGCGGCTCGTACCTGAGCGGCGCACGATCAGCGCCGCGCACGGCATGCGGCACATGCGCGGCGGCGCGAGTGTGCCCGACCGGGTGCAGCGGCGCGGTCAGCGCCAGTGCGGCCGGCGCTGCACACAACAGAACGGCGGCGAACAGGGTCGCCGCCACGAACAGACGTCTCATAGCTGACTCCCTCCCTGAGGCGGACCGGGAGGCCCGCGTGCCCTGCGTCATCCTACTGTCGCAGCCGGTGCGCCACGCCACGGCGCCGCGGGACGAAGTGTCGCTGCCGGTGGCTACGCTCGCTGCGCCTCGAGGGCCTCAGGGGCGTTACCGAGCCGCGGTTTCGGGGCAGGTTGTCAGTAAGCTGCATGAGCTTGCCGGCCCCCGCCCCGGAAGCTGCAGCACACGCGATGGGAGGACTCAATGGGCCAGGTCCACCCGATGCCGACTCAGTCGGAGGGCTGCGACGCGGCCGTGACCATGCCCCCTGCCGCGGTGCGCTCCATCGACAGTGCCCATTGCGGACTGTGTGGCGCCAAGCTCAGCGCCCGGGCGCTCCGCTACCACGTCGTCTCGCCGCAGTGCTGCGACACGATGATCACGGTGTGCCACGTGTGCCGCAAGGCGGCGCTCGGCGAAGGATACAGGCCGGCCGAGTGAGCCGGCGCCGGCGTGCATCCTCTCCGTCGACGGGAGCCCACGGCTCCCGTTTGCTACAATCACCGTCCCTGTAAGCCAGTTCCGCCTACTCAGGTGATGCCCATGCGCCTCCTCGATGCCTGCGCCCGCAAACCCGTCGACGCGACGCCCGTCTGGCTCATGCGCCAGGCCGGCCGCTACCTGCCCGAGTACCGCGCCATCCGCGAGAAGATGAGCTTCGTGGAGATGTGCCGGCGGCCGGACGTGGCGGCGGAGGTCACGCTGCAGCCGCTGCGCCGCTTCGACCTGGACGCGGCCATCGTGTTCGCCGACATCCTGCTGCCGCTGGAGCCCATGGGCATCGGCTTCCACTTCAGCAAGGACGACGGCCCCGTCATCGAGCGGCCCATCCGCCGCGCGCGCGACCTGGAGGGCGTGCACAGCATCGACGCCGCCTCCGATCTGCAGTACGTGATGGACACCATCAAGCTCGTGCGGCACGAGCTCGACCCGTCCATCCCGCTCATCGGCTTCTCCGGCGCCCCGTTCACGCTGGCGAGCTACATCGTCGAGGGCGGCCACTCGCGCAACTACGCGCACGTCAAGAAGCTCATGTACGAGGACCCGGTGACGTTCGGGCGCCTCATGAGCGTCATCTCCGAGGTCGTGGTCGACTACCTCAAGGCGCAGATCGCCGCCGGCGCCCAGGTGGTGCAGCTCTTCGACTCCTGGGTCGGCTGGCTGAGCCCGTTCGACTACCAGCTGCTGGTGCTGCCGCACGTGCGCTACGTGGTGGACCACGTCAAGGGGCTGGGGGCGCCGCTCATCTACTTCGGCAACGGCGCCTCGGCCATGCTCGACCTGGTCGGCAAGGCCGGCAGCGACGTCTACGGCGTCGACTGGCGCATCGAGCTGGACCGCGCCTGGGACCAGCTCGGCGACGTGGCCGTGCAGGGCAACCTGGACCCGATCACCCTCCTCGGACCGCCCAAGGCCATCGAGGAGCGCGTCGCCGACGTGCTGCGTCGCGCCGGCGGCCGCCCCGGGCACATCTTCAATCTCGGACACGGCCTGGTGCCCCAGGTGCCGCCGGACAACGTCAAGTACCTGGTCGACGCCGTGCACCGGCTCTCGGCCGCCCCGATCTGATCTCCGGAGGATGACGGCATGACCGAGAGCCTCGTCGACGTCGCCCTGCTCGCCTACGGCGGGCCGGAGAGCCCCGAGCAGATCGTGCCCTTCCTCGAGCGGCTCATGGGGCGCACGCCCGACCCGGGGACGGTCGCCGCCGTCAAGGAGCGCTACGCGCTCATCGGCGGCGCCTCGCCGCTCCCGGCCATCACCGCGCGCCAGGCCGCTGGCGCTGCAGGCCAAGCTGGTCCAGGAGCTCGCGTTCCCCATCCGTGTGCGCCACGGCTTCCTCTACACCGAGCCGAGCGTCGACGACTGCGTCCGCTCGCTGGACGCGCACGAGGTCGTCGCCCTGCCGATGAGCCCGTTCTCCTCGCGGCTCACCAGTGGCAAGTACCAGGCCCGGCTGGACGCGGCCGAGGATCCCACCACCGGCGGCCACGGGCGCGACGTCCCGCTCCTGGAGGACTGGTACGCGAGCCAGGGATTCGTGCGCACCCTCAGCCGCCGCGTCGCAGAGGCTCTGGATGGCAGCGACGTGAGCGAGTGGGCCATCCTCTTCACCGCGCACAGCGTGCCGGCGGAGACGATCGCCGAGGGCGACCCCTACGTGGACCAGCTGCAGCAGACGATCTCCCAGCTGGTCCCCCAGATCATGCCCGGCGACTGGCGCTTCGGCTTCCAGAGCAAGGGGCGCGGCGGCGGCGAGTGGATGGAGCCCGAGGCCGACGACGCAGTCCGCGTCCTGGCGGAGGAGGGCTGGAGGAAGATCCTCGTGGTGCCGGTCGGGTTCGTGAGCGACAACGTCGAGACGCTCTACGACCTCGACATCGTGCTGCGCGCGCAGATCGAGAACCTCGGCATCGAGTACCGGCGTTCGCACGCGCCCAACGACTCCCCGTACTTCATCGAGGCGCTGGCGGATGTCGTCACCGACTACCTCGCCCACCGGCCGGTCGAGCGGGCTCTGCAGCAGCCGGACGGCCCGCACAAGCACGGGTGACCCCGGTGGGCGACGGCACAGCGCTCCCGAACGGTTCGGCCGGGCGGGCCGGCGGACCGGCGGACCGGCCCTTCCGGATCGTCGTCGTCGGCGGCGGCATGGCCGGGCTGGGGGCGGCGCGCGTGCTCGAAGCGGCGCGCGCGCAGGACCCCTCGGTCGACTGGCACCTGTACGAGCAGGATCCGCGACTCGGCGGCAAGGTGCACACGATCCGCCGCGACGGCTTCGTCGTCGAGGGCGGCCCGGACTCGGCCATCATCGAGAAGCCCTGGCCGATCGCGGCCGCCCGCGAGGTCGGCATCGGCGACCGCTTCCTCGACTGCAACGAGGACATCCGCAAGAGCTTCGTCTTCACGCGCGGGCACCTGCACGAGCTGCCCGAGGGCATCATCCTCATGGTCCCGACGCGCATGGTCCCCTTTGCGATGAGCGGCCTGATGAGCTGGCCGGGCAAGGTGCGCATGGGTCTCGACCTGGTGCTCCCGCGCGGCGGCGCGGCGACGGCGGGCCCGGCAGGCCCCGTCGGCTCGGCCCTCGACGAGAGCCTCGGCGACTTCGTCCGTCGCCGGCTGGGCAAGGAGGCGCTGGCGCGCATCGCCGAGCCCATCGTCGCCGGCATCCATGCCGGGGACCCCGAGCAGATGAGCGTGCGCGCGACGTTCCCGATGTTCCTCGACATGGAGCGTGAGCACCGCAGCCTCATCCTGGCGATGCTCAAGCGGCGCAAGGCGCGCCAGAAGGCCGCCGCGGCACGCGGCGGCTCGGGCGCGCCGGGCCCCGGGGCTCCCGGGGGCGCACCGGGCGCGACCGCCGGCGAGCGGCCGCCCGGGCCGAAGTCCTACTTCTACTCGTTCAAGAGCGGGCTGCAGGACCTGAGCGACGCCATCGTCGCGACCCTGCCGGCCGAGCGCCTGCACACCGGCACCGGCGTCAAGACGATGGCCGCGTGCGACGCCGACTGCGACACCCGCGCCGGTTCGGGTGCGTTCGCCCTCCAGCTGAGCGACGGATCTCGTGTGGTGGCCGACGCCGTCGTGCTCGCCACTCCGGCGTGGGCGAGCGGCGACCTGCTGCGCCCGGTCGCGCCGCTCGCCGCCGCCGACCTCTCGTCGATCGAGTACGTGACGACGGCCACCGCGTCGGTCGCCTACCGGGCCGACCAGGTGGGGCACGACCTCAAGGGCTTCGGCTTCGTCGTGCCCGCGCGCCGAGGACCGCCCCGTCATGGCGACCACCTGGAGCTCGAGCAAGTTCGACGAGCGCGCGCCCGAGGGCCACGTGCTGCTGCGCAGCTTCCTCGGCCGCGCCGGCCGCGAGGCGGCGGCCCAGCTGGACGACGACGAGATGGCCGCCGTGGTCCGCGCCGAGCTGCGCGAGATCATGGGCATCTCGGCGGAGCCGGAGTTCGTGCAGATCTTCCGCTGGCCGCGCGGCATGCCGCAGTACCGCGTCGGCCACGTCGAGCTCGTCGGGCACATCGAGGCCGCCGTCGCGCGTGTGCCGGGCATCGAGCTCGCCGGCGGCGCGTATCACGGCATCGGCATCGGCGACTGCCTGCGCGAGGGCGCGGCCGCCGCGGAGCGCGCCCTCGAGCACGTTCGCGGCCTGCCCGAGGACGAGATCCCGCCGCAGCCGCCGGACCTCCCCGCCGCCGACGGCCTGATCGAC
>CAWAUK010000005.1:0-11769 GCA_963784975.1 uncultured Thermoleophilia bacterium | reverse complement strand
CACTGAGCCGCTATCGCTCCTGTATTTACCCGCGAAGCCAAGTCAACGGAGGGTGCGCCGCAGACTCACCCTGTCCATCGGTCCGTGATATGGACTCCCTATTCCGTGCAATGGACCGACCGTTTGGGTACAATCCCGGCACGCCAGCGAACGCTTGGACGGTGATCCGAGGATGCACGCCACGCAGCAAGGAGTCCGGCGACTCACCAATCTGACCACCGGCGGGCCGGTGCACGTGGACGTCAAGGACGGGCGCATCCGGCGCATCCTCCCACTGCAGCTCGACGAGACCGACGCGCCGTCATGGACGATCTCCGCGCGCGGGCGCTCGTTCACCCCGCCGCGCAAGACGACGCTCTCGCCCTGGACCGTCGGACACCGCGCCACCATCTACTCGCCGAACCGCATCCTGACGCCACTCAAGCGCGTCGACTTCGACCCGGATGGCAAGCGCAACACCGGCAACCGCGGCGAGTCCGCCTACGAACCCATCGGCTGGGACGAGGCGCTCGACATGGTCGCCGGCGAGATGCTGCGCATCAAGCGTGAGTACGGGCCGGCGGCGATGATGTCCACCGCCGGCTCGCACCACCTCTGGGGCAACGTGGGCTACCGCTTCAGCGCCTACAACCGCTTCATGAACCTCGTCGGGTTCACCTATGCCGAGCACAACCCGGACAGCTGGGAGGGCTGGCAGTGGGGCGGCGCCCACATGTGGGGCTTCAGCCACCGCCTCGGCATCCCGGAGCAGTACGACCTGCTCGAGGACGCGCTCAAGCACACCGAGATGATGGTGTTCTGGTCGTCCGACCCCGAGACGACGGGCGGCGTGTACGGCTCGTTCGAGAGCACGTCGCGCCGCTTCTGGCTCAAGGAGCTCGGCGTCAAGATGGTGTTCATCGACCCCTACCACAATCACACCGCCAGCCTCTTCGGCGACAAGTGGCTCGCGCCGCGACCGGGCACCGACGTGGCGCTGGCGCTGGCCATCGCGCACACGTGGCTCGCCGAGGGCACTTACGACAAGGAGTACGTCGCGGAACGCACGCACGGGTTCGACGAGTGGACGGCCTACGTGCTCGGCCGGTCCGACAACGTGCCCAAGACGCCCGAGTGGGCTGAGACCGAGTGCGGCGTGCCGGCGCGGCAGGTCCGCGCCCTCGCCCGCGAGTGGGGCCGCCGCAAGACGATGCTCGCGGCCGGCGGCATGGGCGGTTGGGGCGGCGCCTGCCGCGCCTCCAGCGGCAACGAGTGGTCGCGGGCGATGATCGCCCTTGCGGCCATGCAGGGCCTCGGCAAGCCGGGCAGCAACATCTGGTCGACCACGAGCGGGGTGCCGTTCGACCCTTCGTTCTTCTTCCCGGGCTACGCCGAGGGCGGCATCTCGGGCGACACGGCGGGCACGGCCGCCGGTCGCAGGCTTGCCGCCCGCATGTGGCCGGACGGCGGCACTTTCTCCAATCCGCAACACTCCCCTGAGGGCCAGACGGTCCCCCGGTTGCGCATTCCCGAGGCCATGAACCACGAGCGCCTCGAGTGGCACGGCAAGGGCTTCTGCGGCCCGTCCATCGAGTCGCAGTTCCGCGAGTATCACTATCCGGCGGCGGGCTACCCGCACGTACAGATGTACTACCGCTACGGCGGCTCGTTCATCGGCACCATGACGGAGACCAACCGCTACGTGCGCGCCTACCGCGAGGGTCAGATACCCTTCGTCGTCAATCAGTCCGTCTGGATGGAGGGCGAGGCCCGCCTCGCCGACATCGTCCTGCCGGCCTGCACCAACTTCGAGCGCTGGGACATCGGCGACTGGGCGCACGCCTCGGGCTATGGCATGCACAAGTTCGAGCAGGTGAACCACCGGCTCATCGTGCTCGAGCAGCAGTGCATCGAGCCGCTCGGCGAGAGCAGGTCCGACTACGAGATCTTCGCGCAGCTCGCCGCAAAGCTCGGCGTCGGCGACATCTACACAGAGGGCGGCCTGAGCGAGCTCGACTGGGTCAAGCGCATCTTCGCCGCCAGCGACCTGCCCAAACGCATCTCCTGGGAGGAGTTCGCCGACAAGGGATACTACCTCGTGCCGGTCGCAGCGGACCACGAGCCGAAGCCGGCCCTGCGGTGGTTCGCGGAGGGGCGCAAGCGGGACACTCCCGACTGGGGTCCGCCGCCCTGGGACACCGAGGGCGGCAAGGGACTGCAGACGCAGTCGGGCAAGATCGAATTCGTGAGCTCGAGCCTCAAGCGCTTCTACGCGTCTGGGGACGTGGTGGACGAGGAGCGACCCGTCATGGGCCCGCAGTACATCGAGAGCTGGGAGGGCCACCGCACCGGTGAGCTCACCGGACGCTACCCGTTGCAGCTGATCTCGCCACACCCACGCTTCAGCTTCCACACGATGGGCGACGGCAAGGACGCCTGGGCCGCGGACATCGAGGACCACCGCGAGCTCAAGGACGATGGCTGGTACTACTGGCTGATCAGGCTCAACAGTGAGGATGCCGCCGCCCGCGACATCGCCGACGGCGACCTGGTGCGCGCGTACAACGAGCGTGGCTCCGTGATCCTCGCCGCGCGCATCACCGAGCGCGTCCGGCCCGGCACGGTGCACTCGTCCGAGTCGTGCTCCGACTACTCGCCGACCGGAGCGCTCGGGGACTCGCCCGACCGCGCCGGCTGTGTCAACATCCTGACGTCCAAACGCTTCATCACCCCCACCTCACCGGGGCAGGCGTGCAACACGTGCCTCGTCGAGGTGGAGCGCTGGGGAGGATGAGGCGAGGCCGCCGTGCCCGCCAGGTCATCGGGGGGCGGGCACGGCGGCCTCGCCGCACCTCCGCGGCGCACCTGGCTTCTCAGCCCTCGCCGTCACCTCCGACGCCGAGGTACTGCGTCTTCACGGTCTCGTTCTCGATGAGCTCCCCGGGTTCGGAGCCGTACACGATAGAGCCCTTGCTCATGATGTACGCGTAGTCCGCCACGCTCATCGCCATTCCGAAGTCCTGCTCGACGAGCAGGATGGACTGACCGGCCGCCTTCAGCCGCTCGATGATCCGATAGACCTCCTGGACCACGATCGGAGCCAGTCCCTCCGACGGCTCGTCGAGCATGATCAGATCCGGATTGGTCATGAGCGCGCGCGCGATGGTGAGCATCTGCTGCTCGCCGCCACTGAGGAGGTTGCCCTTGTTCTTGGAGCGTTCCTTGAGGCGCGGGAAGGTCTCAAAGACCTTCTCCAGCGTCCACGGATCCTTCTTGTCGCCCGTACGAGCCGCCATGGTGAGGTTCTCCACGACGGACAGGGACGGGAAGATCATCCTGCCCTGCGGCACGAGGCCGATGCCCACGCGCGCGATCTGGTTGGGCGGCATTCCGACGAGCTCCGTACCGTTGAACTTGATGCTGCCTTTGCGCGGAGGCGTGAGCCCGATGATCGAGCGGATGGTAGTCGTCTTGCCCATGCCGTTGCGGCCCAGGAGTGCGACCACCGTCGCCTCTCCGACCTCCATGTTGACGCCCTGCAGGACGTAGCTGTCGCCGTACCACGTGTGGATGTCGTTGATCTCGAGCATCGCCGCTCACCCGCCCGCGGTGCTCGCCTTGTGCGAGCCCATGTAGATGTCCTTGACGGTCTGGTTGGCTCGGATCTCGTCGCAGGTACCCTCACACGAGATCTCACCGAAGTGAAGCAGGATGATGCGCTCCGCCACGCCGAACGCGAGGTCCATGTCGTGCGAGATCATGAGCACGGTGATCTTCTTGCCGAGCGTGTTGATGCGCTCGGTGATGTCCTTGCTCTCCGTCGGCGTGAGACCGCAACTGGGCTCGTCGAGCATCAGCAGGTCCGGGGCGCTGGCGAGACTGAGTCCCATCTCGAGCTTGCGCGTCTCGCCGTAGGCCAGCGAGCTCACCATCTCGTTCCGTTTGTCCCAGAGCTCGATCGACTCGAGCAGCTCCTGCGCGGCGCTGTGCAGCGCCTTGTCTCGCCGGAAGACGCCGAAGAGACGGTAGCGGCCGGCGCGCGTTCCCTGAAGAGCGATGAGCGCGTTGGTCAGCACCGTCTCGTTTGGGAACAGGCTCGTGATCTGGAACGAACGGGCGATGCCGAGCTGCGTGCGCGCATACACCGGCTTGTGGGTGATGTCCTGGCCTTTGAAGAGCACCTTGCCGCCGGACGGCTTGAGCTGCCCGGTGAGCAGGTTGAAGAGCGTCGTCTTGCCGGCGCCGTTCGGCCCGATCATCACGAGCCTCTCGCCCGGTTCGATGCTGAACGTGACGTCCTTGACGGCGGCGAGCCCCCCGAAGTGCACGGAGAGGTCGTTGACCTCAAGCAGCGCTGCCATGGAACACCTTCCTCCACAGATCGAGGAGCAGCACGCCGACGCCCTGGGGGATCGCCATGATGGCGATCACGATGATCGCGCCCATGATGAGCGGCCAGCGGTCCGGAACGTACACGCTCGCGAGGTACTCGACGCCGACGACCACGACGGCGCCGATGACGGGGCCGAGGTACACGGAGGCGCTGCCGAGGATGACGATGAGAAACACGATGTCCGTCATCGCCATGCCCATGTTGCCCGGGACCATGACGCCGCCGAAGTACGCGAACAGAACGCCGGCCACGCCGCCGAACATGCCGGCGAGGATGTACGAGGTGTACTTGAACAGCCAGGTGTTGTACCCCAGTGCCTGCATGCGGCGCTCGTTGTCGTGGATGCCTCTGAGCGCGTAGCCGTAGTGCGAGTTGACGATTCGGTAGATCACCACCAGGCACACCGCGACGATCCCGAGGACGAGGAAGTAGAAGCTGTACGAGTCGATGGTGACGCCGGGTATCCCGAGATCGGGGTAGGGAATGCCGGCGAGACCAGTCGAGCCGCCGGTGAGCCAGCGCGCTGAGATGGCGACACGGACCAGCAACTCGCCGAAGGCGAGCGTCACCAGCAGGAAGTAGATGGGGTTGTCCGACGCCCCCACCCCGTAGACCCGGAACGCCGGGACACCGAGTCCGGCGGCGAGCAGCGCGGTGAGCAGCATCGCCAGCAGCAGGTTCACCCAGAAGTTGGAGATGCCGCCGTGGATGATGAGGATGCCGCACATGTAACCGCCGAAGCCGAAGAAGGCTGCGTGGCCGAACGTGGGAATGCCGCCGTAGCCCCAGAGGATGTTCATGCTCACCCCGAAGAGGGCGAAGATCATCATCTTGGTGACGAGGCTCTGGATGTACGAGGGCACGACGCTCGGGAGGACCAGGAGCAGCAGCAGGATGACGATCGCCGGCAGCCACGTCTTGGCGATGGACGCGACAGTGCGCCGCTCGGCGGGCACCGGCGGCGCCGCCACGGCCTTGCGCATCAGCCGTCCCAAGAAGAGGTCCGCCGGCCGCGCCGCCATCAGAAGACCTTCCTTCCGATGAGGCCACTCGGCCGGACCAGCAGCACGACGATGAAGATCACGTAGGACGTGAAGAGAGCCGCCTGCGGCACGTAGGCCTTTCCGAAGGTGTCAAGCAAGCCGATGATGAGGGCGCCGAGCATGGTGCCCTGGATGAAGCCGGTGCCGCCGACCACCACGACCATCAGCGTCAGCAGCAGCAGCGCATCCCCCATCGACGGATAGGCGCCGAGGATCGGCGTGCCCATGATGCCGGCGAACCCCGCGAGGGCGGCGCCGAACAGGAAGACAAGGGTGCTGACGACGCCGTAGTTGATGCCCAGGCTGCGGGTCATCTCCTTGTTGTCCATGCCGGCGCGGATGATGGCACCTACACGGGTCTTGTCCTGCATCCACCACAGCACTGCCAGGACGAGCAGGCCGATGCCGATGATGAAGAGCCGGTAGATGGGGAACGCGAGGGTGCCGACGCGGACGACGCCGGTGAAGGCGGACGGCGTCATGCCCATCTTCGCGAACGGTCCCCAGACCCAGAGGATGACGTTCGCGATCGCGTAGCTCAGGCCGATGGTGAGCACCGCCTGCTCCGGCACCTTGCCGTACAAGTGACGAAGGAAGAAGTAGTACATGGCGAGACCGACGAGCCCGGTCCCGGCGGCGGCGAACACGACACCGAGCCAGAACCCGTCCAGCTGGCTGATGATCGCGAGGCCGAAGTAAGCGCCGAGCACGTAGAGGGCGCCGTGAGCCAGGTTGATGACTCCCATGACGCCGAAGGTCAGGGAGAAACCGGCTGCCAGAAGAAAGAGGATGAACGCGTATGAGACGCCGTTCAGCGCCGTGATCGTGAATGTACTCACACGCCCCCCTGGCGTCGAGACGAGTACTTCGTCGGGCGGTCCGGCTGATGCCGGCTGGCACGAACCATCGTCGCTGTGTGAGACACCTCCTGCGTGCTGCCTTTCGGGAATGATATACCGATATCGTTATTTGGCAAGAGTCTGCTTGAACGACACGCTACGCGCCCCTGCTCTGAGCATGCCGGCGTCACGAAGCAGGCGAGAATCGGGCACGGGAAGACCGCCGCACGCCTGATATCGGCGTTTCACAACACATGCGACCGGGTGCTCAGAAGGCGTCCCCAAGGATCGCCTCGACGTCGCGCCGCCCGAAGGATCGGGCGTTGGACTCGAGGAAGTCGTCGATCTGCCCCCAGGACAGGCTGGCGACGGCGCCCAGCTGGTCGCGCTGCAGCCCGTAGTCACGCAAGCGGTGCGCGATTCCGACGCGGTCCAGCAAGTCCTCCACCGCCGTCACGGAGAGCGCCGCCGCATCGTGCTCCCGCATGCCCGCGGTGTGGCTGCCGAGGAGCTCGGCGACCCGTCGGAAGGCCGCGGGATTCGCGGGCAGGTTGTAGCGCATCACCGCCGGCAGGATGGCGGCCATGGAACGCCCGTGCGTGAGCTCGCAGACGGCTGCGACTCCGTAGGAGATACCGTGTACGGCGCCGATGAACGAGCTCATGTAGGCCCAGCCGCCCATGCTGGCCGCGAGCGCCAGGTTGAGGCGGGCCTCGCGGTCCTTGCCGTCGGCGACCACGGCCGGCAGGTACCGTGCGCAGATCCGCAGGATGCTCTCGCTGAAGAGGTCCGACAGCGGGTTCGCCTGCCGGCCGGTCAGGCACTCGACGCCGGTGACGAGCGTGTCGAGGCACGTGTCGACGGTCGCCTCCGGCGTCATTGTAAGCGTCAGCTCCGGGTCGTTGATGACGACCTCAGCCAGCAGGTAGGGGCTGTCCACGACGCCGTGTTCGTGCGTGCGCTCGTCGATCTGCAGCACAGCGGCCGACCCCGTGTCCGCGCCGGCCACGTGGGTGGTGGACACGACGATCTTGGGCAGCCCGGGGCGCGGGACGAGGCCGTGGCCGAGCATCTCGCGCACCGGCACCTCGTTGGTCGCCGCGACCGCCACACACTTGGCGATGTCCAGCGCGCTGCCGCCTCCCAGGCCGACGACCAGGTCGCAGCCGGTGGAGTGGAGGAGCTCGACGGCCTCGTCGATCAGCCCTATCGGCGCGTCGGGGAGGATACCGTCGTAGATGACGAACGGGACACGGCCGTCCTCCAGCGAGCGAAGCGCCGGCGCGACGTCGCCGCGGTCCACCATCGACCTCTTGGTGACCACGAGCGCCTTCGTGCCACCGAGAGCCCTGACCTCGGACGCGAGTCCGGCGCTGGCGCCGAAGCCGAACACGAACCTGGTCGGCGACTGGAACTCGAGACCGCGAAACGCTGAGGTCATCCTGCCTCCCATCCCGCGCCGGCCTGGGCCGGGCGCCCTTGCTCGTCCGTCCTCTACGGTACAGCCGCCCGCGAGGGAGAGAGGAAGGGAGGCCCGCGGCGGCGGCCGCGGGCCTCCCTCCCGTCGTCGTCAGCAGGCGGGTCTTACGCCGACGGCGGAATCCGCCGACGCCCCGGCCCACTCACCACGGATTCTTGAACAGGATCTGCTTGTACGTGTAGATGGGCATCCAGCGGTAGTTGCCGTCCACCAGCTCCGTCTTACAGATGGCGAGGTCTCCTGTGCCGATGAACGCCGTGCCGTAGGGCGACATCGTGATCTTGCCGCTCGGCGTGTCCATGCTGAGAGTGGACAGCACCTTCTTGAGCGCCTCGGGCGACGTGTCGCCGTTGGTCTGCTTGACGGCCTCGAGGAACATCATCACGGCGGTGTACCCGCCGTAGGAGTCCATGTTGGGCAGCTCACCCGGCCACATCTTCGCGTACTCGGCCACGAACTTCTTGTTCAGCGCGTTGTCCATCGTGGACAAGTAGTGGTCCTCGCCGACGATGCCGAGGGCCATGTCGCCGAGCTCCTGCATGGTCGGCTCCTGCAGGTCGTCCGCCATGGTGAGGACGAGCGGGGCCGTGAGGCCGTAGTCGTGGTACTGCTTGATGAACGGCCCCGTGCCGTTGCCGAAGATCCAGTTGTAGGTGCAGTCGGCGGGCTTGAGGGTGGTCAGATACGAGCTGAAGTCCACCGTGTCGATCGGCACGAACTGGTTGCTGACGATCTTGCCCCCGCCTTGCTCGAATCCGGTCTGGAAGCCCTTCATGAGCTCGTGCCCGGTGGTGTCCTCGAGGCTGATCGCGTTGGCCGTCTTGTAGCCGAGCGTCTCGGAGGCGTACTTGCCGAGCACGTAACCGTCCATCGAGAACATGCCGGCCGGGATGAACGACAGGTTGTTGGCCGTCTTGAGGTTGACCGTGGGCTGGCCGAAGATCGAGATGGACGGAATCCCGCCGGCCTTGGCGAGGTAGTCGGTCACCGCGGCGTTCGATGGTGAGAAGATCGGCCCGAGCATGACCTGGATCTTGTTGTTCTCCACCAGCTGCCGCGCCTTGTCCACAGCCTGGACCGGGTCGGACGAGTTGTCGGCCTTGAAGTACTCGATGGGCCGGCCCATCCACTGGTTGTTGACCTCGGCGAGTGCGGTCTTGATCCCGTGCTCTGTGAGCTGGGCGTCGACCGCCATGAAGCCGGTGAAGCCCTCGTCGAAGCCGATCTTGAGCGGCTCGCCCGTCGCCGCCGCAACCGGTGAGGCCGAGTCGGAACGCGGGCTCCTGTGCTGCCGCTGTTGGATCCGCACGCTGCCAGGACGAGAGCCCCGAAGGCTCCCAGAACGAGCACGAACGCCAAGATGGCGAAAACGACTTTCCTCTGCATAGTCTCAGTCCCCCTGCGAAGCTGAATCGGAAAGTAGTCGCTTGCTGCTGTGCTGACACGGGCGCGACGCGGGACTGCTCGGGGCCCCTCCGCCGTGGCCGGCCCCGGCCGCTGCGCCGGGACGGCCGGCAGACCCAGGCTGCCGTCCACGTGTCTCGGAGATGCCGGTGATGGGCTCCTTTCGTCCAGCTGACCGCCGCTGCGGGAACGCGCCTCCCCTGAGGGCATCGTTACCGATTGCGGCCAATACTCTTCGTCCCCGTAGTGTAAAAGGGGTAAGGCTGGAAGGTACCGTACCCCGAGGCCCGTGGCAAGCGGTCTCACGCATGACGGCGGCCGGGTCAAGACCGTGCCGCCGTCGTGAGCCGTCTGAGCACCAGCAGACTCTAGACGTATGCGGTGACGTTGAGCAGTGTGGCCTGCGAGGAGATCGGGGTCGTGGAGAGGACGCCGAAGTCGCTCGACTCGTAACCGAACAGCTTGCCGTTGGACCGTTTGAGCCTCCAGTCGACGAGCACCACGCCGAGCGTCGGGATGACCTTCTCGCGCCAGACGAAGAGGTAGAGCTCGTCGCCGATCTTGCGGCAGTGGCAACGGTCCGTGTCCGCCAGGCCCTGCTCGCTCCCCCGCAGGCACTGCCACGTGTATAGGTTCTCGTTCAGGTAGATGTGCTCGTACGCCTCCGTCCGGCTGTAGACGTACTGCACGCGCTTGCCGACCAGCTCGTCCGTCGGGACGTGGGGATGCTCACCCGGCACGAACGGCCGGTCGATGGCTGCGGAGAGGAACTCCGTGGCGACGAGCGTCAGCTCGGCGCCCTCGGTAGCGAGATCGAAGGCACTGTGCGCGGCCTCTTCCGCAGTCGGAAGCGTGCCGACCACGATCGTGGCCGCGCTCCGCGCCAGGTCGAGGACGATCGTGATGGAGGTGGCGCGCCGCGTGCTCGCGACGTAGTCGACCACGACCACGTCGTCGCGCGGCCGGGTGACGACGCACGCCTCTTCGCCGCGTAGCCCCGCCTGTGGCCCGCTGACGATCTCCCAGACCAGCAGATCTGGCTTCGGGAACGCGAGGCGGGTGACGCTGCCGTCTTCGGCGCTGAGCGTCAGCAACGCGCCGGCGATCGCCTCGTCCACCGGCAGCGTGTCCTCGCTGATGCCCTTGACAAGTTCACCGACCTGGATGAAGCGCAGGGCGTCGTCTGGCATAGGCCTCTCCTTTTGCGTCGTCCGAAGGATGGAGCGTCCGCGCCGGATCGCCTCGCTCTACGACCCGGCGCGGACGCCGCCAGCTCTGGCCGCTCGCGGCTCCCTTGCCGGCTCAGTAGTCCTTGAGGATGTCGATCATGATGTCCGTGGCCTTCACCGCGTACTCGTGCGGCACCGTGAGCGGCGGCATGAAGCGGAACACGTTGGCGTGCCGGCCGCACGGCGTCATGAGGATGCCGCGGTTGAGCAGCTTGAAGGCGATCTCGCCGATCTTCTCGCCCGGCAGCGGCTCCTTGGTCTTGCGGTCGGCCACGACCTCGATGCCGACCATGAGGCCGTTGCCGCGCACGTCGCCGATGACCGGCACGTTGGGCATGGCGTCGAGGAAGAGGCCCTTGATCTCCTCGCCGAGCACCGCGGCGCGGCCGATGAGGGCGGTCTCCGGGGCGGTGATAAGGTCGATGTTGGTCATGCAGACCTCGCACCCCAGAGCGTTGCCGGCAAAGGTGCTCGGCTGCGAGCCCTCGCGCAGCTTCTCCTCCATGTCGGCGCGATAGGTGACGCCGGCCATCGGCATGTCGCCACCCATCCCTTTGCCCCAGGTGAGCATGTCGGGGACGACGTTGGAGTACTGGATGGCCCACATCTTCCCGGTACGCCCGGCGCCGGACTGGACCTCGTCGGCGATGTACAGGCAACCGTTCTTGTCGCAGGCGGCCTTGATCATCTCGAGGAACTCGGGCGGCGGAGCCAGGTAGCCGCCCTCGCCCTGCTGCGACTCGATGACGACGGCGGCCACGTCGTCGGCCCCCGTATACGGACCGTTGAGGACGTCGTCGACGTACTTGCCGCACTGGATGTCGCAGCTCGGGTACTCCTTGCCGAACGGGCAGCGGTAGCAGTAGGCGTACGGGAGGTGCTGCACGCCGGCTATGAGCGGACCCCAGCCGTGGCGGTAGTTGTAGGCAGTGGTCATCGCCGCGGTGCCGCACCAGACGCCGTGGTACGCGCCGTGGAAGGCGATGAGCTGTGAGCGGCCGGTGTAGGCGCGCGCGAACTTGATCGCCGTCTCGACGGCGTCGCTGCCCGCCTGGTAGACGGCCGTGTGGCAGTTGCCGGCGAGGCCCTCGGGCATCACCGAAGAGACCTTCTTGGCCAGCTCGATGCGCTTGGGATTGGTGATGTCCGTGGTGTGCATGATGACGTCGCACTGCCGCTGGATCGCCTCGAGGACCTTCGGGTGGTTGCGCCCGACCGCGTTCACGGCGACGCCGGCGGCCATGTCGATGTACATGTTGCCGTCGGCATCCTTGACGGTGACGCCCTTGCCCTGTTCCAGGATGACGGGGAAGCCGCCGCCGCCACGCGTGAACGACTCGTACTTGGCCGACTCCTCCATGAGCGCGGCGACGTTGGGACCGGGCACCTCGGTCACCATGCT
>CAWAUK010000004.1:0-22739 GCA_963784975.1 uncultured Thermoleophilia bacterium | reverse complement strand
AGGCTCGCCTTGGCGATGCTCTTCACGGGGTTGTAGCGCGCCGCCGTGTAGTACTCGGTGATGACCACGATGAGCGCCGTGACGACGACGCCGGTGACGGCCGCGAGGAAGAGCCGGGTCACGCTGGGCACACCGAACGCCGTGGCGATCTTGCTCGCCGAGCATCCAGTCCGTGATCGGATAGAAGAGTGCGATGGCGATGACGGCCGACACGGAGAGGCCCTTGTAGAGGGCGTTCATGATGTTCTTGCTCTTGCCGAGCCGCACGAAGAAGGTGCCGATGATGCTGGCGATGATGCTGACGCCGCCGATGACCAGCGGGTACAGCACCGCCGGCTTGTACACCACTTCGGCGTTGACGTGCATGATCAGGCCCTTCGCGACGCCGGTGACGTCGACGGAGCCGCGGAACGTCAGGTAGGCGAGCAGCATGGCCGCGACGGCCGTGACGGCGTAGGTCTCGAAGAGGTCGGCGGCCATGCCGGCGCAGTCGCCGACATTGTCGCCGACGTTGTCGGCGATGACGGCCGGGTTGCGCGGGTCGTCCTCGGGGATGCCCGCTTCGACCTTGCCGACGAGGTCGGCGCCCACGTCGGCGGCCTTGGTGAAGATGCCGCCGCCGACGCGCGCGAACACGCTGATGAGGCTGCCGCCGAAGCCGAGACCGACGAGGGCCGCGACGTCGCCGGTGATCCAGAAGTAGATGCTGACGCCGAGCAGCGCGAGGCCGACGACCAGAAGGCCGGTGACCGCGCCGCCGCGGAAGGCGACGGTGAGCGCCCGGCCGAGACCCTGACGCGCGGCCTCCGCGGTGCGCACGTTGACGCGCACGCTGACCATCATGCCGATGTAGCCGGCGGCGGCCGAGAGGCAGGCGCCGACCACGAAGCCGACGGCGGCGTGCCAGCCGTAGGTCCAGTCCCTGCCCAGGCCGAGCGCCACGAGCAGGACGAAGAACACGACCACGCCGACCATGGCGATGGTCCGGTACTGCCTGGCCAGATAGGCCTTGGCGCCCTCCTGCACGGCGCCGGCGATCCTCTGCATGACCTCGTCGCCGGCCGGCAGCTTCATCAGCCAGCGGATGAGGAGGACGCCGTAGATCACGGCGATCAACCCGCAGATGACCGCCACGAGAATGGCGTTGTTTGCTACGAACGATGACACTGCGTTGCTCCTTTCTTGAACCCCTCCAGCGCGGGCGCTTGGGAGCGCCCGTGGTCCTTGCCCTTACCCCAGGTACTTGCCGATGAGCAGGTCGAGCTTCTGCTTGGTGGCCGGCGGGATGAGCTCCGCCGGCGTGTTGATGGCGTTCTCGACCGCGTGGCGGCACGTGCAGTCGCGCCCGTGGTCGAGGGCGCCTACCGTGCGGCGGACGATCGCCTGCGCGGTCTCGACGTTGCGCCGGACGTTCTCGAGGACCGTCTCCAGCGTCACGTCTTCTTCGCCTTCGTACCACACGTCGTAGTCGGTGACCATCGCCATGGTGGCGTAGCAGAGCTCCGCCTCGCGCGCCAGCTTGGCCTCCTGCAGGTTCGTCATGCCGATGATGTCGAAGCCGAGCTGGCGGTAGACGTTGCTCTCGGCACGGGTGCTGAACTGCGGGCCTTCGATGCAGACGTAGGTCCCGCCCTCGTGCACCGTGGCGCCGGCGCCACGGCCCGCGTCCACGATGAGCTTGCTCGTGTACGGGCAGAACGGGTCGGCGAAGCCCATGTGGACGACGACGCCGTCGCCGAAGAACGTGCTCGGGCGTGCCTTGGTGCGGTCGAAGAGCTGGTCGGGGACCACGACGTCCAGCGGCTTGAGCTCTTCGCGGAGGCTGCCGACGGCGCTGGCGGAGAGCACGTAGTGCACCCCCAGCGCCTTCATGCCCCAGATGTTGGCCCGGTAGTTGACCTCACCGGGAAGGATGCGGTGCCCGCGCGCGTGGCGCGGCAGGAACGCGACGCTCACTCCGTCGATCTCGCCGAGGAAGTATGAGTCCGACGGCTGCCCGAACGGCGTGTCGATGACGACTTCGCGGGCGTTCTCGAGGAGCTCGTAGAACCCGGACCCGCCGATGACGCCGACGCTTGCAGACTCGGTGACTGCGGTCACAAAGGCCCTCCTTTTCCGTTGCGCCGCGCGAAGTATACAGTGCCGGGAGAAGCACACAAAGAGGCGACGGTTCATCCGCATCGCGGACGTGTTGACCGCATAGCGAAACGGCAGGTAGAGTCCGCGAGGCTGTCCAGGACGTCCAGCTGCGCCCCGGGAGCTTCTGCCCGGCAGGTGATAACCTTCCAGACGACGCAGCTGCCCGGCCGGCGCGCACGCCGTGCGCGTGCCCTCGAGCGCCGGCCTCTTCCGTGCAAAGGAGCGAACGGTGCCGAAGAACAAGGTGGTCCCCATCGAGGAGGCGATGTCCCACGTCAAGAGTGGGATGAGCATCGCCGTCGGCGGCTTCATCGGCCAGGGAGATCCGCTCACGCTGATCGACTACCTCAAGACGATGGACGTCGGCGACCTCACCATCTACGAGAACGACGCCGGCTACCGCGAGCGCGGCGTCGTCGAGCTGGTCAAGCAGGGCAAGATCAAGAAGGTCGTGGCCAGCCACATCGGCACCACGCCCGAGATCGGCAAGGCGATGAACGAAGGCCGGCTCGAGGTCGAGCCGACGCCGCAGGGCACGCTCGCCGAGATGATGCGCTGCGGCGGCGCGGGCCTCGGCGGCTTCCTCACGCCGACCGGGATCGGCACGGTGGCCGAGGAGGGCAAGCAGATCGTCGAGCTGGACGGCCGCCGGTTCATCCTCGTGCCGTCGCTCAAGTGCGACATCGCGATCGTCCGCGCCCACCGCGGCGACACCTGGGGCAACCTCATCTACCGCGGCACCTCCCGCAACTTCAACGTGCCGGCCGCCATGTGCGCCGAGTACGTCATCGCCGAGGTCGAGAACCTCTACACGATGGGCGAGCTCGACCCCGAAGGCATCCACACCAGCGGCATCTTCGTGGACGCGGTGGTGCGCTCCAACGTCGAGTACTGCACGATCCGGGAGGAGGCGTTCAATGGCCAGTGACGCGAAGACAGGTCATCGCCGCCCGCGCCGGCCAGGAGCTCAAGGACGGGCAGATCATCAACCTGGGCATCGGCCTGCCGACGCTGGTCGCCAACTACGTGCCCGAGGGCGTCGACGTCGTCATCCAGACCGAGAACGGCGCCATCGGCGTCGGCCCCGCGCCGGAGCCGGGCTGCGAGGACCGCGACCGCGCCAACGCCGGCAACCAGCCCATCACGCTCAATCCGGGCGGCAGCTACTTCGACTCCGCCACGTCGTTCGCGATGATCCGTGGCGGGCACGTGGACGCCACGTTCCTGGGCACCCTGCAGGTCGACGAGAAGGGCAACATCGCCAACTGGATCGTGCCCGGCAAGATGCTCGCCGGTATGGGCGGCGCCATGGACCTCATCACCGGCGCCAAGGTCGTCAACATCGTCAGCGAGCACTGCTCCAAGGACGGCGCGTCCAAGCTCATGAAGGCGTGCACCTTCCCGCTCACCGGCGCCGAGGAAGCCGACGTGGTCATCACCGAGCGCGCGCTGTTCCGCCGCTATCCCGACCGGGGATGGGTGCTGGAGGAGGTCGCCGTCGGCTACTCGCTGGACGACATCGCCGCGTGCACGGACATGGCCTACGCGGTCGCCGACGACGTCAGGCTCGACGCGTACGGGGAGGCCTGACGCCGCAGGCGATCAGGCCACTCCGTAGCGCCGACGGCACGCCGCCGGGCGCCGCTACGCCTCTCTCAAACCGGGCACCAGCTGCTCGTAGAAGTCCAGGCACTCCGGATTGGCCAGGGCGTCCCTGTTGGTGACCGTCCGCCCGTGGATCAGGTTGGTGACCGAGGTCTCGACCTTCTTCATGTTCAGCGTGTAGGGGATGTCGGGCACGGCGATGATCTTCGCCGGCACGTGCCGCGGCGAGGCGTTCTCGCGCAGCGTGCCGCGCGATCTTCGCGACGAGCTCGTCGCTCAGGTCCCGGCCGTCGACGAGCTTCACGAAAAGGACGATGCGCTGGTCGCCCTCCCAGTCCTGGCCGATGGCAAGGCTGTCGGCGACCTCGGGGAGCTTCTCGACCTGATTGTAGATCTCGGCCGTGCCGATGCGGACTCCCGAGGGCTTGAGCACGGCGTCCGAACGGCCGAAGAAGGCGACCCCGCCGGTGGCGGAGTCGAGCATGACGTAGTCCCCGTGGCGCCAGACCCCCGGATAGACGTCGAAGTAGGCGTCGTGGTAGCGCCGATCGCCGGGGTCGTCCCAGAAGTAGAGCGGCATCGGCGGGGCCGGAGCTTCACACACCAGCTCGCCCACCACGTCGCGCACCGGCCGGGCCGCCTCGTCGTAGCAGTCGATCTTCATCCCCAGCGCCGGAGCCTGCAGCTGACCGGCGTACACCGGCAGTGTGGGACTGCCGATCGCGAAGCACCCGTTGATGTCGGTGCCTCCGGAGAGCGAGTTGAAATGGAGATCGCGCTTGATGGCGTCGTAGACGTACGCGAAGCCCTGAGGCGAGAGCACCGAGCCGGTCTGACAGATCTCGCGCAGGGCCGAGAGGTCATGGTCCTCCTTTGGCACCATGCCCCGGGCCTTCAGGAGGTTCAGGTAACTCGCGCTGGTGCCGAAGATCGTCACCTTGAGTTCCTCGATCAGTCGCCAGAGCGCCCCCAGGTCGGGGTAAGCCGGGTTGCCGTCGAAGAGGACCACGGTGGCCCCCGTCCCCAGGGCGGCCAGCAGCCAGTTCCACATCATCCAGCTGGCCGTCGTGACGTAGAAGATCGTGTCGTCGCGCTTGACGTCGGCATGCAGGACCAGCTCCTTCAGCTGGTTGATGAGGATCCCCCCGCCGCTCTGCACGAGGCACTTGGGCTTGCCCGTGGTGCCCGAGGAGAACATGACCACGCCCGGGTGATCGAAAGGTACCTGCTCGAACGCGAGGTCTTCGCCGGTCTGGCCGGCGATGAACTCGTCCCAGCGGAGAGCGCCGCGGATGGACGACAGGTCGGCGTCGGGGTCACCGGCGTAGTGGGCCACCACGACGCGTTCGATGCTCGGGATGCTGCGGGTGACCGCGGCCGCGCCGGCGATGCAGTCGAACACCCGGTCCTTGTAGCGATAGCCGTCGACGGCGAACAGCACCTTCGGCTCGATCTGGCCCAGGCGGTCCGCAGCCGCATGCGGGCCGACGTCGGTGGCGCAGCTCGACCAGATGGCGCCGACCGCCGTGGCGGCGAGCATCGCGATCGCCGTCTCCGGAAGGTTGGGCAGGTATCCCGCCACGCGGTCGCCGGGCACGACGCCGGCCGCCCTGAGGGCGCCGGCGAGCCGGGCCACGGAGCGATGGAGCTCGGCGTAGGTCAGTCGCACCGGCGCGGCGGTCTCGCCCACGAAGATCAGGGCCACCCCATCGTCACGCCGGCGCAGGAGGTTCTCGGCGATGTTGAGCCGCGCGCCGGGGAACCAGGTCGCACCGGGGAACCGGGACAGGTCGTCGATCACCGCCGTGTACGGCGCGGAGGCCCGGATGCCGAGGAAGTCCCACGCCGTCGCCCAGAAGGCGGGTATCTCGTCGACCGACCAGCGGTAGAGCTCAGCGTAGGATCCGAACTCCCGGCCGCACCTCTCGCCGGCGAACTCGGCGAAGCGCGTCATGTTGGCGCCGGCGACTCGCTGCGCCGAGGGTTCCCACAAGAGTGCAGCCACGGCCCTCGCCTCCTCAAGATGCCACTTCGACCCGGCACGACTGTGATGCATGGTCTGCGACTGCCCGACCACAGTCGGCCGCGCACGAAAAGGTGAATGTACACGTCCCGCCCGGAGGAGTCCCGCGTTTCGATGGACCCCCGCTCTGACATCCTCCACCCGTGAGGCCGGCCGGACGCGTTTTCACACCTCTCCCCCGCGGTATCTCTGCACCACCACGCACCGCGAAGGGAGCGACCCGTGACCAAGCTCAAGAACGAGTTCAGCCGCAAGGAGTGGAAGGGCTGTTGCGGCGGAGGCTGCAAGAAGTGCGAGATCGCACAGGCCTACATCGCCGAGTACGGCGAGCGCAAGCTGGGCCTGCAGAAGCTGAACGCCGACCGTGCCGCCGTCAAGAAGAGCGGCGGCAAGGGCGCCAAGAAGAAGGGCAAGAAGAGCGGCAAGGCCAAGAAGAAGGTCAAGGCCTGAGGTGGCCGCCGCGACGCCGGCGACGGGCTCGCCGGCGACCGACGCGCCGATCGCCGCCGAGACGGTCGGCTACATCGACATCGGCACCAACTCGGTGCGGCTCATGGTCGTGCGCTTCGCGCCCGACCACTCCTGGACGGTGCTCAGCATGCAGAAGGAGACCGTCCGGCTGGGCGAGGGCGAGTTCGGCGAGGTGCGTCATCTGCAGCCGGCGGCGATGGAGCGCGCGGCCACGGTGTGTGCGCGCTTCGCCGACCTCGCGCGCGCGCACGGCGCGACCCGCTTCGTGACGGTCGCGACGGCGGCCACACGCGAGGCGCGCAACGCGCAGGACTTCGTGCGCCTCATGCGGGAGACGGCCGGGCTGGAGGTGCACGTCGTCTCCGGGAGAGAGGAGGCCCGGCTCATCTACCTCGGCCTCCTCAGCCGCGTGCACGTCGACGGCCGCGCCCTCGTCATCGACATCGGCGGCGGCAGCACCGAGGTCGCCGTGGGCGACGGCATCGGCGCCGACATCGTCGAGTCGATCTCGCTGGGCGCGATCCGCCTGGCGAGCGAAGGTCCGCAGCCGGACGGCGAGGGCCGCTACGGCGCCGACGCCTACGAGGCTCTGAAGCACTTCGTGCGCCTCACGTCACAGCACACGCTGCGCGACGTCGGCCGGCCCGAGGCCACCGCCTACGGCACCTCGGGCACCATCGTGAACCTCGCCGCGGTCGCGGCGCGGCTCTTCCACGACCGCGTGCCGGGACGCGACGAGCCGCTCTCGCGCAAGGACCTGCGCGCGGTGGCGAAGCGCCTCCGCGCGATGACCGCCGACGAGCGGCTCTCCGTACCGGGACTCGCGCCGGCGCGGGCGGACATCATCGTCGCCGGCGCCGCGATCCTCGACGCGCTGACGGAGGACCTCGGCATCGAGACGATCGTCGCGCTGGACGACTGCGGCCTGCGCGAGGGCCTCCTGCTCGACGACCTCGCCCGCGCCGGGCAGCACGAGCTGAAGCACGGCGCGGGCGTGCGCGAGCGGAGCGTGCTGCAACTCGCGCGCTCCACCGCGTTCGACGAGACACACGCGCGCCAGGTCGCGCACCTCGCGCTCGAGCTCTTCGACTCCGCCGGCGCGGCACGGCTCCATCGCCTCGGGGCCGAGGAGCGGGAGCTGCTCGAGTACGCCGCCCTCCTCCACGACATCGGCACGTTCCTGAGCTACGCGCGCCACCACCAGCACACCTACTATCTCATCCGGCACGCCGACCTCGTGGGGTTCGACCAGGAGGAGATCGCGATCATGGCGGCCACCGCGTACTTCCATCGCAAGGCCCTCCCCGCTCCCCGGTTCGAGGCCTTCTCAGGACTGGACCGGCGATCGCGCAAGGTCGTGCGGCGGCTCGGAGCGTTCCTCCGGCTGGCGGAGTACCTCGACAGGGGACACGCCGGCGCGATCGCCCACGCGCGGCTTCGCCGGGAGGCGGACAGCCTGCTGCTCGAGCTCCAGCCGTCGGGCGACTGGAGCCTGGAGGAATGGGCGGTCGAGCGCCGCCGGGACAGCCTCGAGAAGGCGTTCGGCTACCCGATCGGCGTGATCGCCGTGCCGCTGCTCGACGACTGAAGTCACCTGAGGGCACGGGCCGGATGGCGCCCGGTCCGGTCTCGACGACCCCCGAGGCGTCAGTCCGGCTGGATCTCCGCGATCACCGCGGCGAGCTCTCGGCTGAACTCGTTGCCGGCGACCGTCGGCCACGTCTCCGGGAACGTGATCACCAGGCGCTCCATCTCCTCCTGCCGCGCGCAGAGATACCTCGCCGCGCCGGGCGCCACGATGATCTCGAGCGGGCCCGGGAGGTCGTGTCCCTCGTGCCGCCAGGTGCCCCAGGTGATGTAGTCGCGCAGCACGCCGCTCGTGACGACGGCGTCCTGCAGGTCGCCGAGGTGGTCCTGCAGGCCCTTGACGCGCTTGATGAGCGGGCGCGCGCCCGAGCCGAGCACGTCCTCGAAGAACTCCAGCGTGTAGCGCAGACCTTTGCACGCCTTGCGCAGGGCGTGGAAGCGCGGCAGCGGCGTCTCGAGCCCTCCGAGCTGGCCCTCGAACGCCCAGACCACGGCCATGTCCTTGTAGAGGACGCCGGGCAGTACCTGGGCCACGCGCTGCGGGCGCGGCGTGACGAGGTTCTGCGGCGCGAGCGCCTCGATCGGTCCCTCGAGCAGCTCGGTCGTGCGCTCCACGAAGCTCCGATAGCGCCTGCCGTCCAGGTAGTCGACGAGACTCTCGCGCTGCTTGTCGCGCTCGGCCTTCCACGCGTCGAGCAGGCCGTCGAGGTCGCCGGCGCGCTCGCCGGGCAGGCCGTCGAGGTAGACCTGCGTCTTCTCGTTGAAGACGTCGAGGTCGCGGACGGCGCCGAGCGTGCGGCCGGTGCGACGAAGCCCCTTGAGCACCGGCCGCAGTACGTCCGGGTCCAGGTAGTCGGCGAACACGCGCAGCGCCATGCGCATGCGGCGCGTGGAGACGCGCATGTCGTGCAGTTCCTCCGGATCCTCACCGATCCTTGTGCCCTCCTCGTGCTCGAGCATCTTGGCGAGGTGGAAGCGGAGGGTCTTCACGGCCGCCTCGGTCATGGTGTCCGACGGGAGGATGTCGGGCCGCTTCTTCGGCGAAGCCGCGGGAGCGGCCCCCGTCGTCGTCCCCGGGTCGACGGCCTCGTCGTCGTAGATCCCCGTGCCTTCCACCCGGTAGCGCGCGAGCCAGTAGCGGACGCGCCGGTCGGAGAGGCCGGCCACGCGGCCGGCCTCGACTTGCGAAAGGCCACGGTCGAGCGCAAGGAGCGCCTGGGCGCGTCGCGCGCGGGCCCCGTTGCCCGAGGCCTGCGCCTCGTGCACCGGGCGTTCGGCGGCGGCCATGAGGAAGCCGTCGTCCTCGTCGCCGGCGAGCTCGAGGGCGCGCGTGAACTTGGCGCGCCCCTCGGGAACGAGGCCCCACTCGTCGCGCAGCTCGGTGGCGAGGACGGCGACGTCGGCTTCGGCGCCGCGGCCGCGCGCCTCGACCTCGGCCTCGAGCCAGCCACGGTCACCATCCGGCGCCGTGGCCGTGACGCGGTCGAGGCTGAGCTCGGCGACCTCGCGCCGCCCGCGGCGCACCACGCGCGCCACGCGTACCTGCGAGAGCGTGAGCATGGCCTCGAGCGGCTCACCGCCGGTGAGCTGCTCGACCCGCTGCCGGAGCTCGCCCGCCGGCCACTCGGCGATGGGGACGTCGGCCGCCACGAGCGCCTCGATCTCCTCGCGCCTCAGCACCCCGTCAGACGGCGCGACCAGCTGCTTGAGCGTGAGACGCACGCCGTCGTCGGTCTCCCGGCGGCGGAAGTAGTATCCCGCCGCCAGAAGGCGCCGGTCCGGCGTGTCGAGGAACGTGTCGACGTCGCGGCGAGCCTCGCCCGGTTCGACGTCGCACCCGGCCAGCGACACGGTCTCGATGAGCCGCGCCAGCGTCGACTCATCCGGGACAAGGAACTTGGCTTCGACCTCCATCATCTGCTCCCCAGGAGAGGCGGCGTCAACAGCCACACAAGCTGCCCGCCGCCGGCCACGGGCGCGGTCACGTCCACACGTGCGAGCCCGCCCTTCTTCATCACGACATCGCCTCCGCCGATGAGCTCGGCGACGGTGGCGCTGAAGTCGGGCTCGTGCCCGACCACCATGATCGACCGCGCCGGTCCGTGCTCCTCCAGCAGCTGCTCCAGGCGGCGCACGTCGAATCCGTGAGCGAGTCGGGCGTCTTCGACGAGGCGCCCGCCAAGGCCGAGCTCGTCGGCGACGATCTCGGCCGTTCTGCGGGCGCGCGCGAGCGGGCTCGTCACGATCACGTCGAGCTCGAGCTCAACGGCGCGAAGCGCCTTCGCCTCGCGCCGCATCGCCTCCTCGCCCTCGGCCGTGAGCGGCCGGGCGTCGTCGTCGCCGCGCCACTCGGCCCGGTCGGCTTTGCCGTGACGCAGGAAGTACACCTTCATCAGGCGTGCTCGCTCTCGTCGACCGCCGCCTCGCGCGCCCGCGCGACGAACCACTCCTGCGCGTTGAGCGGCTCGTCGCCGTCCTTGGGCCAGATGTGGGTCCACGAGCCGTCCCCGGCCAGGACCCTGGTCTTCATGTTGTCGGCCAGGTAGGTCGGCAGGATCTCATCGCGGATGCGGCGCCGGACACCCTCGTCCTGCACCGGGAAGATGATCTCGACCCGGCGGTTCAGGTTGCGCGGCATCAGGTCGGCGCTGCCCAGCAGCACCTCTTCGTCGCCACCGTTGCGGAACCAGTACACCCGGCTGTGCTCCAGGAAGCGCCCCACGACGCTCTGCTCGGTGATGTTCTCGCTCACGCCCGGGATGCCGGGGCGCAGACAGCACATGCCGCGCACGTTGAGGTCGACCTTCACCCCTGCCTGCGACGCCCGGTAGAGCTTGCGGATCATCGGCTTGTCGACCAGCGAGTTCATCTTGAAGATCAGGTGCGCCTCGTGGCCGGCCTCGGCGTGGGCGATCTCGCGGTCGATGCGCGCGGCGATGCCCTGGCGCAGGTTCACCGGGGCCACCAGCAGCTTGCGGTACTCGGTCGCCTGCCCGCCGCCGGTGAGGTGGTTGAAGACCAGGGCGGCGTCGGCGCCGATGTCGTCGTCGGCGGTCAGGTAGCCGAGGTCCGTGTACTGCTTGGTCGTCACACTGTTGTAGTTGCCGGTGCCCAGGTGCGTGTAGCGGCGGATGCGCTCACCCTCGCGACGGATCACCTGCAGCGCCTTGCAGTGCGTCTTGAGGCCGAGGATGCCGTAGACGACGTGAGCGCCCTCGCGCTCCAGCGCCTTGGCCCAGCCGATGTTGCTCTCCTCGTCGAAGCGCGCCTTGAGCTCGACCAGCACGGCGACGTCCTTGCCGTTGGCGGCCGCCTCCATGAGCTGCTCCACGGCCGGCGCGTTGCGGCCGACCCGGTAGAGAGTCTGCTTGATGGCCAGCACGTCGGGGTCGTTGGCGGCGGCGCGCAGGAACTCGACCACGGGGTCGAACGAGTCGTAGGGGTGATGCAGGAGCACGTCGCGATGGCGGATGGCGGCGAACAGCTCGGCGCCCTCGAGGCCGGCGAGCGACGGCGGGACCGACTGCACGAGCGGGGCGTACTTGAGGTCCGGCCGGTCGATGGAGCCTGCCCCCCACAGACTGCTGAGCCCGAGCGGCGAGCGCACTGTGTAGATGTCGCTGTCGTCCAGCTCGAGGTTCTCGGTGAGGATGCCGCGCACGCGCCCCGGCATCCCCTCGTCGATGGTGACGCGGATGACCGAGCCGAAGCGGCGGCGGCGCACGAACTGCTCGATCGTCTCGAGCAGGTCGTCGGCCTCCAGCTCCTGGATGGCGAGCTCGGCGTCGCGGGTCACGCGGAAGGGATGCGACTCGAGCACGTCGAGTCCGGGGAACAGTGTGGAGCAGGTTGGCGGCGATGACCTGCTCCAGCCAGGTGAACCACTGGTGCTCCCGCCGTCCTCGCCGGTCGGCGCGCCGGCGGAGGCCGGCACCGGGAACGAGCCGGGGCAGCGTGTCGGGTACCTTGACGCGTGCGAAGTGGTCGTCGCCGTTGGCGTCGCGCGCGAGCACGCCGAGGTTGTGGCTCATGTTGGAGATGTGCGGGAACGGCCGGCCGGGGTCGAACGCCAGCGGCGTCAGCACCGGGAAGACCTGCTTCTCGTAGTAGTTCTCGAGCGTGGCCCGCTGCCCGGCATCCAGGCTGTCGTAGTCGACGATGTGGATGCCGGCCGCGTCGAGCTCGGGCCTCAGGTCGCTGAAGCACTGGCGGGCCGCCTTCATGATGCCCCAGGCGCGCTCCTGCGCGATGGGCAGCAACTGCTGCGGCGTGTAGCCGTCCGCGGCCGCCTCGGTCACGCCGGCCTCGACCTGCTGCCGCAGGCCGGCGATGCGCACCATGAAGAACTCGCCGAGGATCGACCCGACGATGCCGACGAACTTGACCCGCTCGAGCAGCGGGTTGTGCGGGTCGCGAGCCTCGTCGAGCACGCGCTCGAAGAAGTCGAGCATGCTCAGCTCGCGGTTGATGTAGAGAGACGGATCGCGAAGGTCGGCGTCCGCCGGCTCCGCCGACAGGGCGGCGTCGGCGGTGAACTCCTCCTGCGCCGCCCTGGTGCTCTGCTTCACGGCCTCGCGGCCGTGATACTCGTCGGCGCGCGTGCGCTCCTCTGGCCCCCTCACGTGCGTACCTCCTCAGCGCGGAGCGCGGCGCTCACGCTCCGGTCCTTCTCGTCCGGGTCTGACAGTATATGCCCAGATTGTGAACGCGCGCTCAGTGATGCGCCGAGCGCCGAAACGGCGGCGGCCGGCGGATGTTACCTCTTCCGGTCGCCGCCGGCCGCCACACGCGCTCGCCGGGCTCTCAGAAGCCCATGTTCTCGACCCGCTCGACGCCGGGCACCACGTTCTTGAGGTGGCGCTCCACACCGTTGGTCAGCGTCAGCTGGGACATCGGGCACCCTGCACAGGCGCCCTGGAGACGTACCTGCACGACTCCGTCGTCCAGCACGTCGACCAGCTCGATGTCGCCACCGTCGGCCTGCAGAGCCGGGCGGATGTCGCCCAGGGCCTTCTCGACCTGCTCCTTGATCTCTGCCATATGAATTGTCACCTCCCCGTCGCCTGCGGGCGGCCGCTGGACACGCACGCGCGTCTCGCGCGCGTCGGTCAAGGCCGCGAACGTCATCGTCTGGAGCTCCCCGGTGAGGAGCGTCTCGACACCGCGCCAGAACTCGTGGGTGTCGCACCCGTCGTCGGCGCACGGTTCCACCCGTTGCCGACAGCGGCACAGCAGGATCGGGCCCTCCACCGCCTCGTACACGTCGCGCACGGTGATCTCGGCCGCCGGACGCGCCAGCATGACGCCGCCCTGGTGGCCCCGCTGCGTGCGCACCAGGTCGGCGCGCGCGAGGTCGTGGATCACCTTGGCGAGCCGCGGCCCGGGGATGTGCTGCGCCATGGCGATGTCGCCGGTGTGCAGCACGGCGCCGGGTTCGTGGCGCGCCAGTTCGTAGACGGCGCGGACCGCGTAGTCGGCCTGGGTGGAGAGCTTCATAGACCCTTTGTACAGGAATTGGAAGACAATGTCCAATTCCTCGTGCCTACCGCTGGGAGCGAGGCCGCCCGGCGAAGCGGCGGCGGCCCGCCTACACCTCGTCCCAGGCCCAGAGCAGGTTGTCGCGGTGGACGGCCTCGTACACCGTCGTCGACGACGACGCCGTCCGCCAGGAAGCTCTGCGGGGGCAGGTCGAGGTCGCCGCGGGGCCCCCGGACGCCTTGGCCGCGGCGACCGCCTCGTACACGCCGGCCACGTACCGCTCGTTGGCGTCGATGATCTGCTTGTCCATCGCCGGCCCGTGGGCGGGCACGACGAGGTCGACGGGCAGCTGCTTGAGCTGGCGCAGCGTCTTCACCCACTCCTCGCGGCCGTCCCGCTGGCAGAAGTTGGGCAGCGGCCACTCCACCGTGTCGCCGCCGAACAGGAGGCGGCTCTCGGCGAGGAAGACGACCAGCGAGTCCTCGCGTGTGACCGGGCGTGTGGATGAGGTGGACGGTCTCGCCCTCGTCGGCGTAGCGTCAGCCGGTCTCCGAAGGTGACGTTGGGCAGAGGCACCCCCTCCGGCGGCGGCAGCCGGAACGACTCGTCGCCGCCCTGCAGCTCCGCCGTGATCAGGCGCGGGCAGGCCCGCTGGGCGATGATGTCCGCGCCCGCGAAGGCGGCGTTGCCGAACACGTGGTCCCAGTGGTGATGCGTGTTCACCACCGCGATGCGCCGGCCGGCCGCCTCGGCGGCCAGGAACTCGACGACGGGGTCCATGTCGCGCGGCCCCGTCAGCGTGTCCACGACGATGGCCAGCCGAGGCGTCAGGATGACGGCCGAGAGCGTCGGGAACCCCTCGGCGTCGATGACATGGGTCCACACGTCCGGCGCCAGCTGCTTCATCGTCTCTCCTCACTGTCTTCTCCGGGTCCGGCAGGCTCACTCTTCCCCGCGCCGCGTGATCCCGCCCGGGAGTCCCGCGGTCGATCGACGACGGCGATCTCCTGCGGCGCCAGCGTCAGGCGCTCGACGCCGTCCGCCGTGACCACCCAGGTGTTCTCGACGCCGATCGCGCCGACGCCGGGAAGCACGAACTTGGGCTCGAGCGCGAAGACCATGCCCGGCTCGAGCTCGAGGCTGCTGCCGGTGAGCACCGGCAGCTCGTCGAGCTCGATGCCGATGCCGTGGCCCACGTAGGGGACCTGGCCGGCGCCGTGGCCCATGAAGTTGCCGGCCAGCCCGGCGTCGGTCGGCGGCCGTCAGCGCGGCCTCCCAGACGGCGCGACACGTCGCGCCGGGCCGGGCCGCGCCCGTCGCCGCCTCCTGCACGCTGAGGGCGGCGTCGTAGGCCCGCAAGAGCTGCGCGTCCAGCGGGCCGAGCGAGTACATGCGCGTGAAGTCGGCCATATAGCCGTCGCGCACGGGCACGAAGTCGAAGACCACCGGCTCGCCGCGGCCGATGCGCCGGAAGCTCGCGCCCTGGGCGATGGACGGACTGAGGCCGGTGCCGGCCAGGGGCGTGTCGAGGTAGCTGGGCACGCAGCCGCTCGGGCCGGTGAGCAGCTGCCCGTAGAACATCTCCTGGTTGAACCCGCGCATGCGGATGTAGCCCTCGTGGCCGAGCCGGCGCGCCTCGGCCTCGACCCGGCCGGCGAACTCCACCTCGGTGAGGCCCTCCTCGAGGAGGTCGGGGATGAGCCGGCTGACCTCGTCGGCCACGGCGGCCGACGCGCGGATGCGCTCGATCTCCCAGGCCGACTTGACCGCCCGCTGACGGACGATGGTGCGGCCGACGTCCTCGAACGCCACCCCCGGGAAGAGCTTCTCGAGGCGGCGGAAGTGCAGGACCGGCAGGACGTCGAGCTCGAGGCCGAGCCGCGCCGGCGGCGCCCCGTACCGCTCGGCGATGAGGCGCGGCAGGTCCTTGGGCGACGCGAGCGCCACGATCGCGCCGAGCGCCGACTCCAGGCGGGCGCGCTCGATGACCTTGCGCACGAACAGCGTCGCCTCGCCCTCGACCGGCACGTACAGGTACGACTGCTGGACCGTGCCGGCGTAGTAGAAGAGGTCGGCGTTCTGCTGGAGGAGGGCGGCGTCGAGGCCGAGGGCCGTGAGGCCGGCCTGCAGGCCGGCGATGCGGCCCTCCAGCTCCGCCGCCGGCGCCAGCGCCGCGCCCGGCTGCACCAGCCGACGGTCCCGGTCCCTCCGTCACGCCGCCGTCAGCCCGTGAACGTCAGCACCTGCCACGCGGTGATGACGACGAGGACGAGGACGATGCCGGCGACCGCCAGGCCGTCGGCCATGCCGAAGGGCCGGCGCGGGTCTTTGCGGCCGGCCAGCATCATGGCGAGCATGGTCGCCGCGCCGGCGACCAGGCCGCCGATGTGGGCCTGCCAGGAGACGCGCCCGGCGGAGAAGGTGAACACGAGGTTGATGACCAGCAGGAAGAGGACGTTGCTGAGCAGCGCCCGCGACTGGAAGTCGCGGCCGCGATTGAGGAACGCGTGCACCGCGAGCGCGCCGAAGATGCCGAAGATCGCCCCGGAGGCGCCCACGACCAGCGAGTCGGTCGGCGCGGCCACGAGGACGAGCACCGAGCCGGCGAACCCGGAGATGAAGTAGAGGAGCACGAACTTGAGCCGGCCCAGCGCCGCCTCCATGAACCCGCCGAGCACCCACAGGGCCCACATGTTGAAGGCGATGTGCAGAATGCCGTCCTGGAGGAACATCGAGCTGAACATGCGCCAGAACTCGTGCTGCTGGAGCACCGCGCGCGGCCAGAGGGCTCCCAGGTTGAGCAGAGCCTGCGCCGAACCCCCGCCGAGGAACCCGCTCGCGCCCGTGAGTACCTCGATCACGAACATGATGACGTTGAGGGCGACGAGCACCTTGGTGGCCGAGAGGCCGGCCGGCGACCCGAGCGCGCCGGCGCTCCACCCCGAGCGGATCTGTCCGCGGGTGACGACCTTGGCGCGCGGCGCCCCCGCGCGCTGCTCCTTGACGCACTCCGGGCAGCGGAAGCCGACCGGCGCCGGGATCATGCACTCGTGGCAGATGGGGCGGCCGCAGTTGGAGCAGGAGACGCCGGTCTCGCGGTCCGGGTGGCGGTAGCAGTACCGGACCTGGATGTCCTCCGGCATCTTCGTCTCGAAGTCGGGCGGCATCTCGCCGCCCGGGAAGCGGTACACGTTGCCCATGTGCTAGTCCGTCTCGCGAGAGGTCCTGACGGCCCGCGGGCCGCCGCTGAGTAGTACTTCGCGCATTAGTCCTCTACCGTGGGCGGCAGTCTGGGCAAACAGGTCGTGCAGCCACACGGGCATGGCGCAGGCGCGGCCGCTCTCGCGCTCGCAGACGGCGAGCCGCGTCCAGCCGGTCACCAGCAGCAGCCCGTCCTCGCGCGTGATCTCGTAGTCGAACGCGAACGACGCCGGGCCGACGGAGGTGAGCGTCGCGCAGATCGTGAGCAGGTCGTCGACGCGCGCCGGGCGCAGGTACTTCAGGCGCGCCTCGACGACCGGCAGGATGATGCCCTCGCCGAGGATCCTGGTGATGGGATAGCCGAGGGCGCGCAGCCACTCGACGCGCACGACCTCGAAGTAGGTGAGGTAGTTGGCGTAGTAGACGACGCCGTCGGCGTCGGTGTCGGCGTACCGCACGCGTACGCGCGTCTGGAAGCGTGGGAGTTGACGGCGCAGACGTGCTCACGAACCTGAGTCTAGCACGGCGCCGGAGGCGGCACGCACCGCCGGCGCCGCCTCTCCCGCCGCCGGCCGCGTCCACCTGCGGCTACGCCCGTACGCGGCGAGGGCGGGGCGCCGAAGCGCCCCGCCCTCGCGGACGTGCTGATGTGCCGAGCCGATCAGGCGAAGACGACCTTTGCGGCCTCTTCGAACACGCCGATGGCGAGTCCATGTCGGCGTCGCTGATGTTGAGAGGCGGCAGGAAGCGCACGCCGTTGCCCTGGGAGCACGCGCCCATGAGGATGACCTTGTGCTTCTGGCACTCCGCGATGAACGCCTTGGCCACGGCCGCGTTCGGCTCCTTGGTGCCCGGCTGCACGCACTCGATGGCGAGCATGAGGCCCTTGCCGCGCGCCTCGCCGATGGCCGGTACAGCGCCTGCTGGCCCTTCCAGAACGCGAGCAGCTTCTCGCCCTGCTTCGTGGCGTTGGCGAGCATGCCGTCTTCCTCCATGGCCTCCATGGTGGCGACGCCGGCGGCGCAGGCCACGGCGTTGCCGCCGTAGGTGCCGCCCATCGAGCCGGGCAGGCACTTGTCCCACAGCGCGTTGGGCGGCGACGATCGCGCCGAGCGGGTAGCCGGAGGCGATGCCCTTGGCGACGGTGACGATGTCCGGCCTTGACGCCGTAGTGCTCCTGGCACAGCCACTTGCCGGTGCGGCCGAAGCCGGCCTGGATCTCGTCGATGATGAGGCAGGCGCCGATCTCGTCGGCGATCGCGCGCAGCTCCTGCATGAACTCGGCGGTCGGCACGACGAAGCCGCCCTCGCCCTGGATGGGCTCGACGATGATGGCGGCGACGTCGTCGCCGTAGATCTCGGCGCGCAGCACGCGGCGGACGTCCTCGATCGCGTAGGCGGTCGGGTCCTCGCTGACCGGCGTGCGGTACGGGTAGCAGTACCGGGCGTGGTAGATCGAGCCCACCATCGGCTCGTGATGGCCGCGGTAGTGCACGGCCGAGTCGGTGAGCGCCATGGTGAGGTGCGTGCGGCCGTGGAAGGCGCCCTGGAAGGCGATGATGCCGGGCCGGCGGGTCGCCTGCTTGGCCAGCTTGATGGCGTTCTCGACCGCCTCGGCGCCCGAGTTCGCGAACATGACCTCGTCCATGCCGTCCGGCATGATGTCTGTGAGCTTCTCGGCGAGCTCGAGCATCGGGCCGTGACGGTAGATGTTCATCTGCGCGTGCGGGCACCTTGGCGGCCTGCTCCTGCACGGCCTTCACGACCTTGGGGTGGCAGTGGCCGGTGTTCACCACGGCGATGCCGACCACGAAGTCGAGCCACTTGCCGCCGTCGGTGTCGTAGACCCAGCTGCCCTCGGCGTGGTCGATGGTGATCGGCGCCACCGGCCCGAGGAAGTGGGGCATGTGCTTCATGTACGTGGGCTTGTCCGACATGTAGTGACCTCCAGCTGCGACGGTGCTGCCTGCGTGACGTGACGAGGCCGGCGGCGTGCGCCGGCACCCCATGGCTCACTGTCGGCACTCTACCAGAGCCACTTCGTCGAACAGGCGCCAGGTCAACGCACGTGCGACACGACAAAGGGGGCGCGATTGGCCAACTTGGACAATGCGCGTCGCTGTGCGCTTCTGCGCGACAGTGTTGACACACAGCCTTCCGAGAGAGAGAATCGTGACAGATTTCACAGCGTTCGTTCTGTAACGAACTAGCGGGGACGAGACCACACCCACCGCCCGGGAGCCGTTCGTGGTATCGAGGAAGACTGTCTCACGCATGAGCCGCTATCGGCGGCTGCTTCAGTCCCTCCAAGAGAGCGGCGTCGAGAGCATCTACTCCCACCAGCTCGCGAGGCACGCCGTGGTCAGCGCGGCCCAGGTGCGCCGCGACCTCATGGTCATCGGCTACTCCGGCAGTCCCAACAAGGGCTACGACGTCGCCGCCTGCATCGAGAGCATCGGCAACTTCCTCGACGGGCCGCTGCAGCAGGAGGTCGCGCTGGTCGGGGTGGGCAACCTCGGGCACGCCGTGCTCTCTCACTTCGCCGACAAGAGCCCGTCGGTGGCGATCGTCGCGGCCTTCGACGTCGACCCCGCGCTCACCGACACGCTGATCCACGGGGTGCGCTGCCTCGACGTCTCGCTGATGGAACCGCTGGTGCGCGACCTCGGCATCCAGATCGCCGTGCTCACGGTGCCGGGCCAGGCCGCGCAGGACGCGGCCGAGACGCTCGTGCGCGCCGGCGTCAAGAGCATCATCAGCTTCGCGCCCACCCCTCTGGCTCTGCCCAACGACATCTTCGTCGAGTACATGGACATCACCGCGGCGCTCGAGTCGGCCGCGTACTTCGCCCGGCTCGGCGGTCGCGACGAGGCGCCGGCGAACGGCGACGGCGATCTGGAGCCGATGGTCAAGAAACTGCAATCCCTGCTCGCGAGGTCGAACATGAAGCTCGAGGATCTGGCCGCCGGCATCGGGGCCAACGTGGTGACGCCGGGCAAGCCCGGCGGGACGTCGGTCGCGAAGGTCTACGCCGGCGACCGGGTGAGCGACCTGCTCAACGAGGCGTCCGACAAGACGTTGCTCGTCAGCAACCTGGCCAGCGTGCAGATGCTGCGCGTCGCCGAGCTCATGGACGTACCCGGCATCTGCTTCGTCAATGGCATCGAGCCGGACGCCGAGATGATCCAGCTGGCGCACGACAACGACACGCTGCTCATGGTCTCGCCGCAGGGCGTGTTCGAGACCTGCGGCCTCATCTACCAGGCCCTGGACGGCGAGCGCGCCTGACCCATGGAGCACCTGGCCTACGACATCAGCTGCGGGGACTTCACGAGCGCGGGCGCCGCGTCTCGCGACCTCAAGCAGCACCTCAAACGCATCGGCGCGGAGAGCGATGCCGTGCGACGGGCGATGATCGCCGCCTACGAGGCCGAGATGAACGTGGTCATCCACGCCGAGGGCGGCGGCCGGCTGGAGGCCGCCGTGAGCGACGGGCAGCTCGACGTCGACGTCATCGACCGCGGCCCGGGCATGGCCGACGTGGAATCGGCCATGCGCGAGGGCTGGTCGACGGCCTCCGCCGAGGCTCGGGCCCTGGGCTTCGGCGCCGGCATGGGCCTTCCCAACATCCTGCGCAACAGCGACCGGCTGAACGTGACGTCCACGCCCGGCCTGGGGACGCGCGTCAGCTTCTCCGTGGCCCTGCGGCCGGAGGCGGCAGACCAGGGCGCGCGGCCCTCCTCGCTCGGCGTGGTCGCCGAGCTCTGCAAGGAGTGCCGCCACTGCCTGGTCGCCTGCCCGACGGCCGCGATCCGCGTGCGCGACGCCCGCCCCGACGTGCTCGACCACCTCTGCATCGACTGCACGGCCTGCATCGGCGCCTGCGCGCCTCGGGCGCTCACCATGAGCGACGCGCCCGGCGCGCTCGACGGCGGCGACGTGCTGGTCGTCCCGCCGGCGCTGCTCGCCGGGTTCGGCGAGCACCCGGTGAGCGCCGTCGTCGAGGAGCTCCGCGGCCTCGGCTACGACGAGGTCGTCTCCGTGCACCGCTACGAGGACGACCTGCGGCGAGAGGTCATCGACCTCGCCGCCACCGGCGACGCCCCGGCGCCGCTCATCTCGCCGGTCTGCCCCGCCGTCATGAACCTGGTCGAGGTCAAGTTCCCGTCGCTCATCGACCATCTGGCCGCGCTGGCCTCGCCGTGGGAGGCCGCGCAGGTAGCCCTGGACGGGCGCGACGCCACGTTCGCGGTCTCGTGCCCGAGCCAGCGCACGGCGCTGCTCGCGCAGCGCCCCACGGCGCAGCGTGACACCGTCACCGCCGGCGCCGTGAGCGCGGCCGTGCTGCCGCGCCTCGCCGCGCGCGTCACGCGCGCGCCGGGCGCGTCCGTCTCGCCGCCGCAGGCGGGCGGCGCCGACGACCTGCTGGTCGTGACCGGCATCTCGCACGTGCTCGCCGTGCTCGAGGCGGTCGAGGACGACCGCCTGCCCGGCGTGTCGGCGATCGAGCCGTACCTCTGCGACGGCGGCTGCTTCGGCTCGCCGCTGCTCGCGCGAGGACGCGCACGTGGCCGCCTGGCGCTGGGCCGCGGTGGGCGGAGACGCCCCGGGCGGAGGCGGCAGCCACGACCGCTCGCGGCCGTTCCGCGCCCGTCCCGGCATCCGCCTGGACGCCGACATGGCGGTCGCCATCCGCAAGCTGGCGCAGCTCGACGGCGAGACCCGGGCCCTGCCCGGCAGAGACTGCGGCGTGTGCGGCGCGCCCACGTGCGCCGCGCTCGCAGAAGACATCGTCATGGAGCGCGCCTCGCGCGCGCTCTGCCCGTACGTCGCCCTGGAGGAGGAGAGCGCGACATGAAGCTCGAGGACATCGCCCAGGAGCTCGGATTCACCGAGCTCACGCCGGGGGTCTCCGGCAACCGCGACACCGACATCGACCGCGGCTACGCATCGGATCTGCTCAGCGACGTGCTCGCGCACGCGCCCGAGGGCGGGCTGCTCGTGACCCTGCAGGTGCACCTCAACGTGATCGCCGTCGCCAGCCACGCCGAGCTGGCCGGCGTGGTCTTCGCCGGCGACCGCCGCCCCGAGGACGACGTGCTCGCCAAGGCGGAGGCCGAAGGCCTGGCCCTCTACTCATCTCCCGCCGACACGTTCGACATCGTCGGCCGCCTCTACGCCCTCGGGGTGAAAGGGAACCATGCGTGAACGTCTGCCTCGCAGACCTGCACGTCCACACCGCGCTGTCACCCTGCGCGGACGACGCGATGACGCCGCCGGCGATCGTGGGCCAGGCGCTCGCTGAAGGCATGGCCATGATCGCCGTCTGCGACCACAACAGCGCGCGCAACGTCGCCGCGGTCCAGGAGGCCGCCGGCGACCGCCTCGCCGTGCTCGCCGGCATGGAGATCACCACTGCCGAGGAGTGCCACGTGGTCGGCCTCTTCCCCGACGCCGGCGCCGCCCGGGCGGCCGGCGCCGAGGTGGGGGCGACCCTGCAGCGCATCGACGGCGGCTACGAGACCTTCTTCGGCGAGCAGCGTGTGCTCGACGCGGCCGGCGCCGAGACCGCGCGCGAGACACTCGCGCTGGCCACGGCGACGCCGCTCGACGTCGACGCCGTGGTCGAGCTGGTGCACCGCCACGGCGGCCTCGCCGTGGCGGCCCACATCGACCGGCCGAGCTTCGGGGTCCTCGGCCAGCTCGGCTTCTTCCCCGCCGGCGCCGGCTTCGACGCCGTCGAGCTCTCCCGCCACGTGCCGGCGGGCTCCGACCGCGAGGCCGAGTTCGCCGCGTACGGCCTCCCGATCCTGCACTCCTCCGACGCCCACTACCTTGCCGACGTGGGCGCGGCCCGCACGACGATCGCCTGCGCGCGCGCCTCATTCGAGGAGCTGGCGCTCGCCGTCCGCGGCCTCGAGGGACGGAGCGTCGGCGATGCATGACCTCTCGCTCTACCTCCTCGACATCCTCGAGAACTCCGTGCGCGCGGGCGCCACGGTGATCGCCACGTCGATCGCCGCCGACCGCGCCTCCGGCGAGCTCTCGATCGCCGTCGAGGACGACGGGCCGGGCCTGCCGGCGGAACCGGAGCAGGCCCTCGACCCCTTCTTCACGACCAAGGCGAACAAGAAGACCGGCCTCGGCCTGAGCCTCTTCCGCCAGGCGGCCGAAGCCGCCGGCGGCGGGCTCAGCGTGGGCCGGTCCGACGAGCTCGGCGGGGTCGCCGTGCGAG
>CAWAUK010000003.1:0-34034 GCA_963784975.1 uncultured Thermoleophilia bacterium | reverse complement strand
TTCATCCCAGCGCCTCGGCGCCGCCGACGACTTCGAGGATCTCCTGCGTGATCGCCGCCTGGCGGGCGCGATTGAGCGCCAGCGTGAGGCCGTCGATCATCTCCTCGGCGCTGTCACTGGCGTTGCGCATCGCCGACATGCGGGCGCCCTGCTCGCTGGCGCTCGACTCGAGGAGCGCCCGGTACACGGCGATCTCGACGTAGGCGGGCAGCAGGCCCTCGAGGATGTCCTCCGGCGCGGGCTCGTAGATGTACGAGACCGGCGGGCGCCCCTCGTCGCCGTCCGTGACGGCTTCCTTGGGCACGGGCAGGATCACGTCGTCCATGAGCGTCTGCTCGATCGGCGACGTGAAGTGGTTGTAGACGAGCCGAACGCGGTCGACCTGGCCGCTCACGTACATGTCGATGAGCTCGCCGGCGATCGCCTTGGCGTCAGTGTACTGAGGTCGGTCGCTGAGGCCCTGCCAGGTCTTCTCGAGCCGGCAGCCGCGGAACTTGAGCGTGCCGATGCCCTTGCGGCCCACGGCCAGCACCCGAGTCTCGATGCCCCGCTCGCGCAGGTCGCGCTCGAGGGCGAGGGCCTTGCGCACGACGTTGGCGTTGAAGGCGCCGGCGAGGCCGCGGTCGCCGGTCATGGCGACGACGGCGACCGTGTGCACCTCGCGCTCCTGGAGCAGCGCGTACTGGCGCGCGTCCTCCGAGTAGGTGGCGAGATCGGTCATCATCTCGATCATGTCGCCGGCGTAGGGGCGCAGCGCCTCGATGCGCGCCTGGTTGCGGCGCAGCTTGGCCGCCGCGACCATCTCCATGGCCTTGGTGATCTTGCGCGTGTTCTGGACCGACGCGATGCGCCGGCGGATGTCGCGCAGACTCGCCACGTCAGGCCTCCGCCTCCGCCGTCTCGACCTCCGCCTCGATCTCGGCCACCTCGGGCGACATCGCCGGGTCGGCGGCGAACGAGTTGTGGTAGGCGGTGACAGCGTCGCGGAGCTTGGCCTCGGTCTCGTCCGTGACCTCACCCCTGTCGCGGATGTCGGCGAGCACGTCGGCGGCCTGGCTGCGGAGGTACTCCCGCAGGCCCTCGGCGAACGGCCGCACGCGGGCGACGTCGAGGTCGTCGAGGAAGCCCTGGTTGCCGGCGAAGATGACGGCGACCTGCTCCTCGACCGGCATCGGGTCGAAGCGGCCCTGGTTGAGCAGCTGGACCATGCGCTCGCCGCGCGCCAGCGTCCGCTTGGTGACCTCGTCGAGGTCGGAGCCGAATTGCGCGAAGGCCTGCAGCTCGCGGTACTGGGCCAGGTCGAGCTTGAGGCGGCCGGCGACCTGGCGCATGGCCTTGACCTGCGCCTTGCCGCCCACGCGGCTCACGGAGATGCCGACGTTGATGGCCGGGCGGATACCGGAGTAGAAGAGCTCGCTCGTGAGGAAGATCTGGCCGTCGGTGATGGAGATCACGTTGGTCGGGATGTAGGCGGACACGTCGCCGGCCTGCGTCTCGATGACGGGCAGCGCCGTGAGAGAGCCTCCGCCGAGCTCGTCGTTGAGCTTGACCGCGCGCTCGAGCAGGCGGGAGTGCAGGTAGAACACGTCGCCGGGGAACGCTTCGCGGCCCGGCGGGCGGCGCAGCAGCAGCGACATCTGGCGGTAGGCGTCGGCCTGCTTGGAGAGGTCGTCGTAGAAGCACACCGCGTGGCGGCCGCTGTAGAGGAAGAACTCGCCCATCGCGCAGCCCGCGTAGGGGGCGAGGTACTTGAGCGGGGCCGACGCCGAGGCGGTGGCGGCGACGACGATGGTGTACTCCATCGCGCCGTACTCCTCGAGCTTCTGCACGACCTGCATCACCGTGGACGCCTTCTGGCCGATGGCGACGTACACGCAGATCTCGTCGAGGCCCTTCTGGTTGATGATCGTGTCGACGATCAGCGAGGTCTTGCCGGTCTGGCGGTCGCCGATGATGAGCTCGCGCTGGCCGCGGCCGATCGGGATCATCGAGTCGATGGCCTTGATGCCGGTCTGGAGCGGCTCCTTGACCGGCTGGCGCTCGACGACGCCCGGCGCCTTGAACTCGACCGGGCGGAACAGCTCCGTCTCGATGGGGCCCTTGTCGTCGAGCGGGCGGCCGAGCGGGTCGACGACGCGACCGATCATGGCCTCGCCGACGGGCACCTGCAGCACGCGGCCGGTGCGCTTGACGAGGTCGCCCTCCTTGATGAGGGTGTCCTCGCCGAGGAGCACGGCGCCGACGTTGTCTTCTTCGAGGTTGAGGGCCAGACCGGTGACGTCGTGAGGGAGCTCGAGCATCTCCATGGCCAGGCAGTTGCGCAGGCCGTAGATACGAGCGATCCCGTCGCCGACCTCGAGGACGGTCCCGACCTCTTCGACCTCGACCTCAGCCTGGTAGTCCTGGATCTGGGCTTTGAGGACCGAGGCGATCTCTTCGGGTCGCAGCTTCACTAGACGTCACCTCTCACTTCTGCGGTAGCCAGCTTGCGGCGCAGCTGGCGGATCCGTGCTTTGACGCTGCCGTCGACGATGACGTCGCCGATGCGCAGGACGAGGCCGCCGAGGATGGAGGGGTCGACGCGCCGGGCCAGTTCGACCCGGCGCCCCGTCGCCTCCTGGACACGGGCGGCGATCTTCTTCTCGGTCTCGGGCGACAGCTCCGCGGCCGAGACGACCTCGACCTCGACGACACCCTCCTCGACGATGGCGAGGGCGTCGTAGGCCAGCTGCAGCTCGGGCAGGGCCGCCCAGCGGCCACGCGCCAGCATGAGCTGCAGGACGTTGGCCACGAGCGGCTGACCGCCACGCGTGATCTCGGCGAGCACGCGGGTCTTGGCGCTCGTCTCGACCTGCGGGTCGGCGAGCACGTCGCGCAGCGAAGCCGACGCCGCGAGGGCGGCGACGAACTCGCCCAGCTCGCGGCGCACCGGCTCTACCACGCCGGCCTCCTTGGCGGCGTCGAACAGAGCCTGGGCGTAGACCCGAGCGACCTGTTCTTCGCTCACGCCTTGCCCTCCGCGCCGAGCTGCTCGACGTCGAGCTCGGCGAGCGCCTCGTCGATGAGGCGCTGCTGGTCGGCCGCGGTCAGGCTGCTGGCCGCGACCTTCTCGGTGGCCAGCGCCGTGAGCTCCGCGATCTGGCCCTTGATCTCGCGCAGCGCGGCACGCGTGTCGCGCTCGATCTGCTCGTGCGCCTTCTCGAGCACGCGCTCCGACTGCGCCTTGGCCTCGGTCATGATCTCGGCCTTGGCGTGCTCGGCGGTCGTGCGCGAGCGCTCGAGGATCTCCTCGGACTCGCCGCGCACCTTGGCGAGCGTGGCCTTGTACTCCTCGAGCAGGCGCAGCGCCTCGGCGCGCGTCTCCTCGGCCACGTCCATGCTCTCCTGGATGCCGTCACGCCGCTGGTCGATGATCTTCTGCAGCGGCCCGAAGGCGTACTTCCAGAGGATGAACACGGCGATGCCGAACGTGATCAGCGTCCAGATCATCAGGCCTGGGTCGATATTCAGCATGCTCTTCCTCTCCTGCCTGCCTCGCGAACGTCGGTCCGGCGGATCAGGCGACGAAGATGAGGATCAGGGCGACGACGAAGGCGTACAGGGCGACGGCCTCGGTGACGCCGATGCCGATGAACATGTTCGTGCGCACGTCGCCGGCGACTTCCGGCTGGCGGGCGATCGACTCGAGCGCCTTGCCGATCATGATGCCGAGGCCGACGCCCGGGCCGATGGCGCCGAGGCCCATCGACAGGCCGGCGCCGAGCAACTTCCCGAGTTCCTTGGCGGCTGCAGCGTCCATGTATTCGTCCTCCTACAGAAGTTGTCGTCAGGTGATGGTCAGTGGTCCTGGTCGAGAGCGCCGCCGATGTACACGGCGGAGAGGATGGCGAAGATGAAGGCCTGGATGAAGGCCACGAAGAGCTCGAACATGTAGATGAGCACCGACGCCCCCTGCAGGGCGAGGCCGACGAGGTAGCTCTGGAAGATGAGCGCCATGGCGAAGAACACGGCGAGGATGGCGTGCCCGGCCACCATGTTGGCGAAGAGACGGACGGAGAGCGAGATGAGCCGGAAGAACTCGCTGACCACGTGGATGAACCAGATGACCTGCTTGAGCACCGGCGGCGCTCCGGACGGCGCCCAGGCCTTGACGTACCTGAGGGCGCCGTTCTTGCGGATGCCGGCGTAGTGCGTGAACACGAAGGTGAACAGCGCCAGCATGAGCGTCACGTTGAGGTTGGCCGTGGCCGCGTAGTACGCCGGCTGGTGCCCCTCGCCGAACGGCAGCGGGATCAGGCCGATGAGGTTGCAGGTGAGGACGAAGACGAACACGCCGCCGATGTAGGGGAACCACTGCTTCTTGCCGCTCTTCATGACCGAGCCGACGATGCCGTCGCGGGCCAGCTCGTAGAGCGTCTCCATGGCGTACTGGAAGCGGCCCGGCTGCACCTTCAGCGAGCGGGCGACGACGATGGCGAGCACGAGGATGACGGCGACGGTGATCCACAGGTAGGCGACCGTCTTGGTGATCGACATGTCGAAGGGGCCGATGGTCGGCAGCTTGATGAGGACCGCGCGGTTGAACTCGCCGGCGACCTCGAACTCCATCTTCTTGCCGCCCGGGATGATCGCCAGGGCGATGAGGAAGCCGATGACCAGAAGGCCGATGATCCAGCGCCAGGGATGTTTCACTGCAGCCTCGCTTGGCCCGCCGGCGTGGACGCCGTGGGGTACGTGAAGGGACGGACAAGGACGTACAGCGTGAAGGCGACGAGGAAGGAGAGCGCCGCGGTGGGGAACGACGGCCGGTCGAGCACGCCGACGACGACGAGCCCGGCCAGGACGACGGCGATCCGCACGCCCATGCCGCTCAAGGCGACGCCGAGGGCGAGGTCCTGCCGGTCACGGGCGCGGCGCCACGTGAGGGTCTCGAGCCCCCAGTAGACGAGCGCGAGACCCGCGCCGACCAGAGCCGCCCACACGGGTTGGTCGACGAACGCCGCCACGGTCGCGCAGGCGAGGATGGCGGCGACAAGAAGAAGCGGTGCTACGAACGGCCTGCGGATACGCCTCGTCCTCCTGAGTCTGTCACTTCGTCTCCAGATAGACGGCGTACAGCGCCAAGCCGAAGCCGGCGAACACGCCGATCACCACGAACAGGGGAAAGGTGCCGAGGAGCCAGTCGACGCCGGCGCCGAATCCCAGCCCCACGGCCACGCCGGCGAGCAGCAGAAACGCGACCGATTCCGCCGATGCCGCACTCCGCGGCGGATCCTTCTTCCCGTCCTCGGGGTGGTCTGGCGTCACACTATACCTGCCGTTCCGGAAGGCTGCAAATGGGATTGCGCATACCATTTCTCAGAGGCGCTCGCCGCGCGGCGGCGCCGCGTCGCCTGGCTCCGTCAGGCATCCCGGAGGCCCTGTCTCCGCCCTCATCGGGGTTGTTCCCCACACCGGGGGCGAGCGGATCGGGGAGCCCTCGACGTCGCGAACGGTAGCGGCTCAGGAGCCGCGCCATGTACGCCGTCGAGACCGCGGCGGCCACGGCGAACGCCACGATCGCCGGCCAGAACCGCTGCTGCATCGAGATCGCGAGGCCGCTGAGGCAGATGCACCACGAGTAGAGCAGCAGGACGCTCTTGCGCTGCGAGAAGCCGTGCACCAGCACGAGGTCGTGGTGCACGTGGTCCTGCCCGGGCGAGTAGAACGGCACCCCGCGGCGCCAGCGGCGCCAGACGATGAGGAACAGGTCGACGAACGGCACGCCGAGCACCAGCAGGGGCAGGACCAGGGCCACGGCGGCAGTCCCCTTCATCACGCTCTGCACGCTGATGCAGGCGAGCACGAAGCCGAGCAGCATGGACCCGGCGTCGCCCATGAAGATCGACGCCGGGTGGAAGTTGAAGCGCAGGAAGGCGAACGTGGCGCCGGCGAGGACGGCGGCGAGCACGCCCATCGCCGGGAAGTTCGTCGCCAGCGAGATGATCGAGAAGGTCAGCGCCGAGATGCCGCACACGCCGGCTGCCAGGCCGTCGAGGCCGTCGATGAAGTTCACCATGTTGATGATCATCGCCATCCAGAAGCCGGTGACCAGGACGGAGACCACGAGCGGGAGGTGCCACGTGAGCTCGTCGGTGAACGGCACGCCCATGCGCGTGATGCGCATGTCGAAGTAGATGGCCACGCCGATGGCGAGCAGCTGGCCGATGAACTTGACGATGGGCTCGAGCTCGTAGAGGTCGTCGAAGAGGCCGACGGCCACGACGATGGTCGCGCCGCCGATGATGCCCCACACCGGCCGGTCGACCTCCACCAGGAGCATCACCGGGATCATCCAGCCGAGGTACATGCCGAGCCCGCCGAGCAGCGGCGTGGCCAGCTCGTGCATGCGCCGGTCGTCGGTCGGCGTGTCGACGGCGCCGGTGCGGTGCGCGAGCCGGCTCATCAGCGGCGTCAGCACGTACACGATGAGCGCCGCGATGAGGAAGCCCAGGATCGCCGTGCGCAGCGGGCTGGAGAGGCTCAGCGGCCCGCCGATGGCAGATCCTCCTTGAACAGGACGACGCCGGCCTCGGACAGCAGCTCCCGCGAGAGCTCGTCCGGGTAGCCCTCGAGGTAGTGGATCTCGCGCACGCCGCAGTTGATGAGGATCTTGGCGCAGAGGACGCACGGGTGGAGCGTGCAGTAGAGCGTCGCGCCCTCGATGGCGACGCCGTGGATCGCGGCCTGGATCACGGCGTTCTGCTCGGCGTGGATGGCGCGGCAGAGCTCGTGGCGCTCGCCCGACGGGATGCCGAGCTGCTCGCGCAGGCAGCCGATGTCGAGGCAGTGGGCGACGCCGCGCGGGGCGCCGTTGTAGCCGGTCGCGAGGATGCGCTTGTCGCGCACGAGGACGGCGCCGACCTGGCGGCGCAGGCAGGTGGAGCGCGACGCGGCCTGGCGGGCGAGCTGCAGGAAGTACTCGTCCCAGCTCGGCCGCCGAGGCGGCGCGCCCTCTGCCCGGCGGTCGCGCTCACAGGAACTCGTACAGCGGGAACCGGTCGAGGAGTTCGATGACCTCGTGGCGGATCTCGGCCAGCGCCGCGTCGTTGTCGCGGGCGGCGATGGCGCGCAGCATGAGCTCGCCGGTCTGGCGCATCTCGGGCTCCATGAAGCCCCTCGTGCTGACCGCCGGCGAGCCGACGCGCAGGCCGCTCGCCACGTTGAACGAGGCATCCTCGAACGGCACCACGTTGCGGTTGGCCGTGATGTTGACGCGCTCGAGCAGCTCCTGGCACTCGAGGCCGTGAGAGCCGGCCGGCCGAAGGTCGACGAGCGCGAGGTGCACGTCGGTGCCGCCGGACACGAGGCGCAGGCCGCCCTCGGCCAGCGTCTCGGCGAGCACGGCGCAGTTCTTGACGATCTGCCGCTGCAGCTTGTGGAACTGGTCGCTCTGGGCGATGCGCAGGCAGACGGCCTTGGCGGCGATGACGTGCATGAGCGGGCCGCCCTGCATGCCGGGGAACACCGCGCGGTCGATCGCCTCGGCGTACTCGGCGCGACACATGATGATGCCGGCGCGCGGGCCGGTGAGCGTCTTGTGGGTGGTGCTCGTGACCACGTCGCAGTACGGCACGGGGTTGGGATGCGCGCCGGCGGCGATGAGGCCGGCGATGTGCGCGATGTCGGCCATGAGCATCGCGCCGCACTCGTCGGCGATCTCGCGGAAGGCGGCGAAGTCGATCGTGCGCGGGTACGAGCTGTAGCCGCAGATGATGAGCTTGGGCCGGTGCTCCAGCGCGAGCGCGCGCACCTCGTCGTAGTCGATGATCTCGGTGTCGGGGCGCACGTGGTACGGGACCACGTTGTACGTGCGCCCCGAGTAGTTGATGCCCATGCCGTGCGTGAGGTGCCCGCCGTGGGCCAGCGCCATGGCCATCATCGTGTCGCCGGCCTCGAGCAGCGCGAACAGCACGGCGAGGTTGGCCGACGAGCCCGAGTGCGGCTGCACGTTGGCGTGCTCGGCGCCGAAGACCTCCTTGCAGCGGTCGATGGCGAGCTGCTCGACCTGGTCGACCACGTCGCAGCCGCCGTAGTAGCGCGCGCCCGGGAGCCCTTCGGCGTACTTGTTGGTGAGCACCGAGCCGGTGGCCTCGAGCACCGCCCGGCTGGCGAAGTTCTCGCTGGCGATGAGCTCGAGCGTCTCCTGCTGGCGGATGAGCTCGCTGCGCAGGAGCTCGTTGAGCTCGGGGTCGAGGTGGTAGAGCGGCTCGCGGCGCCACTCGCGACCGACGGGGCTCAAGCAGACTCCTCCTCGTCGAGGAGCGCGACGCGGTGCTCGTGCCGGCCGCCCTCGAACGGCGTCTCGAGCCAGACCTCGGTGATCGCCCAGGCCTCGTCCTCGCTGAGGACGCGGCCGCCGAGGCAGAGCACGTTGCTGTCGTTGTGGCGGCGCGTCATCTCGGCGAGGTACGGCGTGAAGCAGTCGGCGGCGCGCACACCGTGGTGGCGGTTGGCCGACATGCAGATGCCGAGGCCGGTGCCGCAGACGAGCACGCCGCGCTCGACCTCGCCGGACGCCACCAGCTCGGCGACCTTGTGGCCGTACACCGGGTAGTCCACCGAGACCTCTTCGGAGTCGGTGCCCACGTCGATGACCTCGTGCCCGAGGGAGCGCAGACGGCGCACCACGGCCTGCTTGAGTGCGAACCCACCGTGGTCGGCACCGGCGGCGATCTTCATGACGTGCTCCTTCTGGACGGCGGTCTGGGTGGCGGGGAGCCGACGGTGGGAGGCGCCTGTGGCGCGCCCGCGGCCGGTCCCCACGCCCTCGGCTACAGGGCGCTGATTGTATCAGTCCGTGCGCCGCGGGGCCCTTCGGGCCGGCGCCCGCTCACTGGCTCTTCCGTGCAGTAGTCCGTGCGCCGCGGGGCCCTCGGCCGGCGCCCGACGTCATGCGCCTGCGGCGATCAGTCCGGGAGAGAGAGCTCGCCCCGGAGGACCGGCTGCACGGACCCGCCGACGCGCACGTCGGTGATGGCCGTCGGGCGTCCCGGAGACGGCCACCGTGAGGAAGCTCGGGCGGCCGATCTGCTGCCCCTGGAGCACGACGCGCTCCTCCTCCGGCGGCAGCACACCCTCCCGGGCCATGTAGGCGGCCAGCGGCCCGGCGGCGCTGCCGGTGGCCGGGTCCTCGGTGATGCCGGCGAACGGGAACAGGCCGCGCGCCTCCACCCAAGGCTCGTCCTGCCCGGTGAAGGCGCAGGGGTAGACCTCGGCGTGGCGGCGCTCGAAGTCGCCGGCGAGGTCGAGATCGATGGAGACCCGGGCGAGCGACCGCTGCGAGGCGAGCGGGATGATCGTGTAGCAGAGCCCGGTGTCGACCGGCACCGGGTCGAACTCGGGGTGCAGGTCCTCGAGGTCGAGGCCGAGGACGGCGGCGACCGAGCCGCGCGGCGCCGGCGGGTGGAACACGGGCGGCCGCTGGTGCACGGTCGCCGCGAGCGGCACGCCGTCGCGCACGGTGACCTCGACGATCGTCGGCCCGACGCCGAGCTCGAGGACGACCCGCGTGACCGGCTCGGTGACGGCCACCATGCCGAGCCGGACCAGCTCGCAGGCCGTGCCCACGCTGGGGTGGCCGGCGAACGGCAGCTCGAGCGCGGGCGTGAAGATGCGCACCCGCGCGTCCCCGCCGGCCTCCGCCGGCAGCACGAACGTGGTCTCCGAGAGGTTCATCTCGCTGGCGATCGCCTGCATCTGCACGGCGGTGAGCCCCTCGGCCTCGGGGAACACCGCCAGCGGGTTGCCGGCGAACGGGCGGTCGGTGAACACGTCCACCTGGTAGAACGGCAGCGTCCTCATGCGCGCGGCTCCTCCCCGTCGCCCGCCAGCAGCGCGGCGACGCCCTTCTCGTCGATGGTCCCCCGGCGCAGGATACGCCAGCCGCCGTCCGAGGCGTAGAGGCTGAGGTCGACGATCGTCGACGCCTCGCCGCTGACCGGCCCCGCGTCCAGGACGAGGTCGCAGGCGGCCAGCAGGCCGCCGTCCACCTCGTCCACCGACCGGGGCGCGGCGCCCCCGCTCGGGTTGGCGCTCGAGGCGAGCAGCGGGAACGGCAGCTCGCCGAGGGCCCGCGCGGTCGCAGGCCACGCGGGCACGCGCACGCCGAGCGTGGCCACCTTCGTCTCCTTGACGCCCCACACGCCGTTCGTGTGGTGCGGCACCTCGCCCGCCGGCGGGAACGCCAGGCCCGGCGGGTACGGCAGCAGCAGGGTGAACGGCCCCGGCAGGAGGCGCCGCACGGCGTCGAGCAGCCGGGGCCCGAGCGCCAGGGAGGTCACGAGCAGCTCCACGGTCGGATAGACCACCTGGAGCGGCTTGCCCGCCTCGCGGCCCTTGGCGGCGACGACCGCCTCGCGCGACCGCCGGCGTCACGAGGCCGCCGACGCCGTACACCGTGTCCGTGGGGAAGCAGACGAGGCGCGCCGCGGCGAGCAGCCCGGCCAGCCGCGCGCGCGTCCGCGGCCTCCGGCCCGGCCAGGTCGATGACGCGGGGGTCGCTCACGACGAGGCGGCGTCCGCCGTCGCGGCCAGGCCGCCCGGCGCCGCGGGCGTCACCGGCCGCACCGGGACGCCGCGGGCCGCCAGATACTCCTTGGCCTCGGCGATCGTGTACGTGCCGTAGTGGAAGATGCTCGCCGCCAGCACGGCGTCCGCCTCGCCCTCCGTGAGGCCGTCGGCGAGGTGCTCGAGCGTGCCGACCCCGCCCGAGGCGATCACCGGCACGTCCCACCGCGCGCGCGACCGCCCGCGTCAGCTCCAGGTCGTAGCCGTCGAGCGTGCCGTCGCGGTCCATGCTGGTGAGCATGAACTCGCCGGCGCCGAGCTCGGCGGCGCGCGCCGCCCACTCGATCGCGTCGATGCCGGTGGGCGTGCGCCCGCCGTGCACGTAGACCTCCCAGCGCGGCGGGCGTCCCTCCTCCCCGCTCCCCGCGACCCTCCGCGCGTCGATGGCGACCACGATGCACTGCGCGCCGAACCGCTCGGAGCAGCGGCGCACCAGCTCCGGGTCCTCGACGGCGGCGGTGTTCATCGTCACCTTGTCGGCGCCGGCGGCGAGGATGGCGCGGACGTCGTCCTCGCTGGCCAGCCCGCCGCCGATGGTGAACGGGATGAACACCTGCTCGGCGCAGCGCGCCGCGAGGTCGATGATGATGTCGCGGCGCTCGTGCGAGGCCGTGATGTCGAGGAAGATGAGCTCGTCGGCGCCCTCGGCGTCGTACCGCGCCGCCAGCTCGACCGGGTCGCCGGCGTCGCGGATGCGCGACGAAGTTGACGCCCTTGACCACCCGCCCGTCACGGACGTCGAGGCACGGGATGATGCGCTTGCGGTGCACGGGCCGCCGTCAGCCGGCGAAGATCGCCTGCGCGTCGGCGAGCGTGAACGACTTCTCGTAGAGCGCGCGGCCGACGATGACGCCGACGACGTTGTCGGCGTTGAGCTTCTTGAGGCGGCGCAGGTCGTCGAGCAGCGCGATGCCGCCCGAGAGGATGATCTCGAGCGGCGAGACCTCGGCGAGGTCGGCCAGGCCCGGAAGGTTGGGCCCGCCGAGCATGCCGTCGCGGGCCGTGTCGGTGTAGACCACCCGCTGCACCCCGTGCTCGGCGAGCACCTTGACGAAGCGGATGGCGCTCATCTGCGAGCGCTGCTGCCAGCCGTGCGTGGCGCACATGCCGTCGGTGCAGTCGAGGCCGACGACGAGACGGTCGCCGAGCCAGTTGACGGCGTCGTCGAGCAGGTCGAGCGCCGTGACCGCCGCCGTGCCCATGACGACCCAGTGCACGCCGAGGCCCGCCATGAGCGCCAGGGCCTTCTGGCTGCGGATGCCGCCGCCGTACTGCGACGGGGATGTCCAGCGCCTTGACGATGCGCTCGACGATCGCGAAGTTCGTCAGCTCGCCGGTGCGCGCCGCGTCGAGGTCGATGACGTGCAGCGCCTCGGCGCCCTGGTCCTGCCAGTAGCGCGCCAGCTCCACCGGGTCGTCGCTGAACACGGTGACGTCGTCGAAGTCGCCGCGACGCAGGCGCACCGCCTTGCCGGCCTGGATGTCGACGGCGGGGAACACGATCATGAGGTGCCAGCCTCCCGGTGGACGTTGGCGACGAATCCGGCCAGCAGGGCGAGCCCGACGCTCGAACTCTTCTCCGGATGGAACTGTACTGCCCAGACGTTGTCCCGCGCCACTGCCGCGACCACTGGGCCGCCGTAGTCCGTCGTCGCGGCGACGACGGACGGGTCCGTGGGGACCGCGGCGTAGGAGTGCACGAAGTAGACGGTGGCCGGGGCCGGCAGCCCGCGGGCCATGCCCGCGCCGGCCGGCCCCCAGTCCAGGTCGTTCCAGCCGATGTGCGGCACCTTGAGGCCGGTCTCCAGGCGCTCCACGGTGCCGCCGAGCACGCCGAGGCCCGGCCAGCGGCCGCCCTCGCCGCTGCTCTCGAAGAGCAGCTGGAGGCCGAGGCACACGCCGAGGAACGGCGTGCCGGCCGCGATCCGCTCGAGCACGGCGGCCCCGAGGCCGCTCTGCTCGAGCCGCGCGGCCGCGTCGCGGAAGGCGCCGACGCCGGGAAGCACGACGCCGCGCCGCGTCGCGCACCTCGGCGGCGCTCTGCGTGACGCGCACGTCGGCGCCGCTGCGCGCCAGCGCCTTGGCGACGCTGGCGAGGTTGCCCATGCCGTAGTCGACGACGGCGACGCGCGGAGGCGCTGCCACGGCCGTCAGAGGGTGCCCTTGGTGGACGGCACCTCGTCGCCGCGCCCGTGCTGCTCGCAGGCCTGCGCGAGCGCCCGGGCGAAGGCCTTGAACACGGCCTCGACGATGTGGTGCGCGTCGCTGCCGGCGAGCAGGCGCACGTGCAGGGTCATGCCGCTCTGCGTCGCCAGCGAGCGGAAGAAGTGCGGCGTGAGGTCGGCGTCGAACTCGCCGATGCGCACGCCGGCCAGCTGCAGGTCGTGCACGAAGTAGGGCCGGCCGGAGAGATCGAGCGCCACCATCGCGAGCGCCTCGTCCATCGGCAGCAGGAACGAGCCGTAGCGGCGGATGCCGCGCTTGTCGCCGAGCGCCTCGCGCAGCGCCTGCCCGAGAGTCAGCCCGATGTCCTCCACCGTGTGGTGCCCGTCCACGTCGAGGTCGCCGCTGGCCCGCACCGTGAGGTCGAACCCGCCGTGGTGCGCGAAGAGCACGAGCATGTGGTCGAGGAAGCCGATGCCGGTGGCGACGTCGGCGACGCCGTGGCCGTCGAGGTCCAGCGTCACGGCGATGTCGGTCTCGTTGGTGGTGCGCTTGACCTCTGCGCGGCGCTCGCTGAGCGGTGCTCCTCCGGTGCCCCGCTCGATAGTCTGCCTGCGGCGGCTGTTCATGGCAGCTCCTCACTGGGCCCGGAGGCGGGCGGAGAGCGCGTGGGCGCGCAGGCCCTCCTCGTCGGCGATGGTCGCCACCTGCGGCGCGAGGGCGGCGGCGGCGGGGCCGTCGAGTTCTACCACAGCGACCCGTTTGCGGAAAGCATCGACGGAGAGCCCCTGGCCGAAGCGGGCCGAGCCGCCGGTGGGCAGCACGTGGTTGGTGCCGGCGGCGTAGTCGGCGAAGGCGGTGGCGGCGTGCGGGCCGACGAAGACGGCGCCCGCGCTGCGCACGCCGCGCAGCAGCTCGTGCGCGTCCTCGCAGTGGAGCTCGAGGTGCTCGGGCGCGAACGCGTTGCTGAGCGCCAGCGCGGCGGCGCGGTCCGGACAGGACACGATGACCACGTTGTCCGTCGCGATGCCGAGCTCGGCCGAGAGCCGCTCGACGGCCGCCGCCACGGCGCCGGCGAGCGTGCCGCCGATGTCGGCGAGGCACGCCATCGCGCCCGAGCCGTGCTCGGCCTGCGCGAGCAGGTCGGCGGCGAGCCACTCCGGCTCGCCGGACGCGTCGGCGATGATGAGCACTTCGCTCGGGCCGGCGAGGCTGTCGATGCCGACCTCGCCGACCAGCAGCCGCTTGGCCTCGGTGACGTAGGCGTTGCCGGGGCCGACGATCACGTCGCAGCGCGGCACGCGGGCGGTCCCCAGGGCCATCGCGGCCACGGCCTGGGCGCCGCCGATCGGGAACAGCGACTCGACGCCGAGGAGCGCGCAGGCGGCGGCCACGCCTGCGGCCGCGCCGCCGCCCGGCCGCGGCGGCGAGCAGACGACGATGCGCTCGACGCCGGCCACCTGCGCGGGGATGGCCGTCATGAGCACCGAGGACGGGTAGTCGGCGAGGCCGCCGGGCACGTAGAGCCCGGCGGCCGCCAGCGGCACGATCTCCTGGCCGACGACCTGGCCCTGCGCGAGCGTCTCGCGCCACGGCGCGACCGCCTCGCGCTCGTGATAGGCGCGGATGTTGGCGGCGGCCGTCTCCAGCGCGCCGCGAAGCTCCGGGCGAAAGCGCCTCGAGCCGGGCGCGCAGCTCGGCGGCCGGGACGGCGTAGTCCTCGGGGAGCTCCACGCGGTCGAGCCGCGCGGTCTGCGCGCGCACGGCGGCGTCGCCGCGAGCGCGCACGTCGGCCACGATGGCCGCGGCCGCCGTCTGCACCTCGGCGGCCGGCGGCGCCAGCGCCCGGAGCGCCGCGACCGTCGCGGCCACGTCGTCGTTCCACGGCAGCCGTCTCATCTCTCCTCCAGCGCGGCGCGCAAGCTGGTCACCAGCGCGCCGACCTCGTCGCGCAGCAGCACTCTGCGCGGCGCGCGCGGCCACGAGATGCGCGCTGCAGGCGGCCACGACCTCGCCGACCTCGAGCGGCGGCATCCCGGCGAGCCCGCGCGGCCAGCCGGGAGCGAAGCTCGACCACGCCGTCGGCGAGGCCGAGCGCAGGCGCCAGGGATGGTTCGTCGAGCACGAGGATGTCGGGCTGCGCGCCCACGGCGGCGAAGTGCCGGCTCGTGGTCTCCGGATACCGTGTCGCGATCCGCGGCCGCCGGTCCGGCCTGCCTCCCCCGGGCATCATCGCCAGCACCAGCTCGTCGCGGCAGCGGCCGAGATCGAGCAGGTCGGCGACGCCGAACCGTCCCTCGAGAAGCCCGTCGCTGCCGACCACGCCGACGTCCAGGGCGCCGCGGTCGCAGGCGCGCAGGACGTCGCCGGAGGTGCCGAGCAGCCAGGCGCCGGCCGGCTGCTCCAGGAGCGCCGGCGCCCGTTCCTCGCGCAGCGAGGCGGTCGGCAGGCCGGCCGCCTCGAGCAGGTCGAGGATCTCGGCCGGCGGCCGGCCGGCCTCGCAGGCGAGGCCGATCCTCACCCGACCCCCAACGCCTCGGCGATCTCGCGCGCGCCGCCGGTCAGCTCCCGGCCGTCGGCCAGCCGCAGCGTGTACGAACTGCCGCGCGCCGCAGCAGCAGCGGCGGCTTCACGCCGGTCGCCGCCTCGGGCAGCGCCACGACGGAGAGGCCGGCGCGGCGGAGCTCCGCCGCCCGCGCCGGCGCCTCCAGGCCGCCGATGAACGGGACCGCGGCGGGCGCGACGACGTGCGCCACGCCGGCCTCGTCGAGCGCGTCGGCGGCCCGGTCCACCGCGATGGCGAACCCGACGCCGGGGATGTCCCAGTCGAAGCGCGCGACGAGGCCGTCGTAGCGGCCGCCGCTGGCGAGCGGCAGCCCGACGCCCGGCGCGTAGGCCTCGAGGAGCAAGCCGGTGTAGTAGCCGAGGTCCTGCATGAGGCCGAAGTCGAAGGCCAGCCGCTCGCCGAACCCGGCGTCCTCGACGAGGTCCTGGATGCGGCCGAGGCGCGCGACGGCCGTCTCCATGACGTCGTTGCGCGCCAGCTTGCGCGCCTGCCCGAGCACCTCGCTCACCGCCGCTCAGCTCGAGGATGCGCCAGAGAGCCTTGAGGACGTCCCACTCCACATCGGAGTTGCCGGCGATGCTCTCGACCAGCGGGTAGTCGCGGTCGCCCGAGCGCCTCCTTGAACTTCTCGCGGTCCTCCGCGGGCAGCCCGAGGGAGTCGATGAGCGCTCGCTGGAAGGAGGCGGAGCCGAGCGTGACCGTGTAGTCGCGGAGGCCGAGCCCCGCGAGCGCGTCGCAGAGGAGCGTGACGCACTCGGCGTCGGCCTCGGCCGAGTCCAGACCCAGCAGCTCCACGCCCGCCTGCTGGAACTCCCCGTCCTGGCCCCGCTGCGGCGCCCACGGGCGGATGCTCGGGGCCACGTAGCTGAAGCGGAGCGGCAGCGGCTCGTCGTCGCAGCGGTCGGCGGCCATGCGCGCGACCGGCACGGTCATGTCGGTGCGCACCATGAGCTCGTGGCCCTGCTCGTCGTGCAGGCGGTAGCCGGCGGAGAGCGTGTCGTCGTCCGCCGCCTCGAGGGTCTCGGCGAATTCCAGCCACGGGGTGCGCACCTCGCCGTAGCCGTAGGCGGCGAAGCGGTCGCGCAACCGGTCCTCGACCGCCCGCAGCCGCCCCGTCTCGGGCGGAAGAACGTCGCGCATGCCCTCTGGGATCATCGTGCGTCCTCCTCCCCGCTCCGGCCGGCCTCAGCCGACCCCGATACAGCTCTCCCCGAGCAGCGCCTTGAGCTCCGCATACAGTCCGGCGACGGGGTCCACCCGGAGCTTGTCGCCGACGCGCAGCCTGGCGCGCTGGTCGCCGTTCACCATCTGCAGCACCACCGGCACGGTGCCGGGGAAGTCGGTGAGCACCCGGCGCAGGTCGTCCATGACCGTCGGCGCCACGCACGAGGAGTCGATGACCACGGTGAGCGGGTGGTACTCGCTCACGCCGTTGAACGGCACGACCTCGATGGCGCCGAGCGTGATGTCGCCCTCGGCGCGGCGCTCGATGCGGCCCTTGACCTTGATGATGGCGTCCTCGACGAGGAGATCCCGGTACAGCTCGTACACCTTGGGCCAGGCGCGGCACTCGATGCCGCCGTCGATGTCCTCGAGGCGGAACGCGAGCCACACGCCGCCGTTCTTGCTGACGCGCTTCTGGGCGTTGGCGACGATGCCGCCGGTCCAGGTCATCGCCCCGTCGCCGGCGTCGACGAGCCGGGCGACCGGCACCTCGATCTCGTCGTGCAGCTGCTCGCGCAGGCCCTGGAGCGGGTGGGCCGAGACGTAGAGGCCGAGGGCCTCCTTCTCGTAGCGCAGCAGCGTCGTCTGGTCCCACTCGGTCTGCGGCACCGTGGGCCGCGGATGGCCGCTGTCCTCGTCCGCGGCCATGCTCGCCGAACAGGTCGCCCTGGCCGTTCGCCGTGTCCTTGCGCTGGCGCTCCCCGTCGGACATCGCCAGCGGCAGCACCTCGAGCATGCCGCGGCGCGGGTCGCCGGTGCTGTCGAACGCGCCGCTGCGGATGAGCGCCTCGAGCACGCGCTTGTTGGCCATCTGCGAGTCGACGCGGGCGCAGAAGTCGAAGATCGACTCGAAACGCCCGCCCTCGTCCCGCGCGGCCACGATGGCCTCGATGGCGCCGACGCCGACGCCCTTCACGGCGTTCATGCCGAAGCGGATCTTGCCCTCGACCACGGTGAACTCGACGAGGCTCGTGTTGACGTCCGGCGGCAGCACCTCGATGCCCATCTCGTGGCACTGGTTGACGTAGAACGGCACCTTGTCCTTGGTGCTCATGACGCTCGAGACCAGGGCCGCCATGTACTCGACGGGGTAGTTCGCCTTGAGCCACGCGGTGCGGTAGCTGATCATCGCGTAGCAGGCGGCGTGGCTCTTGTTGAACGAGTAGTCGCCGGTGGCCTCGAAGCTCGCCCACATCTTGTTGGCCACCGCCGGCGGCACGTCCTTCTCGGCGAGGCCCTCCATGAGGGGCTCCTTGAGGGTGGCCATCAGCTTGTGGTTCTTCTTGCTGATGGCCTTGCGCAGGTCGTCCGCCTGCGCCGGGCTGAACCCGCCGACCCGGCGGGCGATGGCCATGTACTGCTCCTGGTAGATGGTCACGCCGTGGGTCGGCTCCAGGATCGGGCGCAGGGCCTCGTGGTCGTAGACGACCGAGGCCGGGTCCTTCTTGTTGCGCGCGTACGTCGGGATGAACTGCATCGGACCCGGCCGGTAGAGCGCCACGATGGCGATGAGGTCCTCGAACTCCGTGGGGCCGATCTCGCGGAGCGCCTCCTTCATGCCGGGGCTCTCGAACTGGAACACGCCGGTGGAGTCGCCGCGGGCGAGCATCGTGTACGTCTTCTCGTCGTCGAGCGGCAGCTTGTCGATCTCGATGCAGACGCCGCGCGTCTTCTCGATGATGCTCGAGCGCGGCCTCGATGACGTCCAGGTTGCGCAGGCCGAGGAAGTCCATCTTGAGCAGGCCGAGCTTGGAGACGTCGTTCATGTCGAACTGCGTGACGAGCTCGGCCTCGCCCTTCTGCTGCAGCGGCAGGTACTCGGTGAGCGGCCTGTCGCTGATCACCACGGCGGCCGCGTGGATGGAGTCGTTGCGGATGAGGCCCTCGAGGCTCATGGCGAGGTCGACGACCTCCTTGACCTCCTCGTCGGCGTCGTAGGCCTGCTTGAGCTCGCCGTTCTGCGTCATCGCGTCCTCGAAGGTCGCCGGCGGCGCCTGCTCGGGGATCATCTTGGCGATCTTGTCGCCGATCGCGTAGGGCTTGCCCATGACGCGCGCGGCGTCGCGCACGGCCGCGCGCGCGGCCATGGTGCCGAAGGTGATGATCTGCGCCACCCTGTCGCGGCCGTACTTCTGCGCCACGTAGTCGATGACTTCGCCGCGCCGGTCGACGCTGAAGTCCATGTCGATGTCGGGCATGCTCTTGCGCCCCGGGTTGAGGAAGCGCTCGAACAGCAGGTCGTACTTGAGCGGGTCGATGTCGGTGATGCCGAGCGCGTAGCTGACGATGGACCCGGCGGCGGAACCTCGGCCGGGTCCCACGGCGATGCCGTTGTCCTTGGCGAACTTCACGTAGTCCCAGACGATGAGGAAGTAGGCGTCGAACCCCATCTCGCCGATGACGCCGAGCTCGAAGTCGAGGCGCTCGATGACCTCCTGGCTCGGCTCGGCGCCGTAGCGCCGCGCGATGCCCTGCTCGCACAGGTCGCGCAGGTAGCTGTCCTCGGTGAAGCCGTCGGGCACCGGGTACGTGGGCAGCTTGTAGTCGCCGAAGTCCAGGCTCACGTCACAGCGTTCGGCGATCTCCAGCGTGGACGCGCAGGCGCCGGGATAGTCCTTGAAGCGCTCCTCCATCTCGTCGCCCGACTTGAGGTAGAACTCGTCGCTGCCGTAGCGCATGCGGTTCTCGTCGGCGAGGTTGCTCTGCGTCTGGATGCAGAGCAGCGCGTCGTGCGCGTAGGCGTCCTCGTGGCGCAGGTAGTGGACGTCGTTGGTGGCGACGGTCTTGAGGCCGGCCTTCTCGGCGAGCTGCGCGAGCTTGGGGAGCAGCTCGCGCTGCTCGGGCAGGCCGGCGTCCTGGAGCTCGACGTAGACGTTCTCGGGGCCGAGCAGCTCGGCGAGCCGGGTGACCTCGGCCAGCGCGGCGGTGTCGTCGCCGTCGCGCAGCAGCATCGAGGTCTTGCCGCTCAGGCACCCGGTGAGCGCGATGAGGCCCTCGTGGTGCTGGCTGAGCAGCTCCCAGTCGGCGCGCGGCTTGTAGTAGTAGCCCTCGAGGTAGGCCGTGGTGGAGAGCTTCACGAGGTTCTTGTAGCCGGTCTCGTTGCGCGCGAGCAGCGTGAGGTGCGCGTTGCGCTCCTTGACTCCCGCCCGGCTGTGCCGGTCGGTGGCGACGTAGAGCTCGAGGCCGATGATCGGCTTGATGCCCTCGTCCTGGGCGGCGCGGTAGAACTTGACGGCGCCGCCCAGCGTGCCGTGGTCGGTGAGGGCGACCGCCGGCATGCCCAGTTCCTTGGCGCGCGCGACCAGCGCCTTGACCCGGCACGCGCCGTCGAGCAGCGAGTACTCGCTGTGCACGTGGAGATGGACGAATGCGGAGGTCATGGGTGGCCGGATTCTAGCATGGTGGAGGCCCGCTCCGGGGGCGTTCGACAGCCCGCCGGACACACCCCCGGGGGTACCGGGCCCGCGCCGCTGCGCACAGAAGTGGCGAGCGGCGCGAGGGGCGAGCGGAACGAGTTGGACGGCTGCAGCCACCCGCAGACCGTCCGGCGCGCGCCGGCGCGTGCAGCGGTCGGTCGGCACGTCCCGACGTCGGGGCGGCCGGGCCCAGTGCAGCGCTTGGGGTGATGCTGCGCTTCCGTCGGCTGCCTGTCCGGCGCCCAACGGAGCGCTCGCGGCGCCGCGTGACCTCGATGCGGCCGTCGCCTGCTTCCAGCCGGCGGCACCTCTCCCTTGCATCGCTCTTCGTGCGGTCAGGCCTTGCGGCCGCGCAGCATCCCGAACTCGATCGAGTCGACCAGGGCTTCCCAGCTCGCCTCGATGATGTTCTCGCTGACGCCGATGCTGCCCCAGCTCTCTTCCCCGTCGCTCGCGTCCAGCAGGACGCGGGTGACGGCGCCGGTGCCCTTGGTCTCGTCGAGGATGCGCACCTTGTAGTTGACCAGCTCGATGTCGGCGAGGTGCGGGTACTTGCTCACGATCGCCTGGCGCAGCGCCGAGTCCATCGCGTTCACGGGGCCGTTGCCCTCGGCGGTGCTGATGATGCGCTCGCCGCCGACGTGGACCTTGATCGTCGCCTCGACGACGGCCTTGCCGTCCTCGCGCTTCTCGACGATCACGCGGAAGCTCTCGAGGCGGAACAGCGGGCTCGTGCGGCGCCAGCTCCTGGCGCAGCAGGAGGTCGAACGAGGCGTCGGCGGCCTCGTAGTGGTAGCCCTCGTGCTCGCGCGCCTTGAGCCGCCTGAGCACGGCGCCGACGCGCGCGTCGTCGCCCTCGAGCTGGAGGCCGAGCTCCTGCGCCTTGCGCACCACGGCGCCCTTGCCGGAGAGCTCCGAGACCACGATCCGCTGCTCGTTGCCGACCTTCTCGGGGTCGACGTGCTCGAACGTCTCGGGCGCCTTCTCGACGGCGGCGACGTGCATGCCGCCCTTGTGGGCGAAGGCGGAGCGGCCCACGTAGGGAGCGTGGGTCCACACGGCCGCGTTGACGACGTCGGCGACGAAGTGCGAGGTCTCGGTGAGGCGCTCGAGCTGCTCGTCGCTCGACGACGTCGAAGCCCATCTTGAGCTTGAGCGCCGGGATGATGCTCACCAGGTTGGCGTTGCCGCAGCGCTCGCCGTAGCCGTTGATCGTGCCCTGCACCTGGCGCGCGCCGGCGTCCACGGCCACGAGGCTGCTGGCGACGGCGCAGTCGCTGTCGTTGTGCGCGTGGATGCCGACGACCGCCTCGGGGAGGGCCGCCGTGACCTCGCGGACGACGTCCGCGACGAACGGCGGCAGGCTCGCCCCGTTGGTGTCGCAGAGGCAGACGACCGCGGCGCCCGCTTCGGCGGCCGCGGTCGCGCAGCGCAGCGCGTACTCGCGGTCGTCGCGCCAGGCGTCGAAGAAGTGCTCGGCGTCGTACACCACGCGCTTGCCCTGCGCCGCGAGGAACCGCACCGACTCGTCGATCATGCGCAGGTTCTCGTCGCGGCTCACGCGGATGACCTTGCTCAGGTGCAGGCCCCACGTCTTGCCGACGATGGCGACGGTCGGCGTGAAGACCTCGGCCAGCACGCGCAGGCTCTCGTCGGCCTCGGCCGCGACGCCCTTGCGCCGGGTCATGCCGAAGGCGACGAGCTCCGCGTTGACGAGCCGCTCGCTCTCCATGCGCCGGAAGAACTCGATCTCCTTGGGGTTCGAGGCCGGGAAGCCGCCCTCGATGAAGCCGATGCCGAGCTCGTCGAGCTTGAGCGCGATGCGCGCCTTCTCGTCGACCGAGACGGACATGCCCTCCTGCTGCATGCCGTCGCGGAGCGTCGTGTCGTACAGCTGCACCTGCTGCTCGCTGTCTCATCGGGTCCTCCCCGGACGCCGGATCGCTACTTCCTCGCGTACTCCATGTAGTCGCCGAACTCCTCGTCCTTGCCCGTCGGTGATGGCCGCGAAGCGCTCCTGCATGAGGCGCGTCACCGGGCCGGGCTCGCCGATGAGGTGGTCGTCCACCTCGCGGATCGGCACGACCTCTGCCGCGGTGCCGGTGTAGAAGAGCTCGTCGGCGATCACGAGGTCGCTGCGCGACAGGCTGCGCTCCTGCAGCTCGATGCCCTCGCTCGCCGCCAGGTGCATGATGATGTCGCGGGTGATGCCCTCGAGCACGCCGTCGCTCGGCGGCGGCGTCATGAGCACGCCGTTGCGCACGCAGAAGATGTTCTCGCCCGAGCCCTCGGCGACGTGGCCGTGCTCCGTGAGCATCACGGCCTCGTCGTAGCCGGCGTTGAGCACCTCGATCTTGGCGAGGATGCTGTTGAGGTACTGGCCCGTGGCCTTGGCGGCGCGGGCCAGCGCCGTGTGGTCGAGCGACTGGATGCTGCTCGTCTTGGCGCGCACGCCGTGCTTGATGCCCTCGTCGCCGAGGTAGGTGCCCCACGGCCACGCCGCGATGACCACCTGCACCGGGGCGTTCATCGGGAACAGGCCCATCTCGCCGTAGCCGCGGAAGACCAGCGGGCGGATGTAGCAGGCGTCGAGCTTGTTGGACTCGAGCACCTCGAAGGTGGCGTCGTAGAGCTGCTCGAGCGCTGTAGGGCACCGGCATGTAGTAGAGCTTCGCGGACCGCACGAGCCGCTTGAGGTGCTCGGTGAGACGGAGCACGGCCGCGCCGCGCTCGGTCTTGTACGCGCGGATGCCCTCGAAGACCCCCGAGCCGTAGTGCAGCGCGTGCGTGAGCACGTGGATCTTGGCGTCGGCCCAGGGGACCAGCGCGCCGTCCATCCAGATCGTGTCCATCTCGGGGATCGGGGCCATCGTTCCTCCTCGCAGGTCACGCCGCCCTAGAGGGCGGCGAGGATCGCATCGGTCATCTCGGTGGTGCTCAGGGTCTTCTCTCCGGGCGCGGCGATGTCGGCGGTGCGCGCGCCCTGCTCGAGGGCCGTCTCGACGGCCCTCTCTACGGCGCGCGCCGCGTCCGTCTCGCCGAAGCTCAGGTCGAGCATCATCGCGGCGCTCAGGATGGTCGCGCACGGGTTCGCGAGCCCCTTGCCGGCGATGTCCGGCGCCGAGCCGTGGATGGGCTCGTACAGGCTCACGCCGCCGGCGCCGACGCTCGCGCTCGGCAGCATGCCGATGCTGCCGGTGAGCATCGCCGCCTCGTCGCTGAGCACGTCGCCGAACAGGTTCTCGGTGGCGATGACGTCGAACTGCTTGGGCTCGCGGATGAACTGCATCGCGCAGTTGTCCACGAGCATGTGGCGCATCTCGATGTCGGGATAGCGCTCGGCGACGCGGATGGCGACGGCGCGCCAGAGGCGCGAGCTCTCGAGCACGTTCGCCTTGTCGACGGAGTGCACGAGCTTGCGGCGGCCGCCGGCGACCTTGAACGCGTACTCCATGAGCCGGTCGACCTCGGCCTCGGTGTAGATCATCGTGTCGTAGGCGGTGTCGGCGGTGCGCTCGCGCTTGCCGAAGTACACGCCGCCGGTGAGCTCGCGCACGACCAGCATGTCGACGCCGTCGATCACCTCGGGCTTGAGCGTGCTGTTGTGCGGCCAGCGCCTTGAAGCTCTTGACGGGGCGCAGGTTGGCGAAGAGCTCGAGGCCCTTGCGCATGTCGAGCAGGCCCTGCTCCGGGCGCGGCTTGTGCGGGTCGGTGGTGTCCCACTTGGGGCCGCCGACGGCGCCGAGCAGCACGGCGTCGGTGGCCTTGCAGCGCTCGACGAGGCCGTCTTCCATGGGCGCGCCGAACTGGTCGATGGCGCAGCCGCCCATGACGCCGACCTCGTAGGCCAGCAGGTAGCCGAACTTCTCGCCGGCCGCGTCGAGCACGCGCTTGGCGGCGTCGACGATCTCGGGCCCGACGCCGTCGCCGGGCAGGGTCATGACGCGATAGCCGCGCAGGTTCGCGGGGGTGATCACGAGCCGCTCCCTTCGCCGATCCTGGTCTTGACGTACTCGAGCAGGCCGCCGCGGTCGATGAGCTCCTGCATGAACGGCGGGAACGCCTCGGAGTCGTAGGTCTTGCCCTGCGTCAGGTTCTCGACGGTGCCGGCGGCGAGGTCGACCTTGAGGCGGTCGCCCATCTTCGCGTCGGTGGCGGCCGCCGGGCAGACGACGATCGGCAGCCCGGTGTTGATGGCGTTGCGGTAGAAGATGCGCGCGAACGACGAGGCGACGACGACGCTCACGCCGGCGACCTTGATCGCCACCGGCGCGTGCTCGCGGGAGCTGCCGCAGCCGAAGTTCTCCTCGGCGACGATGATGTCGCCCGGCTGCACGCGGTCCACGAAGTCGGCGTCGATGTCCTCCATCGCGTGGCTCGCGAGCTCCTGCGGGTCGTTGGTGTTGAGGTAGCGGGCCGGGATGATGACGTCGGTGTCGACGTCACGGCCGTACTTGTGGACGGTGCCCTCGAAGATCATCGGGAGCCTCCCTTCACGGCGCCGACTTCTTCGGGCGTGGCGATGTGGCCGGCCAGCGCCGAGGCGGCGGCCACGTACGGGCTCGCCAGATAGACCTCGGCGCCGGGGTGACCCATGCGGCCGACGAAGTTGCGGTTGGTGGTGGCCACGGCGCGCTCGCCCTCGGCGAGGACGCCCATGTGGCCGCCGAGGCAGGCGCCGCAGGTCGGCGTGCTGAAGGCGCAGCCGGCCTCGATGAGCGTCTGCATGGTGCCGTCGGCGATCGCCTCGAGGCACACGTCCTGCGTGCCCGGCAGGATGATGCAGCGCACGTCCGGGTGCACCTTCTTGCCGCGCAGGATGCTGGCCGCCTGCCGCAGGTCGGCGAGGCGGCCGTTGGTGCAGCTGCCGATGACGACCTGGTCGATGGTGATGTCGCCGAGCTCGGCCGCCACGGCCGTGTTGCTCGGCAGGTGCGGCTTGCTCACCGTGGGCTGCACGGCGGAGGCGTCGATCTCGAGGACCCTGCGCGTACTCCGCGTCGCGGTCGCTGGCGAACACCTGGCCGACGGTCCGCGCGCGGCTGCCGTCGGGCCGGCTCTGCAGGTACTGCGTCGTCTTCTCGTCGAAGCCGACGATGCCGCTCTTGCCGCCGGCCTCGATCGCCATGTTGCACATGGTGAAGCGCTCGTCCATGGACAGTGCCTCGATGGCCTCGCCGGCGAACTCCATGGCCTGGTAGAGGGCGCCGTCGACGCCGATCAGGCCGATGGTGTGCAGCATCAGGTCCTTGCCGGTGACCCAGGGGCCCGGCTTGCCCGAGTAGACGAACTTGAAGGTCTCGGGCACGCGCAGCCACACGTGGCCCCAGGCCATGGCGGCGGCGAAGTCGGTGCTGCCGACGCCGGTGCTGAACGCGGCCACGGCGCCGTAGGTGCAGGTGTGGCTGTCGGCGCCGATGACGACGTCGCCCGGCGCGATCATGCCGGTGTCGGGCAGCAGCACGTGCTCGATGCCCATGCGCCCGACCTCGAAGTAGTTCACGATCTCGTGCTTGCGGGCGAACTCGCGCATCTTCACTGCCTGGCCCGCGGCCTTGATGTCCTTGTTGGGCGCGAAGTGGTCGGGCACGAGGGCGATGCGGGCCGGGTCCCAGACCTTGGTGAACCCGGCCTTGTCGAACTCGGCGATCGCCAGCGGCGCCGTGATGTCGTTGGCCAGCGCGAGGTCGATCTTCGCCTCGATGATGTCGCCGGCGTGTACCTCGTCGCGCCCTGCGGCGCGGGCGAGGATCTTCTCGGTGATCGTGGAACCCATCAGACCTCCCCTGCAGCCGCGGCGTTGTTGACGGCCCTCACATAGGCCTTCGCCGAGGCTTCCATGACGTCGAAACTGACTGCCTGCCCGTTGAACGAGCGGCCGTTGACCTCTACCGCTACCCGCACTTCCGCGAGCGAGTCCTTGCCGGACGAGATGGCGCGCACCTGGTAGTCGGCCAGGCTGCCGCTGATGCCCACGGCGTCGTCGATGGCGGCGAACACGCTCTCCACCGAGCCGTTGCTGAAGCTGCGGCCCTTCTTGACCTCGCCGCGCGCCAGCACCTCGACCTGGCTCGTCGGGATGATCGCCGAGCCGGACTGGTTGACGAAGCTCGTGAGCGTGAACTGGTCCTCGCGCTCGCGGATCTCCTCGCTCACCAGCGCCTCGAGGTCGAGCACGGTGACCGCCTTCTTCTTGTCCGCGACCTCCTTGAACCTCTTGAACGCGTCGCTGAGCTCGGCGTCCGACAGCGTGTAGCCGAGGTCGGCCAGCTTGGCGCGCAGCGCGTGCCGCCCGCTGTGCTTGCCGAGCACGAGGTCGTTGTCGGCGATGCCGACGTCGGCGGGCGTCATGATCTCGAACGTGGACGCCTCGCTGAGCACGCCGGCCTGGTGGATGCCGCTCTCGTGCGCGAACGCGTTGCGGCCGACGATTGCCTTGTTGCGCTGGACCACGTAACCGGTCAGCGAGCTCACCAGGCGGCTGGTGCGGGCGATCTCCTTGGTGTCCACGCCGGTCTCGCTGTCGAAGTACTCGCCGCGCGTGCGGATCGCCATGACGACCTCCTCGAGCGAGGCGTTGCCGGCGCGCTCGCCGATGCCGTTGACGGCGCACTCGACCTGCGTGGCGCCGGCCCGGACCGCGGCCAGCGAGTTGGCCGTCGCCAGCCCGAGGTCGTTGTGGCAGTGCACGCTCACGTGCACGTCGTGCAGCGAGGGCGCGAGCCGGTACAGCTCGCGGATGAAGTCGCCGAACTCGAGCGGCAGCGCGTAGCCGACCGTGTCGGGCACGTTGATGGTGGTGGCGCCGCACTGCACCGCGAGGTCGAGCACCTGCGCCAGGAACTCCGGGTCCGAGCGGCTCGCGTCCATGGCGCTGAACTCGAGGTCGGCCTCCGGGTGCGTGGCGACCAGGTCGCGCGAGAGCGAGACCATGGCGCGCGTGTCGGCGAGCACCTCGTCCGGCGTCTTCTTGATCTGGTACTTCATGTGCACCGCGCTGGTGCTGATGAACGTGTGGATGCGCGGGACCTCCGCGACCTTCACCGCGTCCCAGCAGACCCTGATGTCCTCTTCGATGGCCCGCGCCAGGCCGGCGATGCGCGGGCCCTTGACCTCCGTCGCGATCGCCTTGACCGCCTCGAAGTCGTCCGGCGAGGCGATCGGGAACCCGGCCTCGATGATGTCCACGCGCAGCTTGGCGAGCTGGTGCGCGATCTCGAGCTTCTCGGCCCTGTTCAAGGTAGCGCCGGGCGCCTGTTCGCCGTCGCGCAGCGTCGTGTCGAAGATCCTGATGTACCTGCTACTGCTCACGAGTCACCTACACCTCCCAAGGCATGCGTCGTCGTCAGATGGAACAGTGGATCCGGATGTGATCCAGGGAATGGCCGTGCAGGCCGCAGGTGTCTACGCATCCCCCCGCGGGGGGAGGAGGAGCAGGCAGCCGAAGAGGGAGAGGTCGCGGGCGCGTACCCCAATGTGGGCCTCCCGGCTTGACTCGCTTGTCGCACGGCGACGCATGGTCCGGGAAGTCTACGCCACGCGTGCGTGCAGGCGCAAGCAATACGGGTCGTTCACCCGACGGTGACCGGACTGCGCCTCTGGTACTATCGCGGTGTCGGTGTCGACGTCACGGCCGTACGTGGGACGGTGCCCTCGAAGATCATCGGGAGCCTCCCTTCACGGCGCCGACTTCTTCCGGCGTGGCGATGTGGCCGGCCAGCGCGGAGGCCGCGGCCACGTACGGGCTCGCCAGATAGACCTCGGCGCCGGGGTGACCCATGCGGCCGACGAAGTTGCGGTTGGTCGTGGCCACGGCGCGCTCGCCCTCGGCGAGGACGCCCATATGGCCGCCCAGGCAGGCGCCGCAGGTCGGCGTGCTGAAGGCGCAGCCGGCCTCGATGAGCGTCCGCATGGTGCCGTCGGCGATCGCCTCGAGGCAGACCTCCTGCGTGCCCGGCAGGATGATGCAGCGCACATCCGGGTGCACCTTCTTGCCGCGCAGGATGCCGGCCGCCTGTTGCAGGTCGGCGAGGCGGCCGTTGGTGCAGCTGCCGATGACGACCTGGTCGATGGCGATGTCGCCGAGGTCGGCGGCCGCGGCCGTGTTGCTCGGCAGGTGCGGCTTGCTCACCGTGGGCTGGACGGCGGAGGCGTCGATCTCGAGGACGCGCGCGTACTCCGCGTCCCCGTCGCTGGCGAGCACCTGTCCGACGGTCCGCGCGCGGCTGCCCTCGGGCCGGCTCTGGAGGTACCGTGTCGTCTTCTCGTCGCAGCCGACGACGCCGCTCTTGCCGCCGGCCTCGATCGCCATGTTGCACATGGTGAAGCGCTCGTCCATGGAGAGGGACTCGATGGCCTCGCCGGTGAATTCCATGGCTTGGTAGAGGGCGCCGTCGACGCCGATCAGGCCGATGGTGTGCAGCATGAGGTCCTTGCCGGTCACCCAAGGGCCCGGCGTGCCCGAGTAGACGAACTTGAAGGTCTCGGGCACGCGCAGCCAGACGTGGCCCCAGGCCATGGCGGCGGCGAAGTCGGTGCTGCCGACGCCGGTGCTGAAGGCGGCCACGGCGCCGTAGGTGCAGGTGTGGCTGTCGGCGCCGATGACGATGTCGCCCGGCGCCACCATGCCGGTGTCGGGCAGGAGCACGTGCTCGATGCCCACGCGCCCGATCTCGAAGTAGTTGACGATCTCGTGCTTGCGGGCGAACTCGCGCATCTTCTTGCTCTGGCCCGCCGCCTTGATGTCCTTGTTCGGCGTGAAGTGGTCGGGCACGAGGGCGATGCGGGCCGGGTCCCAGACCTTGGTGAACCCGGCCTTCTCGAACTCGGCGATCGCCAGCGGCGCCGTGATGTCGTTGGCCAGCGCGAGATCGATCTTCGCCTCGATGATGTCGCCGGCCTGCGCCTCGCCCGCGCCTGCGGCGCGGGCGAGGATCTTCTCGGTGATCGTGGAACCCATCAGACCTCCCCTGCAGCCGCGGCGTTGTTGACGGCCCTCACGTAGGCCTTCGCCGAGGCTTCCATGACGTCGAAACTGACGGCCTGTCCGTTGAACGAGCGGCCGTTGACCTCCACCGCTACGCGCACTTCCGCGAGCGAGTCCTTGCCGGACGAGATGGCGCGCACCTGGTAGTCCGCCAGGCTGCCGCTGATGCCCACGGCGTCGTCGATCGCCGCGAACACGCTCTCCACCGAGCCGTTGCTGAAGCTGCGGCCCTTCTTGACCTCGCCGCGCGCCAGCACCTCGACCTGGCTCGTCGGGATGATCGCCGAGCCCGACTGGTTGACGAAGCTCGTGAGCGTGAAGTGGTCCTCGCGCTCGCGGATCTCCTCGCTCACCAGCGCCTCGAGGTCGAGCACGGTGACCGCCTTCTTCTTGTCAGCGACGTCCTTGAACTTCTTGAAGGCGTCGCCGAGCTCGGCGTCCGACAGTGTGTAGCCGAGCTCGGCCAGCTTGGCGCGCAGCGCGTGCCGCCCGCTGTGCTTGCCGAGCACGATGTCGTTGTCGGCGAGGCCGACGTCGGCGGGCGTCATGATCTCGAACGTCGACGCCTCGCTGAGCACGCCGGCCTGGTGGATGCCGCTCTCGTGCGCGAACGCGTTGCGCCCGACGATGGCCTTGTTGCGCTGCACCACGTAGCCGGTCAGCGAGCTCACCAGCCGGCTGGTACGCGCGATCTCCTTGGTGTCCACGCCGGTCTCGCAGTCGAAGGAGTCGCCGCGCGTACGGATCGCCATGACCACCTCTTCCAGCGAGGCGTTGCCGGCGCGCTCGCCGATGCCGTTGACGGCGCACTCGACCTGCGTGGCGCCGGCCCGCACCGCGGCCAGCGAGTTGGCCGTCGCCAGCCCGAGGTCGTTATGGCAGTGCACGCTCACGTGCACGTCGTGCAGCGAGGGTGCGAGCCGGTACAGCTCGCGGATGAAGTCGCCGAACTCGAGCGGCAGCGCGTAGCCGACCGTGTCGGGCACGTTGATGGTGGTGGCGCCGCACTGCACGGCGAGGTCGAGCACCTGCGCCAGGAACTCGGGGTCGGAGCGGCTCGCGTCCATGGCGCTGAACTCGAGGTCGGCCTCCGGATGGGTGGCGACCAGGTCGCGCGAGAGCGAGACCATGGCGCGCGTGTCGGCGAGCACCTCGTCCGGCGTCTTCTTGATCTGATACTGCATGTGCACCGGGCTGGTGCTGATGAACGTGTGGATGCGCGGGACCTCGGCGACCTTCACGGCGTCCCAGCAGACCCGGATGTCCTCTTCGATGGCCCGCGCCAGGCCGGCGACGCGCGGGCCCTTGACCTCCGTCGCGATCGCCTTGACCGCCTCGAAGTCGTCGGGCGAGGCGATCGGGAACCCGGCCTCGATGATGTCCACGCGCAGCTTGGCGAGCTGATGCGCGATCTCGAGCTTCTCGGCCCTGTTCAAGGTAGCGCCGGGCGCCTGTTCGCCGTCGCGCAGCGTCGTGTCGAAGATCCTGATGTACCTGCTACTGCTCACGAGTCACCTACACCTCCCAAGGCACGCGTCGTCGTCAGATGGAGCAGTGGATCCGGATGTGATCCAAGAAATGGCCGTGCAGGCCGCAGGTGTCTACGCATCCCCCCGGAGGGGGAGGAGGAGCAGGCAGCCGAGGAGGGAGAGGTCGCGGGCGCGTACCCCAATGTGGGCCTCCCGGCTTGACTCGCTTGTCGCACGGCGACGCATGGTCCGGGAAGTGTATGCCACGCGTGCGTGCAGGCGCAAGCACTAGGGTCTTCGCCCGGCGGTGGGGCGGACGGGGACTCTGGTCTTCGGCGATGCCCAACCGGACGGAGGTACCTCCTCGCTGATCGCGCGGCGCGTCCCCTTGCGGACGTCGCCCGTCGGGCTTCTTGACGCGTTCGGTCAGATTTCGGGCCTCCGTGCCCGGGTAGAGCAAGGCATCCTGCAGCACCAGCTGATCCGAGGTGATCCCGATGTCACGGGTGACCACACGACTTACCACCGCGCCCGCTGCGACCACCCTCCCCGCGGAGGACCTGCAGCGGGCGCGTTCGTTCTACGAGGAGAAGCTTGGCCTCGAGACCGAGACGCGCGAAGACATGCCGGAGGGCATCTTCGTCCACGCCGGCAAGGGAACGCTCCTGTTTCTGTACGAGAAAGGGCGCGCCACGGCGGACAACACCGCCGTGACCTTCGAGGTCGATGACCTCGAGGCGACCGTCACGGAGCTGCGCCAGCACGGCGTGAAGCTCGAGGAGTACGACTTTCCGGGGCTCAAGACGGTGAACGGCATCGCTTCGCGCGACGTCGACAAGGCCGCCTGGTTCAGGGACAGCGAGGGCAACATCCTCTGCGCCCACCAGACACTCGCCGCCTGACGCGGTGACCTGCGGCGAGTGACGGCGGAGCCGTCCTGAGGACGGCGGCGCCTCACGAGCGACGGGGCGGCAGGCCCTTCCGGCCCGCCGCCCCGTCGCGTTGGTTCAGCTGAAGCGCGGGGCTCTACAGCTCGACCCGCTTGCCGTCTGACGAGGCCGCAGCTCGCCACCAGCTCGTCCAGCTGCTCCTGGCTGATGGGCTCGTCCAGCGTCAGCCCCATGACGGCCTTCTGGTCCTTGACCTCGCGGCCCACGCCCATCTGGCCGATGTTGATGCCGAACTCGCCGACCTTGGTGCCGATCTTGCCGATCATGCCCGGCACGTCGGCGTAGCGCAGGAACGCCATGTGCGGCGCCGGCTCGATGTCGACGTCCTGGCGGTACACCTTGACCAGGCGCGGCCGGTGCTTCGGACCCAGCGTGGTGCCCGACACGGAGAGCTCGCCGCGCGCGTCGTGGGTCGTCACCGTGATCAGGTTGAGGAAGTCGACCGCGGCCGGCTGCTTGGTCTCCTTGGCGGTGATGCCCCGCTCCTCGGCGATGTTCTGCACGTTGACGAAGTTGACCGGGCCGTCGACCTTGTCGGCGAGGATGCCCTGGAGCACGCCCAGCGTGAGGATGCGCGTGTCGTAGCGGGCGATGCCGCCGCCGTAGGCGATCTCGAAGCTGTCGACCGGGCCGTCGGCGATCTGCACGATGAGCTTGCCGAGCTGCTCGCAGAGGCCGAGGAACGGCATGAGCTCGTCGGCGTCCTCGCCGGGAGCCAGCGGGATGTTGACCGCGTTGCTGGCGAACTGGCCGAGGAGCACCGCGGCCACCTGCTCGGCGATGATCATGCCGGCGCGCAGCTGCGCCTCCACCGTGCTGGCGCCGAGGTGCGGCGTCGCGACCACGCTGTCGTACTTGAACAGCGGGCTCTCGGTGGTCGGCTCCTTGGGGTACACGTCGACGGCCGAGGCGGCGACCTTGCCGCTCTCGATGGCGCGCGCCCAGGCGTCCTCGTCGATGATGCCGCCGCGGGCGACGTTGATGACGCGCACGCCGTCCTTCATCTTGGCGAACTCGTCGTCGCCGATGAACCCGAGCGTCTCGGCGTTCTTGGGCAGGTGGACGGTGATGAAGTCCGCCTCGCGGTAGATCTTGTCCGGGCTGTCGGCGCGCTCGAGCCCGAGCTCGTGGAACTTCTCGGCCGGCACGAACGGGTCGTAGGCGAGCACGTTCATGCCGAGGCCGCGGGCGTCCTCGGCGACGAGGAACCCGATGCGGCCGAGGCCGATGATGCCCAGCGTCTTGCCGCGCACCTCGACGCCGCCCTTGCCCCACTTGCCCTTGTTCCACTCGCCGGCCTTGAGGTCGGCGTGGGCCTGGGCGAGGTTGCGGGCGCAGGCCATGAGCAGGGCGATCGTCTGCTCGGCGGCGGAGAGCACGTTGCTCTGCGGCGCGTTGACGACGATGACGCCGCGCTTGGTCGCCTCCTTGACGTCGACGTTGTCGACGCCGACGCCGGCGCGGCCGACGACCTGCAGGTTCTCGCCGGCGGCGATCACGTCGGCCGTGACCTTGGTCGCCGAGCGGATGATGAGCCCGTGATACCCGGGGATGCGCTTGAGGAGCTCGTCGGCGTCCCACTCGGTGCCGATGTCGACCTGGAAGCCGAGGTCCTCGAGGTACTTGACGCCCTCGGGGGCGAGCTTCTCCTTGACCAGTACTTTCTTCTGTTCGGAGAGCGGTGCGCCTCCGGTGCCCCGCTCGATAGCTTGTCTGCGATGGCTATTCATGTCACGTCACCCTTCTCAGAGCACGACGGTGCTCTGCATGAACACCTGCTCGGCGGCGCCGACGGAGGCGCCGAACTTGACGTCGTACCCGAGCTCGGCCAGCACCATCTCGACCGTGCTCAGGCCGACGACGATGTCGCTGTGGCCGAAGTAGCCGCAGTGGCCGAAGCGGAAGATCTTGCCCTTGACGGCGCCCTGGCCGCCGGCGAGCCACACGCCGTACTTGTCGCGGGCGATCTTGCCGATCTTGCCGCCGTCGACGCCCTCGGGCACCTTGACGGCGGTCACGGAGTTGGCCTCCGGGTCCTCGACCGCGAACAGCTCGAGGCCGAGCGCCTTGACGCCCTCGCGCGCGGCCTTGCCGAGCACGCGATGCCGCTCGAACACGTTCTCGAGGCCCTCTTCCTTGATCAGGTCGATGGCCGCGTTCTGCGCGACCATGAGGTTCACGGCCGGCGTGTACGGCGTCTGCGCGGAGTCGCCGGTCATCTTCTTGCGCATGGCCACGAAGTCGAAGTAGAAGCGCGGCGTCTCGCACTGCTCGATCACGGCCCAGGCCTTCTCGCTGACGGCCGCGTACGCGAGGCCCGGCGGCACCATGAGCGCCTTCTGGGAGCCGGCGACCGCGATGTCGACCTGCCACGCGTCGGTCTTCAGGTCGCTGGCGCCGAGGCCGCTGATCGCGTCCACGACCAGGATCGCGTCGGTCTTGGCGACGATCTCACCGATCGTCTTGATGTCGTTGACGACGCCGGTCGACGTCTCGCTGTGCTGCACGAACACGGCCTTGATCGCCGGGTCGGCGGCGAGCGCCTTCTCGATGTCGGCCGGATCGGCCTTGGTGCCCCACGCGTAGTCGAGCGCGGTGACCTCGGCGCCCCAGGTGGCGTTGAGCTTCTTCCAGCGCTCGCCGAAGTTGCCG
>CAWAUK010000002.1:0-43251 GCA_963784975.1 uncultured Thermoleophilia bacterium | reverse complement strand
GTAGCCGTGCCGACCCTCGGCGACCTGCACATCGAGAAGGGCGGCGCCCAGTGGGTGGTCGCCGCCGGCGACGTCAGCTTCGACAAGGGCGGATGCGCCGCCGTCGTCGCGCCGAGCGTGCGTGTGGACCGTGGCGGCGTCGGGTGGCCCTCGCCCGGCACGTGGAGATCGGCGAGGGCGGCCGCGTGCTGTTCCGTCCGCTTGCCGCCGCCGCCCTGGGCCTCGGGCTCGGCGTCGGGTTCGGGATGGCGTTCGCCGCCAGCGCGATCTACGCCGGCGTCCAGGTGGCGAAGCATCGTCCCCACCTGCCGCAGCTTCCCTGGCGGTCATGATCGTCGTGCGTCACTCGGTGGTCGTCGACGAGCCCGTCGAGCGCGCCGGCTACCTGTGGGCCGACTTCGTGCGTCACCGCATCGCCGACCACGGCTTCGTGCCCGACGAGTGGCTCGAGGTGGACAATGCCTGCGGCGTGATGGGCTCCGGCGACGTCGCCTTCGAGGCGGTGAGCGTGGCGCGCACGCGCGTGTCGCTCAGCGTCGAGCTCGACCTGCGCCCGTCAGACGCGGGTACCGGGGAGGAGGTCGAGGCGACGTTCCGTCGCGCCGTCGCCCACCTGGACCGCTTTCACGACTTCGTGGACGCCCGCGCCGGCTGAGGTGGTCGCGCGGACGCCGCGGCCCAGACGCGGCCGCACCCTGCGTCGCGGGTGCTCGACGAGCTCGCCCCGCTGGGGAGCGAGAAGGCGCGCGCGGGCATGGCGCGCTACGGCATCGCGGCCGAGAACGCGTTCGGCGTGTCCGTGTACGAGCTGCGCCGGGTGGCCAAGGGTCTCGGCCGCGACCACGGCCTCGCGCTCGCCCTGTGGGCGACCGGCAACCATGAGGCCCGCTTGCTCGCGAGCATGGTCGACGACCCGGCGCAGGTGACCGTGCGGCAGATGGACGCGTGGGCGGCGGCGTTCGACTCCTGGGACGTGTGCGACCAGGTGACGTCCAACCTCTTCGACAAGACGCCCTTCGCCTACGACAAGGTGCGCGAGTGGAGCGCCGCCGAGGACGAGTGGGTCAAGCGGGCGGCGTTCGCGACGGCGGCCGCCCTGGCCGTCCAGGACAAGAAGGCGGCCGACGAGCCCTTCCTCGAGATCCTGGACATCATCAGCCGCGAGGCCGGTGACGACCGCAATTACGTGAAGAAGGCGGTCAACTGGGCCTTGCGGAACATCGGCAAGCGGAACGTGCGGCTGCACGCGGCCGCGATCGCCGCTGCCGAGGCCATCTTGGCGGCGGCCGACGAACGCGCCGCGGCGGACCGCAGGGACCCGGCCGCGCGCAGCGGGCGCTGGATCGCGCGCGACGCGCTGCGCGAGCTGCGCAGCGCCAAGGTGATCGAGCGGGTCCGTCGACGCGGATAGGGCGTCGCCGAGGCGCGTGCGCGACCAGGGTTCATGGCGCCGCCGACCCTCAGGTAGTAACGTACAGGTCTGCGCGGGCGTGTCCCGTCACCGTGGGCCATGGGGGGTCGCATGCCGGTCACCGAGGCGAGCGCCTCGTTCGACGCCATCCGGCGTCGCCATCCCACGCTGCTGCGGGGCATCTCCTGGCTGCGCGCTCACCCGGTCCTGTGCGGCATCGCCGGCACCCTCGGCATGGCCGCCGTGTTCTTCCTGGATATGTCCGTTCCGGGCTACGTCATGAACGGCTTCTACTTCATCCCGCTCTTCTTCCTCGCCCTCGCGGTCAACTGGCGTGCCGTGGCCTTCGCCGTGGCCGTCGCCATCGCGCTCTCCGCCTTCGTGTTCGTGTGGGAGGGATCGATCGACGTTGACCGCTGGCTCATCCTGCTGTACTCGGCGATGATCGGCGCCGCGCTCGTCATCCTCTCGTACCTCATCAAGCGCCTGTCGACGACCACCGAGTACGCCGAGCTGCGCGCCCAGCTCTCAGAGGCTGGCGCGGACATCCTCAGCAGCGGGCGCTCCGTGGACGATCTCGACGAGCTGCTCGAGTACGCTCTGGAGCGTCTGGGCGAGCAGCTGGACGCGACCAACGGCGTCCTGCTGCTTCTGGAGAACGGCGAGTGGCTCGGGAGGGCCGGCTTCGGCCTCGGCATCGACGCGCGCCAGGTCGCCGTTCACTACGCCGAGCTGCCGCTCGCGGCGCAGGCCCTGCGCGCCGACGCCGGCGTCACCAGGGACTTCACCAGCGCCGATCCCTCGCCGCTGGCGCCGCTCGCGGCGCACGTGCGGCTCGAGCGCACGCTCGTCATCCCCATGCGCTCGCTCGAGCGCGAGGTCGGCGTCCTGTTCTTCAACCGGCCGCAGGACGCGGGCGAGTACAGCGGCGAGCAGGTGGCGCTCGCCGAGGGCCTCGCCCGCTACATCGGCGTGACGGTGGACAACGTGCGCCTTCTGATCGAGCTCGACACGCGACGGCGCGACCTCGAGCTCGTGCGCGACTCGAGCCTCGACTTCGCCCAGAGCATCGACATGGGTGAGGTGCTCGAGGCGGTGGTCACCCGGCTCATCGGCGCCCTCGACATGCACGCCTGCGACATCTACGAGGTGGACGTCGAGGCGGGCGTCATGCGCAACCTCGTGAGCTACGACGACGGGGAGTTCGACTCCGGGCAGTGGACGGGAAAGGAGTACCCCGTCGAGTACTTCGCCACCAGCGCCCTGGCCATCCGCAGCCGCCGGCCCGTCGTGGTGACCTCCATGGACGACCCCCGGCTCAACTACGCGGAACGCGACCTCATGCAGCGCTGGGGGCACAACACCCAGCTCATCATCCCGTTGCGCATCCGCGAGCACGTGATCGCCCTCGTCGAGCTGCTCGATGACCGCGAGGGGCGGGACTTCTCGGATGAGGAGATCGAGCTGGCGCGGAGCATCTGCCGGTTCGCCGCGCTGGCGATCGACAAGGCGCGCCTGTTCGACGAGCAGCGCGCCACCGTGGAGCGCCGCGACCGTCTGGCGCGCCGCCTGCAGCGCCTGCAGTCGTTCGCGGTCGACCTCAACCAGCGGCTCGACCGCGCCGACCTGCAGGAGGTGCTCGACGAGGTCACCCGCGCCGCCGTCGACCTGCTGCACGTCCGCTCGGCCGCGGTGATCGCCGGCAGCGGCGACTACATCGGCGTCCGCTCGATCGCCGTCGCCGGCGCCGCGTCGCCGGGCGTCCTCGCGGCGGCAGAGGCGGACCTGCTCGAGCGCTGCCTGCCGGGCATGACGCCGCCCGGTGAGGACTTCGCCGGCGCGGACAGCTTCACCGTGAGTCCCGGCGACGACGAGTCGCTGCTGTTCGCGCCGCTCGAGGGGGAGGCGGCGCCGCAGCCGTCCGTCCTCGTCGTCGCCGACAAGCAGCAGGGCGCGTTCGACGTCGAAGACAGGACGCTGCTGTCCACGCTGGCGGCGCAGCTCAACGCCAGCATGCACAACGCGATCGCCTACCAGCGCGAGCACGTCATCGCGGAGACGTTCCAGCAGGCGCTGCTCATGGAGCCGCCGGCGATCCCAGGCATCGAGGTGGGCGTCCACTACCGCGCCGCCACCGACTCGGCGCGCGTCGGCGGCGACTTCTACGACCTGGTCACGCTCGGCCCCGGCAAGCTGATGGTCATCGTCGGTGACGTGTGCGGCAAGAGCCTGGCGGCCGCCGCCCAATCCGCGGTGGTGCGCTACATGCTCCGCGCCTACGCCGCCGAGAGCTCGCCGGGAGAGGCCCTGTCCCGGCTCAACTCGGCGGTGATCACGCAGACGCCCAACCAGCCGTTCGTGACGCTGGTGGTCGCCTACGTGGACGTCGCCCGCCACATGTTCGAGTACGCGGTAGCGGGTCACCCGCGGCCGGTGGTGCTCGCCGGGCTCGTTGAGTTCCCGATGCCCGGCGAGGGCAACGTGCCGGTGGGCATCTTCCGCGGCGCCACGTACCCCACCAACCGGGCCGTGCTCCCGGACGATTCGTGCATCGTCTTCTACACGGACGGCATCACCGACGCGCGCCGCGAGGGCGTGCTCTTCGGGGAGGAACGGCTGCGCCAGGCGGTGCGCGCCAACCTGCCGCTGGACGCGCAGGCCCTGGCCGACACCCTGCTTGAGACGGTCAAGGAATACTCCGGCGGCGTGCTCGCCGACGACTGCGCCGTCGTCGCGATCAAGCTGCCGTAGGCGGCGTCACGCCGCCGTGGGCGGACGATGAGACGCCCGTACGCCGCCTGCCTCCCGCATTGAAGAACCGCACGAACGCGTCGGCGTCGATGAAGCCGAGCAGGCGACCGTCCTCGTCCACGACCACGGCCCGGTCCGTCCCTCCGTCGCGCAGCAGCCGCAGGACGTCGGCTGCTTCGGTCTCCGGCGTGACCGAGGGCACCTTGAGCGCCGGCGTCATCACGTCGCGCACGCGGTCGTTGGCGGAGCGCTCGCTCGCCGTCCTCTGCAGGTCGCGCACACACATCAGGCCGCCGTACTCGGCGGCAGGGTCCTCGGCCGATACCGGGAGGCAGCGCGAGTCCCAGTCGCGCAGCCGGTCCTTGGCGGCCCAGTCCAGGGTCGTGTACGGCGAGATCCAACTCTCCGGCGCCGTCATGAGGCGCGCCGCCGACACCCCGGTGAGCAGGTCGTCCATCTCAGTCTGCCGGGCGGTAGCGCGCGCCGCCTGGATCAGCAGCCAGCCGACGAGCATGAGGAAGATGCCGCCCAGGCCACGAGCCAGCACCAGCTGGGCGGTGCCCAGGACGATGAAGCCCCAGGCGAAGACCTGGCCGACCACGGCGGCCTGCCGCGTCGCGCGGACCACATCGTGCGAGATCCGCCAGAGGAGGGCGCGCAGCACCCGGCCGCCGTCCAGCGGGAAGCCGGGGAGGAGGTTGAACACGACCAGCGCGAGGTTCGTGACGCCGAGGTATGCGAGCACGGCGACCACCGCCTGAGGTCCGGGCAGGACGTACGCCGCGCCGAGCGAGGCGGCGCCGATGACGACGCTCACCAGCGGTCCCGCGATCGCCATCCACGCTTCCCGGCCAGGCGAGTCGGGCTCGCGCCCCAGCTGGGAGACCCCGCCCAGAGCGAACAGGGTGATGTTGCGCACGGGGATGCCCTGCGAACGGGCGACCAGCGAGTGGCCGAACTCGTGGGCCAGCACGGACGCGAACAGCAGGAGGGTCGCGACGATCGCGGTGGCCCAGGTCACGGCGGGGCTCCAGCCCGGATAGGCCCTGGGGAAGAACCCGCTGGCCAGCGTGAACGCGAAGAACGCGAGCACGAGGAACCAGCTGGGGTGGATGTCGACCTCGATGCCGAAGAGGCGACCGAGCCTGATGCCTTTCATGGTCCTCTCCTCACAACTGTTGCATTTCAGTTGTTCCACGCAGCAAACGTGGGGGAACCCGCGGGGAGCGGCGGCTGGAGGGGAAGAGCAGGCGGGACGAGGAGCGGTCGGGCGCCGCCGGGACGAGCGAATCGGCGGCGGCGGTCAAGCGGCGGTGACGATCGTGGCCATGGCGTCGGCGACCGCCAGCACCGACGCACGGCGGCCGAGCCTGGCGTCCTCGGCGGTGAGGGCCGCGTCGAGGGAGTCGAACGCGGCCACCCCGAGGTGCGCGAGCGGCTCGAGAAACGCCGGGTCCGCCGCGCCGACGAGGGTGAGGCGAAAACGCTCGAGCACGCGTGCGACGACGAACGAGCGCTGGCCGCCGGGTCCGAGCGGCTCGCGCAGACCGCGCGCGAGCAGTTCCGCCGGCGACTCTGCGGCGGCGAGCACGTCGAGGAAGTTGCGCTCGCCGGGCCCGTCGCCGGCGCCGAGCGGCAGATCGGCGCAGAGCACGACAAGCCCGCCGTCGGCGAGCGCCGGAGGGGCGACGAGCCCGAGGTAGGTCGCCGCCCGGCTCGCCTGATAGAGACTGACGCTCTTGGGCGCGTGGACGCCGGCGATGATGACGTCGTGACGCCGGCCGGCGGTGCGGAGCCAGGCCGGCGCCGCCGCGCTCGCCAGCGCCTCCTGCACGGCCGCGGGGTCACCGGCGCCGACGGCGGCCGCGCCGCCCTCCGTCATCACCAGGTTCACTGCCCAGGCGAGCGGCGTGCGCGCCGCGATCTCGCGCAGGGTCGCGCGGAAGGGGTTCCCGTCCAGGCGCCCGACCGTGACGCCCGGCTCCGAGATGAAGGCCGGGCGGTGCGTCCACGCGATGGTCTCGCGGCCGGCGCAGCCGATGGCCACGCCCTTGACCCCGCCGGAGAAGCCGGCGTAGAGGTGCGGCTCGACGACGCCGACCGTGATGACGAGGCCGGCCTCGGCCACGCGCCGGGCGATCCGCGCCGGAGCGCCGAGCGACGTCGTGCCGAGGTCCGCGCACTCGGACTCGATGCCCTGCGCGTCGATCACCTCCACCCGTCCGGCGATCGACCGACCGGTGAGTCGTGCCCGCTCCTCGTCGCCCGTCGTCGCGTGCAGGCCGCAGCCGATCGCGACGGTGACGGCGCTCTCGGACACGCCGGCCGCGGCGAGCTCGTCCAGAAGAGCCTCGAGCACCGGCTCGCTCGGGCAGGGACGGGAGGCGTCCGGGATGGTGACGACGACGGACCGGGCGCCGCGTACCAGCTCGCGCAGGCGCGGCGCCTCCACCGGCGCGGCCACCGCCTCGCGGACCGCTTCGTCCAGCCGTTCGATCCGCGGCAGCTGGGCCGGCGGCTCGAAGGCGTCGGCGCGGGGCACGGGCAGGCGCCGCGCGCCGCACCACACCCAAGCGGGCGCGCTCATGACTGTAGGTGAGCGCCGGCTGCGTCGCGCGAGGCCCGACGCCAGGCCCACCACATCGCGATCACACCGATGAACGGCAGCAGCGACCAGAGGAAGCCGAGGGTCAGCCAGTCGAGCAGGTCACCGTGGGTGCGGCGGCAGGCCGACCAGGCGAAGAGCATGCAGAGGATGAGTTGCGGACCGTAGGCGAAGAAGGCCCAGGCGGCCACATAGGCGCCGTAGGCGACGGGGTCGACGGCCAGCGTGGGCGTCACGCGTAAGTCTCCCGCAGGCGGCGCACCACGTCGCGCACGCCTTCCACGGCCTCTGTGGGCTCGAGCGGGCGCGCCTGGTCGGCGAAGCGCAGCAGATGAGAGGCGAGCCAGCGTACGTCCACGTAGGGCTGGCTCGCGACGCAGGCGCCGTCCGGGAGTGACTCCACCGGCTGGCGCTCGGCGATCCAGCGCGCCACCCGAGGGCTGTACCACACTGTGGCGGCCTTGGGCGCGTAGGCGCCGGAGGCCGGGATACCCTCGCGCCGATACAGGTCGAGCTCGACCACCGCGCGCGGCTCGAAGGTCTCGTCAAGGAGCCGCGCGCTCTTCGTCGTCGCCACGCGGAACACGCGCTTCCCGCCGGCGGTGCGGCACCAGCAGACGTAGTACCACTCGCCGCGGCTGTGCACGAGCAGGTACGGCTCGACGAGGCGGTCGGTCATCCTGTCCGTGCCCTCCGTCCAATACTGGATGGCGAGGAGGCGCCGCTCCACGATCGCCCGGTTGACGTCCCTGAGGATCTCGTCGGCGGGGAGCAGGAGGTCGCCGCCGGCGAGGGCGGGCGCGCCGCCCCGGGCGGCGCGGATCTTGGCGGCGGCGCGCTTGAGGGCCGCGCCCGACGCGGTCGGGAGGTGGTTGCCGACGAGCTCGGTCGCCAGCAGCAGGGTGTCCGCCTGCAGCGGAGAGAGGCGGGCGGGGCGCGCCAGCGTCGGGCCCGCCGCCTCACAGGAGACGCTCAGCTTGCCGCGGCCCTCGAACTCGGCCCAGAGCAGCAGTCCGTCGCCGCCGAAGTTCACGAGGTTGAGGAGGCCGACATCCTCGCGCAGCTCCTTGGCGGTGACGCCGAGGTCGGCGCGTACGTCGGCCACCTCGAGGACGGCCTCGTCCTCGTCGCAGCGCTGCATGAGGTAGCTCGCCAGCGCCGTGAGGCGCGTGAACCGGTCGACCTCGACGCGCAGGTCGTTGTCCGCCCTGCGGCGCCGCGGCCGCGACGGCGGGATGGTCGTCGGCCGCGCCGGCCGCGCCGGAGCCGTCTCGTCGAGCAGCCCCGCGAGCGCGTCCAGCTGCTCGCGCAGCCGCGCGCGCAGCTCCGGCGGCTCGAGCAGTTCCGCCTCGTCGGCGAGGCCGAGCACCCACCCGAGCAACGGCCGCGCGTCGGCGTAGGGCGTCTCGTACACGATGGCGCCGTCGCCGGTGCGTTCCACCGTGCCGCAGTGGGCCCAGTGCGCCTCGACCCACCACGCCATGGCGGGCGAGATGCGCACGCGCGCGGTCGCCCGGGGCTGGGCCAGCTGCCACGCCGGCCGGTCGCGATAGGCGTCGAGGTCGAAGTCCTCAGGAGGCGCGAAGTCGTGCGGCCGGCGGGTGTGATACTTGACGCCGGAGCGCACTCGCGAGAGCCGGAACGTGCGCCGGCCCTCGCGCAGGTGGCACCAGCCGATGAGGTACCACTCGCCGGCCACGAGCTGGAGGCCATACGGGTCGACGACCCGTTCGATCGTCTCGTCCCGGGTGATCGCGTAGTACTCGAACGCGACTGTCTTGCGCTCGGCGATCGCCGTCTGGAGCTTCGGGAGGGCAGCCGTCGGCTGCTGCGACTCAGCGACGACCGTGAGCGGAGGAGCCTCGGCCTCGGTGAGGAGCTCCGGGCGACCCTGCGCGAGGCTGAGCAGCGCCAGCCGGAGCGGCTGGGAGTAGGCGAACCGGTCCTCGAGGACGGCGAGGCAGGCGGCCAGAGCCGCCACCTCGTCGCCGTCCAGCGTGACCGGTTCGAGGTAGTAGGCGTCCGCCGGCAGGCTGTAGAGCTCGGACGAGGTCTCCGAGAGCGGATCCTCGTCCGTGCGGATCTCGATGCCGAGCCGCCTCAGCTCGTCGCGGTCCTCGTAGAAGCGCCGCTTGAACGCTTCATCGGTCATCGTGGGGTAGCCCTCGACCCGGCCGCGGATCTCGGCGACGCTCACCGGCTGGCCGTTGCGGGACAGCAGCAGCGCGACCAGCGAGAGCCGCCGGATCAGCTTGTCGGTGTCTTTGCTCTGGCCCTTCTCACGGACCTTCTTGGGGCTCACGCGCGACTCCGATGCTAGGGCGGCGAGACGCCGGCGCCACGCTCGGGCGCCGGCGTCTCATGCTACCGCAGGAGGCGGGTCACTTCACGGTGAGCTTGACGACCTTGCTGCAGTTGGCCACGTGCGGCACGACCGTCTGGTTGCCTGTGGCTATCGTGGCGCCGTCGGCTGCATACTTGGCTCCTCCGGCGAACCAGACGCGAAGGTAGTAGGTGCCCTTCACCTTCGGTCTCCACTTGAGCGTCGCGACGGACGAGTTCGAGTTCGCCGGGCCCGCCATCATCGCCGCCTTGGCCAGGTACCCCCTGTAGGGCCGGTAGACGACCGCGCCCTTGGAGAGCGTCCGCGTGAGCCGCTGCAGGTACACCGGCTCGCCGCTGAAGTCCGGCTTCACGGTCGCGACCACGCGGAGGGTCGCGAGGTTCAGCATCGCGCTCGCACGGATGGACCAGCCGACGGTCGGCACGAACGCCTGGTAGAGCTTGGCGTCCGGCGTGTCCTCGCCGGCCGAGTCGCGCTGGTCGACCCACGCCACGCGGTACGCGTAGAAGGCGTTGCCGATGGCCGGGCTCATCTGGTTGTTCTTGAAGGCCTGGGCCTCGGGGAGCGTGAGGCTGCGGTCGCAGACGGGGACCTGCACCCCGGCGGTCGTGTCGTAGAAGAAGATGTCCCAGTCGGTGCTGCTCGCGCTGTTGGCGTGCTTTCCGCCGATGGCGAGGCCTGTGCTCGATGCCCCGGCCCGGGTGAAGGCGGCCGGGTCGAGCGGCTGGACGATCGGGCCGACGGTGTGACCGGAGCCGCCGCTCGGCTTGATGAACGGCATCTGGACGTCCGGGCCGCCGTAGGGGCCTTCGCGCAGCCACATGGCGCCGTTGCTGGTGACCTTCGGTCCGTCGTAGGCGCCATTGTCGTAGGTGTGGTTCGAGTCGGTGAAGAACGCGGCGGCTTCGAACGTGCCGAAGTCGTAACGCCAGACGGCCGTGTCCTTGAGGTCGCCGCTGTCCCACCAGGAGAGGCGGTCGTCGAGCCAGTAGATGCCGCTGGAGCCGACCGCCGGCTGGGTCTGGCCGCGTGCGTAGATGTCCGTGTTGTCGGCGGCCGTGCCCGCGGTGGCCGGGTCCCAGGTGGTCTCGGCGGTCAGGTCCATGTAGTAGATGCGCGGGATCCACGGCGCATAGTCGCGCGTGTCCTCCCAGGCGACGACCGCGTGGTCCTCGCCGGCGATCGGGACGAGGCCGATGGCCGCGAACGCCTGCGTCGACACCGGTGTCGTGTCGAGCGGGCCGGTCACGAGCGCCTGCGGGTAGACGTCGTCGACCGGTACGAACCCGGCCGCGGCGCCGCCGTAGGTGCCCTTCCAGATCCAGAGGTCGCTGTCCCACGGGGGTTCGAGGGTCATCCGCGTCCAGACTACGGTGATCTCGTCGCCCTGGACGAGGATCGCCGGTGATGCGTCCTTGTAGCCCGCCGGCCGGTTGCCGATCGTCTGCGGCGGGCTGTCGTCGCCGAGGTACTTGATGCGGATGACCGAGTCGTCGGAGTTCAGTGGGTTCGTGCACGTGTACGCGATGTAGGCGCCGCTGATCGCGGGCTCGAACTCCCCCGCGTACGGCGACGGCTCCGCTGCCGGCACCACGCGCACGCCGTCCGCGGCGAGCGCCGTGGACGCCAGCGCGAAGCTCATCCCCAGCATCACCGCCAAGATGACAAGGACGATCGCAGGTCGTGTGGTGCGCATGGTTCCTCCCCGTGGCCGGTGCTTCCGTTGGACTCCACGCCGGATTCGCGCCGGAGCCGCGCGTCCCTGCCACGCGCGACGCAGGATGCGTTCTCGGCGCTGATCGCGTGGAACCCCTCCGGACTTGGAGGCTCCCCCACGCAGGGATGGCGAGACGACCTTCCCGGCCCGGGTGACTCGCGAGCCGTAGTCTGTCCGGGCGGGCCGGCCTGCCGTAGCACGGGGGCCGCCGCGAACGCATCGGGCCGGCGCGAACGCATCGGGGCCGGGCGTGGGGGCGGCTCCGGCCGCCGGACGCCCGGCCTCGCCTCGCGGCAACGATCAGACGGCCGCCGCCTCCTTCGCCGCGGCGGCGATGATCGCTTCGAACTCTGCGCCGAGGTCGGCCGGGAACTCGGCCGCCGGCGCCGCCAGGATCTCCGCGACCTTCTCCTGCGCCTTTTCGGTCGTGCTCTTGGCCCCGGCGTTCTTCCAGCCGTCGTAGTTGCCGGTCTCTCCCAGCTTCGCCTGCCACAGCTCGCGCACGTGCGCGCGGGTGTGGTTGTCGAAGAGGTAGTTGCCGTTGAAGCCCATCCTCTTGATGAGGTCCACGGCCAGGGTCTCGTCGCTCACCTCGATGCCGGTGAGGATGCGCTTGACCATGCCGATGATCTCGTCGTCGACCACGATGTTCTCGAGGCAGAGGATGCGCGAGCCGTCGAGGAGGCCGGTGCCGAAGGTCACGTCGGCGCCGTTGGCGTAGGCCATGAACATGGCGAGGGCGTTCTCGTAGGCGCTCTGGATGCCCGGCTCCTTGGCGGTGGTTGCGCCGGCGCCGTACCAGGCCGGCACGCCGTAGAAGTCGGCCATGTGGCCCTGGCAGCTGCGCAGGAGCATGGCCTCCGGAGAGTTGCTCGCGTAGGCGCCGCTCCGCATGACCATCGCCGTCGGGCCGCCGCCGTGCATCACGGGGGCGCCGGGGTGGGCGAGCTGGACGAGGACGGCGCCGCTCAGGAACTCGGCGTTGTTGACCACGGCCGAGCCGGCGATGGTGATGGGGCCCGTGGCGCCGAGGATCGGCATGGGGTAGAAGCTCACGGGGATGCCGGCCTCGGCGAGCGTGAGCGCGAGGTCCATGCCGTACCGCTCCTGGTGGAGCGGGCTCACCGTGCAGATGATGGTCGTGAACATCGGCCGGCGCTTGAGCTCTTCCTTGCCGCCGGCCATCGCCTCGGCCATCTTGATGAGGCTGCGCGCCTCCCAGTCCTCCTTGATGGAGACGACGATGCTGTGCTTCTCGCTGCTGCGCACGCAGGCGTCGAACTCGTGCAGCACGCGCGTCTCGGGCGGGCAGTCCTGGGCGCTGACGACGGCGCTCGTGGCACTCACGTTGTCGAGCGCCTGGACGACCCTGGCGCAGTTGGCGAGGTCTTCCTTGCGCGAGGAGCGCACGTCGCCGGTCGCGGGGTCGCGGTAGAAGACGCCGCAACCGTCGGAGCTGATGTAGACGTGCTCGCCGTCGAGCGGCAGGTCGTACTCGGGGTTGCGGGCGCCGAGCGTGTACTCGTGCGGCGCCGTGCTCATGGCGCGTTCGACGACCTCAGCCGGGATCCTGGCTACGGTCGTCTCGCGGTCGACGGTCGCGCCGTGCGCCTCGAGCACGTCGAGGGCGTTCTGCGAGTGGAACTTGACGCCGCAGTCCTCGATCACGTCGAGCGTCGCCTCGTGGATCTGCCTCACGTCGTCCTGCGAGAGCAGGTCGAGCTTGACGCGCTTGCCGACGTAGCACTTGTCCGCGTAGGCCATTGGGGGCTCCTTTCAGAAGCGGCCGGACTCGACCGCGGCGATGATGTCGTCGAACTCGCGCGCGAGCTCCGCGGGGAACCCGGGCGCAGGAGAGGCGAGGATGCCGTCGGCGACGGCCCGCGCCTTGTCTTCCAGACGCGGGCTGCCCGCGTTCTGCCAGTTCTCGTAGGTCCCGGCCTCGCCGAGGCGCGCCTGCCACAGCTCGCGCACGTGAGAGCGGGTGTGCCTGTCGAAGAGGTAGTCGCCGTTGAAGCCCATCTTCTTGATGAGGTCGACGGCCAGCGTCTCACGGTCCACGGTGACGCCGCGCAGCAGGCGCGTGACCATGCCGAACACCTCATCGGCGATCACCAGTTCCTCGAGCGACATCTGCGAGACGCTGTCGAGGAGGCCGGCGCCGAAGCAGAAGTCCGCGCCGGCCATCATCTCGAGCACGAGGCCGAGCGTGTTCTCGTAGGCGCTCTGCGCCTCCGGCCGCTTGGCCTTGGTCCCGCCCCAGCCAAGACCGGCGGGAAGGCCCCAGTGGCGCGCCATCTGGCCCTGCACGGCGCGCAGGAGCAGGGCCTCCGGGACGTTGGCGAAGTACGAGCCGGTGCGCATGAAGAGGGCGGTGGGCCCCCCGGCGTGCACCAGCTTCGCCCCCGGACAGGACAGCTGGATGGCAGTGACCGCGGCGAGGATCTCCGTGGCGCCGACCACCGCCGTGCCGGCGGGCGTGACCGGGCTGGTCGCGCCGAGGATCGGCATCGGATAGAGCATCATGGGGATGCCGGCGTCGCCGAGCTCGAGCGCGAGCTCCATGCCGAACCGCTCCATGTGCAGCGGGCTCACCGTACAGAGGATGACCGAGAAGGCCGGGCGGGCCTTGAGCTCGGCTGCCCCGCCGGCCACGGCCTCCGCCATGCGGATCAGCGGCCGCGCCTCGGACGCGTCCTTGATGCTCACGACGACGCTGTGCTTGCGCGAGGCGCGCATGCAGGCGTCGAACTCGTGCAGGACGCGGCTCTCCTCGGGCGTGTCCTGGGCGGACACGAGGGCCGAGGTGGCGGAGAGGTTGGCGAGGCCCTCGACGACGCGGGCGGCCTCGTAGACGTCCCGCTTCACACTCTGCCGCACCCTGCCTCCGGCCTCGCGCACCATGGTGGCGCAGCCGTCGGAGCAGAGGTAGGCGTGCTCGCCGTCGAGGGGCAGGTCGAACTCGCGCTCGCGGCCACCGAGCGTGAACGAGCTCGGCAGGGTCGCGAGCGCTTCTTCGACGGCGCTTGCCGGGATGCGCGCGACGGTCGTCTCGCGGTCCACGATCGCGCCGTGGGCCTCGAGCACGTCCAGGGCCCGGTCCGAGTGGAACATGACGCCGGTCTCGGCGAGCACGTCCAGCGCCGCCTCGTGGATGCGCTCCACGTCGGCCGGGCTGAGGATCTGCAGCGGCCGCCGCCGCCCGACGTAGCGTCCGTCGGCGTGCCTGGTCATGAAACCCCCTTCGGGGTGTGGTCGTCGGTGGTGCGGTCCCGGACGTCGCCGCCCGTGAACTCCAGGGCGACGAACGGCGAGGTCACGGCGCGCACCAGCGCGTCGTAGTCCACGGCGAAGCGCACCTCGTCGCCTGGGCGAAGCGGCTCGGGGGTGATCAGGATGCAGACGTCGCTCGTGGCGCCGGCGAGGTACGCGCCGGGGAGCAGCGGGCGGAGGCCGCCCGGCTCCATGTCCCGGCGCCCGAGCGCGACCATCGTGTACCATGCGTTCTCGTCCGGCAGGTCGACCTCGGGCACGTGGCCGAAGGCGTCGAGGCCGCCGGGGCCCTCCGGCGCCGGCGGCTTGCGGTAGCACTCGAGCACCGTGGCGGTGAGCACCGGATCGGTGCGCTCGAGCCCGGTGATCCCGCGGCCGCTGACGAAGTCGTGGCCGTAGATGGGGCCGCCGCCGGAGCGCACCTCGGTCGCGAAGCGTGGCCGGTAGTCGTCCAGGTGCTGGACGACGCAGGTGCCCCCGAGGCTGAGCACCGGCTCGCCGGCGCACAGGCCGGCGATCTCCGCCAGGACGTCCTCGGCCTGCCGGAACAGCTCCTGCGACGGCAGCTGGCCGGAGAGGCAGGCGAAGTTGACGGCCACGCCGGCCAGCTCGACGCCGGTCAGGCCGGCGAGCTCTGGCGGCGACCGCCCTGGCGGCGTCCGGCAGGACGCCTTCGCGGCGGTCGCCGAGGTCGACGGTGAGCAGGAGCTGGACGGGGGCGCCGGGGGCGTGCTCTCCGAGCGCGCGGGCGGCGCCCGGGTCGCTCAGCAGCACGCGGTCGGCGACCTGGGCCGCCGTCTCGATCTCGTCCCACTGGGGCGCCCGGATGAGCGTGAGCGGCCCCAGCGCCTGCGCCGGCGAGCCGGATCAGCGAGGGCAGGCGGCTGTCGGCGAGGCCGGCGCAGCCGGCCTCGAGCAACACCCGCCCGACCGCCGGCTCGCCATCGACGCACTTGGTGACGCCGGCGAGCGACAGGCCGCGGGCCTCAAGGTCCGCGGCGAGACGACGCGTGGCGCCGGAGACGGCGCCGAGATCGATGGTGAGCCGGGGGAGCGTCAAGTCTTCTCCACTTCGTCTGGTCGTGAACGGCCCCCGGGCCGCCGCGGCTGCGCACGGCCCGGGACGCGGGCGATGCCGCGGCCACGGCTTGCGAGCCGGAGCGGGCGGACACCGCCTGCGGACGGAGGACGCGGGGCTGCCGGGCGCCCGCTCGCGGGGAGCGCGCGCGACGGTGCGCGTCAGAGGAGGAGGGTATTAGAAGTCGTGCACCTTGCCGCCGGTGAAGGCGGTGCGACGACGATCGTGAGGGCTTGCGTCTACCACTCGGTCCGCGTCTCCCGTAGCCGGTGGGACAAAGCGGGCGCAGTATACTTCGCTGACCGCCCAGTCGACAAGCAGGAGGAGCGTATGCCGGCCGCCGATCCGCTCTACACCGTCTGCGATGGTCATCTGTGCTTCGACGGTATGGACCTCGTCGAGCTGGCGGAGACGCGCGAGACGCCCTTCTTCGTGTTCAGTGAGCGCCGGCTGCGGGCCAACGTGGAGGCCCTGATGGTCTCGTTCCGCCGCGTCCACCCGCCCACCGAGGTCTTCTACGCGAGCAAGGCCTGCTCCAACCTGTGGTTCCTCGGCGTGGTCCGGGAGGCCGGGGCGAACGTCGAGGTGAACGCCGGCAGGCGAGCTGGACAAGGCGCTGGCGGCGGGGTTCGAGCCGCGGCAGATCGTGTTCAACGGCGTCGCCAAGACCAAGGCCGAGATCGAGCGCGCAGTCGCCTGCGGCGTGCGCGCCTTCATGGTCGACTCCCTGCACGAGCTCGGGCGGATCGGCGAGGTGGCTGCCGCGATGGGCAGGGTAGCCGCCGTGGCGCCGCGCATCGACGTCCACGTGCCCACGCTCACGCACCCCGGCCTCGAGACCGCCCACGGCGGCAAGGCCGGCATCGACCGCGACGACGCCGTAGCCGCGTTCCGGCTGGCGGCCGGGCACCCCAGCCTGGAGCCGGCGGGCATGCACCTGCACATCGGCTCCCAGATCACGAGCGTGGAGCCGTACCGCCAGGCGGTCGCCGCCGCGCTCGACATCGTCGCCGAGGTGGAAGCCGCCGCCGGCGTGCGACTGCAGTTCCTGAACGCCGGCGGCGGCTTCGCCGTGCCGTATCGCGAGGCGCCGGTCACGTGTCACCCGAGCGACTACTTCTGCTCGCTGCTGAGCGCCTCCGACTACGCCGAGGTGGTCGGCGGCGAGCTCGCGGCGCGGCGGCCGGACCTCGAGTTGTTCCTCGAGCCCGGCCGCTCCATCGCCGCGACCTCGGCGGTCCTGGTCGCGAGCATCGAGAACGAGAAGACCAAGGGCCGCCGCGACGCCGCCGGCCGGCGCATCGGCGACGAGCGCTGGGTGACGGTGGACGCCGGCTTCAACACGCTCCTCGAGCACACCAACTACCACTGGTACTACCGCACGATCGTGGCGTCCCGCGCCGGCGAAGCGGCGGATGCGGAGTTCCGCCTCGCCGGCCCGCTCTGCGACGGCGGCGACGTCTTCGCCGGCGACGCCGACTCGCCGTACCGCTGGTTCCCGTCGGCGACCGCCGTCGGCGACGTCGTGGCGTTCCTCGACGCCGGCGCCTACACGCTCGAGATGATGAACCCGTACAACGCCCGGCCGACGGCCGCCGCCTTCGCGGTGACGGCCGCCGGCGACCTGGTGCAGGTCAGGCGCCGCGATACCGCCGAGGACCTCGCGGCGCACGACCTCGTCCCGGAAGCGCGCTGAGGGTCATACGACCCACTGCGCACGCACTCTCGCGTAGCGGTACTTCGTCCCGCTGTACCCGAGCTTCCAGTACACGTGGTAGTGATCGGTGGTGTGCGCGTCGATCATCTTCTGCCCGCTGCTGTTCGTGCCGGCGACGACGGCCACGTGGTCCCAGACGCCGTCTCCGCTCCAGTCGTAGTAGATGAAGTCGCCGCGGCTCAGCATGCCGGCGGACGTCTCCCAGTCGGTCCGGCGCGTGTTCCAGTAGCCGATCTGCCGGGTGACGTTGATCCAGCTGAGGCTGTACGTGTCGTCGGACGGAGAAGACGAGCCGTCCTTGTCGTACCACCAGCCGCCGGTGACGGCGCCGGCGGCCTGGGGCATGCCGCCGGCTCGGGCGCACTGCGACGCGAAGTTGGCGCAGTCGGCGCCGGTGAAGCGGACGAAGGTCGGGTTGTAGGACAGGGCGTACGTGTCCGCGTAGGCCTGCGCGGCGGCGCGGTCGTACTCGAGGATGTCGGTGTACCGGCGTCGGGGGACGGGCGCACGGGGCGCCGCAGCCCGCGGCAGGCGCAGCGGGGCGGCCGCGCGCTCGACGGCGTGCGCCGCCGCCCGCACGCGGGCGCGCGACACGCCCGCAGCCTCGAGACAGGCCGGCTTGAGGACGTCGGCGTAAGCGTCGGCGGTGACCACCCAGTCGTCGCCGCTGCGCAGCAGCGTGAGCGTGTGGTCCACGCCGCTCGCCTCCAGGTCCTTCTTGCCGTTCGCGGCCCGCCACGTCAGCGTCGTGATGGCGTGCGCGGCGACCACCGCCGTGACGCCGTCGTCGGCGGGCTGGCTGTCGAGGACGGTGACCCGGCAGGCGGCGGACTCGACGGTGCGCCCATAGGCCGCGCCCCGCAGCGCCGTTCCGGCGGCGACCTTGGCTTCGGTGCGCGCCAGGGTGCTGCCGGGGACGACCCAGGGCGCGAGGACGGCGGCGGGGTCGGCCGCGGCGATGGCCGTCGCCCTCGCCTCGAGATAGGCGCTCGCGGTCGCCGCGGGGCCGGCGGCGGCCGCCCCGCTTGCCGTGCCCGATGCGTCGCCGACCGGCGCGCCTGCGGCCGCCGGCGCCGCCGCCGCGAACGCGGCCGCGACCACCGCTGCCGCCACGATGTGCGCCCAGTGCCGTCTGCTCATACTGACCCCTTTCGGGAGGGTTACGGGCTGGTGGAGACGGCTGTGATCAGCCATCCCCCCACGGCGTCGCCGACCCTCCCCAGGGTGAAGAACAGTACGGCGAGGCCGTCCGGCAACGGACGACCTCGATCGGTCGCGCACGCGCACGTGCGCCTCGAGCACCAGCGTGCGCGCGTCCGGCGCCGCGTAGACGCGGGCAGAGCTGAAGTGGAACCTGGTGAATGCGCCGAGGGCGCGCCGCGACCAGAGCCGCCGGCGCGCGCAGAGCTCGCCGGCACGTGCGAACTGGCCGGCCTCGATCAGCCGGCAGTACAGCGCCACCGTGCGCGCCGCCTCCAGCCGGCGCGCGCCCGGCGAGTCCGCAGCGTCGGGCCGGGTGGCGACGGCCGCCGCCGGGCGCGCCGCCGTCGAGGCCAGGTGCACGTCGGACGGCACGACCACCGGCGTCTCCCGGTGGTGGTCGCCGCAGCCCCCGCCGGAGACGGCGACGGTGGCCAGGACGCAGAGGACGAGCGCGGCTGTGCGGGCATGCGGCATGCCGGCATCGTCCGTCCGCGGCCCCGTGAGCCTCAAGGGTGACGCGCGGCCGTCCGCGGTGACGTTGTGACGGCGGGCCGTTCGCGGTGACGTTGTGCCGCGGGGCCGCTCCCCGGTGACGCCGCCCGTGGCCGCGGAGCCGCGGCCGTGCGAGAATCCCGGCGCATGTCCGGACCCGACGACAACCTGCCCGGCGCCCCGCTGCCGCAGCCGCCGGCGGGCTTCTGGCCGACCGTGCGCCGCGACGTACGACTCGGCGTCATCGCCGGGCTCCAGACCTTCTGGGACCTCGCCAAGGTCATGATCCCGGCCTACGGCGTCACGCTCGCGCTGCAGCAGCTCGGCGTCATCGGCTGGCTCTCGGGCGTCGCGCGGCCGCTGATGACGGCGCTCGGCCTGCCGGGGGACGCCGCCGTGCCGCTCGTCGTCGGCTACGTCCTCAACATCTACGCCGCGGTCGGCTCGATGCAGGCGCTCGACCTCACGTCGCGCCAGGTGACGGTGCTCGCCATCGCCATCCTCATCGGTCACAACCTCGTGGTGGAGGGCGCCGTGCTCCACAAGGCCGGCATGAACGGGTTCGCATTCGGGGCGCTGCGCATCGTCGCCGGCCTCGCCGCGGCCGTCGTCGCCAACCTGCTGATGGGGCTGTTCTGATGACGGAGTTCCTGCACACCTTCGTGACCGGGTCGTTCGACCTGCTGCTGCGCGTGTTCCTCATCGTCGTGCCGATCATGGTCGTGCTGGAGCTGTTCGAGGGCACGCGCGCCTTCCGCGCCGTCGTGCGCGCGTGGGCCAAGGTCGTGCGTCACGTCGGCCTCGACGAGCGCTCCGCTGCGCCGACGCTCATCGGCTTCCTCTTCGGCCTCGCCTACGGCGGCGGGGTCATCGTGCGCGACGTGCGCCGGCACGACCTCGGCCGCCGCCAGGTCTTCATCATGAGCGTGTTCCTGAGCATGGTGCACGCGATCGTCGAGGACTCGCTGATCTTCATCGCTCTCGGCGCCGGCATCTTCTGGGTCGTGGTCTACCGGATCGTGTGGGCCGCGCTGGTCACTCTGGCGCTGACTGCGCTCGCCGGGGTGTGGGTGCGCCGGCATCGCCGGGGGCCGAACGGACGCCTCGACGGGTGACATCGGCAGGCGCGGCGTGACCGCCGGCGCGCCGCGTTGACGCGAGCCTCTCGGGCTCGTAATCTTGACTGGAATTATCGGGTATTTGATGCGAGGGAGCTCCACGTCGGTGAACATCTCCATGAAGAGCAGGTACGCGGTCCGGGCCCTCACGGAACTGGCCCGCGTGGAACAGACGCAGTCGGGCAAGCCCGTGCGGCTCGGTGAGATCGCCGAACGCCGCGACATGCCGCTCCAGTTCCTCGAGCAGGTCTTCGCGGCGCTCCGTCGCGGGGACATCGTGCGCAGCCGCCGCGGCGCCGCGGGTGGCTACTCGCTGGCTCGGCCGGCCGACGACATCACCGTCCTCGACGTCGTCGCCGCCCTCGACGGCGTCCCGTCGCCGGCCGAGTGCACGCAGGGCCGCTGCGACGAGGTCGACCACTGTGGTGCCGCCTCCGTCTGGATCGAGGCTCAGCAGGCGCTCGAGGATGTCCTGACCGCCACCACCATCGGCGACCTGCTGCGGCGCGAGAACGCGCTGCGCGAGTCGGCGCCGATGTACCACATCTGACGGGAGACAGCATGAAGAGGGCAGGCAGCATCACCGAGCTCATCGGGCGCACGCCGCTCATCAGGCTCAACCGCATCTCGGACGAGACGGGCGCAGAGGTGCTCGGCAAGCTCGAGTCGTTCAACCCGGGCGGCAGCGTCAAGGACCGCATCGGCCTGTCGATGATCGCGGCGGCCGAGCGTGACGGGCTCATCGCCCCCGGCCGCACCACGATCATCGAGCCCACCAGCGGCAACACCGGGGTCGCGCTCGCCATGGTCGCCGCCGCGCGCGGCTACAGCATGGTGCTCACGATGCCGGACACGTTCAGCGTCGAGCGGCGCGCGCTGCTCAAGGCCTACGGCGCGCGCCTCGTCCTCACTCCCGGCTCGGAGGGCATGACGGGGGCGGTCAACCGCGCGGCGGAGCTCGCCGCCGAGCTGGACGACGCGTTCGTGCCGCAGCAGTTCGAGAACGCGGCGAACCCGGAAGCGCACCGGCTCACCACGGCCGAGGAGATCTGGGAGGACACCGGCGGCGAGGTCGACGTGTTCGTCGCCGGCGTCGGCACGGGTGGCACGCTCACCGGCGTGGGCGAAGTGCTCAAGGAGCGGCGACCCGGCGTGCGGGTGGTCGCCGTGGAGCCCGCGGACTCGCCGGTCCTGTCCGGCCGGCCCGGCGGTCCCGCACCGTATCCAGGGCATCGGGGCCGGGTTCGTGCCCAAGGTCCTGAACGGCGAAGTGTACGACGAGATCCTCACGGTGCGCGGCGACGACGCGTTCGCGGTCGCGCGTGCCCTGGCGCGTGAAGAAGGCCTGCTCGTCGGCATCTCCGCCGGCGCCAACGTCTGGGCCGCCGGCGAGCTCGCCCGCCGGGACGGCATGGAGGGCAAGGTCGTCGTCACCGTCCTCTGCGACACGGGGGAGAGGTACCTCTCCACGCCGCTCTTCTCGGACCTTCCGGAGCCAGACGCTTGAGGATAAGCGGGCACGAGCGCCAGCGGTACGACTGCCAGCTCGTCCTCAAGGAGGTCGGCGAGCGGGGCCAGGAGGCGTTGCGCGCCGGCTCCGTGCTGGTCGTCGGCGCCGGCGGGCTCGGCGCGCCGGTGCTCTTCTACCTCGCCGCCGCGGGCGTGGGGCGCATCGGCATCGTCGACGACGACGTGGTCGAGCTCTCCAACCTGCAGCGGCAGATCCTGTTCACCACGGCCGACATCGGCCGTCCCAAGGCGGAAGTCGCCGCCGAACGGCTGGCCGCGCTCAACCCCGAGGTGACGCTCGAACCGCTCACCTCGCGCCTCCGCGCCGCCTCCGTGTCTTCGCTGATCGAGCGCTACGACGTGGTGGTCACCGCGGTCGACAACTTCCCGACCCGCTACCTGCTCAACGACGCCTGCGTGCTCGGCGGCAAGACGCTGGTCGACGGCGCCGTGCTGCGCATGACCGGCCTCACGATGACGATCAGGGGCGGGGAGACCGCCTGTTACCGCTGCCTCTTCCCGGAGCCCCCGCCGCCGGCCGGCGTCATCAGCTGCTCGGAGGCCGGGGTGCTCGGTCCGATCCCCGGCCTCATCGGGTCCATCCAGGCGCTCGAGGTGATCAAGGTGCTCACCGGCGCCGGGCGCCCGCTCTACGACCGGCTGCTCCAGTTCGACGGCGGCCTCATGTCGTTCACCGAGGTCGAGGTCGCGCGCGTCGCGTCGTGCCCGGTCTGCGGCGAGCGACCGACGGTGACCGAGCTGGTGGACCTCGATGCCTGACGACGCCGTGCTGGTGCGCCTGGAGGCGCAGTTCGCCGGCGTCTCGGACGCCGTAGTCGCGTTCTCCGGCGGCGCCGATTCCAGCCTCGTGCTCGCCGCCGCCGCGCGCGCCCTCGGACCTGGTCACGTGACGGCGGTGACGGCGACCTCGCCGACGTATCTGGACGAGGAGCTCGCGGCGGCCACAGCCGCGGCCGCGAGCCTCGGTGTCGAGCACGTCGTCGTGGCGACACACGAGTTCGACGACTCGCGGTTCGTGGAGAACTCGCGCGAGCGCTGCTACTACTGCAAGGCCGGACTCCTGGATGCGCTGTCGGAGGTCGCCGCGGAGCGCGGCGGCGCGACGCTCGTGGACGGCGCCAACGCCGACGACGTCGGCGACCACCGCCCCGGCATGCGCGCCGCCGCCGAGCGCGGCGTCCTCCAGCCCCTCCTGGCCGCCGGGATCGGCAAGGCCGAGGTCCGGCGGCTGGCGCGGGCGCTCGGTCTGCCCACCTGGGACGCGCCGCAGCAGGCCTGCCTGGCCTCGCGCGTCCCCTACGGCGAGGCGATCACACCGGACAAGCTCACCGCCGTGACCGCGGCCGAGAGGGCGCTCCGCGAGCTCGGCTTCCGCCAGTGCCGCGTCCGCCACCACGGCGATGTCGCCCGCCTCGAGATCGAACGCGACGAGCTCGAGCGGGCCTTCGCGCTGCGCGACGAGATCTCGCGGAGAGTCCACGCCGCGGGGTTCGCCTACGTCGCCCTCGACGTGGATGGTTTTCGCACGGGAAGCATGAACGAGGCGTGATAGCGTACCGCGGGCTCGGGCCTGCCCCTCAGGTAGCGCCGGCCCGGCACAACGATGTGAGGAGGTGACGGCCGTGATCCGCAAGTTTCTTGCCCTCACGGGCATGAGCGTCGCTGCGTGCTGGTTCCTGGGACGAGGGACGCGCGGCTGTCGTCCCGTCAACGAGCTCGTCGGCGCCGTGAGCCAGGACGTGCACACGGCCATCGACGAGATCACCAGCGACGTGCAGGCGGTGCAGGAGCGCGACCCCGCCGCCACGTCCAAGGTCGAGATCATCACGTCCTACGCGGGGCTGCACGCCCTGTGGATGCACCGCGTGGCGCACAAGCTGCAGCAGCATGGGCGTGCCGCTCGTGCCGCGCTGGGTCAGCCAGTTCAACCGCTTCGTGACCGGCATCGAGATCCACCCGGGCGCGAAGATCGGCCACGGCCTGTTCATCGACCACGGCTCGGGCGTCGTCATCGGCGAGACCGCCGAGATCGGCGACAACGTGACCATCTACCAGGGGGTGACGCTCGGCGGCACCGGCAAGGAGAGCGGCAAGCGTCATCCCGACCGTGGGCGACAACGTGGTGTTCGGCGCCGGCGCCAAGGTGCTCGGCGGCATCACCGTGGGCGACAACGCCAAAGTGGGCGCCGGCAGCGTCGTCGTCAGCGACGTGCCCAAGAACTCGACGGTCGTCGGCAACCCCGGCCGGCCGGTGCTCCTGCAAGGTCAGCGCGTCGGCATCCCCGACATCGACTACCGCCACCTTCCCGACCCCGTGGCCGAGGCGATCAAGTGCCTGGTCGCGCGGATCGTGGAGATGGAGAAGGAGCTCGACGAGATCCACCCGGAGCGCAGCGGCAAGCGTCAGGAAGCGCTGCGCGAGACGCAGGCCATGCTCGCCGAGCTGCTGCGGTTCGACGAGGGCGCCGGGATCTGACGCCGTCTCAGGCGGCGAGGAACGGGCGCCCCGAGGCAGGCTGCGGCGCGGCGTCCGTCGCGGTCAGCTCCCAGGCCTCGGCGAATCCGAGATCGAGCAGGAACAGCTCGGGGTCCACGAGGCCGTAGCAGCGCCAGGTCCCGCCGTGGTCGCCCGTCGCGAACAGCACGCCGCCGTCGGTCACGATGTAGTCGGTCACGGGGGCGCCGCCCAGGACATCGTCCGCCAGCACCAGCGTGTAGCCGCCTGCCATGCCGCTCATCACCTGCCTCCTCGCCGGTCTTCAAGGGTCCACCTCGCCCTCACTGCGGTCATCGGCCTTTGGCCGCGGGGCCATATGAGCAGGCTCCCTCAAGTCGTTCGGGAATCTCCCGGATACGTGCAGGACCGTACGTGGGACGGCCGGGGCGCGCTTGCCGCGCCCCGGCCGTCCCGAGGATGGCCCGCGCCGCGCCCGGGCGGCGCACCGTCATCCCCATGGGTGACCAGAGCCCGGACGCGGGTATGCTACGATTGCTGCCCTCTCAGGCGACCTGTGAACGGAGCGTGATCAGCACATGAGCGAGGTCAGGCGTCTCGTGCTCGACGTCCTCAAGCCGCACCAGCCCACGATGCTCGTGCTCGCCGACAAGCTCGGCGATCTCGAGGGCATCCACGGGGTCGACATCACCCTGATCGAGATCGACAACAAGGTCGAGAACATCAAGATCACCCTCGAGGGCGACGACGTCGACTTCCAGGACGTCGCCGAGGTCGTGCAGGACGCCGGCGGCAGCATCCACTCCATCGACAAGGTCTCGGCCGGCAAACGGATCATCGACGAGGTCGAGACCCCGCAGGACGCCGGCGCAAGCTGGCTTCGCTGACCCGGCGCCCTGACACCACGGTGACGGCCCCGTGACGCGAAGGGCAAAGCCGGCGCTGGCGGAACGCCTGCGCAGCATCCCGGCCACCGTCCGCCAGTATCACGAGATCGCCGGCGTGGGTGAGATCGCCCGCCGGTACTTCGTCATCAACGCCTTCGACGGCTCGCTGACGACGCTGGGCGTGATCGCCGGCGCGTTCGCCGGCGGCATCAAGGAGGCGCACACCGTCGTCTCGCTCATCCTCGCCACCGCCGTGAGCATCGGTGTCGCGGGCTTCTACGGGTCCTACCAGGTCGAGCGTGCCGAGCGAGACCGTGCCTTGCGCGAGATCGAGGAGACGACGCTCAGCAGCATGAAGGACACGACGCTCTACTCGGCGTCGCGGTACGCGACCGTGCTCGTGGCCGCGGTGGACGGGCTCTCGCCGCTCATCGCGTCCCTGCTCATCATGATCCCGTTCTTCTTCGCGCCGCCGCTCTCGATCCACGCGGCGTACTACACCGCCGGCTGTCATCGCCTTCGTCGAGCTGTTCCTGCTCGGCATGTTCCTGGGCCGCATCGGGAGGGAGCGTCTGTGGCTCGCCGGCGTCAAGCTCGTCCTCGCCGGCGGCGTGGCGCTCGCCATCAGCCTCCTGCTCAACGGCGGGGCGCCGCGATGACGGCGCGCGGCAAGAGCGCGGCCGGCGAGGGACCGGGCGACCCGGCGCAGCCGGACCACCCGCTGCTCGCCGGCCTCAACGACGAGCAGCGCAAGGCCGTGACCCACGTCGAGGGCCCTCTCCTGATCCTCGCGGGGGCAGGCTCGGGCAAGACGCGCGTACTCACGCACCGCGTCGCCTGGCTCCTCCAGGTGCGGCACGTGCGCCCGGACGAAGTCGTGGCCATCACCTTCACCAACAAGGCCGCGGGCGAGATGAAGGAGCGCATCGAGGGCCTCGTAGGACCGGTGGCGCGCACGATGTGGATCAGCACCTTCCACAGCATGTGCGCGCGCCTGCTGCGCCGCGAGGCCCAGCGCATAGGCTACAAGAGCACGTTCACCATCCACGACGAGGACGACCGGCGGCGCCTCATCAAACGCTGCATGGAGGAGCTCAACGTCGACCCGAAGCGGTACCCGCCGGAGTCGATCAGCCGCCAGATCAGCGACGCCAAGAACCAACTGCTGGGCCCCGCCCAGTTCCGCGAGCAGGGCGGGCGCTTCGCGCAGATCGCCGCCGACGTCTACGGACTCTACGAGAAGCGCCACGCCGAGATGAACGCGATGGACTTCGACGACCTGCTGATGAAGACGGTCGAGCTGCTCGAGGGCTACCCCGACCGGCTCGAGCACTACCAGCAGGCGTTCCGTTTCGTGCTCGTGGACGAGTATCAGGACACGAACCACGCCCAGTACCGCCTGGCCAACCTGCTCGCCGGCGCGCACGGCAACCTCGCGGTGGTCGGCGACGACGACCAGAGCATCTACTCGTGGCGCGGCGCCGACATCCGCAACATCCTGGAGTTCGAGCGCGATCACCCCGACGCGGAGGTCATCCGCCTGGAGCAGAACTACCGCTCCACGCAGAAGATCCTCGACGCGGCCAACGCGGTGGTCACCCACAACCGCAAGCGCAAGGGCAAGAATCTGTGGACCCCGAGGGGTGAGGGCGCGCTCGTCCAGGTCGTGGAGGTCGACGACGAGCGCGCCGAGGCTCAGTTCGTGGCCAGCGAAGTCCAGAAGCTCCTGGAGGGCGAGGCCACGGGCGCCGAGCGGGCCTACCGTCCGGACGAGGTCGCCGTGCTCTACCGCACCAACGCGCAGAGCCGCGTGCTCGAGGAGCAGTTCGGACGGTACGCGATCGCCTATCAGGTGATCGGCGGGCCCAAGTTCTACGAGCGCGCCGAGATCCGCGACCTCGTCGCCTATCTCACGATCCTTGTGAACCCCGATGACTCGCAGCGGCTGCTGCGCATCGTCAATACGCCCAAACGGGGCATCGGCGCCACGAGCCTGCAGCGGCTGCAGGCGCACGCGGCGAGCGTGGGGGAGAACCTCTGGACGACGCTGCGCAACGCCGACGACGTGCCGGGTCTTTCCCCCGGCGCCACGAACGGCTTGCTGGCGTTCACCAGGATCATCGAAGGCCTGCAGGCGACGCAGGCCGGCCGGCCCGTCGCCGAGGTCGTGCGCAGCCTCATCGAGGAGACCGGCTACGAGGCGGCCCTCGCGGCGCAGAAGACGCTGGAGTCCGAGGGCCGCCTGGAGAACATCGAGGAGTTCGTCGGCGTGGCGGCGGAGTACGACAAGCGCGCCGACGAGCCCAGTCTCGACGCGTTCCTGCAGGAGATCTCTCTCTATGCCGACACCGACGCCTACGCCGACACGAGCTCGCTGCTCACCCTCATGACGCTGCACAACGCCAAGGGTCTCGAGTTCCCGGTGGTCTTCATCGCCGGGATGGAGGAGGGCGTGTTCCCGCACCAGCGGTCGCTCGACGAGCAGAACGTGGAAGAGGAGCGGCGGCTGGCCTACGTCGGGATCACGCGCGCGATGGACAGGCTCTACCTGGTGCACGCGCGCGCGAGGACGCTCTGGGGGGCGTCGCAGTACAACATCCCGTCGCGCTTCCTGGACGAGATCCCGGCCGAGCTCAAGGAGCGGCAGACGATCGGCGGCCGGCCCACCAGCTGGGACTCGGGCGGAGGCGGCGACTCCTGGGGCCGTGGTGGGGGCGGCAGCTGGGGGAGCCGGCCGCGGCGGCCGGCGGGGCGACGAGGAAGACGGCAGCTACGAGACGCTCGGCAGCGGGCGCCGCATCACCGGGCTCGAGAAGAAGAAGGAGCTCGACGAGGAGGTCGTGGAGCAGTTCTTCGCCCCCGGCGACCGCGTGCTCCACGCCACGCTCGGTGAGGGCACGGTGCTCGGCATGCAGAGCGGCGGCATCGTGCTCATCCGCTTCGAGAACGACGGCTCCGAGCGCCGCCTCATGGCCAGCGTGGCGCCGCTCAAGAAACTCCGCGGCTGATCTGCGCGGACGTTCCGCCCCGGGCCACGGGCTGCCGGCAGAGCGCCCGCTGCCGTCTCGCTCAGGGGCTCGTGCCCCAGCCGGCCACCAGCCATCCCCGCCCGGCGCCTTCGTGAGGCTGATGAAGAGCGTGTGCGCTCCAGGCTCGCCCCACGGCGTGACTTCGCCGGCGGGGACGACGCGCACGTCGGCCTGGACCAGCGCGCTCCCGGGATCGCGACGCACGAGCTTCGTCTGGAGCAGTCGGGCGCGCTCGATGCCGTCGGAGAACGCGGTGAGAGCAGCGGGCGATCCGGGGACGCACACAGCCTCGAGGCCGGCGTGGTCGCCGGCGTCCACGAGCGCCCAGTAGGCGGCGACCGCGCCCTTGGGCGAGCCGACGAAGGTGCCTGCTGCCGGCGGCCGCGGTGCGGCCGAGAGCCCGACGGCGAGGAGGCGCCGCCGGACGAGCCGCCGCAGGCGGCGAGCAGGGCGGCGCCGGCGACGAGCGCCGCGAGCGCGATCGCCGTCGCTGCCACGTTCGCGAAGATGGCGCCGCGAGGCCTGCGGTCGCCACGCCGTCCCGGCCGGCGCCCGGCGTAGGGCACGCACGGGCCGGCGCCCTCGTGCGGGCGCCGCGCGGCGCTTCTCTCGCTCCCGGCGGGCGCGCCGCCCGGTGGTGAAGTGGTGGAGCGTGACTGTGACACGGTGGCCCCCCGTCGGTCGTGAACGTCGCCCGCCGGTAGCTCACCACACGTTCCCTCGCCTGTACAGGATGACAATAGTAGGACGGGCTCGGGGCCGCCCGGGTGCTCGCCGGCGGACCGAGGGTCTGCGGCGGTGCGATAGAGTTGGGCCAGTCAATCCACCCTTGCCCGAGGAGGGCCCGTCATGGCCGTCGAGGTCAGTCGCGAGGGCGCCGTCGCCGTCGTCACCGTCAACCGTCCGGAAGCGCTCAATGCGCTGAACACCGCCACCAACCAGGAGCTGCTCGACGCTGTGCGCGAGCTCTCCGCAGACGACGGCACGCGCGCCGTCGTGCTCACCGGCGGCGGCGACAAGGCGTTCGTCGCCGGCGCCGACATCGCCGAGATGAGCGGGCTGACCGCCGAGCAGGCGCGCCGCTTCGGCGCGCTCGGCCAGGCGGTCATGAGCGGCATCGAGGCCGCGCCCCAGCCGTGGGTCGCCGCCGTCAACGGCTTCGCCCTCGGCGGCGGCTGCGAGCTCGCGCTCGCCTGCGACATCCGCCTTGCGGGCGAGAACGCCAAGTTCGGCCAGCCGGAGATCAACCTCGGCATCACGCCCGGGTTCGGCGGTACGCAGCGCCTGCCGCGCAACGTGGGGGAGGGGTGGGCCAAGTACCTGGTGCTGAGCGGCCGCCACATCCGCGCCGACGAGGCGCTGCGCATCGGCCTCGTCCAGGCGGTGTTCCCCAGGGACGAGCTCATGACCCAGGCGATGAAGCTCGCCGAGGAGCTCGCCGGCAAGAGCCCGCTGGCGATGCGCTACTGCAAGGCCGCCGTCAACGCCGCCGCCGACACCGACCTCGCCACCGGCCAGGGGATCGAGCGCGACCTGTTCGCGCTCGCGTTCGCGACCGAGGACCAGACCGAGGGGATGGGCGCCTTCCTGGAGAAGCGGTCGCCGGAGTTCGGCGGTCGCTGACGCGGGTTCCGCTCGGCCGCGCCGCCCGTTCGCCGCGGCCCCGGGGAGCGTCAGGCCGCGCCGACCGCGGCCGCGAAACGTGCGAGCACCTCGTGGACGCCGGGCGTGGCGCGCACCAGCACGTCGGCCGCCTCGGTCACCGGTCGCGGCGTCTCGTCCGTGACCGCCGCGACCGTCAGCGCCCTCCGCCGCGCGTCTCGCTCGCCCCACTCGCGGATCGCCGCGAACGCGGTGATGTCCGTGAGGTCGTCGCCGCAGCCCATGGCCGTGAAGTAGTCTCCGGCCGCCAGCAGGCGGCGCACCGCGGTCCCCTTGCTGAAGGACAGCGGCGGCCGCACCTCGAACGCGTAGTGGCCGGTGGCGATGGCGAGGCCGCGCTCCCTCGCCGGCTCGATCACGCGCGCGAGGATCTGATGTCGCGTCGCGGCCGCGTCCTCGGCCAGTCGGTAGTGGATGGCGAGCACGGTCCGCTTGTCCTCGATCACGACGCCCAGCGCCTCGCAGTCCAGGTCTCTCGCGGCCGCCTCGGCGACCTCATGGATGACGGCGACGTACCCCTCCGCCTGCGGCTCCACCCAGAGGGATCCGTCGGCGGCCATCGTCTCCAGCCCGTGCGTGCCGATATAGGCGGCGCCCTCGAGGGGGATCATGTGGCGGCCGTCCTCGAGCGCGCGGCCGGTCACGAACGCCACCAGGCCGATCCGGCCGACCAGCGCGGCGAGCAGATCGCGGAACGCGTCGGGGACGTGGGCGTCGACCGGGCGGGGCGCGATGGGGGAGACGGTCCCGTCGATGTCGCAGAGGAGCGCCGCCGCAGCCGGAGCTTCGGCGGCGGCGATCAAGAACGTCTCCAGCGCCTCGAGTCCACTGACGATCGGCGACCCTGCTTCCACGTCTCTCCCAGCCTCGCTCGCCGACAGCGTACCCGCTGCTGTCGGCGACGAAGCTCATCGCAGGCCGTTCCCGTCAAGTTCCCTCGCCGGGTGCCGATACCCCCGGGGAGAGAGATGAGCGACGTGCCCGACACCACCAGCCGGACCCTGCCAGGAGGCAAGCCCCGCGACATGCGCGCGGATCCCTACCTCAAGTCGATGCTGCTCGGCTTGATCGAGGACAGCTACCTGCACACGGGCACGTTCACCCAGTTCGCCGCCGAGGTGCTCCAGGTCATCGCCTACGCGGTCACCGTGCCGGTGGCGTTCACCGAGGGGTTCCTCAAGGCGTATCTCTCCATCGACCGGGTGGAGGAGGACCCCGACGGTCGCATCAAGATCATCCCCAAAGCCGGCGCGACCATCGAGGACATGATCCGCGACGTGGACGAGATCACGGCGCAGGTCGACCCCGGCGCCGTGTTCAACCCTGTGGTGCGCGCCAAGCTGGACGCGGTGCACGACACGTCCAGCAAGGCGATGAAGTGGGACCTCAACACGCTCTCGCGGATGGACGACGGGCAGCTGATGGAGGTCCTGCGCGAGATGCAGGCCGAGTCGGAGGCCGTGCCCGAGGCGGGCGAGAGCGACGACGAGGCCACCGACTACGTGCGTGCCAAGATCGCCACCATCCGGCGCAACGTGCGCCAGTTCCAGACGCGGCAGCAGCCCGGCGAAGACGAAGTCCCGGACGGCGCCGGGGAGCAGCCCGTCGTGCCGGCACCCGAGGACAGCATCTGACCCACTGCCCGGCGCTGTCGGCGCCGGGCTCCGTGCGATACGATGAGCGCGCTCAACCTCAGGGGGCGCCCCGTGCTGCACTTCTCCGACAGACTGGCCACGGCCATCCGCGCGCGACGCAGTGTCGTGTGCGTCGGCTTGGACCCGGTGCTCGAGCGCATGCCGCGCGAGCTCGTCGAGAAGTACCGGCCGCAGGCGGCCGAGCTCGGCGAGGAGGCGGCGGTCGCCGCCTGCTTCCAGGAGTTCTGCAGCGGCGTCATCGACGCCGTCGCCGACGTCGCCGCCTGCGTCAAGCCGCAGGCGGCCTTCTTCGAACAGTATGGCGCCTCCGGCTGGCGCGCCCTCGGCGCCGTCATCAAGTGCGCCCACGAGTACGACCTGCCGGTGATCCTCGACGTCAAGCGCGGCGACATCGCCTCCACCGGCGCCGCCTACGGGCGCGCCGCGTTCGGCGGCGCCGCCGGCTTCGCCGGCCCGGCCGCCGGCATCGGCGCGGACGCGATCACCGCGAGCCCCTACCTCGGCGACGACTCGCTCGCGCCGCTGGTGGAACACTGCGCCACCGGTCACGGCGTCTTCATCCTCACGCGCACGAGCAACCCGGGCGCGTCCCTCCTGCAGGAGGTCGAGGTGGACGGAGAGCCGTTGTTCCTGCGCGTCGCCGCCCTCGTGCGCGAGCTCGGCGCGGCGCACGTGGGCGAGGCCGGCTACAGCGACGTCGGCGCCGTCGCCGGGGCCACGGCGCCGGCCCAGCTTCGCCAGGTCCGCGAGGCGCTGCCGCACGCGTTCCTGCTCGTGCCGGGCTACGGCGCGCAGGGCGCCGGGGCGGAGGCCCTCTCCGGCATCGCCGCCGGCGACGCGGCAGGCTTCGTCGTGAACGCTTCGCGGTCCATCATCTTCGCCTGGCAAGACGCCGGCGGCGACTATCGAAGGGCTGCGGCCGCGGCCGCCGAATCTATGCGCAGCGACCTCCAGGACAGCCTGTGACCGACGAGACACCAAAGAAGAGGGCTCGCCGTCCTCGCGATGCGCCCTCGGGCGCCGCGCCGCCGGCCGACGATGCCGCCTTCGGCGGCGTCGAGGATCCGGACGACGCTCTGCGGCGCCTCGAGTCGATGGGATCGGGAACGGCTTCCGTGGACCCGGTGGACGTCGCGCCGCTGCCGCCGACCCCCGCGGTCGACACGTTCAGCGCGCCGCCCACCAACCGTCCGCAGCGTCCCGTGGACTCGTCCCAGCGCGCGCCGCGCTCCCGCCTGCGTCCCGCGGCGGGCCCCAGCTCCACCCGCATGGTCGCGCGCATCGCCGCTCCGGTCGTGTTCCTGGTCGCCGTGATCGCGCTCATCGCCATCGTCGTGAACTCCGGCGTCATGAGCTCCGACGAGCCCGTGGTCACGCCCACGGTCAAGGCCACCAAGGCCAACGGCGGCTCCACGAGTGTGACCAAGAAGTACATCGTCAAGAGCGGCGACTCGCTCTCGAGCATCGCCGTGCGCTTCAACACCACGACGAGCGAGCTCCAGACGCTCAACCCCGACCTGGGCAACACGCTGGTCGTCGGCACCAGGATCGTCGTCCCGCGCCAATAGCCTGAGGGCGCCGGCGTTCGCACGCCGGCCGGCGCCTCCGTCGTCCCCACTCGTCCCCACGCCCGGCACCCAAGCCGTTCGCACCCGTACGTGCGCTTCGTTCCCGCCGCGTTTCTGACCTCGCCTGAGCCCCGGCGGGGCCACAGTCGCACCCGGACTTCCGGCCGCGGGTCGCGGCCGTGGCGTCATTCCCCACGAAGTGGGGAAGAAGGCTCACGAAAGTGTTGCGTAATGGGGAGAAGTGGGGTACAGTGGCGCACATGCAGCGGCCGCTCTTGGTGGGGGAGTTCGAATTCACGCTCGATGCGAAGAATCGCATCGCCGTCCCCGCCCGCCTGCGCCCCGCCTTCACCGAGGGCATCTACGTCACCCAGGAGAACGAGCGCTGCCTCGGCGGCTACAGCCCCGAGGAGTTCCAGCGCCGCCTCGAGGAGGACGTGGACGTCACCACGGCGGGGACGGTGGCCCGGCGCGACGTCAAGCGCCGGCTGGCGGCCACCGCGGTGTTCTTTCCGGAGCTCGACGGTCAGGGGCGCGTGACGCTCCCGGCCAAGCACCTCGAGTACGCCGGCATCAGCAGGGACGTGACCGTCATCGGCGTCGCCGATCACGTGGAGATATGGGATCGCGCCGCCTGGACAGACTACCGGGCCCACCTTGAGGAGGAGGCCGATGCTTCCGCAGACGAGCATTCAACTTCTTGAGTACGAGATGGCCCTCGCCCACACCCCGGTCCTTCTCGACGAACTGCTCGAGCTGCTGCGCCCGGCCCGGGGTGAGACGGCCATCGACTGCACCTTCGGCGCCGGCGGCCACGCCGAGTCCGTAGCGGCCGCGCTCGGCGCCAAGGGGCACCTCATCGCGGTCGACCGCGACCCGAGCGTCGCCGAGTACTTCCGCGACGTCGCCCAGGCCGCACCGTGCGCCTGCGAGCTCTACCACGGCAACTTCGCCGACGTGCTCGCGGAGCGCGAGACGGCGTCAGTCGACATCGTCTACATGGACCTCGGCGTCTCGTCGATGCAGCTCGACCGGCGGGAGCGAGGCTTCAGCTACGCCTACGACGCCCCGCTCGACATGCGCATGGACCCGGAGCTCGAGGTCACGGCGGCCGACCTGGTGAACACGCTGCCGGAGGCCGAGCTCACGAGCATCTTCCGCCGGTACGGCGAGGAGCGGTACGCGCGCAACATCGCCCGCGGCGTCGTGCAGGCGCGCAGGAAGGCGCCGCTGACGACGACGAGCGAGCTGGTCGAGATCGTGAAGCGCACGATCCCCACGCCGGCGCGCTTCGCCGCCGGCAATCCGGCGCGCCGCGTCTTCCAGGCGCTGCGCATCGTGGTCAACGACGAGCTGGGCTCGCTGGCCCGCGGCCTCGAAGAGGCCTACAGGGTCCTGCGTCCGGGCGGTCGCCTCGCGGCGATCAGCTTCCACTCGCTCGAGGACCGGATGGTCAAGGACTTCTTCAAGGGCCACGCGGCCGGCTGCATCTGCCCGCCCGGCCTGCCGCAGTGCGTGTGCGGCCACGAGCCCACCATGCGGGTGCTCACGCGCCGCCCCATCACGCCGCGGGCCGCCGAGGCCGAGAGCAACCCGCGCAGCAAGTCCGCCAAGCTTCGCGTCGCCGTGAGGCTGGAGGACTGATGCCCAGTGCTAGTGGCGACCGCCGCCCCAGCACGCTCGCCGCGCGCCCGCGCCTCGCCACGAAGAGAACGCGCGGACCGAGGCGCCGGCCTACGCGTACCGCGCGCCGCACACGCGTCGCAAGGCGGCGCAGCGCTCGCGCTTCATGCGCGCCTTCATCATCTTCGTCGGCTGCCTGACGGTGCTCGCCGTCGGCCGCGTCGCGCTCAGCTTCGCCGTCGTGCAGAAGAGCCTGCAGACGGACGCGATCGTCCGCGAGGAGCGTCGCGTGAGCGCCCAGAACGGTGAGCTCCAGGAGAAGGTCGCCCAGCTGGGGTCGCCGGTGCGCATCCGCCACATCGCCGAGACGCAGCTGGGTCTCGTCGACGCCACGCACATCGCGTATCCCAGGCCGCTCTATCGCAAGGCCATCTCCGAGGTCGCGGCGAACCGCTGATGGCGGCTCCCTCGACAGGACGTCGTCGCCCGGCCGGTCGGCGCGGCGGCGGCCTCTTCGGGAGCCCCAAGCCCGCGCGGAACGGCGTCGACGGCCGCATCCGGCTCCTCCGCTTCGTCTTCATCGTCTTCCTGGTGCTCGTCGGCGGGAAAGCCGTGGCGCTCGCCTCGTCATCGCAGCATCTCACCAGGATCGCCCAGGACCAGCAGACCGCCGATGTCGTCCTGCCGGCGCACCGCGGTTCGATCCTCGACCGGAACGGCGTCGAGCTGGCGGTGGGCAAGCCGCAGCAGACCGTCTTCGCGGACCCGCACCTGCTGCAGGATCCGAAAGCGGCGGCGGACGAGCTCTGCGACGCGCTGCAGATCAACCGCCGCCGCGATCGCCGCGACGTGGAGAAGAGCGCTGGTGGACGGAAAGGCGCAGAAGAAGTGGTTCGTCGTACGTGGCGCGCACAGGTCGACCCCGAGTACGCCAAGGCGGCCGTGGCGCTCGATCTGCCGGGCGTGGGCAGCTACGCGAGGAGAAGCGGACGTATCCGCTCAAGGCCACGGCGGCCCAGGTCGTCGGCTTCGCCGGCACGGAGAACAAGGGCCTGGCCGGCATCGAGATGCTCTACGAGAAGGAGCTCTCGGGCAAGCCCGGCAGCGAGACGATCGTGCGCGACCCCGCCGGTCACGCGCTCAAGACGGTCGCCCAGCAGGAGCCCGTGCCCGGCCAGAACGTGCGCCTCACGCTGGACAGCGACATCCAGTACTACGCGGAGGACGTCCTCAGGAAGACGGTGCGCGACACCGGCGCCAAGTCGGCGATCTCCATCGTGATGGACCCGCGCACCGGCGAGGTCCTCGCCATGGCCAACGTCACGCGTAAGGGGTTCCACGGGTTCGGCAAGGGCGACGAGGCCGCCGAGAAGAACAGTGCGGTCACCGACCTCTACGAGCCCGGCTCGATCTTCAAGCTGGTCACCATCTCCGGCGCCCTGGCGGACGGGCTGGTCACGCCGGACACCAAGTTCACCCTGCCGCCGAGCATCCACGTGGCCGACCGCGAGATCAATGAGTCTCACCCGCGCGGGACGGTCACGTACTCGGTCCGCCAGATCCTCCAGTGGTCCAGCAACGTCGGCGCGGTGACCATCGGCATCGAGATGAAGAAGAAGGGACTTGCCAAGTGGATCGATGCTTTCGGCTTCGGCAGGCCGACCGGGATCCAGTTCCCCGGCGAGCTGGGCGGGATCGTCCACCCGGTCGACCAGTGGTCGGACTCGTCGATCGGCAACATCCCCATGGGGCAGGGCATCGCCGTGACCGCCATCCAGATGGCGTCGGCGTTCTCGGCCGTGGCCGACAACGGCTGGCAGGTCAAGCCGAGGCTCGTCGCGCAGGTGGGGACGACGACGTACGACAAGGTCGAGAAGCACCGCGTGATCCCCGGCAAGGTGGCCCGCGAGGTCCGCAGCATGCTCCAGTTGGCCGTCGATGAAGGCACAGGCACGAAGGCGCAGATCCCCGGGTACACGGTCGCCGGCAAGACGGGGACGGCCGAGATCCCGCTGGAGGACGGCAGCGGCTATGCCAAAGGCATCTACGTGGCTTCGTTCATCGGCATGGTCCCGGCCGACCACCCGCGGCTGGTCGTGCTGTGCGCCGTGAAAGGGACTGCCATGTACGGTGGCGACGCCGCCGCGCCGGCCGTCAAGGAGATCATGCAGTACTCCCTTCAGCGACTGGAGATCGCGCCGTGAACAGTCGCAGTAGATGGACTGTCGAGCGGGGCGCCGGAGGTGCCCCGCTCTGCGACCGGGCGGGGGGTCTGGTAGAATCCGCCGCGATGAAGCTGAGTGAGCTGGTCGAAGGGGTCTCGGGCGCGACGGTGCGCGGCGACCCCGGCACCGAGATCCGGGGCCTCGCCTACCACACGCGTGACGTCGCCGACGGCACGCTTTTCTTTTGCGTCCCCGGACTCTCGTTCGACGGACACGAGTTCGCCGCCGCGGCCGTCGAGGCCGGCGCCGCGGCGCTCGTCTGCGAGCGCGACACCGGCGTCGCCGCGGCGCAGGTCATCGTCCCCTCGGTGCGTCGCGCCATGGCGCTCATGGCGTCACGCTGGTACGGCGACCCCTCGCGCGAGCTCCGCGTCGTCGGCGTCACCGGCACCAACGGCAAGACCACCACCGCGCACCTCGTCGCCGGTCTGTTCGCCGCGGCGGGGCAGCCGGCCGGGCTCCTCGGCACGGTCGTCAACCGCATCGGCGGGGTCAGAGCATCCAGTCAAGCTCACGACGGCAGAGTCGCTGGACCTGCAGCGCATGTTCGCCGAGATGCTCGCATCCGGTGACCGGGCGTGCGCCTTCGAGGTCAGCTCGCACGCCCTCTCCCAGGACAGGGCCGCGGGCATCGAGTTCGACGCCGTCGTCTTCAGCAACCTCACGCGCGACCACCTCGACTACCACAAGGACCTGGAGGACTACTTCGGCGCCAAGCGCCGGCTGTTCCTGCCCGACGAGGCGCGCAACGGGTCCGCCGTCGCGATCGTCAACGTCGGCGACGAGTTCGGCGTGCGTCTCGCGCGAGAGTGCGCGCCGCACTACGGCGACGACCTGTGGACCTGCGCCGTCGACGAGGACGGCGCCTCCGGCGCCGCGGTCGTCGCCCGCGACCTCGACCTGCGCGCCGACGGCTCGGCCTTCACGCTCGTCTGCCCGCGCCTGGGGCTGGATGAGCGGGTGACGCTGCGCCTCGCGGCGCGCTTCAACGTCGAGAACGCCGTCGCCGCCGCGGCGGCCGGTCTGGCCCTCGGGCTGCCCGTCGAGGCCGTGCTGCGCGGCCTCGCCGTCACCGAGGGCGTTCCCGGCCGCTTCCAGGCGGTGCGCGCCGGACAGCCGTTCAGCGTCGTCGTGGACTACTCGCACACGCCCGATTCTCTGGAGAACGCACTCAAGGCGGCCCGCGCCGTGACCGGCGGCCGCGTGCTCGTCGTGTTCGGCTGCGGCGGCGACCGCGACCGCGGCAAGCGGCCGCTCATGGGTGGCATCGGGGCGCGGCTCGCGGACCGCTCGGTCATCACCTCCGACAACCCGCGCACGGAGGAGCCGCTGGCGATCATCGACGAGATCGCCGCGGGCGTGCCGCAGGAGCTGGCGTCCAAGGTCGTCATCGAGCCGGACCGGCGGTCCGCGATCCGCCTCGCCCTGTCCGAGGCCCGAGCCCGGTGACACCGTCGTCATCGCCGGCAAGGGACACGAGCAGGGGCAGATCATCGGCGACCGCAAGATCCCCTTCGACGATCGCAGGGTCGCCGAGGAGGAGCTCGCGAGCCTCGCCGGGGACTGGTGAGGCCCTTGCTGCCGCTGACGCTCGAAGAGGTCGCGACTGTCTGCGGCGGCCGCCTGGAGGCTCCGGATGCCGACCTCGAGGTGCGGCGCGTCTGCACCGACAGTCGCTGCGTCCAGCCGGGCGACCTGTTCGTCGCGCTGAAGGGCGAGAACTTCGACGGCGACGAGTACGCCGCCGCCGCCCTCGCCGCCGGCGCGACGGCCGCGGTGGTGCGCGCCGGGACCGCGGCGGCGTTGCCGCCGGACGCGGCGCGCGTCGTCGTCGACGACGGCCTGCGCGCGCTGCAGGACCTCGCGACCAGCGTACGCCGCCGTTCCGGCGTCAAGGTGGTCGCCATCACCGGCAGCGCCGGCAAGACGTCCACCAAGGACATCCTCGCCGCGCTCCTGCGGCCGGTCGCGCGCACCGTCGCCACCGCGGCAAACCTCAACAACGAGATCGGCGTGCCGCTCACGCTGCTCGAGATCGAGCCGGGCACCGAGGTCGCCGTCGTCGAGATGGCGATGCGTGGCGCGGGGCAGATCCGCGAGCTCGCGCGCGTAGCGCTGCCGGACGTGGGCGTGATCACCAACATCGCGCCGGTGCACCTGGAGCTCGTCGGCACCATCGAGGACGTGGCCGCCGCCAAGGCCGAGCTCATCGAGGAGCTCACCGACGGCACGGCCGTCGTGCCGGCCGACGAACCGCTCCTCGGGCGGCACGTGCGCCGGCACCGGGGTCGGGTCGTCACCTTTGGCACCTCCGACGCCGACGTGCAGGTGGTGGACGAGGAGCGGCGCGGCGGAAGGCACGCACGTGCTGCTCGACGCGTTCGGGCACCGCGCCCGCATGGACTTCAGCTTCACCGGCGGCCACTACCTGCTCGACGCGCTGGCCGCCGTGGCCGCGTTCGTCGAGCTCGGGTACCGCCTCGACCAGGCCGCGGAGGGCGCCGCGCAGGTTGCCTTCAGCGACCTGCGCGGCGCCCTCTCCGCCCTGGCCGGCGGCGGCCTGCTCCTCAACGACGCCTACAACGCCAATCCGGTCGCCATGAAGGCCGCTGTGGACCACCTCGTCGCCATCGCCGACGGACGCCCGACGGTGGCGGTGCTCGGCGACATGTACGAGCTGGGCGCCGGGGCCGGTACGTATCACCGCGCCGTCGGCGAGCACTGCGCCGCCCGCGGCGTGCGTCTGGTCGCCGTCGGCGACCTCGCGCGCGACTACCTCACCGGCGCGCCGGACGAGCGCTGGTTCGCGACCGTCGACGAGTGTCTCGCGGCGCTGCCCGACGTGGTCCCGACCGGCAGCGCCGTCCTCGTCAAGGCCTCGCGCCTCATGCGCATGGAGCGCGTGGCCGAGGCGCTCGCCGCAGAGGGAGCGCCTCGTGCTTAGGGCCATGGGCGCCAGCGTGCTGGCCATGGTGCTGGTCCTCGTCATCGGACCGGCGTTCATCCGCTGGCTGCGCGTGAACGAGTTCGGGCAGAACATCCGCGAGGAGGGCCCTGAGGGCCACAAGACCAAGGAAGGCACGCCGACGATGGGCGGCGTCCTCATCTGGTTCGCCGTCCTCATCCCGTACCTCATCTTCAGCCGCTTCTCGGTCGCCTCGCTGACCGTGCTCATCGCCGCGATCGGGAACGCGATGATCGGCTTCACCGACGACTGGATCAAGATCGTGCGTAGACGCTCGCTCGGGCTCTCCGCGCGCTACAAGCTCCTGCTGCAGCTGCTGCTCTCGCTGTTCATCGGGTTCGTGGCCCTGCACTTCGTCGGCGTCACGACCGCTGTGGACGTGCCGTTCACCTCGTTCAAGCTGGAGCTCGGCACCGTGGGCTTCTACGCGCTGATCTTCCTCACCCTCGCGGGGTTCTCCAACGCCGTGAACCTCACCGACGGGCTGGACGGCCTGGCCGCCGGCGCCTCGGCGATCGTGCTCGTGGCCCTCGCCGGCATCGCCTTCATCATCGGGCGCAACACGAGCGACCCGGGCATCACCGACCTCATGGTCGTCGCCGGCTGCGTCGGAGGCGCGGCGCTCGGGTTCCTCTGGTACAACGCCTTCCCGGCCGACGTCTTCATGGGGGACACCGGCTCGCTCGGCCTCGGCGGCGCGATCGCCGGGATGGCCGTCATGACGCGCACCGAGCTCGTGCTGCTCATCATCGGCGGCCTGTTCGTGATCGAGGCCGGTTCCGTGGCCGCGCAGGTCATCTCGTTCAAGCTCTTCCACCGCCGCGTGCTGCTCATGGCGCCGCTGCACCACCACTTCGAGCTCAAGGCCTGGTCCGAGACCAAGATCATCGTGCGTTTCTGGATCATCGCCGCCATCTTCGCCGGCGCCGGATTCGCGGCGTACTACGCGACCTTCTGAGGGAGGGACGACGATGGAGCTCGCCGACGTGCGCTGTCTCGCCGTGCTCGGCCTGCGCAGGAGCGGCAGGCCGGCGGCGCTTCTGGCGCGGCGGGAGCTGCCGGCGGCGCGGGTCGTCGCCCTCGACGAGGGCACGCCGCCGGACGACGACACCGTCGAGGTGCTCGAGGCCGCCGGCGTGGACGTCCTGACCGGCCCGGCGGCCCTGCTCCCGGAGGACGCCGGCCTGCTGGTCAAGAGTCCCGGCGTCCCGGACGAGAGCGCGGCGGTGCGGGAGGCCGTGCGCCGCGGCGTTCCGCTGTGGAGCGAGGTCGAGCTCGCCTGTCGCTTCCTGCCTAACCCCGTGGTGGGCATCACCGGGACCAACGGCAAGACGACGACCACCGAGCTGACCGCGGCGGTCTTCCGCGACGCGAAGATGCCGGTCGCCGTGGGCGGCAACATCGGCTACGCGCTCGCGGCCATGCCGGGCGAGGTCGATCCCGACGCGACGGTGGTCGCCGAGCTCTCCAGCTTCCAGCTCGAGCACATCGAGCGTTTCCGGCCGGCGGTGGCCGTCCTCCTGAACCTCACGGAGGACCACCTCGACCGGCACGGCACCTATCGCGCCTACGTGGACGCCAAGTTGCGCGTCTTCGAGAACCAGGAGCCGGACGACGTCGCGCTGCTCTGCGCCGACGACGACGGGATCCTCGCCGAGCTGGCCGCCGGCCGGCTCGGCGGGCACGCCCGGCGCGGCTGGTTCTCGGCCGTGCCCGGTCGCACCGAGGGGCCCGGTGGGGAAGAGCTTCTCGCCGGCGTCGGCTGCGACGACGTGCTGTGGCTGCACGTGCACGGCGAGCTCCGGCGGCTGTGCCGTCGCGACGAGCTCGCGTTGCGCGGCGACCACAACCTGCTCAACTCTCTCGCCGCGGCCGCGGCAGGCTGCGCCGCGGGAGCTCCCGTGTCCGCCGCGGCAGTCAGCTTGCGCACGTTCGAGGGCGTGCCGCACCGGCTGCAGGTGGGGAGCGTGGTCGATGGCGTGAGCTACGTGAACGACTCCAAGGCGACGAACGTCGACGCCACGCTCAAGGCGCTCACCGCGTACTCGGGCGCCGTGCACCTCATTCTCGGCGGCTACGACAAGGGCGCCGAGTACGGCGAGCTCGCAGCCGCCACCGAGGGTCGTGTGAAACAGGCGCTGCTCATCGGCGCGACCGCGCCGCAGCTCGCGGCGGCGTTCGCCGCCCGCGCGACCATGGCCGGAGCACAGCCGACCCCGTACGTCCTCTGCGGCGACCTCGAGGCCGCCGTGCGCACCGCGGCCGCCTCCGCCGAGCCGGGCGACGTGGTCCTGCTGAGCCCGGCGTGCGCGAGCTGGGACCAGTACAGGGACTACGAGCAGCGGGGCGAACACTTCCTGAGACTGGTGAACGATCTGAGAACGAGGAGCTGACGCCGCGTGAGGACGTCAGGACGCGGGGCCGAACACATCGATCTTGACCACCTCGACTGGGTCGGGGACGCACCGCGGCGTGCGCGTTCGGGCGCGGACCGGCGGTCCGCGGAGCGGCGCAGCGCCGCCGGCGAGGCGCCGGCGCCCGAGCGACGCTCGACCGATCGCCGCTCGGGCGAACGGCGCGCCCCGACCGCCGGCGACGCGGCGCGGGGCGCCCGGGATCCTGAGGCTCCGCCGCGGCGCCGCACGGCCACGCGGCGCGTGGCGCGTCCGCCGGCGACCGTCCTCGGGCCCGGCGTCGCCGAGCGTCGCGCGCTCACGCTGATCACCTTCCTGCTCGTCGTCTACGGCCTGGTCATGGCCTACAGCGCTTCGTCCGCCCAGGCCTACTTCGAGCACGGCAGCAGCTTCTACTTCTTCGGCCGCCAGGTGATCTGGGTCTGCCTGGGAGTCGGGACGATGTACGTGCTCTCCCGCGTCGACTACGCCTGGTTCCGCAAGGCCGCTGGACCTCTCGCAGGGCTCGCGCTGGCCGGCCTCGTGCTCGTCCTCGTGCCGGGTGTGGGCAGCACCATCAACGGAGCGCGGCGCTGGCTCATCTTCGGCGGCCAGGGCGTACAGCCCAGCGAGTTCGCCAAGCTCGCCGCCGTGGTGCTCGTGGCGGCGCTCATCGTCAAGCGGCCGCGCGAGGTCCTGACGCCGAAGGGCTTCCTGCGGCTCGCCGGCATCGGCATCGCGCCGGCGGCGGCGCTCATCATGCTCGAGCCCGACCTCGGCACCACGCTCGTGCTGATCACCGCCGTCGTCGCGGTGCTCGTCGCCGGCGGCGCGCCTCTGCGCTACCTCTTCGGCCTCGCCGCCGCCGGCATCTTCGCCGTCCTGGCCCTCATCGCCGTCGAGCCGTACCGCCTCGAGCGCCTGGTCACGTTCTTCGACCCATGGAAGGACCCGCAGGGCAGCGGCTTCCAGGCGACGCAGTCACTCATCTCCATCGCCTCGGGTCGCGTGTTCGGCGTGGGCCTCGGCAACTCCGTACAGAAGTTCGGGTTCCTGCCCGAGCAGACCACCGACATGATCACCGGCATCATCGGCGAGGAGCTCGGGCTGATCGGCCTGCTGGTCCTGCTGGCGCTGTACGCGGCCCTGGCGTGGGCCTGCTTCCGCATCGCCCTGAACTGCAAGGACCTGTTCGGCAAGCTGCTGGCGGCGGGGATCACCGCGATCATCATCGGGCAGGCCTGCATCAACGTCGGCGCCGCTCTCGGCCTGCTGCCGCTGACCGGCGTGCCGCTGCCGCTCGTGTCGCTGGGCGGCACCAGCATGCTCGTCGTGCTCGCCGGCCTCGGGATCATGCTCAACATCGCCACCAATCGAAGGAGCCACATTGCCGTCAGCTCCGGTCGAGGTGGCAGAAGCAGAGCCAGCGACTGGCCTGGTCGCCTGGCCGGAGGCCATGATCCGCCTGCCAAGTTGTCCGACTCGAGGCGCAGCGTCGGGAGGCCGGTCGTTCGCCAATCCGGACTGCTTTGGGCTGGCATTCGGGCGCG
>CAWAUK010000001.1:0-49306 GCA_963784975.1 uncultured Thermoleophilia bacterium | reverse complement strand
ACATCCGCCTGCTATCGGTGTGAGCTCCCCCGGCCTTGCCGTATACTCAAACCATGATGGATGTGCAGGAAATGGTCATCTACGGCGTCAGCTTCGACGTCATCGGCAAGCAGCCCATCGTGCTGCTCAAGACCGTCGAGGGTAACCGCTTCCTCCCGATCTGGATCGGGCACCCCGAGGCGGCCGCGATCCTCATCAAGCTGCAGGGCACCAGCCTGCCGCGGCCGATGACCCACGATCTGCTCACCAGCGTCATCGGCAAGTTCGACGCGGAGGTGTCGCGCATCACGGTGACCGAGCTCAAGGAGAGCACCTTCTACGCGCGGCTCACGCTTATGAAGGACGGCCAGGAGCTGGACATCGACTCCCGTCCCAGCGACGCGCTCGCTCTGGCGGTGCGCACGGACGCCCCCATCTTCGCGAGCACCGAGCTCATCGACGAGAACGCCATCGAGTTCGAGCGCGAGGTCGACGACACCGAGGAGATCGTGGAGAGCTTCCGCGACTTCCTCGAGGGCGTCTCGCCCGACGACTTCCGCACGGCCGAGGTCACGGCCGACGACGAGGTCTACCTCATCGACGAGGATGACGAGGAGGATGACGACGACCTCGACGACGAAGACGCCGAGGAGGATGACGAAGACGACGACGAGTTCGACGACGAGGCGGGCGGCCCGCCGCAGAACTAGCACGCCCGCCCGTCCTCGCAGACCCTCAGCAGACCCCCCGACGAAAGGCCCGCGACGTGAGCACGGCCAACGACGACCCGGTCATCAAGCAGTTCCGCGACCAGATCAGCGACAACGACCTCAAGATCATCGACCTGATCAACAAGCGGCTCTCCCTGGTCGACAAGCTCTGGCGTTACAAGGCCGAGCACGGCGTCGACATGTACAACCCAGAGCGCGAGGAGTGGATGGTCACCTTCCTCTCGCGAGCCAACAAGGGTCCGCTCTCACAAGACGCGCTGCGCGAGGTGTACCGGGCGATCGTCGAGACGACCAAGAGCGAAGCCACGCGGCTCGGCGCCGGCTGAGCTAGCCCTTCAGCACGCCGAGCGGCCGCAGACGCGCGACCTTGCGGGCGAGGCCGACGGCGTCCACGACGTTCACGACGTCGGCCACATCCTTGTAGGCGAACGGCGCCTCCTCGGCGAGCCCGCCCACGGACGCCGTCTTGACCACGATGCCGGCGTCCTCCAGCTCGCGCCGCACCTCGACGCCGCTGCGGACCTTGCGGGCCGCGTGACGCGAGAGCAGGCGGCCCGCGCCGTGGCAGGTCGAGCCGAAGGTCTCGCGCATCGCCGTCTCCGTGCCGGCCAGCAGCCAGCTCTCGCGGCCCATGTCGCCGGGGATGATCACCGGCTGGCCGACGTCCCTGTACTCCGCGCGGGACGTCGGGGCTGCCGGGGCCGAACGCGCGCGTGGCGCCCTTGCGGTGCACGCGCACCGCGCGCTCCTCCCCGTCGACGCTGTGCACCTCGCGTTTGGCGATGTTGTGCGCCACGTCGTAGACCAGCTCCACGCCGAGCCGCTCCCAGCTCGCGCGGAAGACCTGCTCGAAGGCCGCGCGGACCTCGTGCAGCATCATCTGCCGGTTGGCGAAGGCGAAGTTGCAGGCGCAGGCCATGGCCGCGAGGTACTCGCGGGCCTCCGGCGAGCCGAGCGGCGCGCAGGCGAGCTGCCTGTCGGGCAGCTCGATCCCGGCGCGCGCCGCCACGCTCGCCATCCGGCCCACGTGGTCGGTGCAGATCTGGTGGCCGAACCCGCGCGAGCCGGAGTGGATCATCACCACCACCTGGCCGGGGCCGACGCCGAAGGCGCTCGCGGCCCGCTCGTCGAGCACGTCCGCGACGACCTGGATCTCGAGGAAGTGGTTGCCCGAGCCGAGGCTGCCGACCTGCGTGCGCCCGCGCTCGAGGGCCCGGCGGCTCACCGCCGACGCGTCCGCGCCGGGCATCACGCCGCCCTCCTCGGTGTGCGCGAGGTCGTCCTCCGTCGCGTACCCGCGCCCGACGAGGAACGCGGCTCCCTCCTCGGCGAGCCGCTCCAGCTCGCCCTCCTTGAGATGCAGAGCGCCGTGCGGCCCGGAGCCCTGCGGCACACGCCGCATCAGCTCGTTCATGAGCGGCTCGAGCCGCGGCCGGACGTCCTCCAGGCCGAGGCCCGTTCGCACGAGGCGCACGCCGCAGTTGATGTCGAAGCCGACGCCGCCCGGCGAGACCACGCCGCCGGCCTCGTCCATCGCGGCGACGCCGCCGATGGGGAAGCCGTAGCCCCAGTGGATGTCCGGCATCGCGATGCTGGCGTTGACGATGCCGGGCAGCGTGGCCACGTTGGCGACCTGCTGCAGCGCCTCCTCGTGGCCGGCCTGGTCGAAGAGGCTCGCGTGCGCGTACACGCGCCCGGGCACGCGCATCTGTCCCTCGGCGCGATCTCGTAGACGAACTCGCCGGTCCGCTCGATGCGCATGGCCGCGGCCCCGCTCCGCCGGCCGCGGCTAGACGTCCAGGAGGACGAAGCCCTGCCAGCCGTCGTCGCGATGCTCGAGCGACAGCTCGTGCAGGGTGGCCGCTTTGACGCCGCCGCAGAGCACGTGGCGGCTGGTGTCCAGCGGCTCGCCGGTCACGGTCGCGCGCAGTGAGCGCTCCCCCAGCTCCAGAAGGTCGAACTGGGAGAGCACCAGCCGGCGCGCCTCGAAGACGTAGAGCAGCTCGTTCAGCCAGGCCGCGAGCAGCAGGTCCATGGCCTCGGCCTCGAGCGTCACCTCGACGGTCTCGCGCGCGCCGATGTGCAGCGGGTCGCAGACCAGCGAGAAGAGTGCGAGCGCCGCCTGCTCGAAGACCTCCTCGGCCGTCGGGCCCCACACGCGCACGCCGATGTCGGCGGTGTGATCGACGAGTTCGTAGCCCACGCTCATAGGCACACTGTACCCAGACACGGAGAAGGCGGAGCGACCAGTCACGTTTGCCTCCCGATCGGCCGCGCCCTGGCACGCGCGCCGTGGGCAGACTCGACGGGAGGCGACATGGACAGGCAGGGCGAGCCGCGGCGCATGAGCCGGGCGGCTTCCGACCGCAGTCGGCATGCGATCCGTCCCGACGGGCCGGAGCGCTCGGCTTGGCTAGGCGGAGACGGTCGCCCCGGCGGCGGAGGCGGCGAGGCCGAGCGGGATCGCCGTCACGCCCTCGGCGGCGAACGCCTCGGCCATCACGCGTGCGATGCGCGAGGCGTCGGTGGCCAGGCTCACGAAGGCGATGAGGCTCGGCCCGGAGCCGGAGACGGCGACCGCGGCCGCGCCGGCGTTCTGCGCGGCGAGCCAGGCGCTGCGGCCTCCCGGGATGCGCTTGAGACGGGAGGCCTGGTGCAGCCGGTCGTCCATCACCTGGCTGAGCAGCTCGTAGTCGCCGGTGCGCAGCGCCTCGACCACGAGCGGCGTGCGCTGCAGGTTGAAGACGGCGTCCTTCATCGAGACCTCGGTCGGCAGGTCGGCCCTGGCGACGTTCGGTGCTGAAGGGCAGGTCCGGCACCGCCAGGGCCACGTGCACCTCCGGGACGAGGATCTTCTTGGTGAGCAGGGTGTCCTGCCTCTGGACGACGATGGTGAGGCCGCCGAGCAGGGCCGCCGCCACGTTGTCGGGGTGGCCCTCCATGTCGGCGGCCAGCTCGAGGATCCTGTCGCGGTCGAACGGGCGGCCGATCAGCGTGTTGGCGCCCAGGAGGCCGGCGACGATGGCCGCGGAGCTGGAGCCGAGACCGGAGGACATCGGCACGCGGATGTCGCAGTGGATGCGGAGGCCGGCCGGCGCAGCCCTGCCGGCCTCCTCGCACAAGCGCAGGAACGCCCGCGCGACCAGGTTGGTCTCGTCGCGCGGGAGCCCAGCCGGATCCGGTCCCTCGACGGTGACGGCGATGCCGTCACCGTCGAGGCTGAAGCGCACCTCGTTCCACAGGTCGAGCGCCAGCCCCAGACAGTCGAAGCCAGGACCGATGTTGGCGGTGGTGGCCGGGACCCTCACCCGGCAGGTCGCGCCGGGCACGTCTGGGTTCACGCCTCGCCCTCGAGGCTCACGCCTCGTCGCCGTACTCGGCGGGGTCCGCTCCGCCGCCGGTGCTGCCGCGACGGCGGCGCCACCTCACGATCGCCCACGCGACGAGGACCACCAGCGCCGCGGCGACGGCGTAATCGGCCAGGTGCAGGTAGGGGCGGATCTTCTCCCAGTTGGCGCCGAGACGGACGCCGAGCCAGCCGAGCATGAGCACCCAGGGGACGCAGCCGAGCAGGGTGAACAGCGTGAACTTCCAGAAGTTCATCCTGCCGAAGCCGGCCGGCAGCGAGATGAAGGTGCGCACGATGGGGATCATGCGCCCGAAGAACACGACGGGAGCGCCCCACCGGTCGAACCAGCGCTGCGCCGTCTCGAGGTGGTGGGGGCGCAGCAGCACGTACTTGCCCCAGCGTTCCACGAAGGGACGGCCGCCGTAGTAGCCGATGGCGTAGGTGATCCAGGAGCCGACGAGGTTGCCGGCGACGCCTGCCACGGTGATCCCGAAGAGCGTCATGTGGCCCTCGCTCACGGCGAACCCGGCGAACGGCATGATCGCCTCGCTGGGCACCGGGATGCAGGCGCTCTCGAGCAGCATCAGCAAGAAGACCGCCGGCAGGCCCCAGTCGCCGATCAGGTGGGTCGCCCACTCGACGACGCTGTTGATGACGGATGCTGTCATGGGCGAAGCGTACCCCACCTGGCTCTGCCCGGTCGAACGTCCGTCACCGTCGCGCGCGAGACGCCCGCCCATCGCCGGCGAGCCGGTAGCCCCCTCCTGAGGCCTGTGGTAGGTTCCGGGCTCGACCTCTCCCGCCCTCAAGGAGGCGTAGACATGGCCGTCGGACTCATGGACATCAAGGGACAGTACGCCGAGCTGCAGGACCGCATCGAGGATGCCGTGCTGTCGGTGCTGCGCAGCGGGCGGGTGATCCTGGGGCCGAACGTCAAGGGGTTCGAGGAAGAGGCCTCCGCCTACATGGGGACCACCGGCTCCGTCGGCGTCGCCAACGGCACCGACGGCCTCACCATCGCGCTCCGCGCACTGGGGATCGGCCCCGGCGACGAGGTCATCACCGTGCCGTTCACGTTCTACGCGACTCCCGAGGCCATCGCCCAGTCCGGGGCCAAGCCCGTGTTCGTCGACATCCTGCCGGACACCCTGTGCATCGACCCCGACGCGATCAAGGCGGCGATCACGCCGCGCACCAAGGCGATCATGCCGGTCGACCTCTTCGGCCTGCCGGCCGACGCGAACGCCGTGCGCAAGGTCGCGGAGGCGCACGGCCTCTCCGTGGTGGAGGATGCCTGCCAGGCATGGGGCGCGACCTACGACGGCCGTCGCGCCGGCAGCCTCGGCGACATGGGCGTGTTCAGCTTCTTCCCGACCAAGAACCTCGGCGGCTACGGCGACGGCGGCCTGGTCACCGGCCACAGCGAGGTCCTCGTGCAGCGTGCCCGCGAGCTGCGCTTCCACGGCAGCAAGGACAAGAAGACCTTCACCGACATCGGCTTCAACTCCCGTCTGGACGAGATCCAGGCGGCGATCCTGCGCATCGAGCTCGGCGTCATCGACGAGTGGAACGGCCGCCGCGCGCTGGTGGCCGAGTGGTACGACGAGTACCTGCCGGCGGAGGTCGTGCGGCCCGCCGTCCCCGACGGCCACACGCACGTCTATCACCTGTACGTCATCCGCCACCCGCGCCGCGACGACATCGCCGCCGCATGCAAGAGCGCCAGGTCGACTGCGCCGCGTACTACACGACGCCGCTGCAGCTGCAGCCGGCGTTCGCCGACCAGGGCCACAAGCTCGGCGACTTCCCCGCGACGGACGAGGCCGCGGCGACCAACCTCGCCGTCCCGATGCACCCCAACCTCACCGAGGAGCAGGTGAAGGAAGTGGCCGCGGCGGTGGAGGCCGGGCTGGCCTGACGGGCGCCCGGCCCGCCGGACGCCCGGCTCGTCCGATGCCGCGCCCTTTCGCGACGGACGCCGGCCGAGCAGCACGTCCCGTTCCTCGGCCCGGGCCACCGCGGACCCCGCTCCGTCCTGACGACGCGATGAGGATCTGGGTCGACATCACCGACGCGGCCGCCGTCGTCTTCTTCGCGCCCATCGTGCGCCGGCTCGAGGACGCCGGTCACACCGTCACGCTCACGGCGCGCCGCTTCGCCGGCGCCGACCTCGTACTCCGGCGCTACGGACTCGGCGGCGTGCTCACCACGCAGCACCGTGGCGGCGGCCTCGGCACCCGCGCCGTCGGCCTGGTCAACAGGACGGCGCAGCTCCTGGGCTCCGCCTCCAGCGGCCGCTTCGACGTGGCCGCCGGCAGCCACGCCAGCGACTTCGTGCTCACCGCCTGGACGCTGGCGATCCCCCAGATGACGTTCCTGGATCCGGACCGCCTCGGGCGCAGCAACCTCGTCAACGTGCGGCTGGTGGACGAGGTCGCGGTCCCCGAGGCGGTACCGATCGCCGGCCTCACCTCCCTCGGCGCGGCCAAGGACAAGCTCTTCCGCTACCCCGGCTTCAAGGAGGAGTACTACCTCTACGACGCGCAGCCGGACCCGGCGGCGCTGGCCCGCCTCCGTGTCGAGCGCCGGCACATCGTCGGCGTCGTGCGGCCACCCGCGCCGAAAACGCGCCCGGGCGCAGACGCGGCGACACCGGCCGACGAGGCCGGACTCTTCGAACTGCTCGCCGGCCTGGCCGGCCGGCGTAACCTGACGCTGGTGGTGGTCGCCCGCGATCAGGACCAGCGGCGACGGGTGCTGGCCTTGGGCCTGCCGGGCGTCATCGTGCCCGACGGACCGGCCGACGGCGTCGGGCTGCTGGCCGCCGCCGACTTCGCCGTCGGCCTCGGCGGCGTGATGCTGCGTGAAGCCGCCGCCCTCGGCACGCCGTGCTACACGCTGTCGTCCTCGGCCGGTCCCGTCGAGGCGTCGCTGCTCGGCGACGGCAGGCTGAGACGGGTCACCGGACCGGACGACATCGCGCTGCGCAAGAAGGAGACCCGAACGTCGACCGCTGTGCCGCGCGATCCCTGGCTCTTTGCCGACCGTCTGCTCGAGCTGGCGCGCCGCCGCTCCCGGAGGGCGCGCCTCGGCCACCTCGTCCAGGACGCGGCCGACCAGCCGCCGGCGCCGCTCGTCTGAGTCGTCGCGACCGCCACTGCAAGCGCTCATCGCCGTCTCGCGACCATGAGCCGGGGCCGGTGACAGGTGTGCCACCCCCGAGTGGGCCACGGGTGTCGCCGTGGGTGGCGCCGCCAATGTCATCACGGTCGGCATCGCCGATGGCGTCTTGGGTGGCGCCACCCAAAACGCCATGAGTGGCATCACGCCCCGGGAGGACATCATCGGAGGCCACGGCCCGCTCACCGCGCTCGCCTGGACTCGGCGGGGAGTGACGCGACGCGTGACGTCGGCCACTTCATGAGATAAGCTTCGCTTATGGACATCCGCCAGCTACGCCTCTTCTGCCGGATCGTGGACCGCAAGAGCTTTTCGCTCGCGGCCGACGAGATGCACATCACCCAGCCGGCCGCCAGCCAGCAGGTCCGCAGCCTCGAGCGCGAGCTCAAGACGACGCTGCTCGACCGCTCGCGCCGCACCGTCGTCCCCACGGACGCCGGGCAGGTCCTGTATCGCTACGGTCGTGAGATCCTCGACCTCGACGAGCGCGCCCGCACCGAGATCCTCGACCTCGGCGAGCTCGTCGCCGGCCGCGTCGTCGTCGGCGCCTCCACCGGTCCCGGCGAACACGTCCTGCCGGCCATGCTCACGCAGTTCAAGGGCGACTTCCCCGGCGTGACCATCTCGCTGCACGTGGACGACACGCACGCGGTCATCGAGCGCGTGCTGTCACGCGAGTTCGAGATAGGCGCCGTCGGCGCCGTCACCCCGCGGCCGGAACTGGTCGCGGAACCGCTCGCCCGCGACGAGATCGTCCTCGTGTGCGCGCCCACCCACCCGTGGGCGTCCCGCGAGCAGGTCACCCTCGACGACCTGGTCTCCGAGCCGCAGCTCGTGCAGCAGCAGGGCGCCGGCGTCCGCATCGTCGTGGAGGACCACCTGCGGCGCGCCGGCGTGCGCCCGGAGCGGCTCAACATCGTCATGGAGATGGGCCTCATGGAGTCCGCCAAGCAGGCAGCCATCGCCGGCGGCGGCGTGACGTTCCTCAGTCGGTGGGCGATCGGCCCCGAGGTGGCGCACAGCACGCTGGCCGTCGTACCGATCGAGGGCTTCCGCGTGCTGCGCGACTTCTACACGGTGCGCTCCAAGACCCGGGTGCTGAGCCGGGCCGCCGAGGCGCTGCTCGCGTTCTTCCGCGAGCAGTACGCGGCGGCCGGCTGACCCCTCTCTCGGGCGACCCGGCGCCGCCGACGTCTCACCCCTTGCGCCCACCTTCTGCTGCTCTGTTACTCGGACTGCGGCTCGCTCACACACCGCCGGAGTGAGCCTTCCTCGAGCACTCGCTTCCTGAGCCGGAGCGGCCGACATCGGCTCGTCGGGGCACTCACGAGTGCCCCGACGAGCTGTTCTGCATTCCCATTTCGCATACGTCCGTGCGCTCGCATAAGGCGCGCGACCGGCGCAAGCCTGACCGGCCCGCGCAGGTGGCGCGGACGACATGCTCATCTATCCAGCTTATTTGACAGATAAGTCAATGCCGCCCATACTCGCGGCCATTCGAGGCGCCGGACGCAAAGCGTTCGCCGGCGCCAGGGACGACCAGGGGAGCAGATGACGCAGAGCGACAGCGGCGTGGTCGCCGTGGACGACGCGCCGGGCATCATGACGGACGGCCACAACGTGGCGTCGCCGGCTCCGGGACCGGACGAGTGCTCGCCGGCCGTGGACGACGACTGCGTCTACGACCTCCGAGATCGATGAGACGATCCCGCCGTTCCGCCCCGGCCCCGAGCCGACGGGCGTCTGGACGCACTCGTGGAAGATCCGCTGGGGCCTGGGCCTCGGCGGCTGGGCGCTGTTCGTCGCCGCCATGTACCTCACGCTCGGCGGCAGTCTGAACGGCTACCTCAGCATCGCCGGCCTCCTGGTCGGCTTCCTCGTCGGACTCACCGGCATGGGCGGCGGGGCGCTCATGACACCGGTACTGATCTTCGTCTTCGGCTTCTCGCCGACGATGGCGGTGGGCACCGACGTCACCTACGCCGCCGTGACCAAGATCGCCGGGTCGTGGAAGCACTGGCGCCAGGGCTCGGTGGACATCCCCCTGGCGCTCTGGCTCTGCCTCGGCAGCGTGCCGGCAGCCCTCAGCGGCGTCGCCGCCGTCACCTACGTCAAGCACACGTACGGGGACGTCGTGAACGTCATCCTGTACCGCGCCATCGGTTCGGCGCTGATGATGGTCGGCGTCCTCCTCATAGTGAAGATCGTCCTCCACGTCGACAAGAAGTACCGCCGCGAGAACATCAAGATGTCGCGGCGCATGAAGCTCGGCACGGTCTGCCTCGGCGTCGTGGTCGGCTTCATCATCGGCCTCACCTCGGTCGGCAGCGGCACGCTGATCGGCGTCTTCCTCATCCTCTTCTATCCGCTCACCACCGACCGCATCGTCGGCACCGACGTGTTCCAGGCGATGATCCTGCTGCTCGTGACCGGTCTCGCCCAGATCGGTGTCGGCAACGTCGACCTGTGGATGGTGGCGGCACTGCTCATGGGCTCGATCCCCGGCGTGCTCCTCGGCTCACAACTCACGGTCCGCGCGCCCGCGCGCGTACTGCGAGGCATCCTCGCAGCGGTGCTCTTCCTGAGCGGCATGGCGCTGCTGTTCAAGCACTGACCGCTCGGCCGTGGCGCGCAGCCGCCCCGGTCCTCCGTCCCGCGCTGGAGCCGTCTGGTACCATCTAGCGAGCGCCGCGACGACCGGCGCGCGACCACGAAAGGATGACCGATGTTCGAGTTCCTGACGCTCCCCGAGCGCACGATCAAGCCGCGCGAGAGCGGCCTCACGCACGTGCTCGACAAGGGGTACAGCCTCGACCAGGTGCGCCAGTTCCTCGAGGTCGGCAGCGCCTACGTGGACATCGTCAAGCTCGGCTGGGGTACCGCCGTGGTCACGCCGAACGTCAAGGAGAAGATCGCCCTCTACCAGAGCTTCGGCATCCCCGTCTGCTTCGGCGGCACGTTCTTCGAGGTCTGTCTGCGCCAGGGCAAGTTCGACGAGTACCTGGCGCTGGTCGACGAGTGCGGCATGGAGTGCGTCGAGATCTCCGACGGCACCATCACGATGGACGAAGAGGACAAGCTCGCCATACTGCGCAAGCTCAGCAAACGCTACAAGGTCCTCAGCGAGGTCGGCAGCAAGGACGAGGCCGTGGTGATCACGCCGACCAGGTGGGTGGACTCGATCAAGCGCGAGCTCGAGGCCGGGGCCTGGAAGGTCATCACCGAGGGCCGCGAGTCGGGCACCGTGGGGATCTACCGCCCGACCGGCGACGTCAAGGACGGCCTGCTCGAGGAGATCAGCACCACGTTCGACATCTCGCAGCTCCTCTTCGAGGCGCCCATCAAGAAGCAGCAGGCCTGGTTCATCAAGCAGTTCGGTCCGAATGTGAACCTCGGCAACATCCCTCCGGAAGAAGTCATCTCGGTGGAGACGCTGCGCGTGGGTGTGCGCGGCGACACGCTGCTGACCTTCCACTGAGCAGCGCGCCGGGACGCGCCCAGCTCATCCGCCAGACCCGCCCATGACGCTCCTTCTCGTGCGCCACGGTCAGACCGACTGGAACCGCGAGCCGGCTCGGTGTACAGGTTGGGCCGAGGTCGAGCTGAACGAGGTGGGCCGCGCCCAGGCGCGCGACCTCGGTCGCGCGCTCGAAGGGCGCGGCGTCGAGCTCATCGTCACCAGCCACCTCGTGCGCGCGCGGGAGACCGCCGAGCTGCTCCGCGATGAGCTCGGCGGCGAGCTGCCGTTCGTCGTCGACCCCAGGCTCGCCGAGACGCACCGCGGCGAGTGGGAGACGCGTCGCTTCACCTCGATCATGCGCGAGGAGCCGGAGGCGTGGCGCCACTACCGCGAGCATCCGCAGACGTTCCGCTTCCCCGGCGGCGAGAGCCTGGAGGCGCAGCAGCGCCGCGTCCTGGCCTGCCTGCGCGACTGCGTGCTCGACGGGCGCACGGCGCTGCTGGTCACGCACGGCGGCAGCATCCGCCTCACGCGCTGCTTCCTCGGAGGGCACGGCATCGAGGCCTTCCACACCACCAAGACCGCCAACGGCGGCGTCGACGAGCTGGAGACGGGCGACCTCGCCACGCGCATCGACGCCCATCTGGGTCTGGCGGGCTGAACCGCGACGGCGTCGCCTGACCCGGTTCCCGGCGGGCGCCGGGCGAACCCGGGAGTGCCCGGGGACGTCCCTGTGGTATCCTACGGCCCCGTGCCGACTGCTCACCGTTCTCGCTGCACACTGAGGTCATGACACCGCCCGACGACCCCACCCCGGCGCCGCCCGACGCCTCCGCACAGCCGCCGTTCCCCGGCGACCCCGGCTATCCGGCCGGCTCCGCTGAGGCGCCGGCCATCGAGACGGCCGCGCCGGCGCCCGGCAAGCTCAAGCAACGGGTCATCCCGGATCCGCCGGAGATGGACCAGAAGTCCGGCGGGCGGGCGTTCTTCTTCGTCCTCGCCCTCGTGCTCGTGACCGCGCTCGTCATGGGCGCCGTGCTCGCGCTCAACGTCGTCGCCGACCCCTACGGCTCGGTGGGCACGCACCTCTTCCCGACCGTGACCACCTCCGACCGCTCGGTCAAGGCCGACCGCATCGAGGCGCTCAAGCAAGCCGCCGGACCTGGTCGTGCTCGGCAGCTCGCGGTCCATGCGCTACGAACCCTCGTATCTCGAGAAGAAGACCGGCCTCAAGACCTTCAACGCCGGCGTCAACGGCATCGGCGGCACCGCCGACGCCTGGGCGATGTCGCAGTTCATCCACGAGGTGTGGCCCAAGGCGCACCCCGCCTACCTGTGGCTCGTCGACGTCGAGAGCTTCGTGCCCTTCGAGGTCCAGGCGCGCACCGCCGGCGAGCCGCGCCTCGCGAAGTTCGTGGGCGCGGCCACCGTCGGCCAGGGCCCGGTCGGGCTGGCGAAGGCGATATGGCAGAACCGCACGACGCTGTTCTCGCTCGACACGGCCAAGGACTCGGTCCGCCTGCTCCTCTATCGCGACAAGGCCAAGCACGAGCCAGAGCAAGTACGAGAAGCAGATCCTCGCCGACGGTGTGCTCAAGCAGCGTCTCTGGAGCAAGAACGGAGTGGAACCGGCGCTACCCCAAGTCGGTGCAGCGCTACAGCGACCTCTACAACAACGTCTACCACAAGCCAGACCCGGCCTCGGAGGCGTACTTCGAGAAGACCCTGGCGTTCATGAACGAGCAGGGCGCCACCCCGCTGATCGTCCTCACGCCGATCAATCCCGAAGCTGCGCCAAGATCCTCGATCCGCTGGGCTGGCGAGTCCGCCATCAGCAGGTGGTCGCGGTACATCGAGTCGCTGCAGGGCAAGTACGACTTCAAGTTCCTCGACCTCACCGACCCGTCGGTGTTCGGCTTCGACCCCAAGCAGTTCTACGACGGCATGCACATGACGACCATCAACACCGAGAAGGCCATCGACTACATCCTCAAGCAGGCCGGCGGCGTGCCGCCGGTGAAGCCGCCGGCGGGCGGCAACTAGGCCCGGCGGCGTGCTCCTCAACAGCTACACGTTCCTGCTGGTCTTCCTGCCGGTCGTCGTCGTCCTCTACTGGGTGATCCCGCGAGGCTACCCGCGGCTGCTCTTCCTCATCGCCGCGTCGCTGCTCTTCTACGGCCTCTGGGACTGGCGGTACGTCCCGCTGCTGCTGGCGACCACGCTCGTCGACTGGGTCGCCGGGCACTATCTGGCGAAGCGCGAGGCCGAGGGGACGAGCCGCCGCCGCAAGCTCATCCTGGCGGCGGCCGTCGCGGTCAACCTCGCGTTCCTCGGCTACTTCAAGTATCGCGGCTTCTTCGTCGCCTCGCTCGACGGCGTCCTCAGCCTCGTCGGCGCCGGCAAGCCGCTCCCGGCGCTCAAGGTGCTCCTGCCGATCGGCATCTCGTTCTACACGTTCGCCGGCATCTCGTACGCCGTGGACGTCTACCGCGGCATGATCAAGCCGGCCAGGAGCGTGATCCACTACCTGGCCTGGGTGACCCTCTTCCCGTACATCCTCGCCGGCCCGATCATCCGCTACGGCCACGTGGGCGCGCAGCTCGAACGCTCGCAGCAGCGCTTCCGCTGGGCGCTCATCGGCACCGGCCTCTTCTTCCTGGTCATGGGCTTCGCCAAGAAGATGCTCGTCGCCGACACGATGGCGCCCTACGTGAACGACCTCTTCGCGCACCACGCCCAGCTCGGCCTGCTGTCGGGATGGGCCGCGGCCCTCGGCTATACCATGCAGCTCTACTTCGACTTCTCGGGCTACAGCGACATGGCCGTCGGCGTCGCCATCATGATCGGCCTGCGCTTCCCCCAGAACTTCGACTCGCCCTATAAGGCGGTCAACCCGTCCGATTTCTGGCGCCGCTGGCACATGACGCTGTCCGGCTGGCTGCGCGACTACCTCTTCATCCCGCTCGGCGGCTCCCGCGGCACGACGCTGCTCACCGTCCGCAACCTGCTCATCACCTTCCTCCTCGGCGGCCTCTGGCACGGCCCCGCCTGGACGTTCGTCTTCTGGGGCCTGCTCTGGGGCACGTACCAGTCGGTGCACGTGGCGGCCAAGAAGTACGGCCTGACGCCGAAGTGGGTCTGGCTCAACCGGATCCTCACCTTCGTCGCCGCCACTGTGGCGTGGGTGTTCTTCCGCGCCTCGTCGATGCGCGCCGCGGGCGACGTCCTCGCGGCGATGGTCGGTCTCAAGGGCGTCAGCGGCGAAGGTATCCTTCGCGTCGCGCCGCTCCTCGCCGCGTTCATCGTCGGCGGCCTTCTCTGGGTGAACCTGCTGCCCAACACCTGGGAGATCCAGCCCCGGCCGAAGCTCCGCTACGCTTTGCTGCTCGGGATCGTCCTCGCGGCCTCGCTGCTGGCCCTGAGCAAGCCCAGCCCCTTCCTCTACGTCCAGTTCTAGGGGGTGAGGTGGACCCCGCTCACTCCCGCCGCCTGAACCTACTCGCCCTCGTGGTGATCCTTGTGGCCCTGGCCGCCGGTACCGGTCTGCGCGTCCACGCCCAGCGGGTGAACCCCAACGTCCAGCACGACGAGGCGTGGTCATTCGCCAGCGCCGCCGGCCGGCTCGGCCCGTTCCTGGCGGCGATGGACGGCGGCCTCACCGGCCGCTGGGTGCCGGCCTCGGACTGGCAGCACTTCTGGCAGTCGGACAGCCTCGGCGATGTCGCGAACATCGAGCCCGACCTCGCCGCGTACGACGTGCACCCCCCGCTGTACTTCGGTCTGCTGCACCTCTGGCTGCAGGTCACCGGGACGGCCCTGTGGCCGGGGCGAGCGCTCAATCTGGTCTTTGCGGCGGCGGCCGTCCTCGGCATCTTCGGGCTGGCCCGCGCCCTGCGCTTCGAACGGCTGGAGGGCGCACTGGCGGCGCTCGTCTGGGCAGTGAGCCCGGCGGTCGTCAGCATCTCGTCGCTCACCCGCCAGTACGACCTCGTCGCCTTGACGACGATCCTGCTCGTCTGGGGACTGGTGCGCGCCGCCAGGCCGGTCGCCGGCCCGCGTGACGGCGAGCGCCGCTCGCGAATCTGGCGGTCGCTCGACATCCTCTGGCTGGGGGCCGCCACCGCCGCGGCCTTGCTCACGCACTACCAGGCGGTGCTGCTGGTCGCCGGCGGCGTCCTCTACAGTCTCGCCGGCGTCATCCTGCCCGGCCAAGACACCCGGCGGCGGCCCTGGTGGCCGCCGCTCGTCGGCCTGGCCGCGGGCACGGTCGCCGCCGCTCTGCTCGCCCCCGGCTGGCCGGGCGCGTTTGGGCGCGAGCGCTCGTGGCTCCGCGACGCCTCCGTGAGCGCGTTCTTCGAGAAGCTCGGCGCCATCGGCCAGACGCTCGGCCGGTTCGTCCCGAGCCTCGTGGTCGGCGCGGCCGTCGCCGTCGTCATCGTCATGTTCCTCATCCCGCGGACGCGCCACGCCCTCGTGCAGCGCGTGCGGACGGCCAGGCCCGGCTGGTGGACGATCCTCTTCTTCGCGCTCGTCACGGCCGGCGGCGTCTGCCTCCAGAACCTGCTCTTCCTCAGCATGCCGCCGCTGATCAGCGCCCGATACCTCGCCATGGCGTGGCCGTTCCTGGCGTTCCTGCCGCTGCTGTTCTTCGGGATCTGGCCGCGAGCGCGCTACGCGCTCACCGCGGCCCTCTGCCTGCTCGTGCTGGTCCCCGCGACCGTCGTGACGCCGCTGCTCCACGGCGGCGCCGACCGGCTGCCGATCGGGCGGCTCGCCGGCGCCGACGCCGTGATCATCGACAACGTCGGCGCCGGAGAGCTCCCGCGCTTCCTCTGGTCGGTGCCGGCCGGCGCCCCGGTGTTCGCCGGCACCCAGGAGCAGCTCCTCGCGCGCCAGGGCGCCTGGCGCAACGCGGCGCTCGGAGACAGGGCGTACTACGTGAGCATCCTCCACTCCGGCGGCCTGCGCCGGCGCCGCAACCAGATCCTGGCCAGCTTGCGGAGCACGCACGATGTGACCCTGGTGGGGAAGAACGCGTTGGCGGAAATCTACGCGATCACGCCGAAGGCGACGCAGTAGCCGAGGCGGAGAGCACGGCGGCCCGCGGCCCGGACTCCTGGGTCAGAGCGCCTTGTCGAGCGCGGAGTCGCGCTGCTCCCAGCGGTGGAGCACAAGATCCCTGGGCAGCTTGACCCAGAAGCCGAACGCCTGCTCGTCGCCGACGAGGCTCGCCTTGCCGTCCCGGCTGACCTCGATCCAGCCGTGCCAGCGGCCGGCGAGGTCGAGCGGCCAAGAGGACGAGACCTCGATGGACTGGCCGGCGGCCAGCGTGAGCGGCTTGTCGGAGACCAGGTCGCGCACCACCCGGCCGGGACCACGGATGGCCAGGCGGATGCCCTCCAGGTCGACCGGCTGGCCGCCGGTGTTGGTGAGCGTGAACCAGGCGTAGATGCGCTGGCCGACCTCGCGATCGCCGCGGTCGAGCTTGACGGAGCCGCCGAGCGCGACCAGGCCGGGCTCGGGGGACGGCGGTGTGGGGCTTGGCGCGGGCGCGGCCCCGGAGGCGGTGACACGCGTGTCGTCGGGGTTGCCGCCCAGCGCGATCATGAACGCCTTGACGTTGACGACCCACTCGGCGGTGCCGTCCGGGCAGTACTTGGGCGCGATGGCGTCGACCGAGTAGAGACCGGCGCCGTGGTAGAGCGGGCCGGCGAGCCCCCCGGCGACGCGGGCGATGGCTTCCTCCCAGGAGGTGAAGTCGCTGGTCGGCCACGTGGGACCGTAGAACCAGTTGAACGCGTTGTACTCGCACGGGTCGCCGCTCTCCGAGTACAGGAGCTTGCCGAAGCTGGTCTCGGCGCCGGCGATGGCGATAAGGAAGCGGGGGTCGACCCCGTAGGTCTGGCCCTCGGCGATGAACGTGGCGCCGGTGCCGGTCATGGGCGAGCCCTGCTGGGCGAGGAAGGCGTCGAGCTGGGAGGCGTCGGGAGCCGCCGCGGCCGCCGGCGCGAACGCGCCGGCCAGCGCCGCCGCGAGCAGCACGACGAAGACCGCCGCGAGAACGACGCCGGCTGGCTTGCTGTGGACCCGCTCCCTCACTGAGGCTTCTCCTCCCCCGCCCGCACGAAGGTCTAGTATAGCCGGGCCGGCGCCGGGCGCCGACCCGGCGCGGACGCCGTCCCGGGTGGCGCCCGTCAGAGGAGACGGGCGCGGGAACGGGCGGGTTCGAACAGACCGCTCACCGCAGCCGGCCCGACGGGTCCGAAGGCCCGGCGCAGCAGGTAGGATGGACGCATGACCGCCGACCTCGACCGCTTCGCCGGCGACGACCGCTTCCCCGGCCTGCAGATCGTGCGCCTCATCCGCCGGGCGATCGAGAACACGCGCCTGGACCTCAAGGGGCTGTGCGTGCTCACGGAGGCATCGGTGGGCTACCGGCGCATCACGCCGGTGCTCGCCGCCCTCGCCGGCGCCGACGCCGTCTACGCCGTGGGGCGCGACAGCGCCGCGTCATCGCGCAAAGAGGCGGAGGAGCAGACGGCGTACTTCGCGGGGCTCGCCCACGTCGGCGACCGCGTCACGCTTCTCTCGACGCGCCTGCAGGCGCCGCTCGACACGGTGGACGTCGTCACCGACCTCCCGGGCGTGCGCCCCATCGACGAGTCGATCCTGCGCAACGTGGCCGACACCGCCGCCGTCACGCTGATGCGCGGGGCGGCGCACTGGCGGGCGGCCGACGTGGACGTCGCCACCTGCCGGCGGCACGGTGTCGCCGTCGCCGCCCTTGACGAGGAGGCCGTCGGCCTCTATCGCTACCTGCCGCAGGGCGTGCTTGCCGCCCTGCTCGACCTCGGCGTCGAGATCTCCGGCTCCACCGTCGTCGTCGCCGGCGAGGGACCCGCCTACGCCTACGTCGTGCAGGCGCTCGCCGGCCTCGGCGCGCGCGTGCTCGTGGCGGCGCCCGAGACGCCCGGCCGCGTCGGCCTCTTCGGCGGGGAGAAGGCCGGCGACGCGCTCGCGGACGACGCCGTCGCCGGCCGGCTCCCGGAGTCGGATGCGCTCGTTCTCTGCCCGGCGACCTCCGGCGAGCGCTGGGTCGGGCCCGGCGCGGCGACCGACGCGGCGCGCCTCGCGGCGGCCGCGCCGCACCTCGCCGTCGTCGGCCTGAACGCCGACGCCGACCTGCACGCGCTCGGCGCCGCCGGGGTGCGATGCCGGCCGGCCGGCGGCCCCGACGGCCTGTTCGACCTGCTCCCGCAGGCGGTCGTGGCCCAGAACGCCGCCGGCCTCAAGGTCGGCGAAGTCATGACCCGGGCGCGGCGGCGCGGCTCCTCGCCGCTCGTGGCGGAGCAGCTCGCCGCCGCCGAAGCCCACGCCGAGCTGCTGCCCAAGGACCTCGGCGCAGCGCGGCGCTAGTCGGCACCAGCCTGCTCGCGCGGCGCCGGAAGACCGCCGGCGGCGCCCTTTGGTAGAATAGCCAGCCGACGGCGGCCGGCGCCCGCGCCGCACGGGGCCGCACCCACCAGCTTCCGGAGGAACCACGGACCTACCAGCGCGTCGACGCATGGGCAGGAGCCAACAGCCCGGCAAGCACGGCTACTCACTCCTGCTCAAGGACTCCGTCATCTACGGGGCCGGGTCGACCATCCAGAAGTTCCTCATGGTCTTCCTCATGCCGTTGTACACGGCGTACCTCACGCCGGCCGACTACGGCGTCGTCGGCATGGTCAACGTCACGGCGCAGTTCATCTACGTCTTCATCAACCTGGGCTTCGACGTCGCCATGTCGCGCTTCTACTTCGACGACCACAGCGAGGAGCGGCGGCGCAAGGTCATCGGCGCCACGTTCCTCGCGTGGACCGTCTACCCCGCCATCATCCTCGGCCTGCTGATCGCCTTCATGCCCCAGATCACGCCGGTCCTCATGGGGCCCGGCGACTACGCGCTGTACTTCAATTTGGGCATGCTCAACATCTTCTTCACGAACTGGAACTCGATCCCGGTCATGCTCTGGCGGCTCGACCACAAGCCGTGGGTGTTCACGGGTTTCATGCTGGCCCGTATCATCACCCAGGTTGCTCTCAGCGTGCTGCTCGTCGTCGTGCTGCAGTGGGGGATCTACGGAGTGCTCGTGGGGACCCTGGTGTCGTCGTTCGTGATGAACGCCGCCTCGCTGCCCACCTACTGGCGGCGCATCGACTTCAGGCTCGATCCGAAGCTGGTGCGCGCGATGACGGCCTTCGCCCTGCCCGCGCTGCTCAACGGCGCCATCTTCTTCGTCCTCAAGCTGTCGGACCGCTGGTTCCTCATGCGGTACTGGGGCAAGACCGAGGTGGGCCTGTACACCACCGCGTTCCAGCTGTCGCAGCCCGTGTACGTGGCGGCCGCCGCCTTTCGCATGGCCTGGCCGCAGTGGCACTACGCCAAGCTGAGCGACCCCGCCCAGCACAAGAAGCTCGTGGCGCGCAGCTCCACCTACTTCATGGTCCTCTCGACGGTCCTGCTCGTGGGGATGGGCGTGTACATGCCGCTGATCGTGCGCGTCCTGCTGCACAAACCCTCGTACTGGTCGGTGGGCCCGACGACCGAGGTGCTGGCCCTCTCCACGGTGATCTACGGCTTCTACTTCGTGCTCTGGACGGGCTGTAACGTGGCCAAGAAGAACCGCAAGATCCCGCTGATCACGATCGCTGCCTCGGCCCTCAACCTGGGACTGAACCTGCTGCTGATCCCCGAGTACGGGATGTGGGCGGCGGCCTGGACCACGGTGGCCGGCTTCGCCCTCCTCTGCGTGCTCGTGTACTTCATCTCGCAGCGTCATTACCCGATCCCGTTCGAGTGGGGACGGCTGGCCAAGCTGACGATCGCGGCCGGCGTCACCCTCGCCGCGGGCTACACGCTGGCCTGGCTGCTGGGCGTCGACGTCGCCATGCCGTTCGACGCCCTGCTCGTGCGCGAGCTCGTCCTGACGCCCGTGCTGCTGCTCTTCCCGCTGCTCCTGCTGGCGACCGGGTTCTTCACCCCGGGCGAGAGAGCCGCGGCCGCCGGCAGATGGGAGCGCCTGCGCGGCCGCGCCGTCGCCGTCGGGCCGGGGCTCGGCAAGGCGACCCCCGAGCACCCGGCCGACAGCCTGAGCGCCGACGACGTCGCCGCCGAGCAGGAGGAGCTCGAGCTCGAAGAGGTCGCCAAGCTCCAGCTGAGCGAAGGCGACCAGGCCGGGGTATGACCGTGCCGATGAGACTGCTCGTCGTCGCCAATCCGTATCCGCCCATGGCCAGCGCGGGCACCACCCGCGTGGTCCGCTTCCTGCGCCACCTGCCCGAGCACGGATGGGAGCCGACGGTACTGGCGGCAAGGGCGGCCGGGCCGACGGCGGTGCCGCCCGGCGTGCGCGTCATCCGCGCTCCTGTGCCCTGGCCGCGGCGGCTGCTGGGCGGCGGGCGGCGGAGCTCGCGCATCAACAACTGGGCCTGCGTGCCCGACCCCTACGTCGGCTGGGTCGGGCCGGCCGTCTGGAGGGGCCGCGAGCTGCTGCGCGACGAGCGCTTCGACGCGGTCCTCTCGAGTTCGCCGCGACCGAGCGCGCACCTCGTCGCCGCCAGCCTTGCGCGCCTGACCGGCGTCCCGTGGCTGGCCGACTACCGTGACCCATGGTCCACCTACCAGTTCCGCAGGTTCCCGACGGCGGCGCACGAGGCGGCCAACGCCCGCCTCGAGACCTGGGCGCTGCGCCGGGCCGCGGCGGTGACGGCCGTCAACCGGCCCATCCTCGACGACCTCGTCGCCCGGCACCCGTGGCTCGCCGGGCGTGCGCGCGTGTTGCCCAACGGCTTCGACCGCGCCGAGACGCCGCAGGACGTGGCTCTCGGCGAGGGGTTCTGGCTCGTCCACACCGGTCGGCTGTACGGCCGCGAGCAGCAGGTGAGCGCGTTCCTCACGGCCCTCGCGGCGCTGCCGCCGGACGTGAAGGCGGTGTTCGTCGGCGTCGACGAGAGCCGCGTGCGGCCCGACGCCGACCGCCTGGGGCTGGGAGACCGGGTGCGGGTCGAGCCGCTCGTGCCGCTGACCGTCGCGCTCGGCTACCAGCGCGCCGCGAGCGCGCTGCTGCTGGTGAACGGGCGCCGGCCGGAGAGCATGTCGAGCAAGGTGTTCGAGTACCTGCAGGCCGGCCGGCCGGTCTTCGCCATCTCGCCGGCCGGCTCCGCCGCCCGCGCGCTCTTCGACGAGGTCGGCGGCGGCACGTGCGTGCTCCCCGACGACCCCATGGCCGCGCCGCTGAAGGACTTCGTCGCCGCCGTCCGCGCCGGCACGGCGCCGGTCGCCGAGCCGGAGGCGCTGGAGCGCTACGAGCTCGGCCACCTGACGGCCGACCTGGCGACGCTGCTCGACGGGCTGGCCGGGCAGCCTGCGGCCGCCGGCCTCGCGGACCCCGCTGGTAGGATGCCCGCATGACCGCAAGCTCGCCGCAGGGAGCTGCCGATCCGCACGGCGGAGCGGCCGCCCGCAGCCGGTTCACGGCCGCCGACGCCGCACTGCTCGCCGGCGGCGCGGCGCTCACCGCGGTCGTCGCCGCGGCGGCCACGCGCCGTCCCGCCGCGGCCATCGCGCTGCTCGTCGTGGTCGCGTTCGCGGCTTCGTTCCTGCTGAGCCGCAAGCACCTGGCGCGGGCCAGCGTCGGCGGGGTCCTCACCGCCCTGCTCGTCTCGCTGCCGCTGCTGGCGCTTCTCGGGCCGTCGTTCGCGTTGCCCTCGGTGCCCCAGGCGTTCCTCTTCCGCATCGTCCTCGGCGTGGTGGTGCTCGCCGGCATCTGCTACGTGCTCGTCCGTCGCGATCCCATGCCCTTCGCCGCCAAGGATCTCGCCGTGCCGGCCGTGCTCTGGTTCGGCTGGCTCCTGCTGGGGATGGTGTGGGCTCCGGACAAGCTCGCCGCCCTCAACTACATCGCCGTCGTCGTGACGATGTTCGCGGTGCTCCTGGCGACGGCGGCGGCCGGCGGCAGCCGCCGTCGCCTCATCTGGTTCGGGTACTCGATGATCGCCGGCTACGCCTTCGTCGTCGGCTTCACCATCCTCGAGGCCCGCTTCGGCATCCGCCTGCCTACCTCGCGGCTGCTCACCACCGTCACCTCGCAGACCTACGCGGTCACCAGCGTGTTCCACAACCAGAACGACCTCGCCACCTACATCGTCCTGTGCTGGCCGTTCATGCTCTGCGCCTTCTTCTTCACGCGTCGCCTGCGCTGGCTGCTGCTCACTCTGGCCTTCATGGCCATGGGCGCGGCCGCGTTCGTGCGCACCGGCTCGCGCTCGAGCCTCGTCGCCGCCGGCATCTCCTCGCTCGCCGCCGTCGTCCTCTTCTGGCACCTCGCCCCCCGCCTCTCGAGCCGCACGGGCAAGATCGTCATGGGGCTCGTCATCGTCACCCTGGTCGTCGCCGCCGGCTGGCTGCTCTTCAACAACAGCTCCAGCGACATGCTGCGGCAGTTCCGCCTGGAGGCGCTGCTCAGCCAGGCGGCGGCCAACAAGGGCTCCGGCGCGATCCGCAGCAACCTCACCGACCGCGGCCTGCAGATCGCCGGAGGGAGCTACCTTCTCGGCGCGGGACCGGGCCAGGCGGAGGTCATCATCTCCTCCGGCACCGACGCTCTCGGCATCCCCAACCTTCACAACTGGTGGCTCGAGACCTACGCCGACGGCGGCCTCGTGGGGTTCGCCCTGCACTTCGTCTTCTTCGCGCTGCTGGTGGTCGTCCTGTGGCCGATCGCGAGGCACGACCCCGACCGGCTCACCCGCTATCTCGCCTGCGGCACGTGGCTGGCGCTGCTCGGCTGGACGATCGGCTCCGTCGGGCCGAGCAGCTCCGTGAGCTTCGCGCCGATGTGGATCCTGTACGGGCTGGGGCTCGCGGTGGTGTCGCGCTCGCGGCTCGCGGCGGCGGAGCGGGCGGGCGGGACCGGCGGAGCCCGCCCGTGAAGGTCCTCGTCGTCTCGCACCTCTATCCGTCTCCGGGCATCGAGCGCCATCTCTTCGTGCACGACCAGGCCCTCGCCCTGCAAGACCTCGGGGTCGAGATCCGCGTACTCTCGCCCACGCCCTACGCGCCGCGCGTCCTCTGGCGCGACTCGCGCCAGCGCATGCGCGGCGAGAAGCCCCGGCACGCGGTCCGCGACGGTATCCCCGCCGAATACCCGCGCGTGCTGCAGCCGCCCCGGCGCCTGCTCTTCCACCGCCTGGGCGACCTCGCGTACCTGCGGCTCCGCAACCTTCCGTCGCTCAAGGACGGCGGCTTCGACCTGGTGCACGCGCATCAGGCGCTGCCCGACGGGGCGCTCGCGCAGCGCCTGGCGGCGGACGCCGGCGCTCCGTATGTGGTGACCGTCCACGGCGCCGACGTCTACCAGCATCTGCGGCAGCCGGGCGCCGTCGCCGACCGCACGGCCGCCGTGCTGTCATCGGCGACGGCGGTGATGGCCAACTCCAGCGCGGTGGCGGAGCTCCTCGGCGACGTCGTCGGCCCGGAGCGCCTGACCGTCGTGCTGAACGGGACGTCCGGCCTCGGGGCACGGGTGGAGCCGGCCGCCGACTACCTTCCCGGTGAGCCCCTCGTCTTCACCAGCGGCTATCTGATCGAGCGCAAGGGCATCGCCACGCTGATCGAGGCGGTGAGCCTGCTGGCCGCCCGCGACCGCCCCGTCCACCTGGCCGTCGCCGGCGAGGGCCCGCTCCGCGCCGCGCTCGCGGAGCAGGCCGCGGCGCTCGGCGTCGGCGACCGCGTCCACCTTCTCGGCCAGCTGCCGCACCCGCGCGTTCTGGCGCTCATGGCGCGCGCGGACGTCTTCGCCATGCCGAGCTGGGACGAGGCGTTCGGGCTCGTCTACACCGAGGCGATGGCTCAGGGCACCCCGGTGATCGCGTGCCGCGGCGAGGGGCCCGAGGACTTCATCGTCGACGGCGAGAGCGGCTACCTCGTTCCGGTTCGCGACGCGCGCGCGGTGGCGGATATCATCGCGAGCGTGCTCGATGACCCCGAGGCGGCCAGGGCCGTCGGCGAGGCGGGCCAGCGGGCAGCCCGGAAGCTCAGCTGGGGGCGGAACGCACGTCTGACACTCGCGGTGTACCGGCAGGCGCTTGGGACACCGGCGTGAAAGGACAAGCATGCGCTTCGACAAGTTCCTGAAGGCTGCCGAGGAGCGGCACCCCGCCGTGGTGCTCCAGGTCTCGTGGGCGAACGGCCTCGACATCATCCGCGACCTCGCGCCCATGGGCATTCCCCTGCTGGCCGTCGACGCCGACCCGCGCGCGCTCGGACTGCGCTCGCGCCTGGCGGCAGGCATGGTCTGTCCCGACCCGAACGTCGACGAGGAGGCCTTCATCCTCTTCCTCGAGCACCTCGGCCCGCGGCTGCCGCGACGTGCCGTCCTCTTCCCCACGCACGACCAGTACATCTGGCCGATCTCCCGCCACGCACGCCGGCTCCAGCCCTGGTTCATCATCCCGTTCTCGCGCTGGGGCACGATGAAGCGGCTGCACGACAAGCGCGACCAGATCGAGACGGCGCAGCGGATCGGCGTGGATGTGCCGCGGACCGTGTTCGTGGACGATGAAGCCGATCTCGCCCGCGGCGCCGACGAGATCGGCTTCCCTGCCGTCTTCAAGCCCGTCGAATCGCTCGCCTTCAAGCTGCGGTTTCGCCGTCACGTCCTCGAGATCGCGTCGCGCGACGAGCTCTTCGAGGTGTACGACAAGGTGCGCGACTGCGGCACCCTCATGCTGCAGGACATCGTGCCCGGCGGCGACGACGAGCTGTACACGCTGGGCTCGTACCTCGACGCACAGTCGCGACCGATGGCGCAGTTCACCGGACACAAGCTGCGCCAGCACCCGCCCCGGTTCGGCCACGTGAGCATGGCCGTGAGCCTGTGGGTGCCGGAGTTGGCCGAGGCGGGCCTGCGCCTGTTGCACGAGTTCGGCTACCACGGCGTCAGCCAGGTGGAGTTCAAGCGCGACCCGCGTGACGGCCGCTACCGCCTCATGGAGATCAACGCGCGCCACTGGATGTGGCACTCGCTGGCGACCGCGTGCGGCGTCAACCTCTCGCTCTCCGCCTATCGCGATGCGATCGGCGACCCCTACGTCGCTCCTCGCCAGATGGACGGCTATAAGTGGGTCGTCTCGCTCACCGACGCGCGCGACGCGTTTGCCCGCTGGCGGCGCGGGCAGCAGCCGCTCGGGCCGTGGATGCGCTCGTACAGCGGCGTCAAGGTCGACGGCCTCTTCTCACTGCGCGATCCACTCCCCGGTGCGCTGCTCGTCGGCAGACAGGTGCGGACCATCGTCACGCGCACGGGCAAGCCCTCCGAGGGCGAGGCCCCGTGACGTGCCGATGACGGACCGCCTGACCATCTTCGCGGACGTGCCTGATGCCTTCGCGCCCCGCGCCCGGTGGGCGCTCGGGACGATGCTGGCGCCGCTCGGTCGGCGGATCGCACTGGTCCGCGACCCGGCGGAGGCGGCCGGCGCCGCGCTGGCCTATGCGCCGGCGCCCGTCGACGGTGTGCCGACCATCCCCTGCAGCGCCCAGGCGATGGAGCTCTTCGGCGGCGACAGGGCGCTGCCGGCGCGAGCGTTCGTACGGCGCGACGGCGCCGGCGGATCAGCCGCAGGCGCGTTCCCGGCGACGGACGCCGGCTTCGCCGTCCCCTTCGACCTGGTGGCTTCGGCCTTCGCGCTCCTCGCCTGCTGGGACGAGCACACCGTGGGCGAGCGCGACCGCTTCGATCGTCTGCCCTACTCGGCGAGCGTCTTCGCCGCCAATCCGGAGCTGCGCATCGAGGAGCCGGCCGTCGACGCTTACGTCGCGCTGCTCCGCGCCGCGCTGGCGCCGCGGCTCGCCGAGCTCGGCCTCGAGCCACTCCCGGCGACCGGCTGGATGTGGGGAGACGGCACGGCGGACGCCCGCTTCGCGGTCGCCCTGACTCACGACCTCGACAACCTCTGGCGCTGGACGCCCGCCGGTCTCAGGGGCGCGGCCCGCGCCGTGGGCCGCGCCCTGCGCCGTGGCGACGTCACCGCCGCCGGCCGCGAGGCGCGCGACGTCCTCGAGTGGCTGACGCACTACCTGCCGCGCGGGACGGACCCCTACTGGACGTTCGTGCGGATGCTCGAGGGGGAGGACGCGCGAGGGGTGTGCTCCACCTTCTTCGTGATCGCACGGCACACGGCGCGCGTCGACGGCGGACAGCCGGACACCTACGCGCGCCGCATCCCGGCGGTCCTCGACCTGCTGCGCCGTGCGCGCCGCGAGGTCGGCCTGCACGGCAACGACGCCGACCGCCTGGGCGCCGACGCGCTGGGCGCCGACCGCGACGACCTCGCGCGACGCGCCGGATCGCCGGTCCCCGGCATCCGCTACCACTACCTCCGCTGTCTCTATCACGAGACCCTGCCGCTGCTCGAATCGGCCGGGTTCGTGTACGACACCAGTCTCGCCTTCGCCGAGCACGAGGGCTTCCGCTGCGGCGCCGGGTTCCCTTTCTCGCCCTACTCCCTCGCCGCGGAGCGCCCCCTGCGCCTGCTCGAGGTGCCGCTCGCCCTCATGGACACCGGCTTGCAGGGAGAACGCTACCGGGCGCTCGCCGCGGCGGACGCCGAGGTCGCCGCGCGTGCGGTGCTGTCGCGGGTCGGGAACGGCGGCGGCGGGGTCGCCCTGCTCTGGCACAACGTCCGCTTCGACCCGCGGGCCGCCGGTGGCTACGACGACGTGTACTGGCGTCTCGTGGACTGGGCCCTGGCCGAGGGCGGCCGAGTCGCCACGGCAGCGGACCTCGCGCGACGCTGGCGCGAGCGTACGGGAGAGGCGGACTGATGACGCGGGTCCTGCATCTCTCCGTCGTGCACAAGGCCGACGACCCGCGCATCTACGAGCGCGAGTGCCGCACGCTGGCGGAGGCCGGCTACGAGGTCATGTACATGGTCCCCGGCGCCGCGCCCGGCCGCGACGACGCCGGCGTGATCCTGGCGCCGCTGCCGGAGCGCGGTCGCAGCACCCGCTTCCTCAGCTCCGTCGAGATCACCAAGGCGCTGCGCGCGCTCAGGCCCGACGTCCTGCACGTGCACGACCCCGAGCTGCTGACCCTGTTCCCGGCAGCCAAAGCGCTCGTACCGAAGCTCGTCTACGACATGCACGAGTACGTGCCCGAGGCCGTCGCCGGCAAGCCGTACATCCCGGCCAAGGTCAGGCCGGTAGCCTCATCCACCGCCGCGGTCGCCCAGAAGAGCCTCGCGGCGCTGGGCGCCGGCGTCGTCGTCGTGACCGAGGACCAGCTGGCGGCGCTGGGCAGCACGCCCAGGCTCCGCCTCGTGCTGCCCAACTACCCACGCGTCGAACGCTTCGTGGGCGCCGAGCCGGTACCCGAGCTCGCCACCGACCCTCGCCTCAAGCTCATCTACGTCGGCAGCCTCTCGCGAGCCAGGGGCTGCACGATGATGCTCGACGTCATGGAGCAGCTCGCGCCGGACGAGGCCGTGCTCTACCTGGGCGGCACGTTCAACGACCCGGCGCTCGAGACGGAGGTCCGCGAGCGCCTCGCCGGCGGCCTCGCCGACCGCGTCAGACTGCTCGGCCGCGTCCCGCCGCCGGAGCTGCCGCGGTACCTGGCGACGGCCGACGTCGTCTGGGTGCCGTCGCAGCCGGATCGCCAGTACAGCCACCCGACGGTCCCGACCAAGCTCCTCGAGGGCATGACCGTCGGGCTCGCCGCGCTGGTCAGCAACATGCCCGGGCGCGGCGAGCTGGTCCGCCTCGAGGAATGCGGCCTCGCCGTGGAGCCGGGCGCCGAAGGCCACCTGCGGGGGCTTCGGCGCCTCCTCATGAACCGGTCCGAGCTTCCGGCGATGGGCGCTCGCGGCCGCCGTGCGGTCGAGCGCCGCTACTCCTGGGAGGCCATCCGGGGCGATTTGGTAGACTTCTACGACCGTCTCACCAGGGGGGAGAACCTCACGTGAGCATCGAGCGCTTCGACAACGTGCTCGTCCTGGCGCCGCACACCGACGACGGTGAGTTCGGCTGCGGCGGCACCATGGCGCGCCTCATAGAGAACGGCGTCAAGGTCACCTACGCCGCCTTCAGCACCGCCGCCAAGAGCGTCCCGGAGGGCTTCCCCACCGACGTCCTCAAGCACGAGGTGAGGAGCGCGACCGGCGTGCTCGGCATCCCCGAGAACGACCTCAAGGTGTACGACTTCGAGGTGCGCACGTTCCCGACCGTCCGGCAGGACATCCTCGAGGAGATGATCGTCCTGCAGCGCGAGCTCGACCCGGACTGCGTCATGCTCCCGGCGCTCGTCGACCTGCACCAGGACCACAAGACCATCGCCGAGGAGGGCCTGCGGGCCTTCAAGCGCACCACGGTGATGGCCTACGAGATCCCGTGGAACAACCTCAACTTCTCGCAGCAGGCCTACGTACGGCTCGAGGAGCGCCACATCCAGAAGAAGGTGGACGCCCTGGCGTGCTACGCCAGCCAGGGCCACCGCAACTACCTGAACGAGGACTACATCCGGAACGTCGCCCTCACGCGCGGCATCAACATCGGCTGCGAGTACGCCGAGGTGTTCGAGGTCTACCGCTGGATCCTCTAGCGCCCGCCACCCACCATCTCCGCCCCGACTCCAGAGAGAACTCATGACGCTCCCGCCGCTCAAGCTCGTGCTCACCGCCGCCGGCTGCCCCGGCGCCAGCACGCTCATCCGGCAGCTCAAGGCCAACGGCGAGCGCGAGATCCACATCCACGGCGTGGACATGCGGCCGGATGCGGTGGGCAGGTTCATGTGCGACGGTTTCAGCCTCGTGCCGGCCGGCGCCACGCCCGAGTACATCCCGGCGCTCGCCGCCGTGGTCGAGCGCGAGCGCCCGGACCTGCTCTTCGTCCAGTCCTCGCACGAGATCGAGACGGTCGCGCGCAACCGCGACGTGTTCGAGGCGCTCGGCGCGCGCGTGCTCGCCGACGGCGTGCGCGGCATCGAGCTGGCCAGCGACAAGGCGGTCATGCACGCCGCCTGCGCGGAGATCCCGGTGCCGCAGCCGGAGCTGCTGCGGCCGGCGAGCCTCGACGAGTTCGTCGCCGGCGCCCGCGAGCTCGGCTATCCCGACGTCCCGGTGTGCTTCAAGCCGCCGGTCGCCAAGGGCTCGCGCGGCTTCCGCATCCTCTCCGCGCACGTCGACCGCGTCCACGAACTTCTCTACGAGAAGCCGATAAATCGCTACCTGACGCTGGACGACTTCGTCGACCTGTTCACCGGCTACGAGCCCTTCCCGGACCTCATGCTCATGGAGTACGTCGACGCGCCCGAGATCACCGTCGACCTCTTCGCCGACGAGGGCGAGGTCGTCTTCCATCAGACGCGCACGCGTGAGGAGTTCCTCACCGGGCTGGCGATGGCCTTCAAGACCATCGACCGCCCGGAGCTCGTGGAGCTCACGCGCAAGGTCGTCCGCCACCTCGACCTGGACTACTACCAGAGCGTGCAGTGGATCGGCGGCAAGCTGCTCGAGATCAACCCGCGAGTCAGCACGTTCGTGTACCAGGAGGACTTCATCATCCCGTACCTCGGGATCAAGTACACGCTCGGCGAGCTGAGCGCGGACGACGTGGCCGGGATCCAGGCGCGGGTCCGCGCCAGCCGGCGCTCCGTGCGCTACTACGACCAGGTGTTCTGGGACGACTAGAGACCGGGCGGCCGCGAGCCGGCCCCGGCCCGACGACAAGGAGGCGCGCGCCGCGTGCACATCCTCTTCCTGACGCACTACTTCACCCCCGAGAACAACGCCCCCGCCGCGCGCGTGCACGGCATGGCCCGGGAGTGGGCGCGCAGCGGGCACCGCGTCACGGTGCTGACCTGCGCGCCCAACGTCCCGGCCGGGGTCCTCTACAAGGGCTACGAGAACAAGCTCTACCAGGAAGAGTGGATCGACGGCATCCGCACCGTCCGCGTCTGGACGTGGCTGGCGGCCAATCGCGGCCGCGTGCGCCGCGGCCTCAACTATCTCTCGTACCTGGCCGCGGCCGGCGCGGCCGGGCCGCTGCTGCGGCCGCGCGCCGACGTGGTCATCGCCACCAGCCCGCAGTTCTTCGCCGGCTATGCGGGCTGGCCGGTCGCGCGCGCCCACGGCGCGCCGTTCGTGCTCGAGGTCCGCGACATCTGGCCCGACTCCATCGTCGCCGTCGGTGCGCTGGAGGAGGGCCGCGTCGTCCGTGCCCTGGGCAAGCTCGAGCAGGCGCTCTACCACGGCGCCGACCACATCGTCGCCGTCGGCGACGGCTACCGCATGAACATGATCCGCAAGGGCATCGGGCCGTCGAAGATCTCCGTCATCACCAACGGCGTCGACGCCGAGCTCTTCGAGCCGCGCGAGCCCGACCCGGAGCTCCGCGCACGGCTCGGCTTCTCGCCGGCGACGTTCGTGATCACCTTCGCCGGCACCATCGGCATGGCCAGTGGCCTCGAGGTGGCGCTCGGCGCCGCCCGCCGGCTGAAGAAGAAGGGCCGCGACGACATCGCCTTCATGCTCATCGGTGACGGCGCCGTGCGCGCCGAGCTCGAGGCGCGGGCGCGGGCCGAGAGCCTGTCGAACGTGGTCTTCACCGGCCTGGTCCAGCGCGTCGAGCTGCCCGCCTACCTCGCGAGCAGCGACGCCTGCCTCGTCCACTTCCGCAGGGACGAGCTCTTCGGCACCATCCTCCCGAGCAAGTTCTTCGAGGACGCCGCCATGGAGCGGCCCATCCTGCTGGGGTTCGAGGGCGACGCCCGGACGATGCTCGAGGAGGCCGACTGCGGCATCGCCTTCGAGCCGTCCAACGACGAGGAGCTGGCGGCGGCGGCCGAGCGCCTCGCCGCCGCCCCCGCCGAGGAGCGGCGGCGGCTCGGCGAGAACGGCCGCCGCTACGTCCTCGAGCGCTTCGACCGGCGCAAGCTCGCGCACGACTACCTCGAGGTCCTCGAGCGCGTGAGCGCCGAGCACAGCCGGGGCCGTCGGAGACCGCCCGGAGCGGCTTCGCCCCCGGGCGGCCCCGGACGCTCCCCTGCTGTAGGATGACCGCGAGCAGGCACCGCCCCCGGAGGAGCGCATGAGCAGCGACGAGAGCACGACCATCGACGTGGGGTCCTGGTTCGCCACGCTCGCCCGAAACTGGTGGGTGATCGTCGGGCTCGTCGTCATCGGCATCGTCGTGGGCGTCGTCGCCACCAAGGCGCAGCCCAAGGTGTACACCGCGACCGCCTCCGTCTACATCGGCCAGACCACCGACGCCAACGGCAACCCCATGGCCGGCCTCAACTCCAACGCCAAGGCCGCCGTGCAGTTGCTCGCCAGCCAGGTCGTGCTCAACAAGGCGGCCGAGCGCACCGGCATGGACGTCTCCGCCAGCCTGCTGCGCAAGGAGACCACCGTCGAGACCCCTTCGTCGACGGTCAAGACGACGACTTCCGTGGTCAACATCGTCGTGATCAGCGTGACCGACACCAAGAAGGCTCGCGCGACGGCTGCGGCCAACGCGCTCGCCAGCGTGCTGCTCGAGCATCTGGACACCGGGACGAACGAGAAGATCACCCTCCTCGAGGCGCAGCTCGCGCAGGGCCAGAAGGAGTACGCGGCGGCCACGGCACGCAGTGTGGCCGCCCAGAAGGCCCTCGCCGACATCGCCCGCGGCGGCGGTTCGGCGACTGCGAGAGCCGTCTCCGCCGCGCCCTACCTGGCCATCATCCAGGGCGCGGCCACGGAGCAGGAATCCCTCGCTGCCTCCAACCAGAAGACCGAGCTGCTCCTCCTCACCGCCAAGCAGGTCGAGCAGCCGCGGATCCTCCACGAGGCCGGCATCCCCGACTCGCCGAGCGGCCCCAGCATGACGATGAACGTGGCCATCGGCGCCCTCGCCGGGCTCGTCATCGGGATCATCGTCGCGTTCGCACGGCGCGCGCTGGCCGACCGCCGCGCCCGCGGGACCGCGGCGGCCTGACCTCCTCGCCGCTTCGTCCGGGCGGCGCGGCAGCGGCGCGGCGCCCGCGGGTCGGCCTCGCCGTGGCCGGGTGATAGACTCTCGGCGAGCCAGGGGTCCACATTCGGGGGAATCGATGACTTCCATGACGCGCGCGCTCCGAGCGGCCGTCCTCGTCGCCGTCTTCCTGCTGTTCCTGCCCACCTGTGCGTCGGCCGCGAGCCACGTCGGACACATCGACCTGCAGGACGGCCTGACGCTGGCGCAGCAGTTCGGCTACGCGCCGGAGTACCGACAGCACGTCGTGACCTTCGACGCCGACAACGTTCCGAGCATCCGCAGCCGCGGCGCCAGTGAGGACGACACCTCGTTCGTGCAGCGTCTCAACGGCGGCGTCTGGGAGCGGTACGACATGCTGGGCGCCCTGCGAGCCGCGTACCCGGACTTCGCCGGCACCGTACACGCCGGCGGCTACGGCACGGACCGCGTCGACTGGGACGTCGACGGCCGCGCCTACACCGTGCTGACCATCCGCCTCGACGACGACGGCGGCTTCCGCAACGTGCTCATGGCGTCCATCGACGGCTGCCGGTCCTGGCAGGTCCTCGAACTCCCGTATGGCGACGACACGCCGCAGACCGACCCGAACGACTGGGGCAACGTCACGGCGGAGCACGACAGTGGCCGGCTCCTCGAGGGACCGCCCCTCGTCGCCGTCTGGAAGCAGTTCGGGCCCTGGAAGGGCCAGTGGTCGTCACTCAACCTGCTCCAGGTCATCAAGCCGCGCTGGAGCGGCGGCACGCTCACGCTCCAGCCGCCGGTGACGGTGAGCTCTCTGGGGCTGACGTTGCTGCAGTGTTCCGGCGGCGCCTCGTTCGCGGTGACACACGCCGGCAAGAGCTACTTCGTCTACAGCACCGTCGTGCCGCGCGGCGCGGGATGGACACCCACCTACGCGGTCACGTACGACGAAGCCACCAACACCATCGGCCCGAGGACGCTCGTCGCGAAGTCGCTCCCGGCCAACGACCTCCACTGTACGCCGGGCATCTGCATGGACAGCACCGGCGTCCTGCACGTCGTGACCGGCGCCCACGGCCGGCCGTTCAAGTACGCGCGCTCCAGGGCTCCACTGACGACCGCAAGCTGGACGAGGCAGATCGACGTGCTCGGCAGCGGCTACCGCACGCGGAAGACGGACGCCGATGGTCTGGGCATGCAGACGTACCTCTCGCTGGTCTGCGGACCCGACGACGTCCTGCACATCGTCTGCCGCCAGACCCGCCGGGACGTGGACTCGCACTTCCGCGGCCACGCCTACTACGCCCTCGTGCACCAGTCCCTCGCTCCGGGCCAGACGCGGTGGAGTCAGCCCGACCTCATCGTTCTTCCGCAGCGGGCCGAGTACGCGCAGTACTACCAGAAGCTGACCGTCGACCGGCTCGGGCGCCTCTTCGTCTCGTGCAGCTACTTCTCGCGGCGGGACCCGCCGGCGACGCGGACCTTCCGGCGGTTCCACCACCGCATGGTGCTGATCTCGGAGGACGGCGGTCACGCCTGGCGATTCGCCACCACCGCCGACTTCGTCGCCGGCATCACGCGGCCCGTCGCCGCGGCCGCCGTCGCGGGGCCGGGCGACGGCTCCTGACGCAGGCGCGGCGCCCCGCGACGCCCCGCGCCTGTGCTCAGCGGTAGGGCCGCCAGCCCGAGCGACTTCTCCCGTTCATGCCGGGCGGGCTGAGCGACGCGGGGGAGCTGAGGGGCGGCGAAGCCCGCCGTCAGCGGTCGTAGACGTCCGGCCGGCGGTGGTCCAGCGAGGGGATCTGCGCGCGCACCTCGTCGAGCCGCGCGAGGTCCAGGTCGGCGAGGCAGATGCCGACGCCGTCCTCGGCCCGCGCCAGGACGGCGCCCCACGGGTCGACGATCATGCTGGCGCCGAAGCATTCGCGCCCCGGCAGATGCTCGCCCACCTGGTCCGGGGCGATGACGAAGCACCCGTTCTCGATGGCCCGGGCGCGCAGCAGCACCTCCCAGTGCGCCGCGCCCGTGTAGGCGGTGAACGCCGAAGGGACGCAGAGGATCCGCGCGCCCCGGAGCGCCAGCGAGGTGTAGAGGCCGGGGAAGCGCAGGTCGTAGCAGATCGACAGCCCGAGCCGGACGCGGGCGCCGTCCGCAGTGTCGATGTCCGCCGTGACGATCTCCCCGCCCGGCTCGACCTCCTCGGACTCCTCATAGCGCACGGTCCCTGAGGTCACGTCGAAGAGGTGGATCTTGCGGTACAAGGCGCGCAGGTCGCCGGCGGGGTCGAAGAGGGCCGAGACGTTGGAGACGAGGCTGCCCGCCGCCGGCTCGTAGAGCGACCCGGCGAGCAGCCAGACGCCGCGCCGGGCCGCCACGGCGGCGAGGGCGCGGTTGGATGGCCCGTCCGGGGCCTCAGCTGTGGCCACGATGCCCTCCCGGCGGCCCTTGAAGGCCCAGGTCTCGGGCAGGGCGATGAGGCGTGCCCCGTGGTCGGCCGCCGCCTCCACCAGCCCGAGGGCGGCGCGCACGTTGGCGGCCACGTCATCGCGCGAGTTGAGCTGGACGCAGGCGACGCGCAGGACGCCGGCGGCCGGCGCGGCGCCGGCAGCACCCGGAGCAGCGCTCACTCGCAGGTCCCCGCCCAGCAGGCCATCAGCGACAGCAGCTCGTAGGCGATGGTCGCGGCCACGGTGGCCGTGAGGTTGCTGCTGTCCAGCTCGGGCACGACCTCGACGACGTCGGCGCCGGCGAGGTCGAGCCCGCGGCAGCCGCGGATGAGCGCGAGCGCCTGGGCCGAGCTCGGGCCGCCGACCTCCGGCGTGCCGACGGCCGGGGCGAAGCCCGGATCGACGAAGTCGGCGTCGACGGTGATGAAGGCCTTGCGCTCACCGATCGCCTCGACTGCGGCGGCGACCACGCCCGTGCCGAGCTGGGCGAGGTCGTCCCAGGGCACCACGGTGAAGCCCAGGGCGCGCGCCCGGTCATACTCGTCCGGAAGGTCGACACCGCCACGCATGCCGAGGAGCGTGGAGCAGGAGGGATCCACGATGCCCTCCTCCGCCGCGCGGCGCATCACCGTGCTGTGGACGTGCCGCTGCCCGGCGGTCTCCTCAAGGCAGTCCGTATGCGCGCCGAAATGCAGCAAGGCGAGCGGCCCGAACCGCTTGGCGGCCGCGCGAAGCTCCGCGAGAGTCACCGTGTGGTCGCCGCCGATGCCAAGCGGCACGCCGCCCGCCGCGTGCACCTGTGCAAGCATGCCCTCCATGGCGTCGAGGCTGCGGTCGGTGAAACCGGCGACCAGGCGCACGTCGCCGGCGTCGACCACGGAGAGGCAGTCGAAGACCGAGACACGCTGCGCCGGGTTGTAGCCGGGGTGGAGGGTGAGCGAGGCCTCGCGGACCGCACGAGGCCCGAAGCGGGCGCCCGTGCGCACCGCGAGGCCCGTGTCGAAGGGCAGGCCGACGATCGCGACGTCGACGCCGGCGAACTGGGTGAGGTGCGGCAGCCGCAGGAACGTGTTGACGCCGGCGACGCGCGGCGGAGTCGCCCCTCCGTCCGGACCGTATCCCTTCACAAGCGGCTCCTCGCCTCGACCTCGGCTCCCGTGCAAGTCTACCGCCCGGGGACGCCTCGACGCAGCGCGCGCTCAATCCTTTTGCGAACAGTGCCGATAGGACTTGTGCGCGGGCGCTCGAACACACTGGCATGCCCGCAGACCGGCCCTGGGGGGAGCAAGGGATGCCGGACGAACGTCTCCGAGTGCTGGTGATAGACGATGACAGCGACCTCACCACGTCGGTCGCCGCCGCGCTTTCGGCGAACGGCTACGAGGTCCTCACCGCGACCAGCGGAGAAGAGGGTCTCGAGCTCGCCTTCACCGGACACCCGCACCTCATCCTTCTGGACGTCACCATGCCGGGCATGGACGGCCACCAGGTGTGCCGTGAGCTTCAGTTCGGCTATACCAAGGACATCCCGGTCGTGTTCCTCACGGCGAGGACCGAGTTGACTCACATGATGGAGGCCAGCCGCTCCGGCGCCTCCGCCTACGTCACCAAACCCTTCAAGACGGACCACCTGCTGCGGACCATCACCGATGTCCTGCGCGACGCAAGCGTCTACCACGACGACATCACCGGCCTCCCCACGCTGGCCAACGTGCAGGTGGAGGTGCAGCGGATGCTGTCCGACCACGGCCAGCTCGGCGTCATCTACGTGAGCATCGACGGCGTGCAGGCGCTTGAGCAGCTGCAGGGGTTCGAGGTCGTCGACGAGGTGTACCGGGTCGTCGGCCATGGTCTGCAGGAGGCACGCGGCGAGCTGATCCGCGGCGAGGACTTCATCTCCATCTCCAGCCTGGGCGACGCGTTCCTCATCGTCCTGTCGCCCTCCCGACACACCGGGTTCATCTCCGAGGAGGACCTGCTGGTCGTCAAACAGCGCCTGGAGAAGGACCTCCTCCTGCGGCTCGAGACCGAGCTGGAGAGCCGTCTGCTCGGCAAGGTCGACCTCTTCGTGGGCTCGTCACGGCTCACCCAGTCCCCCAAGATCCGCTTCAAGCGCGCGCTGCTCGACGCCATCGCGCGCGCCACCCAGTCGATCGAGGCGGAGCGCGACGAGATCCGCACACGGCTCCGCGAGGAGTTCGAGTGGGTCATGTCCGGGGAACGGCTGACCTGCGTGTTCCAGCCGATCGTGAGCCTCAAGGACTTCACGGCGATCGGCTACGAGCTGCTCTCGCGCGGCCCGGAGGAGAGCGAGCTGCACCGGCCGGACGCGCTCTTCGAGATCGCGCGCAGCGAGGGCCGCGTGACGGAGCTGGACCGGCTCTGCCGGCGTACGGCCTCGCGCGCCGGTGAAGGACTGCCGGAGGGCTGCCTGCGCTTCGTCAACACGGAGACGCTGACCATGTTCCTGCACTCCCACGGCGACGGCATCGTGCAGGAGTTCGTGGAAGTGACACCGTCGTCGCTGCGCGGTCTGACGGTGATCGAGATCACGGAGAACTGCGTCATCGACGACTTCGACCGCATGCGCGACATCGTGCGCCAGCTGCGCGCCCACGGCTTCCGCGTCGCGATCGACGACGCCGGCGCCGGCTACGCCGGCCTGCAGACCATGGTGGAGATCGAGCCGGACTTCATCAAGCTCGACATGTCCCTCATCCGCGGTGTGGACTCGTCGATCGTCAAGCAGCGCCTCGTGCGCACGCTGCGTGACTTCTGCCGCGAGGCCGCCATCACGCTCATCGCGGAGGGCATCGAGACGCGCAAGCAGCTCGACACCCTGCAGGAGCTCGGCGTCTCGCACGGACAGGGCTTCCTCTTCGGCCTGCCGGGGGCGGACCGGCCGCTGCGAGAGGCCTACCCTCCCCTCGAGGCCGTCACGCCCAAGTAGGCCGGCGTCACTTCGGTGCTGGCCGCCGCCGCAGCCGTGTGATACCATGCCGCGCACGATGACGACCCACGACATAAGCCGACGCAGGAACGCTTCGGGACGGGGCAGCGCAGCCGCACCGTCCATCAAACGCAGCGGCAGCACCTCCTGCGCTAATCGGCGTCGCTGGGCCTGGCGCGCGTAGCGCGCCTACTCTGACACCCGCGCGAGCGCTGCTCGCACCCCTTGACCGCATCCCAGCGGTCGTCCCGTCACCGGACACGGAGCACACGATCAGTGCATCTTCAATCAGAAGCGCATCGTCGGCCCGAGCGTCCTTCGAGAGGAGGTAGGTCATGAGCGAGTACAAGAAGAAGTTCGTCCTTGACGAGGAGAGGATCCCCAAGGCCTGGTACAACATCGTGGCCGACCTCCCCGCCTGCCGGCGCCGCCGCTCAACCCGGCGACCCTGCAGCCGGCCGGCCCCGACGACCTCTCGCCGATCTTCCCGCCGAGCATCATCGCGCAGGAGGTCTCGGCGGAGCGGTACATCGAGATCCCCGAAGAGATCCACCAGATCTACAGGCTCTGGAGGCCGTCCCCGCTGATCCGCGCCACCGGCCTCGAGAAGGCCCTCGACACCCCGGCCAAGATCTTCTTCAAGTACGAAGGCGTCAGCCCGGCCGGCTCGCACAAGAGCAACACGGCCGTCGCGCAGGCGTACTACAACAAGACGGACGGCACCACGCGGCTCGCCACCGAGACCGGCGCCGGCCAGTGGGGCAGCGCCCTCAGCATGGCCTGCAAGATGTTCGACCTCGAGTGCTTCGTCTACATGGTCAAGGTGAGCTATCACCAGAAGCCCTACCGGCGCAGCATGATGCAGCTCTGGGGCGCCGACGTCATTCCCAGCCCGAGCGACCGCACCAACGCCGGCCGCGCCGTCCTGGCCGAGGACCCGGAGTCGCTGGGCAGCCTCGGCATCGCCATCAGCGAGGCCGTCGAGGACGCCGTCACGCATCCCGGTTCCAAGTACGCCCTGGGCAGCGTCACGAACCACGTGCTCCTGCACCAGACGATCATCGGCGAAGAGGCCCTCCTGCAGTTCCAGGACGCCGACGCCTACCCGGACGTAGTGATCGGCTGTGTCGGCGGTGGGTCGAGCTTTGGCGGGATCGCCTTCCCCTTCCTGCGCGAGAACCTCGCCGGCAAGACGAACACCCGCCTGCTCGCCGTCGAGCCCACCGCCTGCCCAACGCTCACCAAGGGCAAGTTCGTCTACGACTTCGGCGACGAGGCCCAGACCACGCCGCTGTTCAAGATGTACTCGCTCGGGCACGACTTCATGCCGGCCGGCATCCACGCCGGCGGCCTGCGCTACCACGCCATGGCGCCGCTGATCAGCCACGTGTACGACCTGGGGCTGATGGACGCCGTCGCCGTGCCGCAGACGAAGGTGTTCGCGGCGGCACAGCTCTTCGCACAGACCGAGGGCATCGTGCCGGCGCCGGAGAGCGCCCACGCGATCCTCACCACGATCGACGAGGCGCTGCGAGCCAAGGAAGAGGGAGTCGGCAAGACGATCCTGTTCAACCTGACGGGCCACGGGTTCCTCGACCTCGGCGCCTACGACAGCTACCTCAGTGGCAAGCTCGAGGACTACGACCATCCGGAAGAGGCGATCGCCGCGTCGATCGCGAAGCTCCCGAGGGTCGAGTAGGCGACGCGGGGACCTATCGTCGGGTGCACCGAAGGGACACCCGACTGTAGGCGACGCAGCGGGTTTAACGTGCGGGGCGCCGTGAGGGGCAGCGCACACTCTGAAGCGAGTGACCCTTCGTCACCCTGAGGGCGACGACGGGTTCCCGGTAGAGAAGGGCGGCGGGGCGAAAGCCCCGCCGCCCTTCTCGCACGTTCGGGCCGCACGGCATGAGTGGGCGCCGCGCCGCTGCGGACACGGCGTCCCCTAAAGCAGCGGCAGGACCTGGGCGCGGAGGGTGTCCGGGAGCCGCGCCCAGCTCGTGACGATGACGCCCGGCAGGTGCCCGAGCGCGTGCGGGGCCTCGCCGACGGCGATGCGCACGGCGGCAGCGGCGAGCAGCGTCTCGTCGGCCGTCCCGTCGCCGCAGGCGACCGTCCGCTCCGGCGGCGCCCCGAGGCGGCCGGCGATGAGGCCCAGGGTCTCGCCCTTGTCGACCTGCGGTGAGAAGACGCCGAGGAAGCCGGGCCGGATCTGCTGGATCCGCAGCCGCCCGGCCCACTCGGTCCTCAACTCGCCGAGCAGCCGCTCGACCAGAGGCGGGTCGCCGTGGAGGACGAGCCGGCTGACCTCGTCCCCCGGCTCGTCTCCGGGCCGCGCGTCCGTCTCGAGCTCGCGCGGCTCGTCGACGTCCCAGACCGTGACGCCGGCGCCCGCGGCGAGAGCCTCGGCGGCGACGGCGCGGGCGGGGCCCACCGCGACCGGCAGATGGCGGATCGGCGTGCCGTCTGCCTCGACGACGAGCGCGCCGTGATAGCAGGCGAAGACGATGGGCTCCACACCGAGCGCAGCCGTCGCGCGGCGGGCCGCCTGCAGCGGCCGTCCCGTGACGACGGCGAACAGGGCGCCGGCGGCGATGAGCTCGGCGATGGCCTCGGCCGCGCCGGGGACGGGCACGGCCTCGTAGTCCAGCAGGGTCCCATCCAGGTCGCAGGCGAGCAGCAGAGGCTCGCCGGGGCGCTGGACGGGCGCGTCCATCCGCCGGATCAGGCTCGCCCGCCGGCGGCCGGCAGGAGGACGGTGAAGCGGGCGCCGCCGCCGGGGGCCTCGGTGGCGGCGATCGATCCGCCCTGGGCCTCGACGAGCGCGCGGCAGATCGCGAGGCCGAGCCCGGCGCCCGCGGTCCCGCGCGCGCCCTGTGCCCGGTAGAACCGGTCGAAGATGAACGGCAGGTCGATCGGATCAACGCCCGGGCCGTCGTCGGTCACCGTGAGACGCACCGACGCTCCGGCCGGGCCGCTGAGCGCGCCGGCGGGTGCGCCGGCCACGCCTGCGGTCGGGCCGGCGCCCTTGTCGACCGCGACCGTGACGTGACCTCCGGCCGGCGTGAACTTGAGCGCGTTGTCGAGCAGGTTCGTCGACCACCTGCAGCAGGCGGTCGCGGTCGCCCAGCACCACCGCCGGGTGCAGGTCCTCGGTCAGCTCGACGCCCTTCGCCGCGAACGCGGGACGGTGCCTGTCGGCGGCGCCGACGCCGATCTCCGCGAGGTCCACAGGCTCGTGCTGGACGCTCAGGTCCTCACTCTCGAGCTCGTTGAGGCTGCGCAGCCCGCCGAGCAGGCGGCCGAGCCGCTCCACTTCCTCGCCGATCACGCGCAGGTTCTCGGGCGTCGGCGGCAGGATGCCGTCCTCGAGCGCCTCCACCCGCGACTGGATCGTCGCCAGCGGGATGCGCAGCTCGTGAGAGAGGTCGCTGGTCATGTCGCGCCGCCACTGCTCGTCGCGCGCCAGCCGGTCGGCCATGGAGTTGAAGGCCGCCGCAAGCGCCGCCACCTCGTCGTCACCGCGCGGCGACACGCGCACGTCCAGGTTGCCGGCGGAGACGTCACCCGCCGCGTCGGTGAGTTCCTCGAGCGGGCCGTGATGCGCCGGCTGACGAGCAGGCTGACGAGCAGCGCCAGCACGCCGGCGATGGCGGCGGCGATGATGAGGTTGCGCGTGAGCGCGCCCTGGTACGCGTCCTCGGCGGCGGCTCGCGCGCCCCTGGGCGCGTAGATCTCCGCCGAGCCGACCTGCTGTCCGTCGACCACGATCGACGCGCTCTGGACGGTGAAGTCGGCGCTGTTGAACGTCGTCGCCGACGGCGAGGCGACGCGCGCCTCGCCGCGCCGGTCCCGCCGCCCATCGTTCCCTGGCCGCCCGCCCATCATCCCTCGCCGCCCATCATGTCGTTGCCCACATGGTGCCCTTGGACTGTGAACACGAGCCGTCCCTCGGGGTCGTAGACGGCGACGTCGACGTCGTTGAACATCGCCACCTGGCTGAGCGCGTAGATGGCGGTGGCGTCCCATCCATCGGGCGGCTTGTAGGTGGACTGGAGCGACGTGACCACCGCGGCGTTGCGCTTGCTCTGTACCTGCTGCCGGTAGCTGTCGAAGCGCCGCGAGCCGGTGTAGGTGACGATCGCCCCGACGACGATGATGGCGAGCACCGCGACGGCAAGGTGCGTGAACGCGAGCCTGAAGCGCAGGCCTCGCCTCATCGCTGGTCCTCGGCGAAGGCATAGCCGCGGCCGTAGGCCGTGAGCACGAGCCGCGGCGAGCGGGCGTCGTCGCCGAGCTTGCGACGGAGGTTCTTGATGTGCGCGTCGATCGTGCGCTCTGCCCCTGCCCCTCGAGGTAGCTCTGCACGACTTCGGCGATGCGGGCCTCATCGTCGACGACGAGGATGCGGGCGGGTCCGTGCATGTGGCCATCATACCCGCCCCTGCCGGCCGCGGCCGCCCCGCAAACGCCGGCCGGGCGCCCCTGCTGCCGGGTGGCTGGTACGGGGCATCTGATAGGATGCCAGGCACGCCCGAGGAGGTCTCCCCTGCCCAACCTGAAGGTCTACCGAGTGGCCTGGGTGGTCGCGGCCGTACTCGTCATCGTCGCCCTCTTCACGCTGGGCACCGCGGACACGCCCAAGCTCAGCCAGGAGCCCCCGTCGTTCGACGGCGAGGCGGCCTACGCGGACCTCGTGACCATCGTCGAGGACTTCCCGCAGCGCGTCGCCGGCACCGACCCGGACAACCGCATGGGCATCTGGGTCGAGCAGCAGTTCCGCGCCATGGGGCTCGAGACCCACATCGACGGCTTCACCGCCACCGTGAACGGCAGGGACGTGGCGCTGCAGAACGTCTGGGCCATCGCCAAGGGGCGCACCCAGGGGACGATCATGGTCCTGGCCAACCGCGACGTCCCGCCCTTGGCCACCCAGGGCGCCGGCGACAACGCCTCGGGCGTCGCCGCGATGCTCGGCCTCGCCCAGGCGTTCACCGTCACCGCTCACGAACACACGCTGATCTTCCTGTGCACCACCGGCGACTCGTTCGGCGCCCTCGGGGCGCGCGACTTCGCCGAGGTCCACCAGACGGACTACCTCTACACGGTGATCGCCCTTCGCGACGTGGCCAAGCGAGACAGCGACGGCGTCGGCCTCGACGGCTGGAGCCCGGAGCCCAAGACGGCGCCGCCGTGGCTGTGGCTGCTCTCGGCGCCGGCCGCCAAGCGCGACTCCAACATGGACGCGCTGTTGCCGACCGCGGCGGCGCAGGTCCTTCGCCTCGCCGTCCCCACCAGCTCGGGAAGCCAGGGGCCGTTCGTCGCCAAGGGAGTGCCGGCCATCACCCTGTCGGCGGCCGGCCCGTCGGCATCGGCCCGCAGCGACACCCTCGAGACGGTGTCAAAGGAGACACTGACGAAGGTGGGCACGACCGCGCAGAACATGATCATGGCCGTCGACGGGACGACCGAGCCCGGCGCGCCCAGCGGCGGCACGATCTTCCTGACGCGCCAGGCGACGCTGCCGGGCGGCGCGCTCGCCGCCATCCTCGCCGCCCTGCTCCTGCCGCTCGTCGCCGTCACCGTGGATCTCTTCGCCCACGGCCGGCGCAGCCGCGTCCGCCTGCGTCCCGCCTTCGTGCGCGCAGGCCTGCACCTCGCCCCGTGGCTCGTCCTCATGGCCATCGTCTACCTCGCCAACGTCGTCGGCCTGCTGCCGCACAGCCCCGGCTCGGTCATCCCTCCGGACTCGCGGCTCGCCGACACCCCGCGCTACCTGCGCGTGGTCGTGCTGCTGGCCCTCATGCTGCTCGCCTACGCCTATGCCGTCGCCGTCGAACGGCGGCTGGAGCGGCGCATCGCCACGGACGCCCGCGCCACCATCTTCGTCTCGCACCTGCTCCTCGTGGTCATCGCGCTGCTGCTCCTGCTCGTCGACCCCTACGCGGTACTGCTGGTGCTGCCGGGCGCCGTCCTGTGGCCGCTCGCGCGGCCCGGTGGCTGGGCCCGCTCGATCCTCCCGGTCTACCTCGGGCTGCTCATGGTGCCTGTGCCGCTCATCTACTACGCCCTGCAGCTGGACGTGGGCTGGAAGGTCTGGTGGTACTTCTTCCTGCTGTTCGAGAACCGCACCATCCCCGCCGCCGCGGTCCTGCTCGCCGCCCTGTTCTTCTCTACCGCCGGCGTGCTCGCGCACACGCTGCACGAACGCGGGCTGGCGCCCGGGGCGCTCACGTGGCCTGCCGTAGACCGGCGCGGCCCGGAGCGCACGAGCGACGAGGAGTGGGCGGCCGTGGCCGAGGTGGACACCCGCCGCACGCGGCACGGCGGACGCGCGCGGCGGCGCAAGCGCGGGCCGCTCAGGCGATAGACAGACGCAGAGAGGCCGGGGGCGCTCCCAGGAGCGCCCCCGGCCTCGGCGGTCGTGGATCAGTACTCTTCTTCCTGCGAGAGCGACTCGTCGATGGCCGTGTCGGTCTCGTCGTCGATCTTGACGTCGTCCGCCGACGGCACCGGCTTCTCGCCACTGTCGCGCGAGAGCAGTGCGGCCTCGCCGCTCATCATCGCGTCGAACGCCTTGGCCTTGAGCCGGGCGCGCGTCTCCTCGATACGGCGACGCATCTCGGCCTGGTCGATGCCGCCGCCCTCGCGCGGCGGGGTGGCCGCGGCGGCCGGCTCCTCCGCAGGGGCAGGCTCTTCGGCGACGATGGGCTCTTCGGCGACGATGGGCTCTTCGGCGACGACGGGCTCTTCCGCGACGACGGGCTCTTCCGCGACGACGGGCTCTTCGGCGACGACGGGCTCTTCCGCGACCGGTTCCTCCGACGGCCGGTTCATCAGCCATGACCGGCTCCTCAGCGACCGGTTCCTCAGCCACGACCGGTTCCTCGATGCCACGAGCCCGGGCTCTTCGGCCACGACCGGCTCTTCTGCAAGCGGTTCCTCGACGACGGGCTCTTCCGCGACAGGCTCGGCAGCAAGCGCCGCGGCGGCGGCCTCAGTGGCTGCCGATTCGTCATCGTAGGAGACCTCCCAGGCGTGCGGCCTCCTTGCCGGCGCCTCCTCGAGCGCGGATGCCGGTTCGGCGGCCGCATCGGAGACCAGCTGGGGCGGGATGGCGGGACCGACGAACGGCTCCGGCTCCTCGCCGGCGAGCGGTGCCTCGGCGATCACTTCGTCGGCCACGGCCTCCTCGGCGACGGCCTCCTCGGCGACGGCTTCGGCCAGGTCGGCTTCTTCCACGGCCTCTTCCGCGACGACCTCTTCGATCGCGGCCTCGACGACCGCCTCCTCGGCCACCTCCTCGCTGGCGACGGCCTCGACGATCGCGACCTCGGCGACCAGCTCGGCGGCGTCGGCCTCGGCGACGGCTTCCTCGGCGACCGCAGCGGCTGCGTCGGCCTCCTCGATCGCGGTCTCGGCGACCAGTTCGGCCGCGGCGGCATCCTCGTCGCTGGCGAGCAGTGCGTCGGCGACGGCGTCTTCCGCCACCTCCTCCGCGACGACGGCCTCGACCACGGCCTCCTCCGCGACGATCTCGGCGACCTCAGCCTCCGCGACTGCTTCTTCGGCGACGATCTCGGCGGCGACGGCCTCGACCACGGCCTCCTCCGCGACGATCTCGGCCGCGGCTGCTTCGACGACCGCCTCGTCGGCGACGGCCGCGGCCTCGTCGGCGCGCTCCGCCGTCTCATCCGCGAACGGCTGCGCAAGCTCGCTCTCGAGCGTCGCGCGCGTCTCGTCGATGCGCGCGCGCAGGTCCTCGCCCGCCGGTGTCTCGGCCGGCTCTTCCCAGACGGGGAACGGCCTGGGCGGTTCGACGGCCTCCTCGACGGCCTCCTCGGTGACGACCGCTTCGTCGACCACCGGCTCTGCCGTCCAGGGCTCGTCCTCCACGACCGGCGGCGCCTCGGCGACCGCGGTGGCCGCGCCGCCCCACTCGGCGACGGGCTCCGGCTGCGGGTACTCGTCCGGTGCGGCGCCCAGCAGCTTGCCGCTGGCGCCGCCCACCAGCTGCTCACGCAGCTCACGCCCGCTCTTCGGCGCGACCAGGAGAGCGACGCCCGCCCCGATCGCGAGCCCGAGCAGAAACCTCAACACCTTCATGCCTGCCTCCTTGACCGCTGCCGTGCCAGCCGCACAGGCGCGCGAAGCCGGCGAAGTGTACGTCGGAAGAAACCTGCCCGAGCTTTACAGTTTACAGCCCTGTATACGCTGGGCCCGGGTACAGTCCTGCCGGGCGCGGAGAGGTGCCCCTCCGGTGACCCGCTCGATAGGCTCCTGTGCGGTGCCGCTGCGCCGCCCCAGACGAAAGCCCACCTGCGGTGGCTTTTCCGCGGCGACTACTTCAGGCGAGCCGCTGGACCGAGACCCCGCCGTCCTCGAGCGCCGTCACCAGGACCACCCACCTGGGACCCCACTGCTCGCTCACGCGGACCGCCGCCTCGGTGAGCGCGGCGCTGACGTCTTTGCCCACGAACGCCATGAGCGGGAGCATCGGCCGGTGCTCGATCTGCACGCGGACGCCCTCCTCGCTCTGCTTGAGCAGGATGGGTTCGGAGCTGAGCTCGTACAGGCGGGCGGCGTTGCCCGGTGTCAGCTCCAGCGCGGCTCTGGCGCCGGCGACCGCCGTCGGCGAGGTGTCGAGGTCGTTCTTGACCCGGCGGGCGAGGTACCAGATGACGACGAGCGCGAGCAACGCGAGGACCAGGAACGCCAGGACCCACACGTACACGCCGCTCATGTCCGCTCGTCCTCCTCCCCGTCGTCGCTGCCGGACGCCGCCCGCCGCCTGATCTCGTCCAGGCGGGCGGCACGCTCGCTCTCGACCCCTCGTATCGGCACGTAGTAGCGGCGGCCTGAGAGCTTCTCCGGCAGGTACTGCTGGGGGACCCAGCCGCCGCTCGCGTGCGGGTACTTGTACCCCGCGCCGTGGCCCAGTTCCTTCGCGCCGCGGTAGTTGGCGCTGCGCAGGTGCGGCGGTGGAGGCTGGTTGCCCTCGCGGCGCACGTCGTCCAGCGCCGCGTCGACCGCCTTGTAGGCGGCGTTGCTCTTGGGCGCCAGAGCGAGGTAGGTCACCGCCTGGCTCAGGTTGATGCGACACTCCGGCAGCCCGACGAACTCCACCGCGCGCGCCGCGGCGACGGCGACCTGCAACGCCTGCGGGTCGGCATTGCCCACGTCCTCGCTGGCGAACACGATCATGCGCCGGGCGATGAACTTGGGGTCCTCGCCGCCGGCGATCATCGAGGCGAGGTAGTAGACCGCGGCATCGGGGTCGCTGCCGCGCATGCTCTTGATGAACGCCGAGATGGTGTCGTAGTGCGCGTCCTCGCGGTCGTACATGACGGGCGACTTCTGGGCGGCGTCCTGCAGGTCGTCGAGCGTCACAGTGACCGGCGCGCCGGGAGCTGCGGCCGTGCGGGAGCGCCAGGCCGTCTCGAGCGCGTTCAGCGCAACGCGCGCGTCGCCGCGCGACATGCCGGCGAGGAATGCAAGGGCGCCCTCGCCCAGCGTGACGCCCTTGCCGCCGAGGCCGCGCTCCTCGTCCTGCAGCGCGGCCGTCACCACGTGCTCAACGAGCTCGGGCGCGAGCGGCTCGAAACGGTAGAGCTGGCAGCGGCTGATGAGCGCCGAGTTGACCTCGAAGTACGGGTTCTCGGTGGTGGCGCCGATCAGCGTGACGACACCGTCCTCGATCGCCGGCAGGAGCGCGTCCTGCTGCGCCTTGTTGAAGCGGTGGATCTCGTCGATGAAGAGGATGGTGCGCGCCGCGCCGAGGGTGCGCGCCTCGCGCGCGCCCTGGATCGCGGCGCGCACGTCGGCGGTGCCGGAGCTCACGGCAGAGAGCTGCACCAGCCGGGCGCCGGTCTCGGCGGCGATCAGGCGCGCGAGCGTCGTCTTGCCGCTGCCGGGCGGCCCGAAGAAGAGCATGCTGAACAGCTGGCCGCCCTCGACCGCCGCCCGCAGGACCGTGCCGGGCCCCACGATGCGCTCCTGCCCGGCGAACTCCGCGAGCGTGCGCGGCCGCATGCGCGCCGCGAGCGGCGCCTCGGCCGCGGCCTGCTCGTCGCTCATCGAGAAGAGGTCGTCCATGGGCCCAGTCTACGCCAGGGCTCAGCCTCGTCACACGCACGCGGCTATCTGCTACTATCGGGGACGATGCGCAAGGTGCTGGTCCTGAACACCACCTACGAGCCGCTCAACGTGTGTACGGTGCGGCGAGCTCTTGTGCTCCTGCTCAAGGACAAGGCCGAGGTGCTCGAGCAGTCCGGGTCCGCGCTGCACAGCGAGCGCGGAGCCTACGAGATCCCCCTCGTCATCCGCCTCAACTCCTACGTCAGCATCCCGCGACGCGCCGCGTCGGCGCGCATCTCGCGACGCGCGGTCTTCGCCCGCGACAAGCACCGCTGCCAGTACTGCGGCAGCGCCCGGCACCTCACCGTGGACCACGTCGTCCCGCGCTCCAAGGGTGGCGCCGACACCTGGGACAACCTCGTCACCTCGTGCGCCCCATGCAACCGCAAGAAGGGCGACCGGCCGCTGCACCTGGCGGGCCTGCGGCTCATGCGGCCGCCGCGGCCTCCGGGGCCGGCGGCCTTCGTGCTGCTCCACGTGGACCACGTCCACGAGAGCTGGCGCCCCTACCTCAGCTACGCATCCTAGGCGCGGAAGGCGGCCGGGGCTCTGTGCCCCGGCCGCCTCTTCGTCGTTCGGGCTCTTGCCCGGCGCGCCGGTCAGACTTCCGCCTCGGCGCGCCTTCCACGGCGGCGCAGCAGAAGGACGACGATGATGATGACGAAGATGGCCGCGACGACCGCACCCACGATCGTGCCGGTCTTCGACCCGCCGCTGCTGTCGGGCGCGACGGACGCCTGGTGGACCGCGAGGTAGGTGTCGGGCTCGGTGTTGTACCACCACGCACCCTTGTCCTGGTTGGCGCGCACCCAGCCGGCCCACTTGCCCTTGTTGGCCGCCTCGAGATCCCGCGGGTAGACGAGCGGGATGTACGGCGACTCGTCGTACACGACCTGCTGCATCTGCTTCACGATCGCGATGCGCTCCTGGACGTCGATGGTGGCCGTGCCGGTCGTCCGTACTAAAGCACGAACCCCACGCCCAAGCCAGCACACCGGTGCTATACTCCGCGCCGTGATCATCGACGACAGCAGAGAGCCTCGACTGCAACTGGGCGACGCGGAACCGTTCCGCATCGACAGCGCCGAGGTCACCCGCGACATCGAGCGCTCGACGCTGACGAGCATCGTCTTGAACGGCGACCCCTACCGGCTTCCGGTCGGGGCCCGCGTCACCCTTTGGACGGGCCCCAATGTGGTCTTCGTCGGCAAGGCGGTCGACGAGCATCACGTGCTCGACCTTCTCTCCACCGAGAGCGACGACGACCTCGCGGGCGACGAGATCATCTGACCCGCGGGCGCAGGGGGCACGCCCATGAAAGGCCTCATCCTCAGCGGCGGCGCCGGGACGCGTCTGCGCCCGATCACCCACACCGCCGCCAAGCAGCTCGTGCCCGTGGCCAACAAGCCTGTGCTCTTCTACGGCCTCGAGGCGATGCGCGCGGCGGGGATCACGGATGTCGGCATCGTCACCGGCGACACCCGCGCCGAGATCGAGGCCGCGGTCGGCGACGGCAGCGCGTTCGGCCTCGCCGTCACCTACCTGCCGCAGGAGGCGCCGCTCGGCCTCGCGCACGCGGTGCTCATCAGCGAGGCCTTCCTGGGCGACGAACCGTTCGTCATGTACCTCGGCGACAACCTGCTCAAGGAGGGCATCGAGCCCTTCGTGCGCGCCTTCGGCGCCAGCGGCCCGGATGCCCTGATCCTCCTGCAGAAGGTCGCCGACCCGCAGAGCTACGGCATCGCCGAGCTCGACGGCGACGGGCAAGTCTCGCGGCTCGTGGAGAAGCCGGCCGAGCCGCGCAGCGACCTCGCCCTGGTGGGCGTGTACCTCTTCACGCCGGCGGTCTTCGAAAGCGTGAAGGCCATCAGACCCAGCGCCCGGGGCGAGCTCGAGATCACCGACGCCATCCAGCACATGGTCGATCGCGGCCTGCGCGTCGAGCCGCACGTGGTCACCGGCTGGTGGAAGGACACCGGCAAGCTCGAGGACATGCTCGAGGCCAACCGCCTCGTGCTGAGCACCATCGCCAGCGACGTCCGCGGCGAGCTCCTCGAGTGC